>CAZNTN010000039.1:0-3614 GCA_964575995.1 uncultured Melioribacter sp. | reverse complement strand
AAATAAACAACTTACGCCACTTTTTCTGCTTTTCGTTTTAGAATTTTAGGTTATATATATATCTCTGCCGCACCAATAAATTCAATTAGTTCTTCAAGATTAACGAACCGATTGTAAAACACTACGTTCTCCTCAACTCCGTTCTGCTGAGCTAACCATTGAAGAGAAAGTCGGTACGTTTCTCCTTCATGTTTAATAACGTTTGGATGTGTTGCGCCAACGACTATATAAACGACATCCGGGAACCGCTTGACAATGGTTGGCAATGCAGAAATTACAGTTTCTATTCCTTTATTCGCTGAGAGCAATCCGAAACTTAGTAAAACCGTTTTACCTTCAACTCCAAATAGATCTTTGTTAAAACTTGGGTCAACAAATGGTACATCAGGTATACCGTGCGGAATCATGTCTATCTTTTCTGGTGCAATATTATAGATAGATTGTAGAAATTCTGTTCCCCGTTCACTCATAACTACCAATCTATCTGAAAGCGCTGCAACTTGTTCTAACACACGCTTCTGATCAGGATCTGGGTCTCTCAATACCGTATGTAGCGTTGTAACAATCAGCATTCTAAGTTCGCGCAACAGAGCTATTATGTGACTTCCTGCTTTACCGCCGAATATTCCATATTCAAACTGTACGCATACCATATCTACATCATTTATATTTAAAAAATCAGCAGCACGTAAATAAGATTCGATGTCCTTCTCATTCAATTCAAATCGAACTCTTGTTGGATAAGAATACCCGTCTCCAATATCATTTACGGGCATTGCAATACAAGTTGTACCAGTATATTGCGAAGCAATTGCTTCGCATAAATCTGTGGTAAATGTTGCTATTCTGCATTGCCGTGGTAAATAGTTTCCAATAAAAGCTATGCGATTAACTGTTGTGCTTGTAATCATTTTTTTCAAAACAAAAACTCCTTCAGGAATTCCTACAAGAACAATCAAAAACTTTTCAATTAAAGTGAAATAGTAGATAATTCAATAATTTTATTTTTTTGATTTAACTTTTTTAACCAATGCATCCATTTCTTTCTGTGCAATTATTCTGTCAGTTTCTACTTTCTTTTCAGCAATTAATTTTGCTTCTTTTACTTTACGCTCAGCAGCTTTTTTAGCTAGAATAACCTTATTTTCTGCATCAGCATTATTAGCCTCAACTTTATTATGGGCAGTTGTTTCTTCAACATCCAACTTTATTTCCGCATTAATTCTATCTAATTCTTCTTTAGCCCTTGCAATCTTTAATGCTTCAGTAGTTTTTTTAGTTGCCACTTTTTTTGCATTCTCTACTTTTTCAGCTGCTTTTTTTTTTGCATTCTCTATTTTTTCGGCTGATGTTTTACTTATCTCATTTTTTTGAGATAGTTGACTTTGTGAAAATAAAAATGCTGTTGAAATACACACTAGAATTACAAAAGGAAAAATCTTTTTCATTTTAAGCTCCAAAAATGTTTATCGTTTAGTGTAATTAGCTTCTCATCATCGTTGCTATTTTTTCATATTTCTTCCTTATTCCAATCATAAAATCAGCACACCAAATCATCAAGATCATCATTTATTTCCAAATAGCATTTATTCATACTTTCTTTAGTCTTTCTTAATCTCCTTTAACATTACTTTTAATTCAGTTGATAATACTCTTGTACACACGATTTTTACTGCTGACAACAGTCCAAATATTACTAGTGCGTTTGTTGAAAATTCCATAATGACTTCTTTTTAGATTTAAGCTAGCTCATCTATGAATTAGTAAAAGTTATTGGAGATCTTTCTGAAGTGATATCCATAAATTGTGAATAGAATTGCTAAAGAAAACAACTGTGGTTTACGTAATAAAGTCCAAAAAAATAACTTCCAGTAATAAAATCTTTCCTCTCCAACAATTCCCAACTTGAACATTGAACGAAACAGTGCAAGAATGTAATTCGGGTTCAGATGAATTTTTTTTTTCTTCTTTGGTTTAAAATTTCTCAGAAATTCAGTAACACGTTCATAATAATACTTAGGCGAGTAAATCGTGTCTAGAACTTTCTGATATCCTTTAAGAAGTTCAATTGAATCCATATTGGGAATAAAGTTGATTGAAAAATCCGTGTTGTTGCCCGTAAAATCTTTCAGCATTCTTCCTTCACGTAAAAGCCT
Organism: uncultured Melioribacter sp.; assembly: GCA_964575995.1. GTDB lineage: Bacteria > Bacteroidota > Ignavibacteria > Ignavibacteriales > Melioribacteraceae > Stygiobacter. The sequence goes on along the minus strand of CAZNTN010000039.1, from coordinate 1,458 downwards.
TTTTTGAAGCTTGGTTCCTTTTGGTGCATTTAGTAAGCCAACCATTGCAGTTACAATCCCGCTTTCTTGAATGAAGTTTGAAAGTTTTTCAAAAATTGAAGGCGGATCGTTATCAAATCCAACTATAAAACCGCCTTGAACTTCTAAACCGTATTCTTGAATTTTTTTAATACTCACGATCAAATCGCGGTTTCTATTCTGAGTTTTATTGCATTCAATCAGACTTTCTTCGTTTGGAGATTCAATACCAATGAACACCGCCTCGAACCCCGCTGTTACCATTAACTGCATTAGGTTTTCATCATCCGCAAGATTGATAGACACTTCTGTATTAAAGTAGAAAGGACTCTTTCTATCCTTATTCCAATTAATAATGGCTGGAAGAATTTCATTTTTTAACTTTGATTTATTGCCTATGAAATTATCATCCACAAAAAATACGGGTCCCCGCCAACCCGAGTAAAACAATTCGTCTAATTCCGCCAATACTTGTTCTCTTGTTTTTGTGCGCGGTTTTCTGCCGTAAAGAACAGTTATATCGCAAAAGTCACAGTCAAACGGACAGCCCCGAGAATACTGAATATTCATCGACGTATAATTTTGTTTAGATACAATATCCCAAAGAGGTAATGGCGTGGTTGTTATATCAGCCCAAGCTTCCGAAGTATAAATATGTTTGGCCTTACCATCTGATAAATCCCTGAGAAATAACGGAAGTGTTATTTCTGCTTCATTAAGTACAAGATGATCTATTTGCGGATAATCTTCAAAGCTGCTAGTAAATAAGGGTCCGCCGGCGACAATCTTTGCATTTAGCGATTTACACTTTTCAATTACTTGCTTAGCTGATTCACTTTGAATTGACATAGCGCTGATAAAAACATAATCTGCCCAAAGAATATCTTTGTCTATCAACTGAGTCACATTCAGATCAATTAATTTCTTATTCCAATCTTTTGGTAACAAAGAAGCAACGGTTAATAATCCTAAAGGCGGAAAACTTGCTTTCTTTGAGACAAACTTTAGAGCATGCTTAAAACTCCAGAATGTATCCGGGTACATAGGGTAAACCATTAATATATTCATCGTGGAGTCCTTGTGAATAACTCTCTCATCATTAACTTTGTGGCGACGATAAACAACTGAGCAAATACATACATTGTTTTTTGGTTAGGCGAAGTTATTTTCCCGAATTCCTTTGAGACAACATAAAGAGTCTTGTGTTTCAATTCTAATACGAAGGAATCGTCTGTAGATTTATTCTGAGTGAAATCACTTTTCGCCTCGAAAGATTAATTGCTTTTATTACTAGCAATTATCAACAGTTTTACGCAAGTATTCAATCGACCGAAGGGATGAAAAAAGAACTACATCTTTTAGAAGGAACAAATAATGATGATAAGTAATACCTAAATTTCTAAAACGGATATCGAACTGAAGAATTAGGGTTTACTCTTT
>CAZNTN010000038.1:0-14102 GCA_964575995.1 uncultured Melioribacter sp. | reverse complement strand
CCTTCGGCAGAATTGTGAGCTAAAAGTATGTACAGAAGTGTTAGTGACAAAACACCAGTCCGCTGTTATAAAAGCAAAAAAAGCGAAAATTTCACGATATTTTTTAACTATTTATAATCTTTGCTAAGGTAAAAATTCAGTTAAACTAATCAACTTCTTACCAACATCACAATTTTCTTGAATGCCGCCAAAGAGATTTGCTGCTGGTCCGTAAGAAAACATACCAACAAAATTAGCTGTGTGCTGTTTAGTAGCCCAAACTACATCAAGCTCACCTGTAACTTTGTTCCGAGCAGAAACACCAAGGCTTCCGGTATCGTGATCTGCCAGAACAATGACTAAAGTATTCTTATCTTTTTGAGCAAACTGTAGAGCTTCTTCAATTGCCGAGTTAAAATCTCTTTGTTCAGCGAATAGATAATCTTTATCGTTTCTATCTGCTGCCCAATCCATTTGCGAGCCTTCAACCATTAGGAAAAATCCATTACGGTTTTTGCTAAGCAGTTGAATTGCAGCCTTTGTTAAATTCCCGAGAGTGAAACTTCTTTGGTTACCAGGTGGAAGAGCGTGTTTTGCAAACAACCCGAAAAATTTCTTTTGTGCAATAATTGAAGCTGCTTTAGCAGTATCGCTTAAATACTCGTAACCTTTAGCCTTCATAGAATCAATATAGTTTTTCCCATCTTCTCTTTTCCCGCCAATTTCTTTAGGAAGGAAAAAATCTGTACCTGCACCAGCGAGAAAATCAACTTTACTATTTAGGATTTGAGCCGCTATTTCAAACTCACTTTTGCGGGATTCTACATGCGCAAGAAATGCTGCTGGTGTTGCGTTAGTTACAGAACTTGTTGCAATAACTCCGGTAGATTTTTTATTCTTTATAGCAGTTTCAACTATGTTTGTTAAAACTTTACCATCCGGGTCTATGCCTATTTTACCATTGTTAGTTTTATATCCGGTAGAAAAAGCAGTTGCACTTGCTGCAGAATCAGTTACTAATTTATCTGCCGCTGTAGTGTTTATCAATCCAACAGTTGGAAACTTTCTGAATTGATCATTACTCATCGAAAGTACTGATGCAGTAACTTGAGAAATCCCCATCCCGTCACCAATGAGCAGAATAATGTTTTTTGGTTTTTGTGTTGTTCCATAAAAAACGGTCGTGCTAACTAACACGACCGACAGAAAAGAAAAATATTTTTTTATCATTATTGGTTGTCCAGTTTAGTCAATGTAAGTAAGCCAATTATGCCGGTCTGCTACTCTGCCATATTGAATGCCGGTAAGTTCGTTATAAAGTTTAAGAGAAAGTTCGCCTGCTTCGGTTTCGTTGAAGGTCATAAGTTTATCATTAAATTTCAACTTGCTTACCGAAGAAATTACAGCGGCGGTACCGCAGCCAAATACCTCGAGCAGTTCCCCATTATCGTATGCGTTTACCATTTCATCAATTGAGATTTGCCGTTCTGTTACATTGTAACCCCAGTCTTTTAATATTTGTAGAACAGACATTCTGGTTACACCAGGAAGAATTGAACCACTCAAGTTGGGAGTAGTTACTTCATTTTTGAAGTGTACAAAGATATTCATCGCACCAACTTCTTCTATGTACTTGTGTTCAATTGCATCCAACCAAAGAACTTGCGAGAAGCCCTCTTGTTTTGCAAGTGACTGCCCGATTAAACTGGCAGCATAATTACCCGCAGCCTTTGCTTCTCCGGTTCCTCTTTTAACAGCGCGCACGTATTGATCAACAACCATAATTGGAACAGGTTTAAAACCTTCGGGGTAATATGGACCAACTGGACTAAGAATAATCATCAATTTGTATTGATCAGCCGGGCGTACCCCAAAACAAGGTTCAGTTGAAATCATAAATGGACGGATGTAGAGTGAATGTCCAGGGCGGACAGGAATCCAATCTTTATCCAAGCGTACTAGATCAATTAACCACTTTAATACTAATTCGGGGTCAGCTTCCGGCATACAAAGTCTTCTTGCAGATTTGTTAAGCCTCTCAATATTTTTTTCAGGTCTAAACATAGCTGTTCGCCCGTCATTCAGGTTATAAGCTTTTAATCCTTCAAATAAAGCCTGTCCGTAATGAAATACCATAGCAGCGGGATGAATACTTAGGTTTTCTAAATTTTTAATAATTGGAGTTTGCCAGCCGCCATTAGAACCATCGTAATCCATTTCAAAAATGTGATCAGTAAATAGTTTTCCGAATACAAGATTTTCTGGAAGTTTTACTTTGTTTGTTTTTTCAATTTCTTCTTTGCTCATATTTTCACCTATTGCCAATTTGTTTATGATACATTCCACTCAAAAAAATATATAAAATAAGAGTAATTGCCAACCCGAAAGTTTGTTATCTTGATATTGAATTTTAAACAAAATTTAGGCGTAACAATGGCCTTCAAAAAAATTGGGTTAGCAATAACTTTTTCACCAAACTCTCAGGCATTGCTTTTTGAAGCAAAGCATTTCAAAGAATTATTCAACTCAGAATTGGTCTTAATTCACATCGGAGATTATTCCGAAAGTATGAATAGTAAAATGATTAAAATGATAAGTGAAACAGGTATTGCAGAAGACGCATACAAATTGCTTTGGCAGGAAGGAGATGTAGAAGATTCTATCCTTGAATTATGTGATTCAGAAAAAATTGATCTTTTAATTGCAGGTGCTTTAATCAAAGAAAATTTCTTGAAATATTACATTGGCTCAATTGCCAGAACGTTAATGAGAGAAGCCCCTTGTTCGGTTTTATTGTTAACCCAGCCTTCTATTGTTCGTGCGCCTTTCAAAAAAATCTGTGTCTCGGTAGATTTCTCTTCACTTAGCGAAATAGCCGCAAGAAAAGCTTACGAAGTTTCTTCTTTGTTGAATTGTAAAGAACTCTTTTTTATACGCGAGTTTCAGCTTCCGGCACTGGCAACAACTGTTTATGATTCCGGTTCTAAAGAAGAAGCACAAAAGATGAGGCGTATTTGGCACGATGAAGAAAACAACAAGATGGATTTATTTGTGCGTGAGTTAAACTTAGACAATGCCGATGTAAAAACAGTTTGTCTTTACGGTAAACAAGGTTGGGAAGCCAGCAACTGGGTTAGCGAAAACAAAGGCGATCTTTTTGTTATTCCTTCGCCAGCACGAAAACCGAAATTACTTGATAGAATTTTTCAGCATGACTGGGAATTTGTTTTTAGGCAGCTGCCATGTTCACTCTTAATTGTTAAGCCGGAAAAAGATGATTAATGAGTTTGAGCGAGTATGACATAATAGTTTTTCTTTCCAGCGTTGCTGTAATGCTCTTTTTCTCGCGGGCTATTGGCGAGTTTTTGAAGAAGTTTAAACAGCCAATTGTACTCGGAGAAATTATTGCCGGCATCATTTTGGGCCCCACAATTATTGGTGCTCTGTTTCCCGAAATAATGAAAATTTTTCTTACTAATAACGCTGCAGTAAATGTTGCATTTCAAGGTATTACACTGCTTGCCGTTGTTATGTTTCTTCTTGTTTCCGGTTTAGAAGTTGACTTATCGCTTGTTGCCAGACAAGGCAAAGCCGCTTCTCTTATTAGCTTTATGGGGTTTGTATTTCCGTTTGGTATTGGCTTTAGCGCAGCGTGGTTTTTACCAAACGAACTCGGCATTTCTGCAAACCAAAATCAGCTGATATTTGCACTGTTTGTTGGAACTGCTCTTTCAATTACAGCACTTCCTGTTGTTGCAAGAACATTGATGGATTTAAACATATTCAAGACAGAAATCGGGTTTGTAATAATTGCTGCTGCTATGCTAAATGATTTGGTTGGCTGGATTATCTTTTCTCTAATTCTTGCAATGATGAATGGCGGCACAAGCGGTTTAGAATTTGGATCCTCAATTTTTATGCTTTCGGCTTTTATTGTTTTTACTCTTTTTATCGGACGGAAAATATTTAATTACATCCTTCCAAAGTTCGAAAAAATTACTACCTATCCGGGCGGAATACTAAATCTAATTTTGGTTTTAGGGTTTGCCGGCGCTGCATTTAGCGAGTGGCTTGGTGTTCACGCAATTTTTGGTGCATTCATCATTGGTATTGCTATCGGCGATTCGGTTCATCTTAAAGAGGAAACAAGAGAAATTATTCAACAGTTTGTTACTAACATTTTTGCTCCTCTTTTCTTTGTTTCCATTGGCTTGCGTGTAAACTTTATTCAAAATTTTGATCTTGGAATTGTACTCATTTTTTTAATTCTTGCTTTTGTTGGTAAAGTAATAGGCTGCGGTTTAGGCGCTTACTGGGGTGGAATGAGTAAAGAAGATTCACTTACTGTTGGCTTTGGAATGAACTCGCGCGGAGCTATGGAAATTGTTCTTGGCACACTTGCTTTTCAAGCCGGGCTTATTCAAGAAAAAGTTTTTGTTGCTTTAGTAATTATGGCTTTAGTTACTTCACTTAGCAGCGCTCCAGCTATGGCTTATTTTCTCAAACGAAGTAAAAAGAAAATGAATTTTAAGGACTTGTTACGAAATGATTTAATTATTTTTTCAGAAGCACAAAGCGAGCAGCAATTAATAGCCGAGTTGAGCGGGTTAATTGCATCCAAGCATAAAATGAATAAAGAAAAAATTGAAGAAGAAATTTGGAAACGCGGGCAGCAGCTTTCAGCCGGAATTGCAAAAGGTTTAGCAATACCTCACGCAAGGTTGAAAATTCAATTCCCTTTAATTGCTTTAGGAATTTGTAAAAATGAAATTGATTTTAATTCGATAGATTCTTCATTATCTAATGTTGTAGTTATGCTGCTAACCCCCGAAAGTGAACCCGAAGTGCAGTTGAAATTACTTGCTGATATTTCTAAAACCTTTCGATCGAAGAATTTTCTACAAGATTTAAGCAGTTTAAGTACACCAGATGAAGTTATTTCTAAAATCAAACAACTTTCTTAGTTTACAAATAGAATTTGGAATTCTAATGATTTCTTTTTTTCAAAAAATAGGCGAGAAGACATTAAACTTTTTTGAAGAATGCGGACAGGTTTTCTTGCTGCTAAAAGACATTATCTTACACGCACCAAGTTTAATTAAAAGCCGAAAGAATTTCCTGTATCAGATGGAGCACATTGGCGTTAATTCTATTCCGCTTGTTTTAATTATTGCAAGTTTTACAGGTGCAGTTGCCGCTTGGCAGGCAGCTTACCAATTAAAAGGAATTGCACCGTTATCTTTTCTTGGCTCGGCTACATCAAGGGCAATAATTACGGAGCTTGGTCCGGTTTTAACTGCTATTGTAATTGCCGGTAGAGTTGGTGCTTCTATTGCCGCAGAACTTGGCTCTATGAAAGTAACAGAGCAGATTGATGCTCTTGAAACTATGGGAATTAGCCCTGTTGGCTTTTTAGCTACGCCTCGTTTCTTTGCCTCAATTATTATGATGCCAATTCTTGTTGTCTTTGCTAATGTAATTGCAATTATTGGCGCTTACTTTATTTCTAATATGTTCCTTGGAGTCTCGTTCAATGTCTTTTTCGAATCGGTAAGAAGGTATTTTCTCTTCAGCGATTTTACTTTTGGCTTGATTAAAGGACTGCTGTTCGGCGGAGTTACTTCTCTGCTTGGCTGCCACATTGGCTTTAGAACTGAAGGCGGTGCTGAAGGTGTTGGTTTATCCACCATTCGTTCTTTTGTGCTAAGCTCTGCTATGATTTTAATTTTGGATTACATTCTATGGACGTTAATCTTTTAACTCAAATTTTCATGCTAGCAGTTTTACCTATTAGATGAACCAACTCAGATTTGTATAGTTCTTATTGGAGTTTTTATCTTTGTACCTACAATACCGCTTACTTTCAGAGATTTGAGACAGGGAAAAATCAATTTCAGAAAAAGTAAAAAACCAGTAGTGTAATATCAAAGGGGGGAATAACCGGCATTTATAAATAACGGCAATAGATTACTTGGTGTAGAAAATCTTATTTCTCAAGATTTACTCTAAAGCAGACCCGTTTCCTTTTTCTCGAACTAAAGTAGTACCTTACCACAATTACTATTGTGCTTATCTTAAAGAACTCCGGTGCAATTAATCCAAGTACTGAATTTGTAAGTATGGTAGTTTAATTCATTAAAAGAAGAGCATTGCAGTAAAGTCAAATTATACACTTCATTTGGTTGATAGTTCTATTTACCAATTTGTATATTTGTTTGAAACAAAAATGGCTGCAAATGGCGGACTCAACGCTGCGTATAGTCTCAAAGACAGATAAACTACTCCAAGAAATAAAAGGCATTTCCGGCGAATCGATGCTTGTAGTAATTTCAAAAGCTCTGGAAAATTATAAGCAGCTTCAATTTTGGAATGAAGCTAAGGAAACTTATTTAAAGCTGAAAAACGATAAACGCGCTTGGTAAGAGGAGTTGGAAGAAAGAAATCTCTAAGCAAAAACTTTAAGAGATGGGCGAATATATCTTCTGAAAACTCCACAGTGCGGTGAAATATGGATGATAAATCTAAGTTCAACAAAGGGAAGAGAACAATCCGGGATTATACATGCACTTGTAATTTCGGTTGATGTTTTCAATTCGAACACTGCTGATTTAGTTATTGTATTTCCACTAACAACTAAGGAGAGAAAGATTCCTCTTTACGTTGAAGTTCCTACAGAGAAATGAGGCTTAAAAATAAAAGCTATATTAAGTTTACCTCTAAAAATTGCTTATTTTGGAAATAGCACACTGATAAACCTGCTGCAGGCAGATTATTATTGAGTTTTTAGATGTACCCATAAGACAGAAAGCATTCGTTCAATTTCTAAAAAAGATTGATTAATGAAATTTGGGAATTTGATGAAGAAATAATTAATGAAGTTGAAAAAAGATTAAAACTATTATTGAAATTATAGGAAGAATTCATGCCAAACTTTGTAATTAAACCCGCAATTAGAACCGATAACATTACATACGCGGTACGCGATATTGTTGTTCTTGCTAACGAAGTAGCCAAGACCGGAAAAGAAATGCTTTACTTAAACATTGGGGATCCAAACCAGTTTGATTGGGAACCGCCTAAACATTTGATTGATGCAACTTACGAAGCGATGAAAAAAAATCTAAACGGCTATTCACCATCTTCTGGAATTAAACAAGCTGTAGATGCAATTTCTCAAGAAGCAGAAAAGAAAGACATCGAGAATATTCAAGATATTTTTGTAACAACAGGCGCAAGCGAAGCAATTGAAATTTGCTTAACTGCTTTGGTAAACGATGGCGAAAATGTTTTAACTCCAACTCCGGGCTATCCGCTTTACACCGCTATCCAAAGTAAATTGCAGACTATAGAAAATCCTTACTATTTAGATGAAGAAAACGGATGGCAGCCAGATATTGAAGACATTAAGAATAAACTCAATTCCAAAACACGCGCAATTATTTTAATCAACCCTAATAATCCAACCGGTTCAAACGCTTCTCCGGAAACGCTAAAGCAAATTATTGAACTTGCTATCGAACATAACTTGGTAATTTTTGCTGATGAGATTTATGATAAACTTTTGATGGATGGAAAAGTTCATACTTCAATTGCATCGTTAAACTCAGAAGTACCGATGATAACTTTTGGCGGACTTTCAAAAAATTATATGGTGCCGGGATTTAGAATCGGCTGGGGAATTGTAAGCGGAAACAATGCTGTTTTAAAAGATTACATTGAAGCAATCAACAAAATTTTACGCGCGCGCTTGTGCGCAAATCATCCAGCACAATATGGTATTGCTCCTTCGCTTCTGGGAGATCAAGCTCACCTTGTTGAAGCTGTGAAAAAACTTACTAAACGCCGCGATATGACTGTTGATTCTATGAATTCTATTGATGGAATTACTTGTGTTGCTCCGGAAGGTTCTTTTTACGCCTTCCCAAGATTGCATAATGTTTCAAACGATTTTCACTTTGCAGTAGAATTGTTGAAGGAAACCGGAGTAGTTGTTGTGCACGGAAGCGGATTTGGACAGAAGCCGGGAACACAGCATTTCAGAATTGTATTCCTTCCCCCGGAAAATATTCTAGATAAAGCTTACAAAGCAATTAGCGATTTTCATGTGAAGTATTTAGATAAATTTGAAAAAAAATGAATATGAATCCATCTGAAAAAGCAATTAAGCTATACAAAGAAGAATATAACTGCTCTCAAGCAATTCTTTCTGCGTATGCTGAAGAGCTTGGCATTGATGAGCAAACGGCAATTCGTGTTGCATCATCTTTTGGCGGCGGAATTGCAAGAACCGGAAAGACTTGTGGCGCTGTTACTGGCGCGTTAATGGTCATTGGAATGAAAGAGTGGAATTCCGAAGTTGTGAAAGAAGAAGCTAAAGCTCACGTTTATGCAATGTCTCAAAAGTTAATAGAAGAATTTGTGAATAAAAACAAAACGCTTAACTGCGAAGAATTACTTGGCGTTTCAGTCAGTACACCGGAAGGACGAGCTGTTGTTAAAGCTAATAACTTAACCGGCAAAGTTTGCCATCGTGTTATAAATGATGTAACAGAAATTCTTGACAAAATTATTTCGAACGATAAATCCAATTGAATTACTTACTCACTTTACGCAAGAAAGGCTTAACTTCTTAAAACAATTTACTACGGAACGTAACTTCAATAATCTTTACGGCTTAGCGGCTCTTCGAGAAAAAAGAGGTTTCTGCCAAGACACAAAGCCGCAAGTTAAAGTTGTTTACTATCCTCGTTATAGCATCTTTAATTAACGTTGCGTAAAAATTATCCCGAACTTTTATAGATAAATACCCATCTCTTCGTTTTAGGAACTGATGCCATTCCGATTTCGATTTTTTGTGTGTAAATTTTTTAGGGGGAGATTTTGAGAAGTTCTGAGGTGAGAACAAAGAGTTGCATGCAATTGGAGCTGTCTTACTAGGGCGAGAAATTATTAATGACTAAGCTCTTTTCATCTAATGAAATTGAGAAAGCTTTTCGAAAGTTTGGGATTGTTTTATCTTCTCAAAGAGGTTCTCACGGAAAATTTAAGCATGCTGATGGGAGAGTAATTGTTCTACCTATGAATAAAAAGGAAATTCCCATATGAACTTTTGGAGCATTTTAAAGCAGGCTAATCTAACATTAGCTAATTTGGAAGTAACCTGAAGCGGGCTGAAGTAAACAGAAGTAATTGAGGTTGAGTTAGAACAAAAACCTAAAAGCATCGCATCAATTGAGACCATAAAAGTACCTTCAGAATTTTTAACAATGAAATAATTTGCATTTAATATCACTTACTCACTACTCTTCGTTCTTCACTCTTAGTTCTTCCTTCCTTATATTTGCCCCACATTTTTTCAAAATAAAAAGAAAACTTCTTGAAGAATATAAAAATCACCCAGCTGCCGAACGGCTTAAAAGTAATATCCGAAAAAATAACACACGTAAAATCTTTTTCACTCGGTTTTTGGTTTAACGTTGGCTCGCGCGATGAAAGCGAAATGAATTCCGGCATGAGCCATTTTTTAGAGCATATGTTTTTTAAGGGAACAAAAAAGCGTTCCGCTAAAAAAATATCGGAAGAAGTTGAATCGCTTGGCGGATACTTAAATGCATTTACTTCAAAAGAACATACTTGTTTCTACGGAAGAGGATTAAACGCACATATTGAAAAAACTTTTGAAGTTTTAGCCGATATGGTTCAAAACTCGGTTTTCGCTCCAAAAGAAATTGAGAAAGAAAGTAAAGTTGTTATAGATGAGCTTTATGATATTGAAGACTCGCCGGATGAATTAATTTTTGACAAGTTTGAGAGTAACACGTTTGACGGTAATCCGCTTGGAATGCCGATCATCGGTACAGAAAAAAATCTTCGCTCGTTCAGGCAAAAAGATTTGCTTAAATACATCGAAGAAAATTACACGCTCGATCGTTTTATAATTGTTGCCTCCGGAAATATTGACCACAATGATTTAGTTAAGTATGCTGAGAAGTATATCAACCGTAATTTTAAAAATAGTAATGGTAAAGAAAGAACAGTTTCGTTGCAGCCATCAAAAGATATCTATGTTGAAAAAGAAACTCAGCAGGTTCATTATATACTTGGCAAACCAACCTATGGTTACAAAGATATTCGCCGAATTAGTGTTGCCGTACTTTCTCATATTTTAGGAGAAGGAAGCAGTTCCAGACTTTTTCAAAAAGTTAGAGAAGAGAACGGAATCGCTTATCAAATAAATACTTTTCTAAATTCATTTTTTGATATATCCACATTCGGAGTTTATCTTTCGACTAATGAAAAATCGGTTTTAAAGGCTCAAAAACTTATTTTTGAAGAACTTGAAAAGATTAAGAATAAAAAAGTTACCACGGCAGAGCTTGATAAAGCAAAAGAATATTTAGTTGGAAATATGCTTATGAGTTTGGAAGGCACAACTAACCGGATGATCCGAATGGCTCATCAAATAATTTATTTTGGCAAGTTAATTCCGGTTGAAGAAACTGCTAACAAGATTTACAAAGTAACTAAAGAAGATATATACGATCTTTCTAACGAATTATTCGGCGAGAAAAGTCTCACCGCAAAATTTGGAGAGTTTGAAAATTCTTCATTAACAAGAGTAATTTTATATGCCAAAAATTTACTCAGCAAAAAAGCATTTTAAAGGATTTAGATATGCCGACAATTACAATTGACGGAAAGCAAATAGAGTTTAAGCAAGGGCAAACTGTAATTGAAGCAGCACGCGAAGCGGGAATTGATATTCCACATTTTTGCTACCACCCAAAATTATCTGTTAGCGGGAACTGCCGAGTTTGTCTTGTTGAAATAGAAAAAATGCCAAAGCTTGCAATTTCTTGCGCAACCACTGCCGCTGAGGGAATGGTTGTTCATACTAATTCTGCTAAAACTATTGAAGCACGTAATGCTGTAATGGAGTTTATTTTAATTAACCATCCGCTCGATTGCCCAATATGCGATGAAGCCGGCGAATGCAAACTTCAAGAATATGCTTTTGAACACAGCCGCGGAGAAAGCCGGTTCGAAGAAATCAAAAACAGAAAAGAAAAGCGTGTTCAACTTGGACCAAGAATAAAATTTGACGGCGAACGATGTATTTCTTGTTCGCGATGTATCCGCTTCTCAGACGAAATTGCACAATCTAATCAGCTTACGTTTATAAACCGCGGCGATAAAGTTACTATAACAACATTCCCAGGTGAATCTTTCGATAATCCTTATACATTAAACACGGTTGATATTTGTCCTGTTGGCGCACTAACTAACAACGATTTCCGTTTCAAATCGCGCGTATGGGAAATGTCATCAACTAATTCTGTATGTGTTGGCTGCGCCCGCGGATGCAGCACAGAAGTTTGGGTTCGCAACAACGAAGTACTCCGCTTAACACCAAGACATAATGAAGAAATAAATAGTTACTGGATGTGCGATAACGGCAGATTGAATACATTCAAATATGTAAACACGGATAGATTAGACGGCGCTTATCTCCGCAATGAAGGTCAGTTGCAAAAAACTGCTTGGAACGAAGCTCTTGATGCAGCCGCAAAAAGTTTGAAAGAATACAAAAGCAGTGAAATTGCTTTTGTGGGTTCTGCTTTTGCAGCAGTAGAAGATAATTTTGTTCTGGCAAAGCTTGCAAAACTTTTGAATGTTGTGAATTTAGATTTTGCACGTCACATTGTTGAAGGTGATCAAGACAATATTCTAATTCGAGAAGACAAAACTCCTAATGCTGCAGGTGCAGAAATAATTTACGCAAAAACTAACGGAATGAAGATAGAAGGAATTTACCGTTCTATAAAAGAAGGAAAGACTAAAGCCTTACTTGTAATGGAAGATGATCTCGGTTCAATTAGTGAAGAATGGGAACAAGTATTAGGAATGCTTGATTCATTAATTGTGCTTTCATCTAATCACAATAAAACAACTGCACTTGCAGATATTGTTTTTTCGGCTGCAACTTATGCTGAAAAGCATGGAACATTTGTAAACTTCCAACAGAGAGTTCAAAGAATTTTTCCGGCAGTTTCTCTGCAAGAAATGGACCGCGCATTAGATGGAATGAACATGAGCCGCTGGGATAAGTTTGGAACAAAGTTCGACCGTTGGAACCAAGGGCTTAAACACGATGCAAAGCCCAGCTGGAAAATTATTTCTTTGATTGCTTCTCATCTCGGATTCAAAATAAAATACGAAATGGCAGAAGAAGTATTTGAAGAAATTGCAAACACTGTTGCTGCTTTCAAAGGTTTGGATTATGATGTTATTGGCGAACTTGGTGTTCAACTAAAAACTAAAGAAAAAGTAGAAAAATAGAACGCCGATTATTTATGATTTTTAAGGTCATTATATAATCATAAATATCTTAATCAGTCTGCGTTCTATAAAAATGGAGTTATTATAAATGACAGTTCTGGAAACAATAGTTATAGCACTCATCAAAATAGTATTAATAGTAGTTTTGATGCTGCTGACTGTAGCCTACCTCGTTTACTTCGAAAGAAAAATAAGTGCGTGGGTACAAAATCGTAAAGGTCCAAACAGAGTAGGCTGGCTTGGTTTGCTTCAGCCTTTTGCAGATGTGTTCAAACTTCTTTTTAAAGAAGATATCGTTCCGGAAAAAGCAAATAAAACATTGCACACACTAGCGCCATTAATTGCGCTGTTTGTTTCCTTTGCTACTTACGCCGTAATTCCAATTGGACCCGTTGTAGAAATTTTTGGTTACAAAATAAGTTTGGTTGTTGCAGATGTTAACATAGGAATACTTTACGTGCTTGCTTTAACATCGCTCGGCGTTTACGGAATTACTTTTGCAGGCTGGTCGAGCGGAAGTAAATATTCTTTGCTCGGGGGAATTCGTTCATCAGCACAAATGATATCTTACGAAATCTCGATGGGCTTTTCAATTGCCGGTGTAGTTATGCTTTCAGAATCTTTAAGCCCTGTAAAAATTGTTGAATCTCAATATGGCTGGATGTGGAACGCTGTTGTTCAACCGATTGGATTTATAACTTTTTTGGTCTCTGCATTTGCCGAAACAAACCGCTTACCGTTCGATTTGCCAGAAGCCGAACCCGAATTAGTCGGCGGCTATCACACCGAATACAGTTCATTTAAGTTTGCCGGTTTCTTTTTAGCCGAATATGCAAACATGATTGTTGCCAGCATGATGATTGTAACTTTATACTTAGGCGGTTATCAAATTCCTTACATAGATAAACTTGGCTTGAATGCAAATTTACAAGCACTTTTGCAAGTTGGTGCTTTCTTATTCAAGACCGCTTTCTTGTTGTTTTTCTTTATGTGGGTTCGCTGGAGCTTACCGAGATTCCGTTACGATCAACTGATGGATATAGGGTGGAAAGTTATGTTCCCACTTTCATTATTAAACATTATTTGGGTTGCAGCTTTAATAATGATTTTTGGACTATAAAACCGGAAGGAATGAAATGGCTGAAAAGAAGAGATTAAAAAACCTTACACTTTTAGAAAAGATGTACATCCCAGAAATTGTGAAAGGATTGGCGTTAACCTTGAAGCAAATGTTTTCTCCAAGTGTTACAATGCAATATCCCGAAGTTAAATTTGAACCGCCGGCTTCTTACCGCGGACGTCCGGTTTTGGTGAAAGAAAACAATGAAACGGAAAGATGTGTAGCGTGCGGATTATGCGCTCGTGTTTGTCCCGCATTGGCTATTGAAGTACAAGCGGCAGAAACAGAACAAGAAAAAGAAAGATATCCTGAAAAATTTGAAATAAATATGCTGCGCTGCATCTTCTGCGGCTTCTGCGAAGAAGTTTGCCCAGAAGAAGCTATTGTAATGAGCAAAGATTATGAATTGGTTTTTCACGATAGAGAAAGTGCTATTTACGGGAAAGATAAACTTCTTGTTCCGGTAAATGACTTGCAAGACAGAATAGATTATTTGAGAAAGTTTAAGAAATAAAATTTTTATTGTAAGCAGCTTTTTATGATTTCGAAATCGAATGCACAAATAAAGATTTCTAGTGTTCTGTCACCCTAATAGCTATACATTATGTAGTAAGGTATCTGATAAATTTAATCACTAAGGGTTAAATTACTCGCTGCTTGCGGC
>CAZNTN010000037.1:0-19527 GCA_964575995.1 uncultured Melioribacter sp. | reverse complement strand
CGATATATAAAAATTATTTACCAAACAATCGTACCCTTTTTAGAGTGAAGTCATACTTTATCTCATAATTTTTCTAATGGCGGTCATTAGAACTTTTTGCTATTGACAATTCTGGGTTAAAAGATACAATAATAAAGAAGATACATAAAGCTGCGTTGAAGCTGTATCTCAGTGCGAAATTGAGGGAGGGAATATTAGAAATAAAAAAAGCTAAGCTAAGTGAGCCAAACGTAGCTTAGCTATTCGATATAATTCGATTGTAAATCAAAAATCAAATAGATCTTTTAGCAAAGATTTTTTACGGTACTTTCCATGTTTATTATAATCTTGCTGATGCTTATAATCATCATCACTATAATGCTTTGAGTCTCTTGAGCCATTCATATCATAATTCCTTTGGTCAGCATTTTTTTCGATTAGTTTATCCAACTCCCCTCTGTCTAACCAAACGCCGCGGCATTTAGGACAATAGTCAATTTCTATACCTTGTCTTTCGCTTAACGATAATGCAACGTTACAAACTGGACAATTCATAATATTTCTCCTTAATTTGAATTATTAACCTTAACGAACTATAAGTAACAAGAAACAATTTGAGAACAAAAACTTAAAATGATAAATTGGTTTGTGCAATTAATTTAACCGGCAGAAATAACTCATTTATTCTGAGCTTGGGTTATTTACAATTTTTCACAAACTAAAGTTCCTCGTATTTCTATAGAAGTAAATAACGAAAATCCTTGAACTAAATCCTATAATTTAAGACCAATATTTTCTTCGTAAGTAGAAGCTATTTAATTAGGCAATCTTGTAAGATTTGGAATACTGGTTATGCAAACAAAAACAACATATTTAATAAACTTCGATTAGCAGTCATCCAGTTCTGTTACAAATCCATTTTCCAGTTTATACTTCTTTCCAGATTTACCGCAGTGAGCAACGCCATCTTTATCAAACTGAAGTTTTTGCCCAGCTTCACTAAACCAGCCTGCTATTCTTGCCGGGTTGCCAACAACAAGTGCAAAATCTGGGATATCTTTTGTAACAACAGCGCCGGCGCCAACAAAAGCAAATCTGCCAATAGTGTTGCCGCATACAATTGTAGAATTTGCTCCGAGTGACGCACCTTCTTTAACCAATGTTTTCTTGTAAAATTTTGCTCCAACTTGCGGGTACTTTGAACGCGGGTCTGTTATGTTGGTAAACACCATAGAAGGTCCACAGAAGACATAGTCTTCTAAGATCACTCCTTCGTAAACCGAAACATTATTCTGTATTTTAACATTATTGCCAATTATAGCATTGTTGCCAATGTTCACATTTTGCCCAAGCACACAGTTCTTCCCAATCTTGGCGCCGCTTTGTACGTGGGAAAAATGCCAAATCTTTGTACCCTCTGCAATTTCCACATTATCATCAACATAAGCAGATTCGTGCTTAAAATATTTTTGTTCCATTTTAGCCTGCAGTTTAATGAAAAAATTATTAAAAAATGTCACTAAGACTCAAAGTTGCTAAGTTCAAACATGTATAAAAACAGAGTCTTTGAGGCAGTAATTTTTCACAATTAAATTACAAAAATGATTTGAATAACTATACCGTTTTGAATTATTTTGCACGCCAATCTTAAAGTATGGAGTAATTGTGAACATTTCTTCAGAAATTCAAAAGCTCAAAACGGGGTATCATCCTTCTTTCTGGGTTGCTAACGGTATGGAATTATTTGAACGGCTTGCTTATTATGGCCAGCAAATAGTTTTTATGATTTATTTAAGAAACAATCTCGGCTTTTCGGAAACAGAAGCAGGAACTCTATCTGGTGTTTTCGGCGGATTGATTTATCTGCTTCCAATACTCGGAGGAGCATTAGCTGATAAATGGGGTTTCAAAAAAGCATTCAGCGTTGCTTTTTCTATTCTTGCAATCGGGTATTTCTTAATCGGGTCAATGGGTATGAGTGCATTTCAAGGCATCTATCAAGACCTTCCTTCTTATTGGATTTTAATGCTGTTTTTAATTTTCACTGCGTTCGGTGGTTCATTTATTAAACCAGCTGTTCTGGGAACAGTTAATGATGCTTCACATAACTCCGATGCCAAATCTTTAGGATTTGCTATTTATTACTGGCTTGTTAACGCCGGCGCTATGATTGGACCAACCATAGCATATATTGTTAGAGATAACTACGGCAATGAGTTTGTTTATCTTGTTTCTGCTTTAAGCTGTTTGGCTATGTTAATTGTAAACATAATTTTTTACAAAGATGTAAATCCTCCGGCTGATAAAGAATCATTTTCTCAAAAGATGAAAAATCTCTTCGTTGTACTTTCAAATTTTAAATTCATGATTTTTCTTTTAATCTACTCTCTTTATTGGATTATCTTCTGGCAGGAATTTATCATCATTCCTTATTATATTGTTGATTACATAAACCCAGAAGCACCATACGAAATTATTCAATCTTGGGCGGGCGCTGGAGCAATTATACTTTTACAAATACCTATTAACAGAATTACAAAAACACTAACTACTCAGAACGCAATTCTGTACGGATTTGCAATAAGCAGTTTGATATGGATAATAATAGCAATACATCCGAGCATACCAACAATAGTAGCGGGAATAGTAGCTTTTGCCATAGGTGAAATGGTTCAGGCGCCTCGTTACTACCAATATATTTCGGAGATTGCCCCGGAAGGACAGCAAGGGATGTATCAAGGTTTTGCTTTTCTGCCTATTGCAATAGCACGTTTTATTGGAGACCCTTTTGGCGGATGGCTATATCAAACTTCAAAAGCTTCCGGCAATCCGGAATTTGTTTGGTATTCTATGATTGCTATTGGTGTACTCGCTACTCTGTTTATGTATTTGTTCAATAGGTTTGCTGGAAAGATTAAGGCAGCATAAGTTTGTTTCAATAAAAAAGCCTCTTAAAAGGATAAGAGGCTTACTATTTAGAACAGTATTAAAAGACGAAAACTATCTCAAATTTTAGGATGATAATAGCTTAGCAGCTGCTTTCCATTTATCTAAAAGAAAATATCTACTAATCTTTACCCCGCAATTGAACCTTTTTTCCTAAATTTGCCGCCGCAATAAATAAATCTAAGTAAAGGAGTTTTAGTGAAAGATATTCGTAACATAGCAATAATTGCTCACGTTGATCATGGTAAGACAACGCTTGTAGATCAAATTTTAAAACAATGCGCAGTATTTAGAAGCAACCAAATTGTGCGAGAGCGTTTTCTGGATTCCAACGATCTCGAGCGTGAGCGAGGCATTACAATTCTAGCAAAAAACATAAGCATTCCATATAAAGATTATAAAATTAATGTTATAGATACCCCAGGTCACGCGGATTTTGGCGGCGAAGTTGAGCGCGTTCTTAAAATGGCAGATGGCGTTCTTCTTCTTGTCGATTCATTCGAAGGACCTATGCCTCAAACCCGTTTTGTTCTTGAAAAAGCTTTAAGCCTTCACCTTAAACCGATTGTTGTTATAAATAAAATTGACCGGCCAGATAACCGCCCTTTAGAAGTTTTAGATGAAATTTACGACTTGTTTATTGAGCTTGGCGCAGACGAAAACCAACTAGATTTCCCATTTGTTTATGCCAGCGGAAGAGATGGCTGGGCAGTCAAAAAACTTGATGACCAGCGCAAAGACCTAACACCGCTTCTTGAAAAAATCATTAAGAGAATTCCAGCTCCAAAAGTTGAAGAGGGTCCGGTTCAGATGCAGACTACAACTTTAGACTACAACGATTATGTAGGCAGAATTGGAATAGGACGTGTCTTTAGAGGTACGCTTAACAAAACTACAAAGCTCGTTATTATTAAACGTAACGGAACTATTCACGATACGTCAATTAAGCAGCTTTTTGTTTTTGAAGGATTGCATAGAATTGAAGTGGAAGAAGTTGTTGCCGGCGATATTTGCGCTGTTGTTGGTGTTGAAGATATTGATATTGGCGATACTATTGCCGATTCAGTGAACCCCGAACCACTGCCAATTATTTCTATTGATGAGCCAACAATAAGCATGACGTTTACTGTAAACAATTCACCTTTCTACGGACAGGAAGGAAAGCTTGTTACTTCGCGTCAGATACGCGATAGATTATTTAAAGAGCTTGAGCACAACGTTGCATTGCGAGTTCAAGAAACAGGTTCTCCGGATTCACTAAAAGTTTCTGGACGCGGGCTTCTTCATCTATCCATTCTAATTGAAAACATGAGAAGAGAGGGATTTGAACTGCAGATTAGAGAGCCGCGCGTTATTTACAAAGAAATTAATGGAAAGAAAGCCGAGCCTATTGAAGTACTCGTTGTTGATGTGCCTTCTGAATATGCGGGAAAAGTTATTGAACTTGTTGGGCAGCGACGCGGCGTAATGGTTAAGATGGATAATAAAGGCAACATGCAAAAACTTGAGTTCCATATTCCTTCGCGCGGTATTATGGGTTTAAGAACAAAAGTTTTAACTGCCACTGCCGGCGAGGCAGTTATGCATCATCGGTTTTATCAATACGAGTTCTTTAAAGGTGCAATTGGAGAAAAGAAAAGCGGCGCTTTAATTTCGATGGAGCAAGGACCTTCAACTGCTTATTCCATTGACGGATTACAAGATAGAGGCAAGTTCTTTATCGAACCGGGAGAGGTTGTTTACAAAGGACAAATTGTTGGTGAACACAATAAAGATATTGATATTGAAATAAACGTTCAGCGTGGTAAAAAACTTACAAACATGCGTGCAAGCGGAAGCGATAAAGCTGCTAAGATTGTTCCGGCTATTAAGTTTACTTTAGAAGAAGCGCTGGAATACATTTCTGATGATGAAATGGTTGAAGTTACTCCTAAATCAATTCGGCTGCGAAAAATTTATCTAGACCCTAACGATAGGAAAAGATTTAATCTTGCCAAGCAGCAAGATGATAATGAATAAAAACTAACAGAATTTTTTCAAAAAATTCTTATAGATTAAAAGTTTCTACAACGAAACACAGTCTCTTTCTGCTTAGTGAGATAGTCTTCATCATCATTCTTTCAAGCTTCGAATTCAATAAAGTAAATCGGTCTTTCTTCGATAATATTCTTGAAAACAATCTAAGTGTACTATGAAACATACCGAACACACACACAAATTATTTGTACTTATTCTTTACTGGTTTTTACAGTTTACTATTATACTTGCTCAAAAACCGGCTGACTTAACAATTAGTTTTACAGAAATTCAAAAAGGTACAACAACTATTGAACAAAGCAACTGGGAGAATATTTCTTTGGAAAAAGGGGAAACTCTATACATAGGATTTGCAGCAAGCGAACCTGCTTTCTTTAGAGTTTTTTTAGATGGAGTAATGATAGAGCCAAAACTGATTGAAAGCTATTACACACTTAAAGATTTGACAGGCGGTACACACATTTTCAAGGTTCTAGCTTATAATAATGAATTGGTGAAATCTGCACCTCTACTGCTTACATTTTCTGTAACCGAAGAAAAAATGATAGTAACTGAAAAGAAAGCTGAAACAAATGAGCCGTTTTTGAATAATCAAGTTTTTGTAAATGGATTGGCTCTTTTATGTGCTGTTTTATTTGTAGTAGTACTTGTGCTGATTTTTAAGAAGAATCCAAAAGAAGCAAGTGCTTCAAACAAGCTTGTAGAAGAGCTTTCCGACCTAAAATATTCTTTCAAACGGGTAAAGGAAGAATTAGCTCAGCATCTGGAAGAAAATGAAAACTTAAAAGCACGCATACAAGAATTAGATTACAATGTAAAGACATTGGAAAATGCAAATGTTCATTTAGTGGAACAGAAGGAAAAACTTGCTGCATCTAAGACAAAGTTAGAAATTTTACACAAGCAAAAAGAGGAAATGTTTGCAATTGCAATACACGATATTAAAAATCCAGCTTCTGCAATAAGAGGTTACATCGAACTGCTCAATTCTTATGAATTAAATGCAAATGAACAGCAAGAGATTATGGCTTCGCTGGTTGCTTCTTCAGAAGATATTGTAAAGCTCTCGCAAGAGATGTGCGTAATTATTGCCAAAGCAATGCCTGAGCCAAAGCTAAAACTGCAAACAGCTTCGCTCAAAAATCTTGTTGATGATGTTTGCAATCAAAATGCTTCTTATGCTAAGGCAAAGAAAGTAAAATTCTTTAACAAGAATGCAAACGAGCTGCCTGATGTTAAAATGGACCCTGAAAAAATTGAAGAAGCTTTAGATAACCTTGTTAACAATGCAATTAAATACGCACCTCCGGAAACAACTGTAGAAGTAAGAAGCTATGTGAAAGATTTGAATAAGAAACTTGTTGTAGTTGAAGTAAAAGATAATGGTGTAGGTCTTTCCGATGATGATTTGAAACGATCTTTCCAAAAAGGTGCGGTGTTGAGTGCAACGCCAACTGGATTTGAACAGAGCTCCGGTTTGGGACTTTGGATTGTGAAAAAAATTGTTGAAGAGCATAACGGAAAAGTATGGGTAGAAAGTAAAGAAGGTGTTGGTTCAACTTTCGCTTTTGAATTGCCTTACGAATGAAAAAACTTGTTAAACTACCTGCCTCAACAGTGAGGCAGGAGTGAGACATCTCAAACTTTATCTAACGAGATTCATCTCTCTACTACGAGTAACGAAAGTTTATAATAAATCCGCAAAAAGTTTTAACGAATTTAAAACCTCATTTCCTAAATTAACAGTAATTAATCTCCGTTTGTTATCCATTAATGCCTGCCTATCTCCAAGCGCTTGAGATTTTATAAGCACATTGAAACTCATCGAAGATTTTTCTTCGCCGGCTTCATCTGGAATAGCAGCATCTTCTAATGAATCATAAATAAACTGAATGAACAAGCCGTTTCCAGCATCTCCTTTGTGAAGCTGACCGGTAGAGTGTAAAAAGCGGGGGCCAAAACCAACAGTTGTTGCAGCTTTATATTTTTCTTGAATCTTAGTTCTTATAATCTGCAAAGCTTTTTCAGATTCTTTATTCATTGCTAAATAGGCTTGGATAGAAACATAAGGCTTTGGAAGCAAAGGGTCTTGCACGTTCATCGAATCCAAAAAATTTGTAACTAGTTCTTTTAATGAAGACGCAGAAGAATCGCCTGTAACTTTTATTCCGTTTTCTTCAACTGCATAATTCAGTTTCGGAAGTTTTCCATTTTCTTTATACTCCTGAACCATTTTACGTACAACAATTTTTGCCGATTCAACGTTAGGCTGATCGAACGGTTGAATATTAATTAACCAGCTTGCAGCAATTGCGGCAAATTCCCATCTGAAAAACTCGGCGCCGAGTTCATAAATATCGCTTAGAACTATTTCCACAACAGGGTGCCCGGCGCTTTGAAGTGCTTCAACTTTTGCTCTCAGCAAATCATCATCTTGAAGTCTTACATAAACAAATAATCTATCAGTAGAATATTTATCCGGCGCTAAAATATTTTCTCCAACCACCGGAAGAATTCCTTTGCCTGCTTTTCCGGTACTTTCAGCAATTAACTGCTCCACCCAAGCACCAAAGTAGGAAAGCTGCTCGCTGTTAATGAATGTAACCTTATCAACTTTATGTTTTGCGAGTAAACCTATAAGCACGCCAAGCTGCGTTGAAGGATTTTTTGAACCAATATTCTCTTTGCAAGAGTATGCAAAAGCTTCGGAAATTTTTAGAACTTGTGTAACATCAATTCCCATTAAAGCGCATGGAACAATTCCAAACAATGAAAGGGCAGAGTATCTTCCTCCGATGTTAGGATCGTTTAAGAAAATCTTTCTGTAATTCAAATGCTTTGCCGTTGATTCAAGTCCGCTGCCCGGATCTGTGATTGCTGCAAAATGTTTTCCAGCATTTTCTTTACCAACTTTTTCGGAGGTAAGATTGTAGAAATATTTCATGAAAGAAAAAGTTTCAACTGTTCCGCCCGATTTAGTAGAAACAATAAAAAGTGTTTCTTTAGGATCGAAAGTATTTGCGTAGTTCAATACCATTTGCGGGTCCGTGCTGTCTAAAACGGCTAAATCGAGATAACCTTCTTTCACACCAAAGGTTAAGCGGAAAACTTCCGGTGCTAAACTTGAGCCGCCCATTCCCAACAGCAATGCTTTCTTAAACCCTTCTTTGCGTACTTCTTCTACAAAAGCAAAAATTTCTTTTAGCTGAGATAAAGAATTATGCGGACTTGTTAGCCATCCGAGCCGGTTGGTAATTTCATCTGGTTTATCGCTCCAAACGGTAAAGTCTTTCCTCCAAATTCTATCTGCTACTTTTTCGGTTTCAAATTGCTGTAATGCCTGTTCAAATTCTGTGGTAAATTTTCCAATGCTTAATTTCATTTTTTCAAACACTCCTTTTCTTTAATTCGATATTTCCTGAAAATATTTCTCGGTGTAAGTTTCAGCATCTTTTTTGTTCTTAGCCTCAACAATGCATCTTATAATTGGCTCTGTGTTAGATTTTCTAAAGTGAGCCCAATGATCCGTAAAATCAATTCGCAATCCGTCATCTGTGTTGATTTGCTGGCCGCAATATTTTTTGATCAAGTTACTGATTACTTCATTTGGATTTTTAATGCCAATTTCAATTTTCTTTTTAGCGATGAAATACTGAGGGAGAGATTTTTTTAATTGGCACATCGTTCCTCCAAACTCAAGCAGATGTTGAAGCATAATAACAGTTCCGGTTATAGCATCTCTTCCAAAAACAGCTTTTGGCAAAATCACACCGCCGCTTCCTTCTCCTCCAATTACGGCTTTAACTTCTTTCATTTTCATCACAACGTTTGCCTCACCAACAGGAGAGCGAAAAACTTTGCATCCAAATTCTTTAGCAACATCATCAACGGCGCGCGTAGTAGAAAGATTAACTACAACATTTCCTTTCTTTTTGGAAAGCCAAAACTTTGCGGCTTGCGTAATTGTATTTTCTTCACCAAAAGGTTCTCCTTTGTTTGTTATCAAAACCAAACGGTCAACATCTGGGTCTACTACAACGCCAATATCGGCTTTATGTTTTTTAACAGCGCGCATTGTTGCCTTCAAATTATCCGGAATTGGCTCTGGCAGACGTGGAAAGATTCCACTCTTCGAGCAATTTATTTCTACTACTTCACAGCCAAGTTTTTTCAAAAGTTTTGGCATTGAGTAAGAGCCGGCGCCGTTAACACAATCTAAAAGTACCTTGAACTTTCTTCTTCTAATCTTTGGAATATTTACAAAGGGAAGTTTTAGAACTGCTTCGATATGATCATCCAATCCATTGAAGTAAGATTTAAGTTTACCGAGTTTATTCCACGACGAGTAATAAATGTTTGCACTGTTAAGGTTAGTAATCATCAGATGGTTTTCTTCTGGAGTCAAAAACTCGCCGTTTTTATTTAACAGCTTTAATGCGTTCCACTCGTTTGGATTATGACTTGCAGAAATTTGGATTCCCCCAGCAGCTTTCAAATTTCTTACATTAAACAAAACTGTTGGAGTTGGACAGATGCCGAGATCTATAACATCGTTCCCTTTTGCTAGCAACGTCCCGATGACAAGCCTGCTTACCATTTCGCCGGAAATTCTTCCGTCGCTGCCAATAACAATTTTGCCTTTGCCGCAGAAATCGGCATATGCTGATGCGTATTTAACAATAGTTTGTGGCTCTAATCCATTGCCAATTATTCCACGTATTCCAGAAACGCTAACCATTAAAGTGGGCATTAATTCTCCGGTTGATTAAAAATGCAGTGCTAATTTAAGAAAATGCAATTGAGAATGGAGAATTGATAATTGGTAATTTTTCTGAAAGGCAAAACTAATAGGCAAATTCAAAATCCAAGAAAGGCAAATTCAAAATCCAAAATTCAAAATTCAAAATCCAAGAAAGGCAAATTCAAAATTCAAAATCCAAAATCCAAAACAGCAAATTCAAAATTCAAAATCCAAAAAAGCAAATCTAAAAGGCAAATTCGAAAAGCAAATTCAAAATTCAAAATCCAAGAAAGGCAAATTCAAAATTCAAAATCCAAGAAAGGCAAATTCAAAATTCAAAACAGCAAATTCAAAATCCAAAATCCAAAACAGCAAATCTAAAAGGCAAATTCAAAATTCAAAATCCAAAATTCAAAATTCAAAAAGGCAAATCCAAAATCCCAATTCTCATTCTCAATTTAAAAACTCTTTTATCGTTTTGTTCATCTGTTCAAACTCAATCAGAAACGCATCGTGTCCGTAAACAGATTTTATTTCACAATATTTTGCACCTGGAATTAAATCTGCAATTTCCTTCTGCTCCTTAACCGGATAAAGTAAATCTGTATCAATTCCAATTGAAAGCGTTTTAGCTTTGATTTGAGATAACGCATTTTGAATTGAGCCTCTTCTGTGTGATACATCGTGTGAATCCATCGCGCGTGTTATGTATATGTATGTGTTCGCATCGAAACGGGAGACAAGTTTATCTCCTTGATAATGAAGATAACTTTCGACTTCGTAAAAAGGAGTTTCGCCGTTATTATTTCTTAAATTGCGTGAAAATCTGTTCTCAAAATTATAGTAACTTCTGTAAGTCATCATTGCAAGCATTCTTGCCAATGATAAACCTTTAACAGGCTGTTTGTAGTAATTGCCTCCATTCCACTCTGGATCTTCCATTATTGCCTTGCGCTGAATTTCATTTAACCCAATTGCCCAGGCAGAGTGCTTCGCTCCGCACGCAATTGGAATTATTGATTCAACAAAATCTGGGTAAAGCAGCGCCCATTCTAAAGACTGCATTCCGCCTAGCGAACCGCCGGTTACGGTTATTAATTTTTTTATTCCTAAATGTGTAACTAGCATATGCTCGAGTTTAACCATATCACGAATAGTCATTTGCGGAAAACTAAGATTGTATTTTTGATTTGTAGCTGGGTTGATAGATGCCGATCCGCTTGTGCCGTAACAGCTTCCTATAAAGTTAGAACAAACGATAAAATATTTATCCGGATCGAAAGCTTTGCCATTACCAATTACACCATCCCACCAGCCTTCGCGTCCAGCCGGGTTATTGTAACTCGAAGCGTGTGAATCGCCGGTTAGAGCGTGGCATACTAAAATTGCGTTTGTTCCATCATCATTTAGTTTGCCGTAAGTCTCGTAAGCAATGTTTACTGTTGGAATAACCGCGCCCGATTCAAACTGAAACGGCTCATCAATAAATAGTTTTTGATATTCTGTTTCTTCTTGCCGCAGATTATGGATAACTCTAATCCTGTTTTTCATTCTATGCCACATTTGCTGTTTTAGAATTTCTAAAAAATGTTTCGTGGAGTGCACGAATTACATCTTTGGTGTCTGTCTTATCCATTAAGAAAGAATAATTTTTGCCTTCAGTTCCATTTAGATAAGAAAGTGAACTTATATTCAATCTTTCTACTGTATCTGAAATCTTTTTGAATGTTTCCGGCTGGTTATCTGTTTTGTTTCCGATAATGGTTACGAGACTGATATTATTAACAATGCTGAACTTTTTCACATCGTGGTGTTCAAGTTCCGGCTTCAATTCTGTTCTTAACTCTTCAATAAACTCCGAAATTTTCTTAGAGTATGTTAAGATTGATATTGCTCTGTTTGCAAGTGAGTGATTAAGAGAGATTATTGGAAGCGAATGCTTATTGAGTTTATTAATAACTTTTGTTAGAACAGCATAATTTATTTCTTCCGTAATATCGCCAAGTGAAACCACAGAAAGATTGTTTAAGCTTGTTATTGAAATAATCTCTGAAGTAAACTTTCCAAGTTTTTCATTTATTACAGTTCCTTCAAACTCTGTATTGAAAGTATTAAGAACAAATATAGGAATCATTTTTGCCTTAACCGGTTCCATTGCTTTTGGAAAAATTACTTTTGCGCCAAGGAAAGCAAGCTCGGCGGCATCGTTGTAATTAATTTCTTTAATTACTTTGGCTTCGCTTACAATTCTAGGATCTGCGCTTAATATTCCGTCAACGTCTGTCCATATTTCAACAGAATCGGCATTTAATGCACCGGCAATAATTGTGGCTGTGTAATCTGAGCCGCTTCTGCCAAGTGTTGTAACGTAGCCGTAAGCATCGGAGCCAGTAAATCCATTTACAACTGGAATTGTATAACGATCATTCTTTCTAAATTTCTCGCGTATAAGTTTATTTGTTATTTCGAAATTGACTTCCGCATTACTGTAATGAGAATTTGTTTTGATGAATTCGGAGGCTTCAAAGTTGGCAGCTTTAACTCCCCGCACATTAAGCACTGCAAGCATTAATGTTTTGGAAAGCTGCTCGCCGATAGAAATAATTGCATCTGTCTGTCGCGTAGTTGTCTCTTCAATCAAATATATTCCTTTCAGTTTTTCTTCAATCGATTTGAGAAGGGTAACTATTTGCTCCTCTGTGCTGTTAGTATTTCCATTCAAAACGAGTTCTTTCAAGAACTTATAATGAATCTGTTCAATATCTTCAATCACTTTAAGATATTTTAGATTTTTTACCGAAGCAAATTCTACTGCAACAAGTAATTTATCTGTAATTCCACCTAAAGCAGAAATTACAACCGCTACTTGATCTTCCTTAAACTTACCGAGAATTATTTCCGCCACTTTGGAAAAATTATCAACAGTTCCAACTGACGTGCCGCCGAATTTAATTACTTTCATTTTTCCTTTCTCCTATGCAGCAATTATTACACAAGAAACTATTACTCTTATATGCTTTTTGTCTTAGTGAGGCTATTATGATTATAAAACCATTATAGCCGCCGCTAAGAGCTAATCACACAAAGAACAATCCATTTGCTGCTGCACTACAATTAACAAATTGTTTATTTAATAGGTATAAGCTCAAATCTATTAGTTTAGCTGACTAATCTTAAATGAGCCTTTAACCGGAACCGGATTTTGAATTATATCATAAACAGGGCAGCGTGTTTCAGCAAACTGTATTAGTTGATTTAGTTTTTCTTGATTTTTTTCTGTTGTATAAATAGTAGTTTCAAATTCTACATTATTGAATCCAGCACGTACCTCGGCAAGATTGAAGAATCCTCTCAAATCTAATTTGCCTTTTGTTTCAACATTTACACCGTCAACTTCTACACCAAGTAATGTACCGTATGCCTTTATTACAATCTGCTGGCAGGAAGCAAGTGCACCCAAAATCAATTCTACTGGGTTTGGTCCTAAATCATCTCCACCTAAGTGGTTTGGTTCATCAGCTGTAAGTTGGAATTGGCGAATATTTATTTTAGAAGTAAAACCCTCATTTAATAACGCGCTTGCTTTAAACTCTGCATTACACGTCTTAGGTTCATTTTTTATTTTATCAATAATTGTAGTTATTGCAGAAATTATTTGTTTGGATTTGTCGTTACTGTCTATATCTGTTATGCTCATTTCTTTCCTCTCTGTATTGATTAATTTAATTTGCTTAACGCTTGTTCAAAATCTTCAATAATATCATCAATGTGTTCGATTCCTGGCGAAACGCGTATCAACCCAGAAGAAACTCCGGCTTGCTTCTGCTCGTCTTCAGAAAGCTGACTGTGTGTTGTTGATGCCGGATGAATTACAAGTGTTTTAGCATCGCCAACGTTTGCCAATAAACTTGCCAGTTTAACATTATTGATAAGGATTTTGCCTGCATCAAATCCACCTTTTACAACAAATGTTAAAATTCCGCCAAACAAATCTTTGCGAAACTGTTTCTTTGCTTCTTCATGATCCGGATGGTTTTCTAAGCCGGGATAAATTACACTTTCAACCTTGGGATGCTTTTGCAGCCACTTTGCAAGTGCCAATGTATTCTGGCAATGTCTCTCAACTCGCAAAGAAAGTGTTTCCAATCCTTGAATGAATAAGAATGAATTGAAAGGAGAAAGTGAAGGTCCTATATCTCTTAACAGCTCAACGCGTGCGCGGATTATGAAAGCAATATTTCCGAATGGACCGCCTTCGCCAAACACTTTCCAGAAATCCAAACCATGATAAGAAGGACTTGGAGTTGTGAACAAAGGAAACTTTCCGTTGCCCCAGTTGAATTTGCCCGCGTCAATTATCACTCCGCCGATTGATGTTCCATGTCCGCCAATCCATTTTGTTGCTGACTCCACAATAATATCAGCGCCATATTCAATTGGACGAACGATATAGCCGCCGGCGCCGAATGTGTTATCTACGATTAAAGGAATATTGTGTTTGTGTGCGAGGTCTGCAAATTTTTTAATGTCGGGTATGTTTAAGCCGGGGTTGCCGATTGTTTCGATGTAAAGTGCTTTAGTTTTATCATCAATTGCCGCTTCGTAATCTTCCGGCTTATTGCTCGTTACAAATTTTACATTTATTCCGAGGCGCGGGAAAGTAACTTTGAACTGATTATACGTTCCGCCGTAGAGAAAACTTGTAGAAACAATATTATCTCCAGCTTCGGCAATTGTTGAGATTGTTAAAAACTGAGCCGCGTGGCCCGATGCAGTAGCCAGAGCGGCAACTCCGCCTTCTAACTTTGCAACACGTTCTTCAAAAACGGCGGTAGTTGGATTCATAATTCTTGTGTAGATGTTTCCAAACTCTTTAAGCCCAAAAAGATTTGCGGCATGGTCTGCATCGTTAAATGTATAAGATGAAGTTTGATAAATAGGAACCGCGCGCGAGTTTGTTGCGCTGTCTGGTGTGTGTCCCGCGTGTAACTGCAATGTTTCGAAACGGTAGTTGCTTGTGCTGCTCATATATACTTCTCCTTTGTGTTTTGTAAATCAAATTCCATGTTGTCATTCTGATCCCGCTTTTAAGCGGGAGAAGAATCTCTTTCAATTTAACATCGAGATATTTCGACCCGAAAAATTGGGACTCAATATGACAGCATTATGTTTAATAAAGATTACTAACAAAAAAGCCCTTCCGGCATTTCCGTGAAGGGCTTGTAGTTTAATTGTTTTGTACTATCAAGTCGCCTCACGGATTTGGCGCAACATTTCCATAGCGCACATCATCTGTATAATGTTTCTTCCGTTTAATATTTCTAATTCTCTTTTCATACCTGCCTATAACAAAAAAGCCCTTCTTGATTTCTCAGGAAGGGCTTGGTTTTAATTCTTAATCCAAAAGTTATATTTCTTCGCCCTTCGTTTTTAACGAAATCATCATGCACATCATATCTATCATGATTGCGTTTGGCAGGGCGATATTTATAACTGAGTTTTTCATTGTTTTATTTTCTGGTACGAAGATAAGTTTGGAAAAATGAGATGTCAAGGCGTTTTAAAAATTTTTTTTGTGAAGTAGGAAGAATTAACGCAAGTAGAAACGATACTATCAAGGTAAAAGATTTTAGCAGCGTTAGTCCTTATCTGCTTTCCAAGGAGCATGTAAAAAATTGAGCAGATGAAATTTCAGAGATGACTAATGCTTAATGATAATTTAGCTTGTTGCTTATTCTTAGGTGTTTAGGAACTGAACATCCAACATTTACAGTCCAATTCATATATTAACATCATTGAATGAGACACACTTTTAATGTCAGAAATAAAGAAAATAAACGAACTGTTAATTAAGCATTTTGGAATTCCCCAAAGGCAGAATCCATTACCCGAACCGCTTGATACACTTATTGCGACTATACTTTCTCAGAACACAAATGATAACAATTCTTACAAAGCGTTTAACAATCTTAAAAGTGCCTTTGCATGTTGGGAAGAAGCAGCGGAAGCAAAACGAACTCAATAGAAAGCGATTTTCGCTACAAAGTATTTTCTACATAAAGTGTAACGTTTTTACTTTAGGTTACGTATAGTATAGTAGTAAAACAAATAACTATGCAGAAATATCAAATTCTTCAAATCCTAAAAAAAAGGAGTATCATTATGGTAAAGAGGATGTTAGGCTACTCTGGTGTAGCGGCACTATTATTTATTTTTGCTTGTAATCAGTCCAATGTTACGGAGCCAGATGATCATAGCAAAAGTAAAAAATTAAAAATGATAGTTGATAAAATTGAGTATCAAAAATTGGAAGCGCTCCGCAAATCAGGTAAAGGTGTAAGCGATCCTTTTACAATAGAGAAAGTCGAAGTAGTAAAAGATAGTTTGGCAATTACAGTATCTTATTTGAGTGCAGCTTCAAAATCAGAGCACACATTCACTTTGTGCTGGGCTGGGGAAATAGCCATTATGATTTATCCAATGCCTGCAATTCTAATATTAACTCATAATGCTAATGGTAATACTGGGAACACAAAATATAACGAGACACTCATGTTCAGTCTAAAAGATCTTGGTATTAAGGATAGCAGAGACTATATTTTTATCGTTTGGAACCTGCTCAATAGTTCCGACAAACCGGATGGTACAACTACTACCAAGACGAACGACAACTAATATTATTAACAAGTGAGAGTTATTGAGGCAACAAAAGATTAAAAACTCAGTAACTCTCAGATGTTTTTATTAAAATAACATCCACAAATAAAGTACTGATTCAAGTAAACGGTATCCATAGATGAGTTTTCCCCCGGGTCAGCAAATAGAAAAAGAAAAAAAACTTATAGCTGCTTGTAAAAATTTTGATAGAAATAGTCAAAAAGAACTTTTTAAGCTCTATTACGGATATGCTTTAAACATTTGTAAGTTATTTACTTATACAAAAGAAGATGCTGACGAGATTGTAAATGATTGTTTTGTAAAACTGTTCGCATCTATTAATACAATAGATGACTCTAAACCTTTAAAGTCATTTATTAGAAAGATTATTATCAACAGTGCGATTGATGCTTACAGAAAAAACAAAAAACATTATTACCATCTGGACATTGATGAATTGCACGATGTTCAGATCGAAGAGGATGTTATAAGCAAGCTAATGTTGCAGGATATACTGAACTTATTAAACAAACTTCCCGAACATCATAGAATTGTTTTTAGTCTATATGTAATAGAAAACTATAGTCACGAAGAAATTGCTGTGAAGTTGGATATAAGTGTTAATTCGTCACGTGTATTTCTTTTACGTGCTAAGTCGAAATTGAAACAGTTATTATCGAAGTACTACTATGAATGAAGAAGAATTAGAGTTAAAACTGAGAGAAAGGATTAATGATGTTCTGGAGACAGAACAAGAAGAAGTTACCAGGGAAAGCTTGAATAACTTAGAAAAGAGGCTTATTTATACTCAGAACAAAAGACGATTGTTTGCTACCTTAAAAATTGCAGCAACGGTTCTCATCTTTATTGCTGTTGTAATTTCTGTAATGCTTCTTAACACAAAATATTCTGATGAGACAAAACAAGCAGCTTTACATGAGAACAATAAACATGAAAAGGCTTCGGAAGTTCTTCAAGATGATAAAATTAGAAGCGATGAACAATTAGCTTCCGGTGACCAAAGAGGAAACGATAAAATTAATTTCAGTAGAAAAATAACGCCTGAAATTAATGCATGGAGGAAAATGGCTGCGACGGCTATTGACATCCTCAACTCTGACAATAGTATCAGACTATCTGAAAATGAAATACTGGCAAAGAACAGAACCAATACTATAACCAATGCAAATATTGCTGTTACAAATTTAGAAAGTATTGTAAAAGCAGCCGACACTATACAAATTTCTGCAGCGATCAAAAGTATAGCCAAACAAAAATTGCCGGTAAATCATTTTGAATCTGATCGTCCGCACACCCCTGTTTACTATGCAAAAAACGTATTACGATTTGGGGCAAATGTCTCATCAATTGTTAATTACGATCAAGCAAATCATAATTCGCAATTTAATGTTGGTGTCGGAATTTTTGTTGAAATTCCCTTGCACGATGATTTGTTTATTTATTCAGGATTACATTTAACAAATCAGACTATAAACTTTCAGTACGTGAATGAACAAACACTTGCTCTTGGCAAGCACGTGAGTTCTAAGGATCTGAAATTAATGGGCTTTGATATTCCGCTTAATCTTAAATACCGTTTCCGAGTTGCAGGTACTAGAGTGTTTTTTGCAGCTGGGACTTCCTCTTTAACTTTTGTGAAGGAGAACATCGAAACTAAATATGCTGTGAACAGGACAATCGAAACAGTTTCACAGGGCGGAATTCCCTTCATGCAAACAGTTAGTAAAGAAGAATTAGAAACCAATTCGCTTGGTTCTTTCAATGATTTCTTTTTCGCTAAGGTCTTGAATTTTTCGTTCGGGGTAGAATTACCGCTTAATTCACGTAATGTCTTATTGATCGAACCGTATCTAAAATACTCTGCTGGACCACTTAAAAGTGTTAAGGCTTATCCATCCATGTTTGGAGTCAACCTCGGCGTCATCTTTTAATAAGAAAAACTTAATCGTAGTGAATATGCGATTAATGCGATTTAAGCAGAGGATTCTTACACGCAATCACATATCAACTATGCCTGTTAAGGTAGAAAATATATTATTCCAGTTAGCATACTCTATAATTTTTGCACTTTCATCAACTGAGCGCATAATTTATATATTCGAAGTAAGAATTAAGAAACTCTGTTAATGGCAACCATCATAAAAATAAATGAACTTCTGATAGAACATTTTGGAATTCCCCAAAGGCAGAATCCATTACCCGAACCGCTTGATACACTTATTGCGACTATACTTTCTCAGAACACAAATGATAACAATTCTTACAAAGCGTTTAACAATCTTAAAAGTGCCTTTGCATGTTGGGAAGAAGCAGCGGAAGCAAAAGGAAGCACAATTGAAAAATTAATTAAAGTAGCCGGACTGGCTCCCACAAAATCCAAAGCAATAA
Source organism: uncultured Melioribacter sp. (assembly GCA_964575995.1). Lineage (GTDB taxonomy): Bacteria > Bacteroidota > Ignavibacteria > Ignavibacteriales > Melioribacteraceae > Stygiobacter. Next base: position 758 of record CAZNTN010000037.1, on the reverse strand, counting down.
AAAATCTTCTTGTTGATCTAAAAGAGAAGTATGGCAAACTCTCTCTCGATTTTGTAAACGAATTATCCATAGAAGAAACTCTGAAAAAGCTAACTTCTTACGAAGGCGTTGGCGTTAAAACCGCTTCCTGCGTTTTACTATTTGCCATTAATAAAAATGTTTGTCCGGTTGATACGCACGTTCACCGCACAACAAACCGAATTGGTTTAGTAAATGAAAAAACACCCGATAAAACATTTTGGGAACTAAACAAAAATCTCCCGGTTGGAATCGCGCATTCGTTTCATACGAATTTAATTTTACTTGGAAGAGAAATCTGCAAACCAAAAAATCCAAACTGCGCTGTTTGTCCTCTTAAAAAAGTTTGTAAGTTTGAAACCAAGATTTTTGAAAAGAATAGAACGAACCAAAACAGAAGAATTTTGCTGCTGGATAATATTGGAATTTAGATAATTATGAATTTTGAATTTGTTTTTTGCCTTTTGAATTTGCCTTTTTTTTTGAATTTAGGATTTTCCTGTTTTGAATTTTGAATTTAGGATTTTGAATTTAGAATTTTGAATTTGCTTTTCTCGGATTTTGAATTTGCTTTTTTGAATTTTGGATTTTGAATTTTGAATTTGCTTTTCTCGGATTTTGAATTTGCTTTTTTGAATTTAGGATTTTGGATTTTGAATTTGCTTTTCTCGGATTTTGAATTTTCCTTTTTTGAATTTAGGATTTTGGATTTTGAATTTGCTTTTCTCGGATTTTGAATT
>CAZNTN010000036.1:0-20169 GCA_964575995.1 uncultured Melioribacter sp. | reverse complement strand
CTCAAATGAACAGCGCACCACAGAATATTTTATCTCTATTCCGTTAATTGAGAATGAACATCACAAAACCCCGGATTTATTCCGGGGTTTTATACTTTATCTGTATTTCACTTCAATAAATGCTCCCTATAAAAATTATCTCCCAAAATTCAATCCCACAAAATTTTTTGGGTTAAACAATTCAATGTTTCATTCGATAATTGCTTAGAGATCATTAATAGTTAATGGTCATTTTTAATAACTGTTGCTTGAGCAGGGATGGCTCAGGTGAACTTAAACAAAACATGGAGGTACATCATGGCATTCTCAGTTAACACAAATCTTGGAGCTTTACAGGCTTACAATGCATTAGCAAAAGTTAATGCACAGACAGAAAAAGCTCAGCTTCGCTTAGCTACAACTAAAAAGATCAACAGTGTAGCAGATGACACATCCGGCTACAACGTTGGCAAAAGACTTGAATCACAAACATTGGTTCAAAAAGCGCAGCTAAACAACATTGCTTCTGCTAAAAACTTTTTAGCAACGGCAGAATCTGCATTGCAGCAGATAAACGATAAGCTAAATCAAATCAAAGCAAAACAAGTTGATTCAGCTGACACTTTGAAAGATACAGCGAGTATCGCTAAAGACATCAGGACTCTTGCCTCAGAAATTGATTCCATATTGAAGAATACAAATATCAATGGAACTCAATTGTTAGCCAGCACGGATGGGTCTACAGCGTTAAGTTCGTCAACCTTCGATGTAGGTGGCGCTTCGTTCTCTGTTGATTTCGCTTCTGCAAGCTACTTAGCATCTGCTACTTTGGCTACAGCTATCGGCACAAGCAATTTGCAAAGCACTACTGATACTACAGTTACTGGTTTTAATACAACAACTGTAGCCGGTAATGTAAGATCTGCTCTTGGCAGAATAGGTAATTTAGTTCAAACTCTGGATTCACGTCAAGAATACTTAACCGCTGCAATTGCAAACAACACAGCTTCAATAGCAAACTTATTTGATGCTGATATGGCTGCTGAACAATTGAATGCAACTAGAGGTCAGATATCTGGACAAGTTGCCACAGCAATGCTGTCTCAAATGAACACTGCTCCACAAAATATCTTGTCGTTGTTCAAGTAATTGAGAAAACCATTTATCCCCCGGCAATAGCCGGGGGAAACTTAAAACAAAAAACGGATTGAGAGATGTACACAGCTAATTCATACTCGCACGCAAGGAAAATAAATTCTTATCTGATTAATGATTTAACAAACACAAGCCCGGCGCAGTTAATTATGAAAGTGTATGATTTTGCTATTCTAAATTGCCAAAAACATAACATGCTAAAGACTAATGAAGCGTTGCAAGTTCTTATTGATAACTTGAACTTTGCAGATGAAGCCGCGAAAGAGATATCTCTAGGTTTAATGCGTTTATATCTTTACTGCCAGGAACAGATGAGAAAAGAAAACTATGATGCAGTTTACAAAACGTTAACCGAATTAAGAGATACATGGAGAGAAGCTTTACAACTTAGGAAGTAGCTATGTCTTATGATTTACTAACAACTTCGGGTATAAACAGACTTGTAAGCAATTTTATTACAAGTGAATCGAGCAAAAGACTCACTCCATTAAATACGCGCAGAACCAGGTATAAAGATTTAGATGCTGCATATACAACTATAAGCAGTAAAATTAGTTCGCTCACTTCAACATTAAGTACACTTAAGGGAACCGGAACTTCCTCAGCATTTATCGATAAATCCGCAGCTTCATCTAATACTAACTTTGTAAGTGCAAGCGCAAGCAACACAGCGCTTACTGGCAGCCAGTCGTTACGGGTTAATCAATTGGCAAAAAACGACTTAGTTCTATCCAGAGATTTAAATTCAAGTACAGCTTCTACTGATATTACAGCCGCTGGTACTCATAATTTTGTTATTACAAGCGGAGACGGATCTGGAGGCACGTTTACAAGTACAGTTTCTGTTACATTTGAAGCATCGGATTTTACTGCCGGCACCATCTCTAACCAGAAAGTGATGGAGAAGATACAAAACGCGGTTAATAGTGATAAAGCAGTAGTTACTTCTAACTTATTAACCGGTTCTAGCACAAGCAGCGGTTCCTTTGTCATAAATCTTAACGGAACAGCAACAACAATTACATATTCAGCTGGTACTTATTCAACTATTATTGACAGCATTATAACCCAAGTTAACGCCATTTCGGGTATTACTGCCGAGAAAATTGTTGACGGATCTAATAATCAATTAAAATTAACGGTTGCAGATTCTTCAAAGTATATTACTATTAGCAATGATACAAGCAATCTGCTCACCGAAATGGGTATTTCTGTAACAAAAGAAAAAGGCGCGTCAGGATTAGTTAGTGCGTCAACCTTTTCTCCTGTTACTGCTACATCACAATTCTCTCTAACTGCTAAGCAGTCGGGTTTAGATAATAGAATACTTTCAATGACCGATTCTGGAACAGGCAGGGCGCTTACATCAATCGGTTTGAATCTTGGTGCTACCCGCCAGACATTTGTTCAGAGTACCGGGATTGATACTCCCGGCTATGTTCATGCCACAACGGCTTTAAACAGTAAGTTTGAATTCAACGGATTAAGTCTCGAGAGAAATTTCAACACAATTACAGATTTACTCGCGGGTGTTACGTTTAATTTAAAATCTGTAATGCAATCAACAGATGCTTCAGTAAACCTTACGGTTGAGAGTGATACATCAAAGGTGAAGGATAAAATTCAATCATTCATTACAAGGTTTAACGATCTCTATTCATTCCTAAGAGAAAAATCTGTTTCCACAGGCACAACAAGAGGATTGCTGCTCGGCGATTCTACAACCGATTCTATTTTAACTAATCTTAGAACAGTTGCAACAGGAACAATATCAGGAATTAACAGCTCAGAGATCAACACTCTTTCTAAGCTTGGAATTACATTTACAACGAGCGGCGGGTTAACAATTTCGGATAGTTCGCGGTTAGAAACAGCTATTAAAGATAATCTTTCGCAAGTAGAGGCGGCTTTTAATTCCACTAACGGAATTGCAAATGCTTTGTTTAACAGGCTCAATCCTTATCTTGGTTCCGATGGTTACATTACAAAGACAAAAGCCAATTTCACTTCTTCTATTCAGTTTCTGTCTGACAGCATTACCTCTCAGCAAACCAGAATTGATAAAAGCGCTGAAATACTAAGGAATCAATACCTGAAACTACAAACTCAATTGGCAGCGCTTATCTCTAACCAAAGATACTTTATGCCAAATACTTAGAGACAATAATGAGTAAATTACAATTGAAAATAGAATCAATTAAGAGGCTGCTTAATTATGTTAGCGAGTCGCTGGATAATCTAACTTTCGAAACATTTGATGCGGTTTTTCCGGCGGCGCTTTCTGCTATAAAACAAGTACACCAACTTAGATTAGAGCTTACATCGGAATTTGACGGATACGTAGTTAGAAAATACGAAAGCGATTTAAATCTAAAGGCTAAACTAATTCAACAGAAGTTCGATAATATAGTAGAAGTCTTCTCATCGGAAGAAAAAAGATTAGAGAAAGAACTTTACGGAACTACTAAACAGAAAAAATTAACTGCATATAAAAGGTGAAACCGTGCAAATAAAAGGAATTTCGAATAATCCGTTATTTGTTAAACCTGTTAAAAATCAGAAGTCTGAAGCTCCTTCTGCTGCTTCCAATAAGGACAAAATTGAAATTTCGTCTGAAGCTCGAAACTTAGCCAAAACGGAATTTAGCACAGAACGTTTAGAACAAATCCGTACAAAACTAACGGGCGGGTTTTACAATAAACCAGAAATTTTGGATAAAGTAGCTGAAAAAATTATCAAAGACATTATTAAATAATAAGTTAGCTGGCTGACTTAAACTTAATTATGTTTCTGAGACATTATATTCCAACATTTTCATTTTGATACAGCTTCCTTTTCATTTTTACCTTAAAACTCGCTATTCCGTATGGCATAGAGATTGAAGAAGTATGTCCAAATCGAGGGATCTTTTCACTTATACGGATAATAGGTCATGGACGGCAGACAAAAAGTACTTATTGTAGATGACGAAGAATTGGCACAAGACTTTTTGCGCTTTTTTCTTTCCAAAAGATTTGATGTTTACACCGTTGGGAGTGTAAGCACATTTTACAATGTAATTAACAAAGTTGATTTCGACATTATTCTGATGGATATCTCATTAAGGGATTCTAAAGATGGTATTCAGCTAACAAGAGAATTAAGAGAATCGCCAAGACACAAAGACACTCCAATTTTTGTATTAACAGCATTTAACACAACCAAAGAAAGAAGCAATGCCGAAGCCGCAGGTGCAAATAAATTTTTAACTAAGCCAGTAGATTCTAAAGTGCTTGTAAGGCTAATAGACGAAGCGCTTGATGCAAAGAAGAGCAGCTAAGCCGGTTCTTCATGTGTTAAGCAATGAATTGTTCCTAAGCCCCAAACTAAATCTACTGAGTGTATTCCTACAATCTTGCGTGTAGGGAATAGTTCGCTAAGAATGTTTAGCGCAGTTCTATCATTGGGGTCGTTAAAAGTAGGTACTAAAACAGAAGAATTGCAGATATAAAAATTTGCATAGCTTGCAGGCAGTCTCATATCTTCAAAATTTATTGCTCGAGGCATCGGAATTTGAATAACATTTAATTTACTTCCGCCATAAACTGTTTCGCCTTGTAGTCTTTCATAATTCTCTTCTAAATTTTTATAGTTTTCATCTTTAACATCTTTCTCGTTGCATAATACTACTGTATTATAGTTTACAAATCTGCATAAATCATCAACGTGCCCGTGCGTATCATCTCCTGCAATGCCTTTGCCAAGCCAAATCACTTTTTTTATGCCAAGAAATTCTTCAAAAATCTTTTCGTAATCTTTTTTAGTTAGTTCTGGGTTTCTCACTTGGGTAGTTTTATCCATCAAACATTCTTCGGTAGTAATTAAAGTTCCTCCGCCGTTATAATCAATTGCGCCGCCTTCTAAAACAACTTCTTTACTGTTGTATTTTGCTTCAATAAGGGTTACATCCAAAACCTTAGAAAGAGTTTTGGGAATATTTTTATCTTTCTTCCAATTAGAGTACTTAGCCCAGCCGTTAAATTTGAATTTAATAGCTGCTGTTTCATCTCCTCGTTTAACAAACGCCGGAGAAGAATCGCGCATCCAGCCCCTGTCTGTTTCCGAAATTATAAATTCGATATTCGCGGTATCTACGTTAGCACGGTCTAAATATTTTTTAACTTTTTTAATTTCTTTTTGTGACTGCACAAATAAACGTACAAGTTCGCCGCAGCAAATGTTTTTTATAATTTCTACATAAACCCATGGAATTGGTTCAAACTTTTCCGGCCAATCTTCTTTTTGATGAGGCCAGCAGATTATAGTTGATTTATGCTCTTCCCACTCGGCTGGTAATCTGTAATTCATAATTAATCCAAAAATCTTTTAGTTATTTCGCCGTAAGCATCTATTCTTCTATCTCTTAAAAACGGCCAGTTACGGCGTATTGTTTCTAAGTGAGTTAAATCTACTTCCGCTTGAATAATTTCCTCCTCGTTAGAAGAAGCTTCGGCTATTATAACTCCTTGCGGATCGCAGATAAATGAGTTACCCCAAAACTCTATACCGGCTTGTTCTAAAACAGGCCGCTCAAAACCAATTCTGTTAACCGAACAAACATAAACGCCGTTGGCAATTGAATGTCCACGTTGAACCGTTATCCACGAGTCTTGCTGTGCTTTGCCATACCTTTCTTTTTCTTCCGGGTGCCAGCCAATAGCAGTTGGATAAAACAAAACAGAAGCTCCTTGAAGAGATGTTAATCTTGCGCCCTCTGGATACCACTGGTCCCAGCAGATTAGCGAACCAACTTTCCCATACTTAGTTTCGAAAACTCTGAAACCAAGATCGCCAGGTGTGAAGTAATATTTTTCATAAAAAGCCGGGTCATCCGGAATATGCATCTTGCGGTAAATGCCAAGTATAGTTCCATCAGAATCAATCATTACAACAGTGTTATGGTAAATTCCAGGCGCTCTTTTTTCAAAGATCGGAAGCACAATAGCTGCTTTATTATCTCTTGCCGCTTTCTGAAAAGCCCTTGTTGATGGTCCGGGTATTGTCTCTGCTAAATCGAAAAGTGAAAAATCTTCTCTCTGACAGAAATATTGCGTGCGGTATAATTCGGGCAGACAAATAACTTGCGCGCCCTGCCTGGAAGCTTTCTTTACCCAGCTCAAGGTTTTCTTTTCGTTTTCTTTTGCCTTAGATGTAAACGAAAGCTGTAAACCTGCTATTGTGAATTTGTTTTTCATTTTATACCAATTTTATCTTTCTTTTGATAAGGCTAAAAATAAAAAAATAGAAGGGAATTATTTTAGAAAAGTTTGTTACGAGAAGCAGCTTTTAATGTAATCAACAAGTTTATCAATGTTTTCGTTTTCTTCATCACTTAATTTATCACGGTAAGGCTCTACTAAATTCATCAGCCACCGGACATTTAAATCTTTTGTCGCGGCTTTAATTTGGTTTTTATACTTGTTCTCATCACTTAGTGCAATTTCAGAAAACTTTGCCGCAGCTTTCAAGTTTATTAAATAATCCACATTCTTTTGATTACTGATCTTTATCAGATTAGATATTGCTTCATTATTCTTAGTGCAAAGTTCAAAAGCAACGTTGGCAGACTGCATCATTAGTTCATCTTGCTTCAAGTATTTTAAGTCGTTATCTGTTGCCATAGCAAGCAAAATTTTTATTCCCTCGTCAACGGTAATTTTATACTTCGACACATTTTCTATCGTCTTTATCATACAATTAGTAACGGCTCGCGATAAGCATGATCTTGCAGTTTTAATGGTCTCTGGTGAGTAAGTAATATCTTTAGATACTTTTATTAATTCTGTATAATTACCTTCGGTAATAAGTTTTTCTAAACCGGAATGAGTTTTGTTTACACCTTTTTTCATTTCAACATTACCGGCATAAACAGATAATTCTTCCAAGTACTTTTGATTAACTTTTTCTAAAATTGCTTTTACTTTTTTATCATCTGTTTGTATAACAAACCCATTCAGGTTTAATACTTCTATTACTAATGCAAACTGGCTGTGCTTAGATACTGTAATGAGACAGATAAAATCTTTGTTGTTAGGTGCTAACTCGAGTGGTGTGGCTTCAAAATCTCTAATCAGATACTGAAATTGCTCAACCATGTACTCAAATCTTGAGCGGTCACTTTCTAATATTAATACTTTAATCTTGTGTTTCGAAAAAAACATAAGGGCTCTTGCTTTATAAATTACGACTTATTATCGGGAAAAATCATTTAAAATTTAGGAGTTCTCTAGTTTTAAGATTCTTAAGGCAAAGTATTACTAACCTCCGAAAATTTGAACGCTAAAATAGTGCTGTTGTCCATTATTAAGAATAGCTCAAGTAAAACTCAGAAATTCGTAAAATAGAAACAAATAAAACTTGACTTACAAAAAGTGTATAAATAAATTAAAACTAAACTTTTGGAGTTCCATACTGTATCTACGTGGAACCTAAAAGTCTTACTTAAATTCACGAATTGAGAAACACTTAAACAATAGTAATTCGTGAAAACAATTAAAATCAAATGGGAGATTTTATGAAGGTAGTAAGAGTCAATCCGTTGAAAGCAAGCAGTACTAACAAAACCGCCGCATTCTTTGATATTCAAACAGCAGAAGGAATAATTATTAAAGGATTTAAACTGATTAACGGTGCACATGGTTTATTTGTAGCACCCCCAAATCAAAAAGGCAAAGATGGTAAGTATTATGATTCTGTTGTCATTCCTAAAGAAGCTGCGGAGGATTTGCAAAAAGCTGCTATTGAGGAATACAATAAAACAAACTAAATGGTGTGCTAAGGATGTGCTTTATTTCTAGGCACATCCTTTTTTGAATACAGCGCAAAAACTGCTTCTCTTCTCCACATTCAAATCGTCTTAAATTAAACCCCATTAGGCATTTAATACACATTATGCAACGAAATTTGCACGTTACCAGCGGCCTTATCGGCATTTTTTACAAACTTTTCCTATTGACAAATCAGGGTTATGTGTAAACTAAAAGAAAGGATTACCGATAATGCTACGTGTAGTTGGTTATAAGAAAATACAGGGACCTAGTTATGAAATACAAAGTTACTCCAACCAATAAAGTGCGCGAAATGCGCGATAGCGATTTTATAGTATCTAAAACCGACCTGAAGGGGAGAATAGAGTACGCCAACAGAATCTTTATGGAATTTGCTCAGATGACTGAACAGGAATTGTTGGGAAAGCCTCATAATGTAATACGGCATCCCGATATGCCTCGAGCAATTTTCAAATTATTATGGGATACCGTTCAAAGCGGGAAAGAAATTTTTGCCTATGTTAAAAATATGGCAAAAGATGGTTCAGCATATTGGGTTTTAGCTAACGTAACTCCAGTAAGAAACGACAAAGAAGAAATTGTTGGCTACTATTCCGTTAGAAGGAAACCATCTCAAAAAGCACTTGACTGTATCATACCGCTGTACAAAACCATGCTTGAAGAAGAAAAAAGAAATGAAACAAAAAACCAAATAGAATCTTCTATAAAAATATTACAAGAAGTATTACAAGAAAAAGGAATGAGCTATGAAGAATTTGTTCTCAGCATTTAACAAAATGCCGTTTAGTAAAAAGCTTAGTTCAGCATTTCTTGTGATGCTGCTTTGCTCAATTGCTTTCTCCGCATTAGTTGTATTACGCCTGTTTGCAATAAAAAACATAGATGAACAATTAGACCTGAAAATGAAGCAAACAACAGTGTTGAAAGATTTACAACTAAGCATAACAAGTATTTGGCAGTACAGTACAGATGCCTCACTAACACAAGACAAAAGCGTTATTGAAACAAAAGTAAAACTTAACGCCGATGAGGCTAAAAAGAAGATTACAGAATTAAAGACGCTTTATGCAGATGATTATCAAATTATAGCCAAACTTTCACTTTTAGAAGAAAAAGTTAATGCACTTACTTCTACGGGCGAAAGAATGGTGCTGGCTTATATTCATGATAAAGCAGAAGGCGATTTAGTTATGGCAGAATTTGATAAAGCAAGCGAAAATGCAATAAACAGCATTGATAAATTAGCAGCTGATGCATCTTCGGAGGCTTCAGATATACAGCAAGAAAGCCATGCGTTGATCAACAATTCAGTATATGTCATAATCATTTCAGTTGTTGTTTTAATTGCTATAGTAGTTTTTATCAGGTTATTCTTTATTCGCTACATAAAAAGTTTTGCCACAAACATGAATAGAGTAATAGATAAAACATCACACGGTGTTTTTACAGAGCGAATTACTAACATAAAATACTTAGATGATTTTGGAATGCTGCAGTGGAACTTTAACGAAATGATAGACCAATTAGAAGCATTCTTGAAAGAAATCAGCACTTCTATAGAATATGCTGCAGAAAAGAAGTTCTTCCGCAAACCCTTAACAAGCGGTTCACACGGTATGTTTATTAAAAGTGGAAGAAACGTTCAGAAAGCTATTGAACTACAAGAGCAATCTTTTAGCACCATCGAAGAACAACATAACTACCTATCAAGAAGCATAGATAATATCCTGACCGAAATGGATAAATTTTCGCAAGGCGATTTAACAGTACAAGTAATTCCGGAAAGAACTAATGATGAAATAGGTAAACTATTTTTAGGGTTTAATACAGTTGTGCATAATATGAACCAGATTTTACAAGCAGTTACAGAAGCAGTACACGCTACCGCCAGTGCAAGCAACGAAATATCCTCAAGCGCAGAGCAAATGGCTGCCGGAACACAAGAACAAAGTTCACAATCCCGCGAAATTTCCCTTTCCGTAGAAGAGATGACAAAAACTATTTTTGAAACTACTACTATCGCTTCCAAAGCTGCTAATGCTTCAAAACAATCTGGTAATATAGCTAAAGAAGGTGGAAATGATGTAGAGCAGACTATTTATGGTATGAACCGAATTGCTGATGTTGTCAACAAATCTGCTGTTACAGTTCAAGCTCTTGGTAAAAACAGCGATCAAATTGGTGAAATTGTTCAAGTAATTAACGATATAGCCGACCAAACCAATTTGCTTGCATTAAATGCTGCAATAGAAGCCGCAAGAGCCGGAGAACAGGGAAGAGGCTTTGCAGTTGTTGCCGATGAAGTAAGAAAATTGGCAGAGCGAACAAGCAAAGCTACTAAAGAAATTGCTGCAATGATTAAGCAGATTCAAAAAGATACCGAAGATGCAGTGGTTTCTATGAAAGCCGGAACTCAAGAAGTTCACAAAGGGAAAACCCTTGCCGATAAAGCCGGCGACTCCTTAAAGAAAATAATTACTTATGCAGATGATGTTGTTGATATGGTAAATAAAGTTGCTGCATCAAGCGAACATCAATCATTAACTGCCGAACAAATCAGCAAGAACATTGAAGGCATTACTACGGTTACTCACGAGAGCGCTCAAGGAGTTCAACAAATTGCCGTTGCCGCAGAAGACCTTAATAGACTTACCAACAACTTGCAAGAATTAGTTGCCCGCTTTAAAATTATGAAAGAACAGAAATCTCTTAAACGAAATGATCTTCTGGCTGCTAAGAACTAACTTAAAAACAAAGCCCCTTAAATTGGGGCTTTTATTTATTGCCTTCGGCTGCTTTAGTGTATAGATATAATTCTTCTACCTTTCTTCTTGCCCAAGGAGTTTTTCTTAAAAACTTTAGGCTGGAGTGCATACTCGGATTTTCCAAAAAACAATTTATTCTTACTCTATAGAATAATTCCTCCCACGTGTAGCGTTTTGTTAAATAGTCTAAAATAGCTGCCAGAGTTACTCCATGCAGCGGATTGTTCGGTTGCTCGGTTGTATTCAATTACATACCTCAGGAGTTTATTACCGTTGTAAACACTAAGTACATTTACTTTGAGAAAAGTTAGTAAAAAATTTAGAAGAATCTCTTGTGCCAAATCAACTCTTAAATAATCAATTAACCAATGTTCTTAGAAAAAACACAGAGCTTCTAAGTTTTAGGTACAGAACGATCATCAATCAAAAGAATTAAAATTGCCAAAATCTATTCGCAAAAGTGGAAAAGCCGTGTATTTCGAGGCGTTTTTTTGAAGTCTTACAAAACACTTTAAAATAAAAAACCCAAGTGTGGGGGGAGCACTTGGGTCCAGAGTGTTATTAACATTGCTGTTAATAAACTCTGCACAAATTTAATACACGTACTAAAAGAAAGCAAGAAAAAAATTACTGAGAACAAAAAAATTTTCATTTTTTTGTAATGCCTCTGAGCAGATTAGTCTTTGTAGAATCTATTCCTTCTTAGTCTTGTGAGGTTGTGAATCACACAAAATTGGTAATTCTTGAGGTAGAAACTTATTTATCAAAGCAGCTGCCCCAAAAGCGAAGGGTATTTCCAATTATTAAACCCATTTTTAGCAAGTAATGAGGTATTTATTTTTTTTTGTACAGCTTAATCAAGAGTTAAATTAAGGAGTTGATATTTCGTTTTTCCTAACAGGGATATTTCTGAGTAAGCGGAAAATAGCAAAGACAAGAAATCGAATGGTACTTTTATTCCATTTTAGCAAAAATATAGTACATATACAAAGTTTGTAATTAACCGATGAACACAAGTTTGCAATTAGAAAATATGATTACATATCTTGCTTTTCGAAGAAATCTGCTGATAAATAGTGTGGAGTAAAAATGTTCAAGAACGCAGCGTAAAAAAAAATCCCGCCTGGGCGGGATTAATAATTTATCCTTTGCGATCTCTCATCGCTTGTTCACGCGAAGCTCTTCGTTTAGCCTTAATCTCATCCATTCTTTTTTCAATAGACGGTTTAACAAAAAATGTACGCTTCTTGTACTCTTTAAGGATTCCGGAACGCTCATATTTTTTCTTAAAACGCTTTAACGCTTTATCAATATTCTCGTTCTCGCCAATAGTAATGCCTACCAACTTATTTCACCTGCCTTCTTTGTTGATAATTTTTCCGCCGTAAAACTAAAGAATGCACTTCAAATATCCAAAGTTTATCAATATGGAATCTCTAAAAATCAAAATGATTGTCATTCTGAGGAGGGAGCTGCTAAGAATCTCCGTTTTCTTTCTAATAGCAAAGCTGAGATTCTTCACACAAGCGGGGCAGAATGGCAATTATTAGAGCTGCCCTAAAACAATTAATGATTGAATTTGAATTGGTAGAAAAGAAAGATGCTTATTGCTGAGAATCTCGTTTGGAGTTATTATTGCTGATAATATTAAAAAGGCTGTTTGGTATGCAACTGCTTGAAAATCTATCCTTAAGAAGAAATTTTACTGTCTTTTGAATAATATACTCGACGCGGATTTTGGGATTTGTCTCTACTTCTTCTTTTACGAGAGGACAAACCTTCCCATCCTTAATTGCTTCGTCAATGTATTCTTCATCATTTAAGGTCATTTTACTGCTCACTTCATTTTTCCTTCTTCCTGCTGATGTAACCTTTGTCTTTTGCATAATCATAAAGTTGTGCATAGAGCATTTTACGTGCTCTATGTAGTCTTGAACGAACTGTACCTACGGGAATATCAACAAAATCGGCAATTTCTTCGTAAGTAAAGCCTTCAATATCGCTAAGTATAATCGCGGTTCTAAAATCTTCCGGCAAAGCAGAAAGAACTTTAGTTATTTCATCATCCAAGAGATTGCTGAAAGCATCTTGTTCGTAATGCTTGCTGTTAATCTCATCGGATTTTACATTTTCATAAAAATTCTGAACATCTTCATAATCAACCTTGTTAGGCTCCTTAACGGCTTTTCTGTAATCGTTGATATATGAGTTTTTCAATATTCTAAACAACCAAGCTTTGCAGTTCGTTCCCTTTTCAAATTTATCGAAGAAGCGGAAAGCTTTTAGGTAGGTTTCTTGTACGAGGTCGTTTGCGTCATCTTCGTCGCCTGTCATACGAAGTGCAAAATTATAAACAGCATTCATGTGTGGAATTGCCTCACGCTCAAAATCGGCATATAAAAGCTGCGTTTCTTTTTCCCTTTTATTTTCTTCTAATAATGCCATCATTCATTTCTAAATTCTGAAACAAAGTTAGTGAATTTACATTCAAATTGTTTTCAATTAAGACTATATGCTCTTTAGTAACCCGTTAATCATTTCATATTTTGTTATCCCGCTTTGATTTATCTTAAAATCAGCAGGTTCATCAATCTTTAACTCTTTTGAGCTTTCTATTGTATATCCATTTAAGTTCATTTCCGCTATGCCGTAGAAGATAGATAAATCGCCAATATCAGCTAAGCAAGCTTCATAATAAAAATCGTTTTTATCTCTGTTTAGCTTTTTGGTCAGGTTGATTCCGACATCCACAACAAATTTTCTGTTGTTGAATTCGAGTGTGAGATTACGAAGAAGAAGGTCAAATAACAGCTTGTTGTTTTCGGGAATATCAAAGTACTCTGCGTAGAAATTTTTCTGGTAGTCTCTATTAATAATGGTTTCGAATGCGGCAGTAAGTGCAATGAAGTTCAATTTTCTTACAAAGTTTTTACTGCAATCGTTCCGATTGAAGCCGGATTCAATTAGTACCGTGCTTATTCCAATGCGGGTAAAATTATCTCCAAAGGCGCGAGGTTCAAAATCATCGCTGTAACGTGCAATTTGGTTAGGAATGAAATATTCAAGAGCTTTTCGAATTTTTAAAATTACTTGCATGCTTTTTTCGCGAGTGTAGTTAATACTTTTTACATAATCCATAGGCGGTGTGAGCAAAGAAATTGATGCCGGGCTATTTGCTCTGCCTGCTGTGTAATAACTATTCTGATCGTGCAGGTTAAATCCAAATTCCGGTTCGAGCTTTTTGGCATAATTCCAAAGAAGCTGCGATTCATCTGCTTGCAGCCGAAGCGCATCGCGGTTCAAATCAATATTGAAAGCATTTTCACGCTGGTATCTTTCAGCACCATCGGGATTAACCATTGGAATGAAATGTATTTCGAGATTATCAATAATTGATTCTCTTAATTCGTCGAAAGAATCATTTGCTGAGAAAAAATTAAAAAGATCAAAAATGGCAGCAGTTGCTGTAGGTTCATCTCCATGCATTTGCGACCAAGCTAAAATTTTTGTTTTTCCTTTTCCAACCTTTACAGAAAAAATTTCTCGGCGCTCTACAGAAGCGCCAATTTGCTTTATCTCAAAAAGTTTGTTGTTCCCCAAAAACTCAAGTTTGTCTTTTACTTCGTTGTGTTTAATAAAATCAGAACGAATATTTAATGATTTATACTTTTCGTAAGAATCGAATAGATTGTACAGTAATTCTTTATCCATTTTTTCTCCAGAAGAATTTGATTTTAAGGAAGCTTTGCTACAATTTACTTTTAGCGTTATTAAAAATTAAGAAAATATTTGGAGATGAAATGGCAACATCAACTTTATCATTAGGTTCAAATGCTCCGGCTTTTAATTTGAAAGGGGCTGACGGAAAAAACTATTCTCTCAATTCGTTTAGCGGAAAAAATGCAGTGATTGTTGTTTTTGCCTGCAATCACTGTCCTTATGTACAAGCTTATGAAGAAAGAATAAAGCAGATCCAAAATGATTATGCAGAGCATTTGCAGGTTGTATCAATCAATTCAAACGATGATGTAAAATATCCGGATGATTCTTTTGATGAGATGGTAAAACGAGCAGAGAAAAAACAATTTAATTTCCCGTATTTGCGTGATAAAGACCAAAACGCAGCTAAGGCTTACGGTGCAACTCACACGCCGGAAATATTTTTGCTCGACTCAAAAAGAAAACTTGTATTCCACGGCAAGGTGGATGACAATTGGCAAGATGAAAGCAGTGTCCGTTCAAAATATTTGCGTAACGCGCTTGATGAATTGTTAGCGGGAAAACCGATTTCTGTTCCGGAGACTTTTACAATTGGCTGCACTATTAAGTGGAAATGAGGCGATTTAGAAGTTACGATTTTGGAATGATGAATTGGATCGTTTTTATATTCATAATTCCAATACTCCAAACTCATCTTCAAATTTTTGAAGCTCTTTTAGCGGCTGAGGAGAAAACGCAAAACAGTAAAGCGGATACATGCGCGAAATCATTCTTATCATTTCTATAATAATGTTTCTGGAAAAAAGAATTTTTTGCGAGATTGGCTTAATGCTTTGCAGTAGAAACATTTCGTGTTTGTAAAACTTATCAATGTGAATATCGGCATCAAACTTAGCAATAAGTTTGGTCGGCTCCATTTTTGCAAAGTAATAAAATGAATAACTTCCGTTTATTTTGTACTTAGCACATACTTGGCGGATTTCATTTTCATACTTTTCTAAATTTTGGCGGAAATAATGTTTCTCTTCTTTCGAGCGGTTAATAAAGATTCCCATATATGCCGAGCCGGCTTCAAAATAAAGAAAAAACTCGCTGTCTAATTTGAATCTACCGAAGTGTACAAGCCAGTAATTTCTGTAGGGATCACCTTTAGCAAAGCGCATATCTTTATTGATGCGCATAATCGTTTCATTAAATTTTGGTTCTGTTCTTATCGATGGATTAAGCCTATTTAGAAAAGGCTGCATCTCTGTTATAAATGTTTTTGTAGGTTGAACAACAAAGTTTTGGTAGCGTTCTCTGTTTTTATGGAACCATTCAGTATTGTTATGATTTTCTAAATCAGCAAAGAATGAAAAAATTTCTTTACTGAACCCACTAAATTTACCAGCACTGTTTTTCAATACATAATCCCTAAATTAAGAGAAATAAAAAATTGACCGAAGTTTTTTCTGAAATCGCCAACGAGGTTTTCAATTCCTCTGCCGAATAAATGAGTATAAAAATAGCGTACATTAATACCCACTAAGTTAGATGTGCTTTCGCCGAAGTAAGCTCCAAATCCAATATAACCGCCTGCTGCGTAATGCACCCTTGCATATTTAAAAGAACTAAAAAATTCTTCTTCGTAAGGAGTTGTTACAACAAAAGTTGGTCCAGCGCCAGCCATAACGTAAGGGCGTAAATTCTCACTTAGCGTTTGATCGAATAATCTGTACTGTGCGGTAAAGTTAACCGGCAATAAAAAAGAACGGTTAACTTTGTAGGGAGTAAAAGTTGTACCAAAGTAGGGGTCATAATACTCAAATTCTCTTTCGTCCTTAGTTTCGGAAATTGAAAAATCAATCATTCCAGTTATGTTTTTAGATAAAGCGAGTCTGTAAAATGTACCTAAACCAAAACCGCCTTCACCAAACATTATATCTGCGCCCCAGCTTTTAGATGGAAACACAATTGGTGGTCTATCGGGTGCATACTCTCCAATTTGCTGAGCCGAAACAAAGCCGGCAAAAAAGATAAGCGCTGCAATAGTTAACACTTTCATCTTTAATTTCCTTTTGCTAAGATTCTATTGAAAGATATCGATTCTTTGTCAAATATCAAGGTAATAAAAATTACTTACTTGTTAAGAACTAAACCAGGCGGAAAGTTTACCTATGCCCTTAAATTTAGAATTCAAAATTAAAATGGATTCTCACAAACAATTCGAAGCAATATTAAAAAAGAATAATGCAGAATTCAAGGGAACGTTAAATCAGAAAGATATTTACTATAAAACGAGCAAAGGCTTGCTGAAACTTCGTGTTGAAGGGAAAAAGAACACACTCATCAAATATCTCCGTGAAGAAAAGGGGAAACGCTGGAGTAATTACGAGCTGCTTGAACTGCGGGGCAGGAATCCGGAAAAGTATCTTGAAAGCATTCTAAAAATTGAAGCCGTTGTTGAAAAGAAACGCAAACTTTATTTATACGATAACACACGCGTTCACCTTGATCAAGTAAAGGAGCTTGGACAATTTCTTGAGCTTGAAACTCTTCTTACAGACGGAAAAATGGAGGCGACAAAAAGATTTAATTATATAAAGAGAATGCTTGGAATAGAAAACGTTGAGCAAATTCATACATCTTATAAAAATCTTATACTTAATAAATGATACTTACACGAGAAAATATAAAAGCTATTGACATAGATGAAATAGTGAATGCGAAAATTTTATCCGGCACGGTTAATGAAATTCTTTTCCTGGTTCCAACCAACCGAAAGGCGAGAGTACTAAAAAAGGAATTGATTTCCTTGATGCCTAACTCAGCGGCTTATCAAATTAAAGTTGAAACGCTGAACACCGTTTCATCAAAACTTCTTAATCAAATTAAGCCGTTTAATCTAATGAGCGAGGCGGCTTCTTCAGTTTTCATCCGGCAGATCTGCGCGAATACTAAGTTTAGATATCTTTCTCTTTACAGAGATGAAATACCCGCCGGTACTTTAGACAAAATACGGAATGTGATTGTTGAGTATAAGAGGCACGGAATTTGGCCAGAGATTTTAATAAACGAGGCTGATAAGCTAACCGGCTCAGAAAAAAACAAAGCGCTCGATATTGCTGATGTTTACAATGCTTACCTTGATAAATGTTTATCTCTGCGTGCTTTTGATTATGGAGACATTTATTCCGAGTTAAATAATACGGGCAATACTTATTTTGCAAAAAGTTTCACAAAGCAATATGGAATAGTTGACTTTATTATACTTGATGGTTTTAGTGAGTTCTCGAAACCGGAAGTGGAAATTGTTTACAGCCTTTCTAAGGCTGCTAAGTTGTTTATTGCTTTTGATTATAGCGCTGATAACTTTTTTCTATTTGCTCACCTTGAAAAAACTGTAGAGGCTCTAAAGAATTTGGGTTTTTCGGAAATAAAAGATTTACGAGCACCCGATATGAATGATTTCCATACGTTCATTCGCGAAAAACTGTTCAAAGTGCTCTCACCGAAGCAAAAGAAAAAACTGCGAGTTCCTCCGGCTGTTTTAAGCGGAACTAGCAAAGAAAAAGAAGTTGAGCTGATAGCAAAACAAATTAAAACGATACTGTTAGAAGAAAAAACGGAGCCGCATAAAATCTGTTTAGCCTTCAATTTGGTTCAAGATTATTCTTCTATAATAAAAGATGTTTTCACTAAAATTGGTCTTCCATTTAATTTAACAGATAGAACACTGCTGCAAAACTCGGCTCCTGTAATCGCGTTAATTAATTTTCTGGAAACGGCAGAGAATGATTACTATTTCAAAAATATTTTCCGTGCATTAAACAGCGGCTTTATAGAATTAAAAGATATTGATACTGCAAATCTTTACCGTGTTTCATCCGAGTATAAAATTATTTCTGGAAAAGAAAATTGGGTTAATGGTATTAACGATGCATTAGCAAACCTTTCTCATTTTGGGGATGAAGATGATTTATCCTGCAGTAAACAAAGTCTTGAAAAAGCAAATAAGGATATTCAAAAACTGTTCACTTTTCTGAGCCCGTTTGAAGAGAAAATGACGGTAGAAGAGTTCCGCGAAAAACTATTTTCTTTTATTGTTGAATCGAAACTTGTATTTACAGTATTAAACACACGCCAAGAGAAGGAAAAGAATGTACGCGCAATTGCTGAGCTTCTTAATGTTATAAATGAAATATTTGAATTAATGGAAGAAGAGTTAGGCTCCGAAAGGAAATTTGACCTCAGTTTTTTTGTAGAACATTTGAGAACGGCTTGCGGCTGGGCGCGATTTAATGTAAAAGAAAAAACCGATTATGGTGTGCTCGTAACATCTCTTGATGAAATACGCGGTTTGCAATTCGATTATTTATTTATCGGCGGATTGTGCGATGGTATTCTGCCAACACGGTTTAATCCCGAAATATTTTTCTCCGGCTCTTACAAGAGGCAGGCATTTATTCATCAAACAGAAGAGCGGTATTTGTTTTACCGTGCATTGTGCTGCTGGAAAAAGAAATTATTTCTAAGTTATCATCAAGGCGATGCGAGCAAAGAAACTGTTACATCAAGTTTCCTTAAAGATTTTAAAGCGCTTGTTCACACAGAAGAAATTGACTCTGATGCCTTTGCCGATTCTATTTTCTCCCAAGAAGAACTTTTAATTGAAGCGGGAAAAAATCTTAATACTGAACTTAGTTCTCTTTTGGGATATGAAGCTGTTAATAAACTTTCGGCATCACTCGAAGTTGAAAATAAGCGTAATACTTTTCCTTTCGGCTCTTCCTCTTTTACAGGCAATGTTCTTACTAAAGATGATTTAACAATAACAAAAGTTGAACTTGAGGAAATTGAAAACAAGCTCAATCAGTTAGATAATAAACAGTATTCAATTTCTCAGCTGGAAAATTATGCCAAGTGCCCATTTAAATATTTTACCGAACGGATTCTTGGCATTGAAACAATTGAAGAACCGACAGAAGACACAGAAGCCGTAGAAATGGGAAGAGTGCTTCACTCGATTCTTTATGAATTTTATTCAGAGCTTAGAAAAAAGAACATTGTTCTTCAGAGATGCGGTGATGCGGATTTTGCGATAGCGAAGAAGTTGATCTTCGAAATTGCCGCAAAACAGCTTGAGAGCACGGCTTTCAAGTCTCCTCTTGCTTTTTATGAAAAAGAAAAGATCATCGGACTCGGCGGCGACGAAGAGGAATCCGTTATTTACCGTTTTATTGAAAATGAAAGAAACTCAGAGAAAGATTTTATTCCTAAGTTTTTTGAAGTTGGCTTTGGAAGATTACGAAGCGATGAATCTGATGATGTTCTTTCAACCAAAGATGCAATTGCTGTAGATGGAATTAATCTGCGCGGCAAAATTGACAGAATAGAAATTAATGAAGAAGATTCCTCTTTTAATATTGTTGATTACAAACTTAGCGGTACAAAGCCGACTTACAACGATCTGAAAAACGGTGTTTCGCTTCAGCTGCCGATTTATCTTTACGCCGCTGCAGAAATGTTGAGTAAGAAGTTCAACCGCACATTTACACCTAACGAAATGTTTATTTATTCTTTAAAGTACAGCCAAGGAGATTTTGGCAAAACGAAAGTTTCTTTGGGAAGAATCAAAGACGCTAAATTCAATTCGGTTGATGAGCTAATACAGAACTCTTTAACTCATATTAAAAATTATGTTGAGCAAATCTCTCAAGGCAAGTTTAATCTTTCCATGTTGG
>CAZNTN010000035.1:0-20720 GCA_964575995.1 uncultured Melioribacter sp. | reverse complement strand
CGCTCCGCCGCGTGAGAATTTGTCTTTTTTCCCGAAGGGATGCATTTGGGACAACGGCGTGCTTACGCTAAGTGAAGTATACAAGCTGTATTAAATAGAACAGTAAAAAAATGCGGGATTTCTATACAAGTAACCATGCATACATTAAGACATTCATTTGCAACACATTTACTTGAGCATGGAACCGATTTAAAGTTTATACAAGAACTTCTCGGTCATAAAAACGTTAAGACTACAGAAATCTATACTCACGTAAGTATTAAAAGTATTGGGCGTATCAGAAGCCCTCTTGACTTTTTAACAGGAATAAACGAATATAGTTTTGAAGAAAAAAATCAAAAATTACTAAATTCATTTAAAAAAGTATGAAATTAAAAAGAATAAAAACGCTATATGGCTTTTTTACAAACGTTAGGCGACATTGGGCTTTAACTAAATAAAGGAGGATAAGCTATGAAATTTATCGTAACAATTGATCGGGATAAGGATGGCATGTTTGTAGTAGAATGTCCTTCTATCCCTGGATGTGTAAGCCAAGGCAAAACTGAAAAGGAAGCGATTGAGAATATCAAAGATGCAATAAAGCAGTGCCTTGAGGTTCGAGCTGAAAAAGGTATGCCTCTTACCGTTAGTATGCGTGAAGTAGAGGTATTCGCTTAATGCAGAAACTACCACTTTTAAGCGGACGTGAAGTTGTAAAAATATTTGAACGTTTAGGATGGGAAGTGGCAAGACAACGAGGGAGCCATATTATTCTTGTGAAGGAAGGACATATTGCTACGTTGTCTGTCCCTGATCATCGTGAAGTTGCAAGAGGAACTTTGAGAGCTCTTATTGCTCGAGCTGATATAACAGTTGAAGAGTTTTTGTCTGCAACGAAGTGAGAAAGAAAGCCCAGCATCGCCTAACAGTGGATAAAAGGCTCACTTCGTTCGCCCAAATCCCGACAAGTCGGGACTTCTTTTATCCGCAAAACGTTAGCTGCCATTGCAGGCTAGGAGAATAAAGGGAGATACCTATGCTAGAGAAGTCCGAGGTTCTGAATAGACTGAATTCTTATCAGTCATTTGATGTGGTCGAAGTAGGCGGTCTAGATTTCCAAGGTCACAAATTCGACCGTCCCGTTTATCTTCGTGGGGCATTTTCAAAGGAACTGTAAACTTCTCAGCGGCACGATTCCCAAATGAGGTTGATTTCAGGGGTGCCAAATTCTTGGGCAAAGTTATCTTCGATTCAGCACATTTTGAGGGTGACGCTGATTTTGCATTCACTGAATTCTCGGACGAGGTATCATTCGAAAAAGAGGTTCGCTTTGATAAGCACGTCACATTTGGCGGAGCTAGATTTCTGAAGAAGGTCTCTTTCCAAAATGCACTCTTTCTGGGCGAGACGTACTTCGGCTATACGCGCTTCTCTGAAGTGAATTTCTCTTACGCACGCTTCTTCGACCGTACATTCTTTGATGGCGATGAAAACAATCGGGTTTTTTCTGAGCATCATCATACTTCGATGGTGAGCGTGCTTTTCCAAAAGCCGGATCAAGTGCTGTTCCGAATCGTCAATCTTACAAAGTGCTCACTCATAAATACGGACTTATCCAAAGTTGAGCTTACAGACGTCAAGTGGTCATACAAGCGCACCTCATTGGATAAGCGAAAAGTCATATACGATGAGATTTCCACGGAGAGCAACAAGAACTATCCACTCATTGAGAAGGTTTACTGCCAACTAAAAAAGAACTATGAAGATCGTGGTAACTATGCCGAAGCAGGCAACTTCCACTACGGCGAAATGGAAATGAGACGGCTTGCCTATAAGAGTGTTTTCAGATTCATCTCCCTTACGGCATGCTACAAGTATCTAAGTGGATATTGTGAGAAGTATTGGCGTGCCCTCTTTTGGCTTGCTGTTTTCCTCATTCTATTTTCTGGTTCCTATCTAGCGGCTGGAATCAAATTGCAGGCTGGCAGTTCAGGCTCTTCTCCCGTCATTTGGTATCCGCTAACTCTGAATCCTGCAGCCCTATTCACGACTCAATTCTGGCAAAACTTCTCATACTCTATGCTTCATACCTTTGAGGCAGCAACATTTCAAAAGGACCGTACTTTTACCACTGTCAATCAGCCCGGAAGGTTCTTGTAGATTCTGCAGCTAGTTCTCGTTTCAACACAAATTGCTCTGAGCGCACTTGCAATTAGGAGGAAGTTCAAACGATGACGCCTGCAACGGCGCTCACTCATTTGATATGGCTCAGTTAAAGCTCAGGAAAGAAATAGTTGTGGTCGCTCCATTGTTTTTGCCGCGTGTTGGTATGTGCGCTCCGCCGCGTGAGAATTTGTCTTTTTTCCCGAAGGGATGCATTTGGGACAACGGCGTGCTTACGCTAAGCGTGATGTGTATTGCTTTTACCGATCGTGCAGTTGATAACTTTTCTGCAAGACAAAACTAATTTTTAGAACCATCTTATAGACATTTAAAAAGCATTTCCTGCTAAGCAGCATTTGCTTAGAATAATTAGCTATACCTATACTTTTTACTTTTCGATTTGCTCCCCTTAATCTTATTTTTGAACCAACTTATTAATGGAGTTAAAATGAACTTACGTTGGTTAACAGTTAAATCTATTCAATTAGTTTTAGTTCTTTTTGTGCTTTCGTTTATACTTGGTTTGATGCCTGCTTCTCCAGAAGAAGGAATGTACCCGTTGAGCGAAATTGAAAAAGTTGATCTTAAGAAAGCTGGTTTAAAACTTAACATCAACGAAGTTTATAATCCTAATGGAACTAGTTTGGTTGACGCTTTAGTAAACCTAAGCGGCTGTTCTGGTTCTTTCATTTCAGATCAAGGGTTGATAATTACAAACCACCATTGCGTTTACAGCTCGATTGTAAGAAGCAGTACGGTAGAAAAAAACTATCTCGATAATGGATTTCATGCCTCGGCAAAAGAGGAAGAAATTCCTTCGCCTGGTTCTACTGCAAGAATTGTTGAATCTTATCAGGATGTTTCTGAAGAAGTATTATCTGCAATAGAAAACATTAAAGACCCGCTCGAACGAACAAAAGCTTTAGCCGCCAAAACAAAATCTTTAGCAGAAGCCGCTGCAAATGAAAAAGAATCTATAGTTGCAGATGTATCAGAAATGTTCGCCGGTAAAACTTATGTTCTATTTAGATATCGAATTATACGTGATGTAAGATTAGTTTACGCGCCGCCGCAGTCAATTGGAAATTTTGGCGGAGAAACAGATAACTGGGTTTGGCCCCGCCACACAGGAGATTTTGCTTTAGTGCGTGCTTACGTAGCTCCAGATGGAAAAGCTGTTCCTTACGCAAAAGATAATGTACCCTTCAAACCAAAAAAGTTTTTGAAGATTAATCCTAATGGCGTTGAAGATGGCGATTTTACTTTTATTCTTGGCTATCCAGGCAGAACTTTCCGCCACAGACCAGCAGAATTTATAAAATACCAACAGGAATATTTGATGCCTTTTGTTGCAAATCTTTATCAGTACGCAATAAAAACGATGCAGGATCTAAGTCTTGGCGATAAAACAAAGCAATTAGTTTTTGCAAACCGAATTAAAGGCTTAGCCAACACAATGAAAAACTATCAAGGAAAGCTAAAGGGCTTAAAGAAACTAAATCTTGTTGGACAAAAATTTGAAGAAGAAAAACAACTACAAATGTTTATTGAAAACGACCCAAAGCTGAAGCATCTGTATGGAAATCTGTTTGCTAACATCCGCCGCATTTATGAAGAAATTAACTCTACTGCAATGGCAGATCTTTGGGTTAGACAGATTACAACTTTTTCTCCATCAATTTCAATGGCAGCATTTGTTTTGAATTATGCAGAAGAAATGCAGAAACCGGATGCAGAGCGCCGTACACCATTTCAAGAAAAGAATTTGAAGCAGACTTTAACACAATTACAAAATCTTAAAACCGGTTATAATGCGGAGTTCGAAAATGCAATGCTTATGAAGATGCTGTTAGATGCTTCCAAACATAAACAATCATCTCGTGTTGCAGCGGTTGATTATTTACTCGAAGGCAACGGAGTTAATCAGGAAACTGCATTTAAGAATTTTGTTGATAAGTCTGTACTTAATTCCAAAATTATGCATAAAGAATATTTTGATTCTTTGTTAACGAAGAAGCCGGAAGAAATACTTGGCTCGGGCGATCAACTGTTTAGTTTTGCAGCTAAAATAAAACTGCAAAGCCAGGCGTCTGAAAAAGCTACACAAACCAACGAAGGAAAACTCACCAAATTATATGCAGATCTTGTTAATGCAAAAATGCTCTGGAAAAAAACCAATTTTATTCCTGATGCCAACAGCACGCTTAGATTAACTTACGGCTATGTTAAAGGTTACAGTCCAGCTGATGCAGTTTATTACGAACCATTTACCAGTATTGATGGTATTATCGAAAAAGGGAACACAGGCGAAGAAGATTTTGCTGTTCCCGATAAACTACGCACGCTTTATGAAAAGAAAGACTTTGGAAAGTATGTGAGCAGCAAAACAAAGAAACTTCCGATTGCTTTGCTTTATAATATGGATACTACCGGTGGAAATTCCGGCAGTCCAATTTTGGATGCTTACGGAAATTTAATTGGTGTTAACTTCGATAGAGCTTACGAAGCAACAATTAATGACTTTGCATGGAATGAATCTTACAGTCGTTCAATTGGAGTTGACATTCGTTATGTATTGTGGGTGTTAGATAAATTTTCCGGAGCGGGAAATATTCTTAGTGAAATTGGTGTAAATTAATTGATTTTACAAGCGGCAGTTTGCTGCCGCTTGTAATTAAAACTCAACAAAGAATGCGAGTAAGCCAACAAGAATTAAAACTATGCCGCTTATCAGTTTATCGTGATGCTCTAAAAAATGCCACTGTAGTTTTCTTACTCCTTTAGCGCCATAGTAAACAAGAAAAACCATTCCAATTACAGTTACAAAGAAATATACTAAAGACACTACAGAAATTCCGAGCCAGCCTAATCTGCTTGCGGTTAAATAATAAACTTCAATTTCTAAACAGGGAGAAAAAAACATTGCAAGACTTAAAGAAAGAACTATAGACCGCTTGCTTTTTCGCTGCACAATTTTATCTATATCTATGTGGTGGTGCTGGTGAGGTGTGTTTATTTTACTGTGCTTGTACTCAAGATAAAAGTAGATTAACCCGAGCAGAATAAGAATTACCGGAGCTACATAATGAGTTATGTAATGGTACGATTCCGTTATTTGATAGCCGATCATACCAACAAAAATTCCAAGAACAACCGTACTGGCAGAGTGAGCAATTGCTGTAATAGTGGCAACAATAACTGTTTCTTTTTCGCTCCACTTTTCAGTTTTACTAATTGCAATTAAAGGGAGCCAGTGGCTTGGAATTGTGGCGTGTACTAAGCTTAAAAGTAAACTTCCGAGTAGTATTTGTACTAAACCATCCATAAAAACCTTTTTTTAACTTTTCAAGTATACAAATTCTTTTATTGCTCTTGATAAATTTTTATTACAAATTATTAACCGAAAAAACACACTGGTACTTAGAATGAGAAAATTACAATGGACGCAAGAATGCAAAACCGGTTTCGACGAAATCGATTCGCAGCACCGCCTTCTTTTTGCAATCTGCAACGAGCTTTTAGACATAGAGAATCCATCAAAACAACAAGACGAATTAAAATATCTGCTTCACCATTTGGTTGAATATGTAGAAAAACATTTCCGTACAGAGGAAGAATATTTTGCAAAACACTCTTACCCGGGCATCAAAGAACATAAAGTCCGTCATGTAGAAATCTCTAATCAGATACGCGAGGTAATAACTTTATCCAAAAGCATGGCTCAGTTAAAAGAACAACTTGATACGATGCTCGATAAGTGGATTAGGGTTCACGTTCTCATCGAAGATAAAAAATTTTCTGTTTGGGCTGCGTCCAAAGGAATTATAAAGTAATTCATTTATGTTTAGCCGGACCAATCATATTTTCCGGGGCGAGCAGTTTATCAAGTTCCTCTTTACTTAGAAGGTTTTTCTCAAGAACTAATTCATAAACACCGCGGTTTGTTTCAAGCGCTTCTTTTGCAAGCAGAGTAGAGGTTTCGTAGCCGAGCGCAGGATTAAGGGCAGTAATAATACCAATGCTGTTCTTTACTTGGTTCAAGCAATGCTGCTCGTTGGCAGTAATTCCATCTATACATTTGTATTTCAGGGTTGTCATTCCATTTTTCAACATTTCAATAGATTCGAAAAGACTTTGTACAATTACCGGTTCCATAACGTTTAATTCAAGCTGTCCAGCTTCTGCCGCAAGTGTAACGGTTAGATCATTGCCAATCACTTTAAAAGCAATTTGATTAACAACTTCTGGTATTACCGGATTTACTTTACCGGGCATAATTGAAGAGCCTGGCTGCATAGGAGGAAGATTAATTTCAAAAATGCCTGTTCGTGGACCGGAGGAGAGCAGGCGGAGATCGTTGCAGATTTTAGAGAGTTTAACTGCAAGGCGCTTTACGGCTGACGAATAAATTACAAAAGCACCTGTATCCTGTGTCGCTTCTACTAAGTTCTTCGCAAGCTTAACATCCAATTCTGTAATTTCGCGTAAGTGCTCAATACATTTTTCGCTGTAACCTGGCTCGGCATTTATTCCTGTTCCTATGGCTGTTGCGCCCATATTAACTTCTAAAAATAAATTTGCATTTTCTTCAAGCCTCTGAATTTCTTCCTCGAGCGTAACTGCGTATGCTTCAAAGCCCTGTCCAAGTGTCATTGGCACTGCATCCTGAAGTTGTGTTCTCCCCATTTTAATTACATGTGCAAACTCTTTAGACTTTTGGTGAAAAGATTCAATCAATGATTTAAGAACGGTTACCAGTTTCTTGTTGCTGTTAATGATTGCTATCTTTATGGCAGTCGGGTATGCATCATTAGTTGATTGAGATAAGTTTACATGATTATTCGGATGACAATATTTGTACTGACCCCGTTCGTAACCCAAAATTTCTAAAGCTCGGTTTGCAATAACTTCGTTCGCATTCATATTTGTAGATGTTCCAGCTCCGCCTTGAACCATGTCTATAACAAAATGCCCGTGATACTTTCCGGCTATAATTTCATGACAAGCTTGTACAATAGCATCAAGTATTGGTTTGGATAACAAGCCCAAAGCATAATTTGCCTTAGCCGCCGCCATTTTTACCATTGCCAGAGCTTCAATTAATACCGGATAAAACGAAAGCGCTACTCCGCTTATGTTAAAATTTTCCAATCCTCGTAAAGTTTGAATACCGTAATAAACTTCGTTCGGCACTTCGCGGTCGCCAAGAAGATCGTGTTCTGTTCTGGTTCTGCCGCTTTGATACTGAGCAGCTAAGTTTATTATGCGAGTGTTAGTAAACTGCATTCTTCTAAATATAACACGTGCCATTCTCGAAAAGATTTTTACCGGTAATGAGGTCTCTGCTTTTGCTATATCATAGAATTTTTCTTTAGATAAAAGCAAAACTGTTGTATTCAAAGTTGCTCTTGCAGATGTTGTATGCGGAGAGTCATCTATAAAAGCTCCTTCTCCAAAGAAATCGAACTTTGAGAATATTGTTAAACGCTTCTCATCGCCGAAAGGAGTTTTTTTGTACAGCTCAACTTCTCCTTCTGTAACTATATACAAATACTTTCTCTCATTGTTCTCAACAAAAATTAGTGAGTTTTGTATGTACGTCTGAAACTCGAAATTCTGTGCAAGCAGTTCGCAGTCAGTATCGTTCAGGTCCCTAAACAATTCTATCCTTCGTAAAAAATTTTTTATTTGCACTGTATCCATTTTCTTCCTTATTGAAATTCGCTGCTCAAAAATTAGTTAAGCACAATTGGTTTAGCAAACGGCGAGGTTTGATGGTTTGAGATATTGACCGGCTAAGGCAGGCTGCGGAAATGGCAGATAGGGAATCCGCATTGAGTATAGGCTTGCTTCCATTTCTGCATACTTCTAAGGCGGAGCCGGACAAAGTACTTGCAGAAACGGCGGTTTGCCTCAAAACTTTTTCTACCAGCTTCATCATACAAGTTTCTACGTAACATTACTTCTATTAATATTCTAAGAATATTATTGAGAGAGCTTGCATAAATTTATTACTGTCCCTATTGCAATAAACCTAAATTTATTATACAATTGCAACCATTATTATAAATTATTAAGGCAACTTGAAAAATTAACCTAAATAACAACGGAGACAACATGAAAAAAATAGAAGCAATAATAAGACCATTCAAGCTGGATGATGTGCACAACGCACTGCTTGAAGCGGGATTTGCAGGACTAACTGTTACAGAAGTCCGAGGCTACGGAAGGCAAAAAGGACATAAAGAAATCTACCGTGGCGCGGAATACAACATAGAATTCGTTCCTAAAACTAAAATTGAGCTTGTTTGCGAAGCAGAAAATGCAGAAAAGGCAATCTCAATAATTATTAACACCTCAAAAACCGGAGCTGTTGGAGACGGAAAAATCTTTATTTACTCTGTTGAAGAAGCAATCAGGATCCGCACAGAAGAATCCGGCAAATCTGCTCTTTAATTAAAAATAAAAAGGAAATCATTATGAAAAAATATATAACACTTTTGTTAGTTTTTCTCTTCAGCATAGGCTCGTTTGCGCAACTAAAAGTTGGAGCAGATTTTTACAGTCGTTATCTCTGGCGCGGATTGGATTTTGGCGATGCCCCGGCATTTCAGCCAAGTCTTTCTTATGCAAGCGGAGGATTTACAATTGGCGCGTGGGGCTCATATTCCTTTCCAACAGGCTCGGCTTCTTACGCAGAAAACGACCTTTACGCATCTTATTCCTTTGCTACCAAAACTTCCGGTTCGTTTACAGCTATATTAACAGATTACTACATTCCTTCTTATGGAATTCCTTTCGGGTATTTCAAACCCAAGTCACCTTATTCAGCAGCACATACAATTGAAGGCGGACTAACATATTCGGGTCCAGAATCCCTTCCCATCTCATTGGCTCTGTATGTAAATTTATCTAACGACCCCGAAAACTCAACTTACCTACAAGCAGGATATTCGTTCGCCGTAGGAGAATCAATAGTTTCATTTGCTGCCGGTTTTGTTCCAACGGAGAGTAAATACTATTTAATTGATAAAGCCAATGTTATTAACCTTGCCATAAACGGTTCTAAAACAATAAAATTATCAGATAAATTTTCAGTTCCTATTAACGTATCATACATCAGCAATCCGTCTCAAGACAAAACTTATTTAGTCTTTGGCGCTTCATTCGTTTTCTAAGTAAGGGATAAATTTTTCTTTTATCAAAACTAAAGTATAAAGGTGATATTGATGAATAAAATTAAAGCAGTACCGTTTTTGGTGCTGGCAGCAATTGCTATAGCCGGCGCCTTTGTTAATTACGATTATTCACATACTTCAGGTTCAGCAAGCAACCCGGCAGATATTGCATGGATGCTTAGCGCTACCGGGCTTGTTCTTCTTATGACACCAGGCTTAGCCTTCTTTTATGGTGGAATGGTCAGCCCTCAAAATGTTATTTCAACAATGCTGCAAAGTGTAATTGCAATGAGTGTTATAAGCATACTATGGGTTGTGGTTGGATTTAGCTTATCATTTGGCGATTCGCTTGGAGGAATTGTTGGAAATCCATTTACCTATTTTATGTTTCGTGGTGTAAGCGGCGAAACTCATCCAACGCTATCTCCTACAATTCCGTTATTGCTCTTCGCAATGTTCCAGTTGAAATTTGCAATAATTACTCCTGCTTTGTTTACTGGTGCGTTTGCCGAAAGAGTTAAATTCTCTTCTTACCTTTTATTCATGATTCTATTTTCAATTTTCATTTATGCACCACTTGCACACTGGACATGGCATCCGGATGGCTTTTTAAGAAAACTGGGTGTTTTAGACTTTGCAGGAGGCTCGGTTGTACATATGTCCGCCGGTTATGCAGCTCTTGCAGGTGCAGTTATTCTGGGAAGAAGGAGTACTCATATTAAAAAGGAAAAGCATGTGCCGGCTAATATACCATACGTAATACTTGGAACAGGTTTGTTATGGTTTGGATGGTTCGGCTTCAATGCAGGCTCTGCTCTTGGTGCAAACAGTCTTGCTGCACTTGCTTTCGCAACAACAAATACAGCATCTGCTGCTGCTGCATTGGCATGGATTTTATTTGATATCGTACTTGGAAGAAAGCCTTCTGCATCTGGAGCCAGTATTGGCGCAGTAGTAGGTTTGGTAGCTATTACTCCTGCCGCTGGATTTGTTACTGTAAGTGCCAGCATTTTTATAGGAGTAACTGCTGCTGTAATCAGCAACTTAGTTGTTACTTGGAAATCAAAATCTAAACTTGATGATACACTTGATGTTTTTCCCTGCCACGGAGTAGGCGGAATTGTTGGTATGATTATGACCGGAATATTCGCCAAGGATGTTGGGCTGATTACAGGCGAGACTAACACTTTTTTTATTCATCTAATTGGTTTGGTAATAGTTTCTCTATTTACGTTCGGAGGCTCGTACATTTTGTATAAAGTAACCAATCTTATAATTCCATTAAGAGTTTCAAAGGAAGAGGAAATGATAGGTCTTGATCTTTCTATGCACGACGAAAGACTCCATACCGGCTTTTAATTTGGAATAGGAATAAGCAAATTTTAATTATTTCTACAGTCTCATAATAGCCCGGATATTTCTTTCCTCTTCCGCTCTGGAGAGGAACGAAGTCCGGGACATAAATTTCATCATAAAAATTCTTAGTTCACAAATAAAAGCGGGACAATAATTAATCTGTCTAAGGTATTGTACCAAGGCATGTTAATGTAAGAATTGAAGCCTCAGATTTTGCTAAAAGTAATTTTTCGTTTTTCTTAAAAGAGAGACGCTCGTAGGAGCGTCTCTTTTAGTTCTTATCTCTTTTCAAATGATTCATGTTTAGGCGAAGCAAACGGGTTCTTCTTTAATTCACTCATTACTTCTTGAATAGCTTTTTCTAATTGCGGGTCAATTCCATTAGCAAGTTGTGCCGGGTCGTCAATAACTTCAATATCGGGATCAACACCGTAGCCCTCTTTGAACCACTTGCCCTCTTTATCAAACATTCTAAAAGTAGGAACAGAAACATTTCCGCCATCAATTAAAGCAGGTGCGCCGCTTATTCCAATTAATCCGCCCCAAGTTCTTTCACCAATTAATTTTCCTAAGCCGGCTTTGCGGAAATAATCTGGGAATGCATCTCCGCCAGAACCGCTCCATCCGTTAATCAACATAACCTTAGGACCAAAATTTGCATGCGGCGGCCATTGCCAATCGGCGCCGTCGCGTGTTTTCCAGAATGCTAATGGTTTTCTATCCAGCAGTTCAATAAAACGATCTGGAATTTGCCCGCCGTTATTAAAACGCTCATCAATTATTAATCCTTCTTTTGTAAGCTGTGCAGCAAACTGACGAACAAGTTCTGTTTGTCCATCTATACCAGTACTTGGAACATAAATGTAGCCTATTTTTCCGCTGCTGGCTTCATCAACTCTTTTACGGTTGCCTTCAATCCATGCTAAATTTCTTAAGCGAGTTTCATCTGTTAGTGTTTGAACATAAATTTTTCTTGCGCCATCAAGTGAAGGTTTATTGTTAACGGTAAGTTCAACGGTTTTGCCTGCTAAACCTTGAAATGCGATCCAAGGTGCTTGGCTAACTTCAAGTTTTACACCGTTTACTTCTAAAATGAAATCTCCTTCTTTTACTTTAACACCAGGCAATGAAAGAGGAGATTGAACTTCTGTATCCCATGCAGCGCCTTTAATTATCTTAGCAACTTTATAAGCTCCGTTGGCTTCTGCCCAATCAACACCTAAATAACCAACATTTTTAATTGGAGCTTCATCTGTATCGCCGCCGCCTCTGTAAGTGTGAGAGGCATTAAGTTCCGATATTAGTTCGCCGATTAGATAATTAAGGTCCCATCGTGTAACGCAGTAATCAACCAATTTACCGTAACGTTCGCCCAGTTCTTTCCAATCAACGCCATGCATGTTTTTATCATAAAAGTAATCGCGGAAGATGCGCCAAGAATCTTTATAGATTTGTGTCCACTCGGCTTTAGGGTCAATAGTTGCCTCAAGCTGCTGTGTTGGCATTGGCTTATCCATCTTTTGATTCTCGGCTGCATCAATTACAGCATACTGATTGTTTTTCCAGACAAGCATTTTCTTCAGATCTGCTGAAAGCCTAAATCCGTTTGCATCATCAATAATTGTTTTTTCTTCACGTTTATCAAAATCATAGAATAGTATTGGACTCTTTTTATCGGCAGAGCCGGAGTTTGGCGGTCTTTGGTAAATCACTTTTCCACTTACGGCAGCAATTCTACCATAATTACCCGCTTGCACAGGTAGAATTACAACTCTGTTTTCAAATCCCTCCAAATCTATTTTAGTTTCCTTGGGTTTATCTTTTTCAGCAGGTTTTTCCTTTGCTGCATCGTTTTTCTTTTCATCCTTCTTTTCCTCTTTCTTTGCTTCTTCCTTCTTTACAGATGAGGTATCAACCTTTGGAGAAAGCAGGAAAAGTGTTTCTTTGCTTAATGATGCTGCTGCTATGTTTGTTGTGTTTGGATAAATCCACGTGTTTCCAATATCGCTGTAAACCGGAATTAGTGTTCGGTTGGTTAAGTAATAGAGATATTTTCCATCCGGATCAAAAGCTGGATCGGAATCAGCATAATAACCACTTGTTAGCTGATGAGTTTTTTCTTCCTTTGTATCATACAAAAAGATTGCGCTGCTTTGTCCCTTTGTATCTTTTGAATAGGCAAACCATCGGCTATCGGGCGACCAGCTTACTCTGAAGCCCATCAATCCGCCATGCATGTGATATAATTGCTGATCAACTTTATAAGTTTTATCCTTCTCAAAATCAAAAACGTTTATTATCATTGATTGATCTATAAACGCAATCATTTTAGAATTTGGGGACCACTGCAAACTGTATCTGTAACCTTCGCCATAAGAAGTAAACTTTTTTTCTTCGCTAGGATTTTCTAAATCTTTAATAGTTAATTCATACTCGCCAGATTTATCGCTCCAGTAAGCAACTTTCTTTCCATCGGGCGACCAAGATGGATTTCTTTCTGCAACACCGCTCGTTTGAGTTAAGTTAATTATTGGTCCATTTTGTGCGGGAACGTCGAACAGTTCTCCGCGCGCTTCAAAGATTGCTCTTTTTCCATCGGGCGATACTGTTGCGCCGAAAATTAATCCGGACACATTTTCTGTTTTAGGCATTAATGTAATAGCATCTGTAACCACATTAATTTTTACTTCAAGAACTTTTTCTGAAGCAAGGTTTAACAAGTAGAGCTTTCCGCCGGCACCAAAAACAATATCTTCTGGTCCTATTGCTGGAAAGTGAATATCAAAGTCCTTAAAGTTTGTTAGCTGCTTAGTTTGTCTGCTCGATAAATCATAACTCCAAATGTTGTAACGCTTTTCGGAGCCTCGGTCGCTAATCCAATAAATTTTGTTTTGTAAAGACCACATTGGAATTTCGTTGCCAACGCTTTTGTCAAAAATTTGTTCGGCAGATTTTTTATCTAAATCAAAAATCCACATATCGGAGTTCAAACCGCCGCGGTATCTTTTCCATGTTCTAAATGCTGTTGTGCGTGGAGTGTAAACAATTTTCTTTCCATCCGGTGAAAGACTTCCAAACTCTGCATAAGCCAAGGGAAGTTGATTAGGCAGACCTCCTTTTGCAGATACTTCAAAGAACTGATTGAATCTCTGCTTGCCGCTGTGCTTTGAGGATGCGTACAACAAACTTTTTCCGTTTGGATACCAATCGATTAAACGGTCAGCCATTCCATGATTTGTAACGCGCTGCGGAACTCCTCCAGCGGCAGAAATTACATAAATATCTGTATTGCCATCATAGTTTGCATTGTAAGCAATAAGAGTTCCATCTGGGGAAAACCTCGGAAAAACTTCCTGTCCAGCAGGCGAACTTAATTTTACTGCCGTTCCGCCTGTTTTAGGAACTAACCATAAATCCCCGCCATAGTTAAATACAATTTGTGTTTTTGAAACATCGGGATGTTGAATAATTCTGGCATCAATCTGGGCAAAAACTTGAGCCGAAAAAACTGTGATAATTAATAAAAAAATTGAACTGCGAAATTTTGTCATGAGGTAACTCCTCTCTGTTTGTTATTAATTGACAAATTTTAGACGTATGAAGAAGTGTTTTTCTTTGCGGAAACAGCAGTGTACAGCTAAGTACACCGCTTTGGTTTGTTATACCCAGTCTCCTTTGCTAAACTAAAAATCGTGGAAAGAAAAACCAACTAATATTATTCTCGCGAAAACCTGCAGAAAGAAATTGATATAGAAAAGTATTCATCGTATAATTGCGATGAACGATAAAGGAAATGTTGTGGCGAAATCCAAAATTGAAGAATTCTCGCAAGAAGAGAGCAGATTGGCTGATATAGCTAAAGCGCTTTCACATCCAGCCAGAGTAAAGATATTAAAAATATTGGCGGAGATGGATGTTTGCGTGTGCGGCGAAATTGTAGAACTGCTTCCGCTCGCCCAATCTACTGTGTCTCAGCACTTAAAAGAATTAAAACGTGCCGGGTTAATTAAGGGAGAAATTGAAGGACCAAAAACTTGTTACTGTATTAACACGGTTTCAATAAAAGGAGCTTACCTGCAAATGCAAAATTACTTTGAGGCAATTAATAAGGAGTGCAAAAGATCATGCAAAACGAACAAGAAGTAAAAGATATTGTTAGGGAAAAATATGGAGATATTGCGCGCAAAACATCTTCAGGAAACTGCTGTGGCTCATCAAACAAAATAGCTGGATATACAATTATGAAAGATGAATACACTGGCTTGGGTGGATATACTTCAGATGCTGATTTGGGATTGGGCTGCGGGCTTCCAACTGAATTTGCAAACATTCAACCGGGAAATGTTGTTGTTGATTTGGGCAGCGGTGCCGGAAACGATGTGTTTGTTGCCCGCGCTCTTGCTGGAGATTCGGGAAAAGTTATTGGTATTGATATGACTGAAGAGATGATTGCTAAGGCAAGAAGAAATAATGATAAACTTGGTTACAATAATGTTGAATTTTATCTTGGCGAAATTGAAGCAATGCCGCTTGAAAATCAATCAGCCGATGTTGTCATTAGCAACTGTGTTCTTAACTTAGTTCCTAATAAACAAAAAGCATTTGCAGAGATTTTTAGAATTCTGAAAACAGGCGGGCACTTTTGTGTCTCCGATATTGTGATTAATGGGGAGCTTTCTGCTAGCTTAAAAAATTCGGCGGCGATGTACGCCGGATGCGTTGCCGGCGCAGTTCAGCAAGATGAATATTTAGAAATAATTAATGCGGCTGGATTCAAGAACGTGGTAATCAAAAAAATTAAAGTTATAGATTTACCGGATGAAGTTTTGCTTCAGTATTTATCAAAAGAAGAAATCATTTCGTTTCGTGAAATGGAAATCGGAATTTTTAGTATTACTGTTGTTGCAGAAAAACAAGAGAAAGGGCGCAGTGGAAACTAAAAGAATTTTAATTCTCTGCACAGGCAACTCTTGCAGAAGCCAGATGGCTGAAGGCTTACTAAAATCATTTGATAGTAAATTAGAAGTTCATTCAGCCGGAACAAATCCGGCGAAATGTGTACATCCTATTGCAGTACTAGTGATGAGTGAAATAGATATTGATTTGACTAATAATTACCCAAAACTGCTTGATGAGTTTATTAATCAAACTTTTGATTATGTGATTACAGTTTGCGGCAATGCTAAAGAGAATTGTCCAATGTTTATTAGAAAAGTCGGCAAACAATTACACATAGGTTTTGAAGACCCGGCTGAAGCAACAGGAACCGAAGAAGAGATAGTAAACGTGTTTAGAAAAATTAGAAATGAAATAAGAACCCGCTTTTACGAATTCTATATTACAGAAATAAGAAGAGAGACTTACAATGAGTTACTTAGCTAAAAAACTTTCTTTCTTAGACCGCTATTTAACATTGTGGATTTTCTTAGCAATGTTTGTTGGAGTTTTCTCGGGTTACGCTTTTCCAGCAATTGTAAATTTTTGGAATTTATTTCAGTCCGGAACTACAAATATTCCAATTGCAATTGGTTTGGTCTTAATGATGTATCCACCGCTTGCAAAAGTAAAATATGAAGAGCTGGGCGATGTCTTTAGAAATGTAAAAATTCTCTCACTATCATTAGCGCAAAATTGGGTTATTGGTCCAATACTTATGTTCTTTCTTGCAATAATCTTTCTTCAAGATTACCCGGAATACATGGCTGGATTGATAATGATTGGGCTCGCGCGCTGCATTGCTATGGTAATAGTTTGGAATGAGCTTGCAAAAGGAGATACAGAATATGCTGCCGGATTGGTTGCGTTCAACTCAATCTTCCAAGTTTTGTTTTTTTCGGTTTATGCGTATTTGTTTCTAACCGTCTTTCCATCTTGGCTCGGCTTAAAAACTTTTGCGGTTGATATTACAATCGGACAGATAGCAGAAAGTGTTTTCATATATCTCGGCATTCCGTTTATTGCTGGAATGATTACAAGATTTGCTGCGCTTAAAACTAAAGGCAAAGTCTGGTACGAACAAAAATTTATACCAAAAATTTCACCAATTACTTTAGTGGCTTTGTTATTTACCATCTTAGTAATGTTTTCTCTGAAAGGTGAGTACATTGTTAAAATTCCGCTCGATGTTATTAGAATAGCAATTCCGTTAGTAATTTATTTTGTAGTCATGTTCCTCGTTTCGTTCTATCTTGGTAAAAAATCTGGCGCAGATTATTCCAAAACAGCAACACTTTCCTTTACGGCAGCAAGCAACAATTTTGAATTAGCTATCGCAGTAGCAATAGCTGTTTTTGGAATCAATTCCGGAATTGCCTTTGCAACTGTAATTGGTCCATTAGTAGAAGTGCCGGTTTTGATTGGCTTGGTTAATGTTGCTCTAAAATTTCAAAAGAAATATTTCTAAAAAATTCCTTTCTAAAGCCACTTTTCTGGTATTATTTGCCCGATGCCATGCAGAGCGACGCGCATTTGAAACAAAAATAGTGTTTCTCAACTTTGCATGGATAGAGCGGGCGAACACTCGGAATCTCTTCTGTCTTTTTAAGTATCATTCTGGGTTTTCAGCATTTCGCTATTCGTAATCTGAACATTTTCTTACTAACCTATTGAGTCAAAGACCTTCATAAATGAAAATATTCCTTGACACGTGATTATCAATTCATTAATTTATATCAGAAAATATTATCCGATTAAAATTACCGCTCCCGATTTCTCCTCTTACCAGATTATAACAAGAGGATTTAAAACGAAAAATAATCGGATATGGAGTTCGGCTTTAATGGAGAAAAGAATGGATATTCAAAACAAACTAACTATAAGTAACCTTTTGCTTTCGTATCCGCAGTTACTTGAGTTATTTGAAAAAGAAAAAATTGATTACTACTGTAACGGAAATCTTTCTCTTGCTGAGTTATCTTCCCAAAGAAATTATAGTGAAGCACAAAAGGAAAAGTTATATAAAGAAATTGATGGTGCAATTCTTAACCAAAGCGAAAACCACTCTAAAATAAATCCGGCTTATCAATCACTTAAAGAATTGTGCGGTTACATAAACCGGGTACATCATGAGTTTGTTGTTAAAGAAGTACAAGAGATTACGGAACTGTTGTTAAAGCTGAAAGAGGGGGAAGAGAGTTCATACCCCGAGTTAGATGAAGCATTAGTTTTAACAGAAAAATTATTTAACGAAATAAAAGCTCATTTAAGCAAAGAAGAGACAGTATTTTTTCCTCTCATAAGATATTTGGAAGACTGCAAGAGGTTTGCCGAAAAACCTCATTTAGGGAGAAATAGACCTATGGAAAAAATAGTGCGGCTTTTGGAATCAGATCATACGCTTTCAACAAAAGTGATTGCCCAAATAATAAAGACATTAACAACTATAAAGACAAATCACAAAGACGCCGGCATTGTAAAGATTTTAGTTAAAAAGTTTGAGCGGGTGGAAAAAGATTTACACATACACATACATCTAGAAAACAATATACTATTTCCAAAAGGCGTTGAATTAGAAAACAACTTATACAAAACATAAACGAGGTTAAAATGAAGAAACTATTCCAATACTTATTACTAACAACTCTTGTATTTACTTACGCTTGCGGCGGGGGCGAAAATAAAAAAGATGATGCAGCAACCAAGCAGGAAAAGATAGCCAAACTGTTTGGTATTACAGTCTTTGAATTAGAAAATGGAATTGGTCCAATAAAAGAAAAAATAACTTTGGGACCTTTGGATATGGCTAAAGCCGAAGAAGGTAAAAAGATTTTTGAAACTAAATGCAGTCAATGCCACAAATTAGATGAAAGATATACAGGACCTGCAGTTAGAAATATTACCAAGAAAAGAACACCCGAGTATATTCTAAACAATATCTTGAACCCTGAAGAAATGGCAAATAAGCATCCTGAAGCAAAAAAATTAGTTGCAATACATGCTACTAAAATGACTTTTCAAAATGTTACTCAAGAAGATGCTTTAAAAATACTTGAATACTTCCGTTCTGAAGAAAAATAAAATAATCATCAAAAAAGGAGAATTATGATGAAGAACGCAAAACTAATAGTTGGTTTACTAACTGTATTTTTAGTTGGAATAGTGCTATACAACTGTTCCGGTTCGGGCGAATCTGCCTCGGCAGAAGATGCTGCAGAAAAAGTATATGTAAAGCCCGGCACCTATGATGAATTTTATGCATTTATGTCCGGTGGCTTTAATGGGCAGTTATCCGTTTATGGGCTTCCCTCTGGCAGAATGTTAAAAAATATAAGCGTATTTTCTCAGAACCCAGAAACCGGTTACGGGTATTCTGAAGAATCGAAAGGAATGCTGATGACATCGTACGGGTTTATACCTTGGGACGATTCTCACCATCCGGTGCTTTCTAAAACTAATGGAGAGCAAGATGGAAGATGGATTTTTATCAATGGTAATAATACTCCAAGAATTGCCCGTATAGATTTAAGCTCTTTTGAAACTGTGGAGATAATTGAGATACCAAACTCTGCAGGTAATCATGGCTCTCCATTTTTAACAGAAAACACAGAGTATGTAGTAGCATCAACAAGATTTAGTGTACCAATACCAAACCAGGATGTACCAATATCATCTTATAAAGAGAACTTCAAAGGAACAATTTCATTTATCTCTGTTGATAAAGATAAGGGAGATATGAAAATGTCTTTCCAAATTGTTGTGCCGGGTTTAAACTACGATTTAGCACACGCTGGTAAGGGTCCTTCTCATGGATGGGTTTTCTTTACTTCTTATAACAGCGAACAAGCAAATACATTGTTAGAAATAAATGCTTCTCAGAACGACAAAGACTTTATTGCCGCCGTAAACTGGAAAAAAGCTGAAGAATATATAAAAGCAGGTAAGGCGCAGAAAGTAAAAGCAGAATACTATCACAATTTGTATAATGAAGAAACTCAAACAGCAGAATCTCAAAAGTTGAATGATGTTTTAGTTTTAGACCCAGAAAAGTATCCGGGAGTGATCTACTACATTCCAACTCCAAAATCACCACACGGTGTTGATATTGACCCGAGCGGGCAATATATAGTTGCAGGCGGAAAGCTATCCACAGTGATACCTGTTCACTCTTTTGAAAAAATGATTAATGCAATTGATGGAAAACTGTTTGACGGCAGCATAGGCGGAATTCCAATACTGAAGTATGATTCTGTTATTGCCGGCGAAGTTATTAATCCCGGCTTAGGACCTCTTCACACAGAATTTGATGGTAAAGGTTATGCTTATACTTCGGCATTCTTATCTTCCGAAATTGTAAAATGGCAGTTAGGTACTTGGGAAGTTGTTGACAGAATACCTACTTATTATTCTATTGGGCATTTAATGATACCAGGCGGAGACAGTAGAAAACCTTCCGGCAAATATGTGGTTGCATTAAATAAAATTACTAAAGATAGATATTTGCCTACCGGACCGGAACTAACTCAATCCGCTCAGCTTTATGATATAAGCGGAGATAAAATGCAGCTCCTTTCAGATTTTCCTACAATTGGTGAGCCGCATTACGCACAAGCTATTCCGGCAGATTTAATTATGAAGAACTCCAAGAAAATTTATCCTATTGAAAAAAATAATCACAAGTACGCTGTAAAAAGTGAAAAAGAAACTAGAATAGAACGCAACGGAAAAGAAGTACGTATTTACATGAGTGCAACAAGAAGCCACTTTAAGCCGGATAATATTGAAGGAATAAAAGTTGGTGATATAGTTTACTGGCATGTAACCAACTTAGAACAAGATTGGGATATTCCGCATGGATTTACTGTAAAAGGTATGAATAACTCTGAAATATTAATTATGCCTGGACAAACAAAAACAATTGTTTGGAAACCTACAAAAGCCGGTATTTATCCTTTCTATTGCACCGATTTCTGTTCGGCTTTGCACCAAGAGATGCAAGGATATGTTAGAGTTTCTGATGCAGGAAGCAATGTAAAACTTTCTTTTAATTAATGACTTCTCTCTAAAAAGCCCACTTATTAGTAAGTGAGCACAAAATGGCTGGTT
>CAZNTN010000034.1:13662-27764 GCA_964575995.1 uncultured Melioribacter sp. | reverse complement strand
CATTATTTTTTTTCAAGACAGATGTTATATGACTCACTCTTTCATTCTTTCATTTTTTTTTGACAGAAGTAAAAAGTTTCTGGTGGCTATAGCTAAGGGGATACACCTCTTCCCATTCCGAACAGAGAAGTTAAGCCCTTAAACGCCGATGGTACTGCATGCGCAGGTGTGTGGGAGAGTAGGTAGTCGCCAGGATTTTATTTTGAAACCCCAATCGATCTTCGTTTGGGGTTTTTTTATTTGTAGGTGTTCCGCTTCCTCTAACTTAGCTGTATAAAATACGTAACAGCGCGAGTTTGTTTGCAGCCCTTCAATTTTTTTGACTGAAGGGTTTGTTGTTTTAAAATAAAAAAGCCTCTATCAAGTGATGAGGCTTTTAATTCATGTTTGATTATACCTACTCAAAACCTATTTATTTCTCTACCGCCCAGATCTGTAATTATAGCTTGTGCAATGGGATTCTCATCTTCTTTAACAGCATTAGATGCTGTTGTTAAAGAAGTTTTTTTTGCAGTAGTTCTCTTTTTACTAACATTAATTTTCAATTTTTTTCCGAAAACTTCTTTTGTCTTGCTGTCCAAATAGGATTCGTTACTTATTATGATATCTTCATCCTCCGGGTGATCAACTTCGAGATGAATTTGATCATTTATAAAATTTACTGGGTTTGAATTTAGCAGAACAGAGCCGAAGAAGACTTTCTCATTCTTAACCTGATCTACAAAATTTTTCCATTGCTCAATTACATTCGGAAAATCAGCTTCATTTTTCACATGAGGAATTACAAATGATTCTACTTGTGGAATTAAAATATCAGTTTTTACAGGTACAATGTTTTTGATTGGAGCACTTGTTTGTTTGTAAATAGTTGTTTTTGGTTCGTTGACTGATGAAGAATTGTGAGCAACTTTAAAATCACTCTTTTCGACTTTTGAAAGTAAATCGGAAATTGTAGAAGAGCGTTCTAACCCGATTAAATGAACAAGGGCAACTTCTATCTTTAGTTTTTGATTTGAAGAGGTTTTGATTTCGTAATTGGTTTTATTGATAAAGGAGAGAATTCTAAGAATATCACCTTCGGAAAACTTTCCTGCATAGCTAAGATATTTCTGTCTAAAAATTTCGGCGCCGTCAATAAGATTAACATCTTTTCTAATTAAGACAGTTAATATGTTGCGGAAATGTTCGGTTAGTCCGTTTAGAAAATCTATAAAGTTCCATCCA
Source organism: uncultured Melioribacter sp. (assembly GCA_964575995.1). Lineage (GTDB taxonomy): Bacteria > Bacteroidota > Ignavibacteria > Ignavibacteriales > Melioribacteraceae > Stygiobacter. Next base: position 26,540 of record CAZNTN010000034.1, on the reverse strand, counting down.
TTTTCATAAATTTTTTGTGAAACTTCAAAAGCATTAGCGAAGTTTTTCTCCAATATAGAATTCGAGACGGTAAAATAAACTTCCTCGTCTATGAGATTGAACATTGAAGAAAGCTCTTCGGAATCTACTTTATTGCCGCTGAAAGAAATAACTTGATCGAAAAAACTTTGGGCATCGCGCAGGGCGCCGTCTGCCTTTTTGGCAATTAAACTAAGCGCTAAATCGTCTATTTCGATTCCTTCTTTAACGGCAATTTTATTTAAATGTTCTTTAATAGCAGCGACTTCAATTCGTCGGAAATCGAAACGCTGGCAGCGGGAAATTATGGTGAGCGGAACTTTATGAATATCTGTAGTTGCAAAAATAAAAATTGTTTGTTGAGGAGGTTCTTCAAGTGTTTTAAGAAGGGCATTGAAGGCTTCTTTAGTAAGCATATGAACTTCATCGATAATATAAACTTTGTAATTACTTTTAGTAGGTGCATATTTTACAGATTCGCGCAGTGTTCTAATTTCTTCAATACCTCTATTTGAGGCGCCATCCATTTCTATTATATCGAGAGTCTGAGAGTTCAAAAACGATTCACACATTTCGCACTTGTTACAAGGTTCGCCGTTCACAGGATTCAAACAATTGAGTGCTTTAGCAAGAATTCTTGCAGTTGTTGTTTTGCCACAGCCTCGAGGTCCGGTTAGCAAATAAGCGTGTGCAATACGTTTATTTATAAAGGCGTTTTTAATTGTGGTTGTTACGTGCTCCTGCCCAACAACATCTGCAAAGGTTTGCGGGCGCCACTTCCGGGCAGTTACTACAAAATTGTGCTCACTCATTTTAGTATTTCGCTAATATAATTGAAGTTTAGTTTTTCTGTTATTGTTCTACAAATCATTTCCAAGTACATTTTATCGTGCAAATTGAAAGAAGCATATTTATGGCTGTCGATATCAAGAACTCCGCAGAGTTTTTCGTTCTGAATTAAAGGAACAACAATTTCAGATTTTGAATCAGAGTCGCACGCGATGTGTCCTGGGAAGCTGTCAACATCGTCAACAATAATAGTTTGTATCAATTGAGCAGAAGCTCCGCATACACCCGAGCCAACATTTATTACAGTGCAGGCAGGCTTACCTTGAAATGGACCAAGGTAGAGTTTATTATCTTTCAACAGATAAAAACCCACCCAGCTAATCTTGCAGAACGCTTCTTTTAAGAGAGCTGAAACATTCGAGAGATTAGAAATAATTGGCTCTTCACTCTTTAGCAAATATTCCATCTGCAGAATTACTGCATTATAAATATCTACATCGGAAAGATTTTTATCTATCGAAATTGATTCAGTCATTGTTATTATGATTTTCTTTTTGCAGTAGTTCTTTTTGTTTTTTCTACTGGAAAAACATACGGAACTGCTTCTTTGATCGTACTAATCGGAACTATATTCAAACCTTGCTTAACTTCATCCTTTATTTCAAATAAATCTTTTTCATTGTCTTTAGGAATAAGAACGGTTTTAATACCGCCGCGTCTCGCTGCCAGAAGTTTTTCATTCAAACCGCCAATTGCTAATACTTTGCCTCGTAGAGTAATTTCGCCAGTCATAGCTACATCACTTTTAGCAGGCTTGCAGCTAAAAGCAGAATACATTGCCAGCGCCATTGTAATACCGGCAGAGGGTCCATCTTTTGGTATAGCGCCTTCCGGCAAGTGAATGTGAACTTCTTTTCCTTTTGTAAATAGTGCATCCAACTGAAAATCTTTCGAGTTAGAACGCAGATAACTTAGTGCAGCTTGTGCAGATTCCTTCATCACATTACCAAGCTGACCTGTAAGGGTAAGTTTTTCAGCGCCGGTCATAATGGTGGCATCTACTTGAAGAATTTCGCCGCCAACGCTCGTCCAAGCTAAGCCGGTTACACTTCCCACCCGAACTTCCTTTTCTGCTTTTTGGTGTCTAAAACGTGGAACGCTCAAATATTTTTCAATAGTAGCTTCATCAATAACAAATTTCTTTTTGACTTTTCCCTTATTGCCGGTTTCTGATTGAGAAAGAACAATATCTTTTGCCGTTTTTCTAAAAACAGAGGCAATTTCTCTTTCAAGATTTCTCACGCCAGCTTCACGAGTGTATTCCAAAATAATTTTTTTGATTGCCTCGTCCTTGAATTCAACGTCAAATTTATCCAAGCCGTGAGCGATCACTTGCTTAGGGTTAATATGTCTTTTAGCTATTTGAATTTTTTCGTGTTCGAGATAGCCTGGCAATTCAATAATTTCCATTCTGTCTTGCAGAGGCAGCGGTATATTATAACGCACATTTGCTGTTGTAATAAACATAACTTGGGATAAGTCATAATCAACATCAAGGTAATGATCATTGAAAGTGTGGTTCTGTTCAGGGTCGAGTACTTCGAGCATTGCCGCGGAAGGATCACCACGGAAATCCATACTCATTTTATCAATCTCATCGAGAAGCATAACCGGATTAATGCTCTTTGCTTTTTTCATGGATTGAATAATTTTGCCCGGCATTGAACCGATGTATGTTCTTCTGTGTCCGCGAATTTCAGCTTCGTCTCGCACACCGCCAAGTGAGATGCGGACAAAATTTCTTCCTAACGCACGTGCAATTGATTTACCGAGTGAAGTTTTGCCTACTCCTGGCGGTCCTACAAAACACAGTATCTGCCCGCGCATATTCTTAACAAGGTTTAGAACTGCGATATGCTCAACAATTCTTTCTTTTGGTTTATCTAACCCGTAATGGTCTTCATCCAAAATTTTTCTTACGTTTTTGATTTCAAGATGGTCTTTAGTTTTTTTGTGCCACGGAACATCAATGAGCCAATCTAAATAATTTCTTAAAACGGTTGCTTCGGGAGAGCTTGGCGGAGTTTTTCGTAATTTGTGAAACTCTTCAATTGCTTTCTCGTAAACCTGCTCGGGCATTTTAGATTTGTCAATTCTATCTTTCAGTTTTAAGAACTCAGGTGTAGGTTCTTCCTCATCGCCCAATTCATCTTGAAGTATTCTTATTTGTTCTTGAATAATAAACTTGCGCTGTGTTCTTTGAATGTTTTCTTGAACCTTTCCTTCAATCTCTTTTTCGATTTTCAAAATTTCTATTTCTGAATTCAGTATGCGGATAACTTCGTAAAGCTGTTCGGTAATAGTAAATTTTTGTAGAATTTTTTGTTTCACTTCCATAGACTGATTGATGTTAGCAGCAACATAGAAAAGTTTCCGGTCGTACTCATCAATATTTTCGTAAGCATTTACAGCTTCGGGTGGAATTGCTTTGTTGGATTTAACATACTCCTTAAACAAATTTGATAGCTGGCGCATAAGGGCATTTAGTTCACGTTTTTCTGCTTCAATAGGCTGCACAATTTCAATTTCAGCTTCAAAAAAATTTGTTCTATGAGTATAGCGTACAATTTTACCCTGAATAATTCCATCAACCAAAATTTTAAGTAATCCGTTAGGCAATTTCAAAATCTGAATAATTTTTGCAATTGTTCCTTCTAAAAAAATATCTTCTCTATTTGGTTCTTCTACGTTGGCTCTTTTTTGTGCTGCAAGAAAAATGTACTTCGAGCCATCTAATGCAAAATTAGCGGCACGTATCGAAGTTTCTCTGCCGACAAGAACTGGAAAAATCATGTAAGGAAATATTACATTATCACGTAATGGAAGCACAGGTAATACTTCCGGAATGCTTTCTATTGTAGTAAAATCGGAACTCTGCTTACTAACTTTATCTTTTATCAAATTTACTTTCTCCGTATAGCTTTTGTTTCAAATATACCAATAATGAATAGTGCTTACAAGGAAGCTGATTTTGTTTTCCTACTCACTATCTGTAATTAATAAGAGCAAGAATAGAACAAGAACAAGTGCATGATCAAGAAAAAGCAATTGGGCAGAAAAACCTGCAATAGTTTATTTTTGAAAAAACAAAAAGGGAATTGAATGTTAGAGAAAGTGATTTATATTGCTAAAGAAGCAGGCGAAGTTTTAAAAAGCGGTTTTGGTAAAAACTTTTCTGTTGAATTCAAAACGAATGCTGCTAATCTTGTTACCGAATATGATAAAAAATCTGAAAAGACAATTATAGATTTTATTATGAAAGAGTTTCCTACTCACTCTGTGTTGGCAGAAGAGAGTGGAAGCTACAAATCCAGCAGCGAATATCTTTGGATTATTGATCCGCTTGATGGAACAACTAACTTTGCTCACGGACTGCCGATATTTTCTGTATCAATCGGAGTTCAAAAAAATGGCGAGATGGTTTGTGGAGTTATTTACGATGTAATGCGAGATGCAATGTACACCGCGGAAAAGGGAAGCGGGGCGTTTTGCAACAGCAGAAAACTTTCTGTAAGCACAAACGATGACTTACGCAAAAGTGTTTTGGTTACTGGTTTTCCTTACAACGTGCACGAAAACCCAGATTTTGCTTACGAAAGATTCACAGCTTTCCTGCGTGTTGCACGCGCTGTAAGAAGGCTTGGCTCCGCCGCAATTGATATGTGTTATGTAGCCGAAGGTGTGTTCGACGGTTTCTGGGAAGTTTCTCTCAACGCTTGGGATATGGCTGCCGGCAAAATTATTATTGAAGAAGCCGGCGGTTTAGTTACAGATTTTTCCGGTAAGCCAATGTGTGTTTTTGATAAGCAGATTTTGGCAACCAACAACAAGGTGCACGAGAGTATGATTAATGTATTGCGTGTTTAGATTTTTTTGCTTAAAGGTACCTCTAAAAACTCAATAATAATCTGTGAAAATCTGTTTATTCTGCGTTTATCAGTGTGCTATTAAAACAAGTAATTTTTAGATGTACCCTTAATTAATATCAACTCATTAGAGGCTTTTTAAAGAAGATACTGCTTGCTTGGATAATTTTTGTTAGTTCAACTCTACTCGAACAGGTGCGTGAAGAACAAACTACTATCCGCTAAATGTATGAGATGTTTGGCAGTATAAAATAAAATACTTTCCAAAGTTGTAGGCGATACAATATTTCACTCATAGTTTAGCCTTTCCCAAAACTATCCCAATCCTTTCAATCCGGAAACAACTATAAGAGACGAGGCATGCCACGTCTTTACAACTACGAGACAATTAAACTAAGCCTTGCTAAATAATTCTGAATTTTCCTTTCGAAATTTTTGTTACCTATAAAACTGAAAACGGCTTAATTCGTCTCATTACAAGTGCTTTTCTAATTGCTTGTTGCGGTAAAGAATTGTTAGTTTAGCCAAAGTAAACTTCAAAAAGAGCAAGCACTAAAAAATATTTACCGACTTATTTCTGTTACTTACCGATTTATAGTTGAAACGGTTAGGTGATTAGAAATAGTTTTGGCATAGATTAAAATATATTTATCATTTAACAGAGTGAAAAGTGGAAACAAAAAACGCTGATTTATCATCTTTACGAATTGACAGAACTAAAAAGAGTGTTAACCCCGAGCAGAAGCAGAAATTGATAAAAACAATTATTTGGTTTGTAACAGTGGTAGTTATTGTATTACTGATTTACTTCGGCTTCAAAAATATTACAGAGCCGTCTGTTGAAGTAACATTAACAACTGCAACTTTGCAGTCATCTGCACAAAGCAGCGCTGTTTTAACGGCAAGCGGATATGTTGTTGCTCAGCGCAAAGCTGCTGTTGCTTCAAAAGGGATGGGAAGATTAGTTTTCTTAGGTGTTGTTGAAGGAGACAAAGTTTCGGCAGATCAAGTAATTGCACGCTTGGAAGACAATGACATCAAAGCGCAGCTCGCTCAAGCACAGGCAAATCTAAAATTGAACCATGCTGAATTAAAAGATGCAGAAAACAATTACACAAGGCAGAAAACTTTATTAGCAAGCGGTGCAACAAGCCAAATGGAAGTTGATGCGGCAGAATCACGGTACAACAGAGTTCTTGCATCAATCGATGTTGCAAAAGCGCTGGTATTAGCAGCGGAAGTTTCGATGGAAAATACTTTAATCCGCGCACCGTTTAATGGAACTGTGCTTACAAAGAATGCAGATGTAGGCGAAGTAGTAGCTCCTCTTGGCGCCGGAGCAAATGCTAAAGCCGCTGTTGTAACTATTGCCGATATGAACTCACTTCAAGTTGAAGCAGATGTAAGTGAATCCAACATAGAAAAGATTTTACCAAACCAAGACTGCCAAATTAGTTTAGATGCATATCCAGGACACAACTACGCCGGTTACGTTTCTAAAATTGTTCCAACGGCGGATAGAGGCAAAGCTACTGTAATGGTAAAAATTGGATTCAAAGAATATGATACGAGAGTTTTACCTGAAATGAGCGCAAAAGTACTTTTCTTGCGTGAAGCCATGAAGAAAGAATTAAAAGAAGAAGTGCCGAGTTTGGTAATTCCAAAAACGGCGCTTGCAAACCGAGGCGGGCAAGTTGTTGTATTCCTTTTACAAGATGATAAAGCAGTGCAGCTGCCTGTTACAACCGGAAAAGAATTTGGCGCTTACATTGAAATTACAAGCGGCTTGGAAAACGGTTCTCGGGTAATTGATAATATTACAGATGAAATTGAAAACGGCGCTAAGGTAAAAACAAAATAGAAGCCCCACTTTTTTCCTCCCCAAAGTGGAGGATTAAAAACTTTTTTAGAAAAGGAGAAAATAATGAGTGGTATTATTCAAGTAAAAAATGTTTCAAAATCCTATTGGAGAAACAGTTTAGAAATTCCGGTACTCAATAATTTATCGCTGGAAGTTATTGAAGGAGAATTCCTTGCAATGATGGGTCCATCCGGCTCTGGTAAAACTACTTTGCTAAATCTTATCGCCGGGATTGATCGTCCTTCTTCTGGTGAACTAACAGTAGCAGGAACCGACATTGCAAAACTAAGCGAATCTGCATTAGCTAAATGGCGTTCTTCAAATGTTGGTTTTGTTTTTCAGTTTTACAATTTGATTCCGGTATTGACAGCTTATGAAAATGTAGAGCTTCCTCTTCTTTTAACAAAGCTTTCTAAATCTGAAAGAAAAAAACATGTAGAAATGGCGCTTGGAATAGTTGGGCTTGGCGATAGAATGTCTCACTATCCAAAACAGCTTTCAGGCGGGCAGGAACAGCGAGTAGCAATTGCTAGAGCAATAGTTACCGACCCGGTTATTCTTGTTGCAGATGAACCGACTGGCGATCTTGATAAAAAATCTGCCCAAGAAATTTTAACGTTGATGGAAAGACTTAACAAAGAATTTAAGAAAACAATAGTAATGGTAACTCACGATCCGCACGCTGCCGAGAGAGCAAGCCGTCAGCTTCATCTCGAAAAAGGCGATTTGGTTGGAGTGTAATTATGAAAGTATTAAAGCTGATTTTTAAGAATGCTCTCAGGCATAAACTAAGAACGCTTCTTACAATAATTGGAATTGCAATTGCTGTAATTGCTTTCGGGTTGTTGAGAACAGTTGTAACAATCTGGGATTCTGCCGTTGATGCAACAATGGCAAACCGCTTAATAACTCGTCAGGCAGTTTCTTTTATTTTTCCTCTTCCTTATTCCTACAAAGAAAAAATTGAAAAAGTGCCGGGCGTAAATAAGGTATTGCATCAAACTTGGTTTCAAGGAGTTTATAAAGACAAAAGTAATTTCTTTGTAAGAATGGCAGTTGATCAGGAAACAATGTTTGATGTTTATCCCGAATTTTTACTTACTCCGGAAGAGTTAGCCTCCTTCAAAAAGGAAAGAGACGCTTGCGTAATTGGGGCTGATATTGCTCAACAGCATAATCTCAAACTTGGAGATAAAATGGTTCTCGAAGGAGATATTTATCCCGGACGCTGGGAGTTTACTGTAAGAGGAATTTATCGAGGAAAGAACAAGAATACAGACAAAACCCAAATGCTGTTTCATTGGGATTATGTAAATGAACGGTTGAAAGCTGAATCCCCGATTAGAGCAAATGATGTTGGCTGGTTTGTAGTTCAGGTTCAAGACCCGGATAAGTCAGCGCAAATATCAAATCAAATTGATGCTATGTTCAAAAACTCTACGGCAGAGACAAAAACAGAAACAGAAAAAGCTTTTACTCAAGGTTTCGTTTCTGCTTCTGGGGCAATTATTTCTGCTATGAACGTAATGTCTTTTGTTATAATTGGAATAATTATGCTTGTGCTTGCAAACACTATGATTATGTCTGCCCGCGAACGAACACGAGAATATGCGGTTTTAAAAACGCTTGGTTTTTCTGCAAAGCATTTGGTTGGTTTAATACTTGGCGAGTCTATGCTAATTTCTATTCTTGGCGGAGGAGTTGGTTTGTTTTTAACATTTCCAATAGTTGCCGGTTTTGAACAAGCGATGCCAAAAGGATTTTTCCCTTTTTTCTTTATTGAACCCATAACTGTTGTATTGGCTGTTACGGCTACAATTTTAGTCGGCTTAATTTCTTCTGTCTTCCCAATTCAAAGAGCATTAAGCACAAAAATTGTAGATGGATTTAGATTTGTTGGATGACAAATTACTGTAGAGACGCGCCATGGAGCGTCTTTACAATAAAGATTTAAAAAATTATAGGAAATAAAAAATGGCAATTCCATTTAAATATACTACAAGAAGCTTTATGACAAGAAAACTTACAACATTTATAACAATTACAGGTATTGCTCTTGTTGTGTTTGTTTTTGCTGCAGTGCTAATGATGGCTTACGGTGTTGAAAAAACTCTTGTTGCAACAGGCTCGCCGGATAACATTAAGGTTGTAAGAAAATCTTCGCAAGGTGAAATTTCCAGCATAATAGAAGGCGATGCTGTTAATCTTATTAGAACTTTACCACACATTGCAGCTACTTCTGATGGCAAGCAAATTATGTCTGGTGAACCTTGCGTTATAATTAATTTGGATATTAAAAGTGGTGGAATGAGCAACATCTCTGTTCGTGGCGTTTCGCAAGAAGTTAGCTTGCTGCGTCCTCAAGTTAAAATTACAGAAGGAAGAATGTTTAATCCTTCGCTTCGTGAATTAATAACCGGAAAAGCAGTACCCAAAAAATTTGCCGGCGCAGAAATAGGAAGCAAAGTAAAGTTTGCAGGCGATAACTGGACTGTGGTAGGAATTTTCGAGGACAATGGCAGCGGTTTTGAATCGGAAATGTGGGGCGATGCAAATCAAATGTTGAATGCTTTTAACAGAGGCAGCGCTGTTTCTACTGTTACAATTAAGCTGGATGATATGAAAAACTTAGAACTGTTTAAGAGAGCGCTTGCAACTGACAAAAGATTACAACAATACGAAGCAATGACAGAACAAAGATTTTTTGAAATGCAGTCCGAAGCACTTTCAATTTTTATCCGCATACTTGGATCGTTTATTACAATTATTTTCAGCTTTGGAGCTACAATTGGCGCTACAATAACAATGTATGCCGCCGTTGCTAACAGAACAGTTGAAATTGGAACTATGCGTTCACTCGGTTTCAGCAGAAGAAGTATCCTTACAGTCTTTATGACTGAATCTTTGCTAATAACTTTAATAGGCGCGGCTGTTGGAATTGCGCTCGCTTCACTTTTGCAATTCTTCTCAATTTCTACTCTTAACTGGAATTCGTTTTCGGATTTAACATTTAGCTTTGCACTAAATCCATCAATAATTATTTCGTGTTTAATTTTTGCTGTGGTTATGGGGCTGCTTGGCGGATTTTTGCCTGCGGTTCGTGCAGCAAGATTAAATATTGTTACTGCGCTAAGGGGATAGTTGGAAATTTTCATTTAGTTAGGTGAGCTGCTAAAATAGCTCGCCTATTACTTCTTATTTATTCAATTTTGCATATTCAAAAATATCCGATGCTGTAGCGCCTTGCTTTCTTAAAGCAGCAAAAGAAAACATAACTCCAGTTTTCCTCCATCCCATCACTTGATTGTAATTCATTAATAAAACAATTTGCACGCTCTAATGGCTTTTCCTATTTTTGCAAGCCAATGTCTAAGAATATAATCATAGCAATTGATGGTCCCGCCGGTTCCGGTAAATCCACTGCAGCAAAGAACTTAGCGCAGAAATTAGGATTCACTTATTTGGATACCGGAGCGATGTACCGTACAATCACGTATTTAGCTCTTCGTGCCGGAGTAGTTGATATTCGTGAAGAAGTAATTCGAATAGCTCAGAATGTTAATCTTAAAATTCTTACTGATAATGGTTTAACACGCGTTTTTGCAAACGATGAAGAACTAACAGAACAAATAAGAACTCCGGAAGTTAATTCTAAAGTAAGTGAAGTTAGCATTATCCCTGAAGTTCGTGCTGAGATGGTCAAGATTCAGAAAGCACTCGGCGGCAGCTGCAATATTGTAGCCGAAGGCAGAGATGTTACAACTGTTGTTTATCCAAATGCAGATATTAAAATTTTTCTCACAGCTTCTATTGATGAACGCGCAAAGAGAAGATTTAAAGAGTACAAAGCAAAGAATTCGGAAATATCGTTCGAAGAAGTAAAAGCTAATTTGGAAAAACGAGATAAGATTGACAGCGGAAGGAAAATTTCGCCGCTTAGAAAAGCAGATGACGCAATAGTTTTTGATAATACAGGTTTTACTCCAAATGAAGATTTAGATTATCTGTTAGAAAAAATTAAAGATGTTCTTTATAAGTAACTGAGTGAACTGGTAAATTAAAGTTTTTACTAATTACTATGCCTATTGCCAAATAACTCTTGAATGCCATCATAAAAAAACTAATGTGAAACTAAAATGTAACACTGCAAAGAAACTTCCAGATGGCGGAACGAAACTTAGCAGAAGTTGTAGGAGGACAAATGTCCGAACAAACAAAAGATGCCAAGAAAAAGGTATCTAAAACAAGGTTCATCAATGCCGATGAGTACACGCAGGATGAATTAAATGAATTATCAAAATTATACTCAGAATCTTTTCGCGATATCAAAGAAGGGGAAATCATTCAAGGCAAGATTGTTAGCTTCAGCGGCGATAATGTTGTTATTGATGTAGGCTTCAAATCAGACGGCACAATTCCAAAATCAGAATTTAATGCTACAGAAGAAATTGTAATTGGCGCTCCGGTTGATATCGTAATTGAAAAGACTGAAGATGAAGATGGAAATTTGGTTCTAAGCAAGAAGAGAGCAGATTTCTTAAAGATTTGGTCTCGTGTAATGAATGCTTACGATAATCAAACTGTTATTCCCGGTAAAATTCTTAAAAGAATTAAAGGAGGAATGGTGGTTGATTTAATGGGCATTGAAGCATTCTTGCCCGGCTCTCAAATTGATATCCGCCCAGTGCGAGATTTTGACGCTTTCGTCGGTCAAACAATGGATTTCAAAATTGTTAAAGTTAATATTCCAACAGAAAATATCGTTGTATCTCACAAAGTACTTATCGAAGAAACCATTTCCGATCAACGTAAAGAAATACTTGATAAACTCGAAAAAGGTCAAATTCTTGAAGGTACAGTTAAAGCCATTACAGATTTTGGCGTATTTGTAGATTTAGGCGGCGTTGATGGTCTTATTCATATTACAGACTTAAGTTGGGGAAGAATTAATCATCCAACAGAAGTTGTTAAACTTGATGAAAAGATTAAAGTTGTGGTTACAGATTTTGAAAAAGAACGCAAGAGAATTTCTCTCAGCTTGAAACAGTTAATGCCTCATCCATGGGAAAAAATTGAAGAAAGATTCCGCCTTAACGATAAAGTTAGCGGACGCGTAGTTTCACTTACAGATTACGGCGCATTCATCGAAATTCAAAAGGGTATCGAAGGATTAATTCACATATCAGAAATGAGCTGGACACAGCACATCAGCCATCCATCTCAGTTTGTTTCTATGGGACAGCTTGTTGAAGCAGTAATTTTAAGTTTGGATAAGGAGGAAAAGAAAATTTCTCTTGGTATGAAACAATTAACTCCAGATCCTTGGCAAGATATTGTTAAAAAATATCCTGTAGGATCTCAGCACAACGGAGTTGCACGTAACTTAACAAACTTTGGCGTGTTTGTAGAACTTGAACCTGGTATTGACGGCTTAGTTCACATCAGCGATCTTTCATGGACTAAGAAAATACGTCACCCCGGCGAAGTAGTTAAAAAAGGTGAAAAAATAGACGTTGTAGTACTCGGCGTTGATACCGAATCAAGAAAAATTTCTCTCGGGCACAAACAAATAAATACTAACCCTTGGGAAAATTTTGAAAAAGAATATGCTGTTGGAAAGAAATGTGAAGCTAAAATTGTTCGTATTATCGAAAAAGGCGTAATTGCAGAATTGCATCTTGGTGTTGATGGCTTTGTTCCCGCAACACAATTATCAACTTCTAAGATTAAAAACTTATCGTTCGCTTTTCCGGCAGGGAATAAGATAGAATTGAAAGTTGTTGAGTTTGATAAAGAGAACAAAAAGATTGTGTTGAGCGCATTAGCAGCGTTAAAAGAAAAAAGCAGCGAAGATATCTCTCAATATATCTCAGAACATAAATTAGAAAAAGTTACTGTTGAAGATATTCAAAAAGCAGATGCTGGCAAATTTGATTCATCCGATTTTAATTTATACGATGATAAGATTTTGCCTTCAATGCCTGCTGCTTCCGAAGAAAAGAAAGAAGAAAACAACTAATAACTTTTAGTTGATTAAAATATGGGCTGTATTTAATCAAGTTTTTTTAGATTAGATACAGCCCGTTTTTGTTGGCAAGAGTTATTAGGCATAGGCATTAGCTTACCGGTTTTAGAATTTAGAATTTAGAATTTTGGTTTTGCTCTTATGGTTTTTGGTTTTTGGATTTAGGACTTTGGATTTAGAATTTTGAATTTTGGATTTAGAATTTTGAATTTGCTCTTACTGGTTTTAGAATTTTGAATTTTGAATTTGCTCTTACTGG
>CAZNTN010000034.1:0-13562 GCA_964575995.1 uncultured Melioribacter sp. | reverse complement strand
TTGAATTTGCTCTTACTGGTTTTAGAATTTTGAATTTTGAATTTGCTCTTACTGGTTTTAGAATTTTGAATTTTGAATTTGCTCTTACTGGATTTAGAATTTTGGATTTTGAATTTGCTCTTATTGGATTTAGAATTTTGAATTTTGAATTTGCTCTTACTGGATTTAGAATTTTGAATTTGCTCTTACTGGTTTTAGAATTTTGAATTTTGAATTTGCTCTTACTGGATTTAGAATTTTGGATTTTGAATTTGCTCTTATTGGATTTAGAATTTTGAATTTTGAATTTGCTCTTACTGGATTTAGAATTTTGAATTTGCTCTTACTGGATTTAGGTTTTGCTCTTACGGTTTTTGGTTTTTGGATTTAGGACTTTGGATTTAGAATTTTAAATTTTGGATTTAGAATTTTGAATTTGCTCTTACTGGATTTAGAATTTTGAATTTGCTCTTACTGGATTTAGAATTTTGGATTTTGAATTTTGAATTTGCTCTTATTGGATTTAGAATTTTGAATTTGCTCTTACCGGTTTTTGAATTTAGAACAAAGGCACATATGTCAGCAAAAGTTGCATTCTATACACTAGGCTGTAAATTAAATTTTTCTGAAACCTCTACGATAAGCGAGCAGTTCCTTAATCGTGGATTTGATATTGTTGATTACAATGGCACAGCAGATATCTACGTTATAAATACTTGTACAGTTACAGATAATGCAGATAAAGAATGCCGGCAAATAATACGCCGTGCTTTGAGGAATAATCCCGAAGCATATATTATTGTTACCGGCTGCTACGCACAATTAAGACCGGATGAAATTGTAAAGATTGATGGAGTAGATGCAGTTTTAGGAAGCAACGAAAAATTTAAGCTGTTTGAACACATAAACAAGTTTGAAAAACAAAAACTCTCGTGCATTTATGTTTCGCCAACAGAAAAATTGGACGAGTTTAATTCCTCCTTTTCTACTGATGGAAATGACCGCACACGCGCTTTCTTCAAAGTTCAAGATGGCTGCGATTACAAATGCTCGTTTTGCACAATTCCACTTGCGCGTGGAAAAAGCAGAAGCGCTAAACCAGAAGAAGTTGTGAATGAATTTAAACAGCTTCTCGGTGCCAGCTTCAAAGAAATAATTCTTACCGGTGTAAACATTGGCGATTATACTTACTTCTTTGATAGTAACCGTGAGCTTGATCTTAATCCGGGGTTAAAACAAGATCAAGAGCAAGCAGTTGATCTATACTTACTAATAAAAAAAATGCTATCGGTTGAAGGAGATTATAGAATTCGCATTAGCTCTATTGAACCTAATCTGCTTAACGATGATATTTTAGAATTAACTGCAAATGATTCCAGACTGTGTAATCATTTTCACATTCCTTTGCAAAGCGGAAGTTCTAAAGTTCTAAAACTTATGCAGCGCCGGTATAATTCAAATGATTATAAATCTTTAATTCACAAAGCTGTAGAAAGAATTCCTAATCTTGCAGTTGGAGTAGATGTTATAGTCGGATTTCCAGGAGAAACAGAAGAAGATTTTTTGGAAACATATTCTTTGCTGCGCGATCTGCCTATTTCCTATTTGCACGTTTTTACTTATTCCGAGCGGGCAAGTACAAAGGCTGTTGATATGCACGAAAAAGTGGATTACATCGAACGCAAAAAAAGAAATAATATGCTTAGAAACTTAAGTGAGAAAAAAAGGCATGAGTTTTATCAGAATATGGTTGGAAAAGAATTAACCGCTTTGTTTGAGCATGAGGAACATAATGGAGAAATGCGCGGCTTTACATCAAACTATGTAAGAATAAAGGCGCCATATAATTCAGAATTTATTAATAAATTTGTTCCAGTTAAAATAAAGGAGATTGGCGAGAATATTTGTACAACGGAGATCTTGCTCAAACAGAATTAAAGAATAACTAATTGGATTAGTCATGAAAACAATCATTTCTCTTGTTGTACTACTTTCGTCAGTTACTTTTGCACAATCTACTATCGGCTTTCAGCATCCCGCATCCAGCATCCAGTATCCAACATCCAGTATCCCGCATCCAGTATCCATCATCCAGCATCCAATATCCCGCATCCAGTATCCCGCATCCAGTATCCAGTATCCCGCATCCAGTATCCCGCATCCCGCATCCAGTATCCAACATCCAACATCCAGTATCCAGAAAAAAAGCGCGGGTTTGGCAATTTTGTATTCTATGATTTTACCCGGGATGGGAGAGCTTTATGCTAATGGCTACGATAGCGGTAAATACTTTACAATTGCAGATGCAGGATTGTGGAGCGTGTTTACCGGCTACACTATTTATGGTGATTGGAAAAGAGATAATTACATTGCTTTCGCAAAGTCTAATGCAGGTATTAACCTAAGCGAAATGGAATCTGACTTTATTGCAAATGTTAGTATTTACCTGAGCATAGACGATTATAACAGAGCTAAGGAACTTAACCGCGAATTTAAGAATACGTATAACAAGAACCTTTATAACTGGAGTTGGAATAGTAATGATAAGCGGAAGGAATTTCGTGATATGTGGTCATCTAGCGAAAACGCATACAACAAAGTTAGGTTTGTAGTTGGAGCAATTGTTCTTAATAGAGTAGTTAGCGCAATAAATGCCGTAAGATTAGTAAGCGCTTACAACAAGAATTTACCAAATGAACTTAGCTGGAATGTTTATTTTGGGGTTGAAGATAAACTAACTTTACCCGAAGCATTTACAATTAATTTTGTAAAATCGTTCTAAAAAAAAGCTGCCAATTCAGGCAGCTTTTTTTATAAACAACTTACAACATACTTTTCTTACAATGGAGGCAGATTTGGATTTGCATTTCTTTCGTTACGCGGAATAGGCATGTAACGCCAAACATTTCCGGTTATGTGCCATGTTCCTGTTCTGTGCTGGTCCATCAACCTAGTTCCTTGAACGAATAATTCTTTATCTCGTTCAACTAAAATACCATCTATATTGATAGATGTTAAAAGGTCTAGAGTTCTAGAAGTTCTAACGGCATTAACAAGAGCTAATGCGTTTCCAGAGCCTGAACCTCGAAGAACACATTCAGCAATCATAAGATTATTTTCCTGCCAAGTCATAACTGGGAAGTTGTTTGTTCTATCCGGATATTTCAACTGCCAGTAATAAGTAAGGTTATCTGTTCCTTTTACGGTTCCAAGTTTAATTCTGCTAGCTTCTTTAGGTTCTCTAACAACATAATCGTTGAAGCGTGAATTAACAGCTATCTGAACACGACCTGCACCTGCAAATCCCCAGAAATAGATGTTGAAAAGATCATTATGCAATGCTTCAAAAGCTCTATCGCCAGCAATCATTCCGGCAGCGGCGTGTGTTGCAGCATTTGCATAATCTTTCTTAGCAAAATAAGCTTTAGCTATCATCGAATTTGTAACTCTTTTCAAGTAGGCATCTGTCTGGATATTGTGAGCTTCTTTCATTTTAGCTATTGCTTGATCTAATAGAGCGCCTTGTGGAATGAATGGACCGGCATCAATTACTCCGCCTGGTTCATTTTGATTTAGACCAAATGCAATTGCTATGTAGAAACGTGCTATACCGCCATACAAATGACCTGTAAAAAGAGTATTAATTCTTCTTGGCTCAGATGTAAAAGTAACTTTACCTGCTCTTGCAACTAAATCATCGGCATATTTTCTTACTTGGTTAACTGCTGTAAAGACACCTTGAACAGTTGCGTTATCTGGCAAAATTGTACCTCTATCAATTTCCTCAAAAGTAGGGAAACTTGCAGTTGCAATTCTGCTTGTGTAAATCATTGCATCAGATTGTAAATCCATTAAACAAGCCAGTTGACTTGCTGTTGTAGCAAAACGCTGCTGAACACCTTTGGTTAGAAAATCCATTTGTGCTTCAGTGTTTAACATATTATCATGTGCTAAATCTATAACAGGATCTACATCCGATATGTATTCTTCACATCCTGAAAAGGAAAAGAATACGATTGGAAGCAAGACTAATAATATTTTATGTTTTTTCATTTTTTTTCTCCTCTCCTTATAATCCTAGTCTAAACCAGAAGTTAACTGTTCTTGGCGATTGAAGAGTTAAGAAGTCGTTACCTCTTGCTATTGTTCTAGCGCCTGTATAATTCAATTCAACATCTGAACCGGAATACTTTGTGAATCTAGCAAGGTTACGAACAGAAACTCCAACAGAAATAGCTTTAAAGTAATTTGTTAAATTAAATTCACTTAATACATCTGTTAAATCGTAACTTAAGCTGATTTCTCTGATGATGAGGTAATCTGCATCTTCAATGTAGTTGCCAGCATAACGCCAGTCTAACTTTGCAAATTTTTCTGCAAGTTCTTTGTATTCTGGTGTTCCAGGAGTTAAAGGAGTAACCCCTGCTGGATTAGAGCTAGGTAAACCAAGAGCAGTATTAGCTGCAACAATAGGAGCTAACCCAAGCAGAGCGTTCATTCTATTGTAATCACTTCCATTACCTCTTCTGTTAGCGAACAGCTGAGTGTTGTTAAATATTTTGTTCCCTAAAGCCCATTCTGTAAACGCATACAGATTGAAGTTCTTTAAGAATTTAAAGTTTACAGTAAACGAACCGGTATGATTAGGAACCGGATTTCCAAGTTCAACTCTGTCTGTAGAGCGTGTAGAACGGAGATATTTTCCGCTTGCATCATATTCTGCTGCAATAGAAGTAAAAGTAAAGAACTCATACTTTGGTTTGCCAACATGAATAACATTGTTAACAGAATAAATTGGCTGTGCGCCTCCTAAGTCTTTAACTTCATTCTTTTGATAATTCCATATAAGGCTTAGATCCAATTTATAATCTGCCGTTCTAATAGGAGAATATTGAAGTAATGATTCAAAACCCGATGCGTCGACGGCACCAACGTTAAATGGCTGAGTTGAAGCTGTTAAACCGGTTGAAGGAGCATTAACTTTTCCTACAATCGAGTTAGTAGCTTTTTGAATGTAGTAAGTGAATTCTAAAGAAAGATCACCAAATAGTTCTGTATCAAGACCAACTTCAAATTCCTTTACTCGTTCCGGCTGAATTTCTGGATTACCAATAACAGATATAACAGCGCCAGCGCCATAACCGCCTGCTTCTGCTGCGTATAACAATGGAATGCCGTCAAGTAAACCAGGTAATACACCGCTTTCGCCGTATGCTGCTCTTAGTTTAAGCAAATTAAAGAACGATGGTGTAAAATCATATCTGTCTAATCTTACAGCTAAACTTGCCTTTGGATACATAATTGATGGAGAATTTTCACCAAGAGAGCTTGCATAATCTCTTCTTAAACCAAGAGTTAAGAAATATTGGTCTAAGTAATTAAAAGAATGCTCTGTGAACAAACCACCATCGCGTAAATGGCTGAAACCTTCGCCGTAGCCGGAAATCTTTCCTGCTGCGCCTAATGTTGTAATTAAGTTTGATGTAAATGTTTCGCCTGTTACGTTTGTCGATTTGTTAGTTCTATCAAAGAACTGTCCGCCAACAACCGAACGTACATCAAGATCTTCAATTAATTGATAATTGTAGCCAACGTTAAAATCGTATGTAAATTGTGTGTTAAAGCGTTCGAAGATACTCTTTTGTCCTTGTGTGATTAAGCCGCCAAAGTTTACTCCAAATGGGAATAAACGCACCTGGCGCCAGCTGCTGTTATCAATACCAATACTAGCATTAACATCAAGGTCGTTTATTGGTCTATAATTCATACTGAATGAGCCAACAAACTGGTTAATATCATGGTTATCACTGAATTTATAAAGGTCTTCTTCTTTAACAAATGCGAATGGCCTAAAATCAAGAATTGTATTTCCTAATCCGCCATAAATAATGTTATCATTATTTGGTCTTTGGAACTTATTCTTTACGTAACCAGAACTTAGTTTTAATGTAACAAGATCCGATGGAAATGCAGTTAAATTTAATCTAACAGTACTTCTGTCTCCCGAGTTGCCAGGAAAGATACCATCTTCTTGTCTGTTTTCAAAAGATGTATAGTACTTCATAGCATTGTTACCGCCGGTAGCACTCAAGAAATGTTCGCGGATTGGACCAACTTTGAATTGGCTGTTCAATTTATCAACACGAGATAATTCTTTAGTTACCGGGTCTTTAACAACCCAAGTTTGAACAGTTTCAAAGTTTTCGTACTTGTAAGTATATAACTTTTCGTTGTAACCGTAGTTAAAACGGTAATCTACGGAAATACCTGCACCAATTTGTTGAGTTAGTTTACCAGATTTAGTTGTAATTAAAACCACACCGTTAGAACCATTAGCGCCATACATTGAAGCTGCTGCCGGTCCCTTTAGAAACTCGATGTTCTCAATATCGTTGGTGTTTAAGTTTGCAAGTGTGCTTATACCTTGACCGCCAACTGCAAACCCAATAACCTCTTGGTTATCCATACGAACGCCGTCAACATAAATAATTGGCTGTCCATCTCCATTTAAACCGCCGCCGCCTCTAACATTAAATCTCCAACCGGAGCCAACGTTACCGGAAGCAGTAGTTAATTGTACGCCGGCTACTTTACCGCCAACTAACTGAGAAAGTGAACCATAAGTATTAACTTGCTGAAGTTCTGCGGCAGAAACTCTTCCTACTGCAATTTCTGCTACGGACTTAGAAGTTTTCGAGGCAATACCTGTAACTACTAACTCATCACTAAGGAAGACATCTTCTGCCAACTCAAAGTCTATAGTGATGTTATTACCGCTAAGAGTTACTGATACTGTATTCTTCTTGTAATTAACAAATGAAGCAGATAATTCAACCTTCTGACCCTTTGCACGTTCTTTCGGAATTTCAAAAGAATATTTGCCTTCTAGGTCGGTAGCTGCCCCGGTGTTTAGCGCTTTAATCATTACGCTAGCGCCTATAAGCACCTCCCCATTAGTATCTGTTACCTTACCAGATACTTTAAATGTTCCCTGAGCCAGCAGCATTGCTGGTGCCAATACAAGGAACAACATGACTCGTAGTGTTTTTCCCATACACTTCTCTCCGATTGTGGACTGATTTAGTTAGAAACGAGAGCCATACCTCTCATTATTTGAAACTTGTGTCTAATATTTTTTAGATGATTCTGTTCCAATAAATTTTTGCGGGAGAATCAATTTATAATCTGAAAATGAGCAGTACCGTTTAATCTTACGATAAGACTAATACAATTTTTTCAGATGCCTCAATTAAGTGTTTATTTTGCCTATTGTTCAGCCAACCTATAAGCAACTTAGTTTGAAAAAATTTCAAAAACAATAGTTTGAGCAGTTCTAAAAATTAGTTTTATAATCGAAAGATTTCCCTGATGCCCCGCCTGCCAATCCGTTAACTAACGGACGGCGGGAAGGCTGCGTAGGGGTTTTGTTCTTTGAGCGAAGGTCGGGAAGGATTAAATATCTCGACCGAGCTTAAAAGCCCTTCAGTTTGTGAAGGGCTTGGATTGCCCGCCATCTTATTGGGCGGGATGGGCTTTTATTACTTCTTTGTTTTATCTTTAAGACATCTCTAATAATTTTCAATCCGATCACGGCAAAGTCGGGAGCGGAATCTCAGCTTTGTCTATTTGAAAGAAAACACTCTGCTCCTAAGAATGACAAACATTTTTGGTTTTTAGAGATGACCTTCACTTTGTTATGAGAATCGAAAAAATGAATAATTATAAGTTAATAATTCAATATGATGGTACAGAATACGCAGGCTGGCAGAAGCAAAATGGTGTTGCAACAGTGCAGGAAAAAATTACAACAGCTATTGAGAGAATTACGAAAGAAAAAGTAAACTTGATTGGTTCTGGCAGGACCGATACAGGCGTTCATGCTTGGGGACAAGCGGCTAATTTTAGAACAGAGAAGGAAATAAACTTGTTTCAGTTTCAGTATTCTCTGAATTCAATATTGCCGGATGATATTTCTGTTCGTGCATCCGAAAAAGTTGATGAAAACTTTCATGCGCGGTTTGATGCAAAAAAACGTTCTTACATTTATATGTTTACAAAAACTAAATCACCATTCTATCAAAAATATTCTTATCATAACCACACTGTTTTTGAACATGATTTTGAATATTTGAACAGACTAAGTAAAGTATTGGTTGGTGAGCACGATTTTACTTCTTTATCTAGAAAAAATTCAGATACAGAGAACAAAGTTTGCAACATTTACGAAATTTACTGGCGGAAAGGAAATGAGGTTGCAACTTTTTATATTACGGCAGATAGATTTTTGCGCGGGATGGTTAGAGCAGCGGTAGGTACTTTATTAGAAGCCGCAAAAGAAAGAAAAGATGAAAACTATCTGTTTAATTTACTTCAAAAGCAAAATAGAGAAGAAGCCGGAGAAAGTTTGCCGGCTAAAGGTTTATTTTTATATAAAGTGAGGTACTAATGATTGATTTAACGAACAAAGTAACAATTGTAACAGGCGGCTCACGCGGAATTGGAGCCGCATGCGTAAAACTTTTTGCACAATCCGGTTCTAAAGTTGCTTTTACATATAAAAACAAAAAACAAGAAGCCGAAGAACTTGAAAAACTATTTCCCGGTTTTGTAAAAGCCTATCAGGTTGATATGGAATCTGAAATAGAAATTGCTGCTATGGTTGAAGCAGCAGAAAAAGAATTTGGTAAAGTTGATATTCTTGTTCACAACGCCGGCATTTGGAATGATGGAACTTTAGAAACAACAATGCTTGCTCATTGGCAGCAATTGATGAGAGTTAATCTTGATTCAACTTTTTTGTTTGCTAAAGCTTGCGCTGCTATTATGAAGAAAAATAATTTCGGCAGAATGATTTTTGTTTCATCAACTGCCGGGCAGCGCGGCGAGTCTTTTCACTCTCACTACGCCGCTTCAAAAGGGGGAGTTATTTCATTTACTAAATCTTTGGCAGTAGAATTGGCTCCATTTAACATTACAGCAAACTCAGTTGCCCCAGGCTGGGTTGATACGGATATGAATAACGAAGTTTTTGCCGATGCAGAATTTAAAGAAAACGCTAGAAAGGGAATTCCAGTTGGTAGAATTCCTACTCCCGAAGATATTGCCGGTCCAATTTTGTTTTTGGCTTCCGATTTGGCAAGACACATTAATGGTGAAATACTAAACGTAAATGGCGGAAGTGTTTTATGCGGATAAAAGTCCAACCCGACAAAAAGAAGCGGGCAAGCACAACCCTTCACAACTCGCCTCGCTTCGATTTTTCTAAACAAAACACCCGCCTTGACTAGCCATAGACGAGGCAGGAAGCGGGATGGAAGAGCATAAAATTTCGGGTTACAGAAAATTGTTTTAAAAATTAGATGATATTTGCAAAGAGAGTAATTAGAATGAAGCCACGCATTAGATATCACTCCCCTTTTTGGGGAGATAGCGGGGGCTATTAATGGAATTTATAGCTAAGCTTCATCCTGTTGTTGTTCATTTTCCTATTGCGGTTTTTGTTTTGTACAGCCTATCAGAAATTACTGCTCTGATATTTAAGAAAGATTGGCTTAGTAAAATTACAGTTCCGCTTCTTGGTATTGGTGTTGTTTCTTCTATAATTTCTGCTTTAACCGGCAACCAGGCTTATACCGTAATTAAGCCGGAGCTTAAATCAAAGCAAGCTGCAGTTGAAGAAACAATAATTAAGCATGAACAATTTGCTACAATTACTCTTTGGTATTTTTTGCTTTTGTTAGTTTTAAAAATTTATTTGTTGATAAAGAAAAAACATTCACAAAACTGGAAAGTAGTTTTTTGTATTTTAAGTTTGGTTGGAATTTATTTTGTGTACAAAACCGCGCTGCTTGGCGGTAAACTTGTTTATGATTTTGGCGTAGGCACTCAACTTTTTAATAAATGATAAAATGAAAAAGATTTGTTACTTAATTCTTCTTTTTACCTCTGTTACTTTTGCTCAATTCAAACTTGGCGATGCTAAAGGTTTGTTTATGTCCATCGGTGTTGGCCCACGTTTCCCGATTACTGATATGTCCGACAACAGCAATATTGGCGTAGGCGCAAATATTAATTTTTCTTACACAGATAACGGGTTTCTGCCAGTGTTTTTCTACACATCAATTGGTTATGCGCATTATCCTGGAAGGCAAGATTTGTATAAGCGGACAGATTACAACTCCTTTTCCAGCAATGTTTTAGTTATTGCGCCAGGCGTTAGATATTATTTTCGCCCGATTTTAGAGCAAGTAGTTTTGTTAATGCCGGTGATTGATATTGGCGCCGAGTATGCTCTTTTTGAAAATTGGAATCAGTTTAAAACCGGAAGCGGAAAGAGTAATTACGTTGAAGAACTCAATAAGTTCGGCTTTCACGTAGGTGTTGGTTTCTCTATGTTTTTACTAGATTTTATGACTTACTACAATTATCTCCCTTACGCTCATTATATATCTGTTGATCTTAGAGTTAACTTACCCATATTTATCAAAATTTAGAGGTGAAAATGGATTACAAAAACATCTTATTCGAAATAAAAAACAATATCGGTTTCGTTACAATTAACCGCCCGGATAAACTAAATGCGCTTAACGATGAAACACTTGACGACCTCAAAAAATGTTTTTCCGGCATCAAAGAAGATTATGCAGTAAATGTTGTAATTATTACAGGTGCCGGAGAAAAATCTTTTGTTGCCGGAGCCGATATCTCCGAAATCCATAAATTGAATGTTGTTGCCGCAAAACATTTTTCCGAAAAAGGGCAAAGTGTTTTTAACTTGATAGAAAAACTTGGCAAACCAGTAATTGCTGCTGTAAATGGTTACGCTTTAGGAGGCGGCTGCGAACTCGCTCTTGCATGTCATATTAGATTGGCATGTGAAAACGCTAAGTTCGGTCAGCCGGAAGTAAATCTTGGTATTACTCCAGGTTATGGTGGAACACAAAGATTAACAAGATTAGTAAACTCCGGAAGAGCTGCAGAACTGATTTTAACCGGCGATGTTATCGATGCAAACGAAGCATTGAGAATTGGCTTAGTTAATAAAGTTTATCAAGCAGCGGAATTATTAGAACAAGCAGCTAAGCTTGCAGAGAAAATTTCTTCGAAAGCACAAATTGCTGTAAGTATGTCTTTGCGTTCTATTGTTAGCTGCGATGAACTTGCAGAAACTGAAGGACAAAATCTTGAATCCGGAATGTTTGCTCTTTGCTGCGGCACAGAAGATTTCAAAGAAGGAACAAGTGCGTTCCTCGAAAAGAGAAAACCGAAATTTACGAATCAATAATTTTCTAGGAAATCTGTGGCGAGCACAAAAAAAAAACTTATTACTTATTTGTTGTTTACTGCTTTAGCTTTATTGTTGATTAATATTGCTGTTGATTTGTTTACACCTAAGTCTAAAAAACCGGTGGCAAGGGAATTATCAAGAACAGAAATTGAAAACACTTTTTGGAAAGTTCTTGATGACTACGGAATTAATGCTACGTGGGTAAAAACAAAAAAGTTCTGCGAGCAACATGAAGACTCAATCAAAGTACAATTTTTTGTTACACTTCCAGCTGAAGTACCAATCCCTTTGATTATCAAAGATATCAACAATGTTATAGAAAAGGATATAACCGGATTCGTATCCAAAGAAATGCAAATTTTTGGCACTACAGAAATTAGAATCTATACCAACGAGATGTTAAAACTAAAGGCTACTCTAACACCCGATCCCAAATTGGTAAGAGACAGAAATGAATTTTCTTTTATTATCTCGGATGCATTTACAGTTGGGGATAAACGTTTTAATGATTTTCTGAATTCAACTTACCCCGTTGCAGGAGCCGTAGTTCCAGACCAAGATGAAATTTTAAAGGCAGATTCACTTCAGCGTTTTTCAAAGGAATATGTTTTGCTACTAAATGATGAAATTGATGATTCGAAAATGAAACTAGTGCAAGAATATCAGAAAGAACTTTTACGTAGTTCAATAAGAAATACACTTTCTGCTTTTCCAAAAGCCAAGTTTATTGCAGTTGAAGAAAGAAGTAAACTATTTAATTCGCCCATATACAATTTTGTGCGGGATGAATTTAATAAAAGAAGATTTACAACTTTTCCTTTGGGTGAATTTATAAGATTAGATACAGATGATGAACAAGAACTGGTTTCTAAGTTTAAGTTTTATTCGGAAGATACAACCTCTTCAAGAGGAAAAGTGTTTTACCTTACTTTAGATAATTTTTCTAAGATTTATCCGTTGATTTCAAGGTACAAAAAACAAGGCAGCAAAATCGTTCCGGTTTCAAAATCTTATTTAAATAAGAAGTAAAAGAATTAGCAATTGCTTCTCCAATTATTTTCTCCATCCCACAATTTCCCTCTTGACTTTCAGATAGTATTGGATTAAAATATCAACGAGTAAATAAAAGATATTTAATGGGCGGACTCATCTACAAATTTCTCAGGGGTCCAAATTGGAAACACACTTACACATTCTTTAGCAATTTTTTATAAATAGATAAGTTAGTTTCTTTAGCTGTCTTGCTGATTCCATAACAAAACAGCAATTAAGTTAAACCGTTTTTTTTGCAAAAAGAAAAAGATGCCGCTTAAAAGAAGATAGAGACAGCTCTTTAGATAGTAGTTCTATTGAAAAAAACTAAATAAAGGGATTCTGTAAGCAGAAAGCAAAATGAAGAACAGTAAAACGTGAGACATAAGAGGAAAACAGCTGAATGTGAAAATGTGCATGCAGCTATAAAACAATGGAATAATATATTTAACTTTATTTAGGAGGTGTAATGAAAAAGAAGATTAAGTTAGACCATTCATCTTTGCTAAGCGGTAGATTTGTGAAAGCCGGTGTATTTGTCTTGGCAGTGCTATTTGCATTTACAAGCAAAAGTTATTGCGATATGTCATCTAAGCAGTTTCAATTATCAAACTTACTTAAAAACAGCCAACTTGTTGTAGAAGGCAAAATTGTGCAAGTAACAAGTGATGATAACTATTACAAAATGAGCTTTATGGTGGATGAATTATTATTTGGTAATAACGGCTCAAATAATATTGAAGTTGTTTCCAGTTTCAAGAATGGCTTTCGGTTAGAAGATGAACCATATTTAGAAGAGGGTAAAGAATACATACTTTTTTTAAACAATGCTAAAGGTGTGTGGGCAATTACCAACCAAATTGCCGGGGTTTATAGCAGTGATGCGTTACAAGATGTTAAAAAAGTTATAAATACTTATGTGGGGCAAAGAAATATTTTTGAAAAAGGAAATTGTGGGAAACTAATTGATTTGTATGATAAATTAGAGAATGATGCTATTAAAAATATTTTGTTATTAGATATTGAAGAAAATATAACAATAAATGAAAAAGATTTTATTAAGGTAATGCTTGACAAAAGTGACAACAAATCAAAAATCTTCGGTATTAGAAATGCTGGAAAGCTAAAGATTAAAGAAATGCACGAAACTATAAAAACCGCATTACTATCAGAAACAAATACAGAAAATAATTTTGAGTATTTATTTGCGCTTGAAAACTATGCAGACAAAAACGATGCAAAGATTGCAGCTAAATACCTTAAT
>CAZNTN010000033.1:0-34792 GCA_964575995.1 uncultured Melioribacter sp. | reverse complement strand
AGACGCAAAGACGCAAAAATTATTGAAGTTACGTTCTGTAGTAACTTGTTTTAAGTCGTTAAGTCTATCTTACGTAAGGTATGTTACTAAGGTAAAGAAGACAAAATAAAGTTTTTGATTAGCCGGTATATTTTTATTCAATAGAAGGAGGAAAACCTTATTCATTTGAGAAACCTTAGTAACTATAATAAACAGTTATGAATCAACCTTATTACCTTATGTGAATGACAATGAAGCTCCCCGCCGCAAGCAGCGAGTTATTTAATCCTTGATGATTAATTTTATCAGATACCTTACAACATAATACATAGTTATTAGGGTGGCAGAACACTAGAAACTTGTAACTGTACTAGGGTTAAATGGGTTTGGATAGTTTGATATTTCAGTTAGTTGTAGAGTTTAGTGTGCCGTTAACAATTAACGCGCAGTGTGGTGCAAACGAAAGTTTAATACCCGGCTGTAAGCTCTAAGTTTCTGCAGATGGGATTGTAACATTTTTGCTAAATACACCACCCAAGTATTCGATTGCATATTTTACCGCTTTATAAGCGTATACTCATCCTTTACCACAAAAAGTAAATAGAGACGCTGCGCGCAACGTCTCTACAAAAAGGATTACTTATTTTCCGAAAGCAATTTCTTCCAACATATTTGTAGTAAGAGATTTCGGTCTTTCGAGCGGGTAGCCGAGAGCTCTTGCCCAAATTATGTTGGATGTTACACCAAGAGCGCGTCCAATTCCAAACAGCACTGTGTAGAATTCATATTCTTGAACGCCATAATACCATTGAATAACACCCGATTGAGCATCAACATTTGGCCATGGATTTTTTGCTTTACCTTTTTCAAGCAAAATGCTTGGAACAACTTTGTAAAGCAAATCAACATACTTGAATAATGGATCCCCAGGTAAATGCTTTAAACAGAATTCACGCTGAGCTGTGTAACGTGGATCAGTTTTGCGGAGAACCGCGTGTCCGAATCCCGGAATAACTTTACCGCTGTCCAATGTATCGTAAACAAATTTTTTCATTTCTTCTTCAGTAGGAACTTTACCGCCCATTCCTTCATAAACCCCATGCAGCCAGCGTAGAACTTCTTCGTTTGCAAGTCCGTGTAACGGACCGGCAAGACCGTTTAACATTGCGCTGATTGCGTAATACATATCCGAAAGCGCACTTGCAACTAAATGACCAGTGTGAGCGCTTACGTTTCCGCTTTCATGATCACTATGCAGCAAGAAATACAAGCGTGCAATATCATCATAAGGTTTTGCAATTCCCATCATGTGAGCAAAGTTGCCGCCAAAATCTAATGTAGGGTCTGCAGGAATAATTTCGCCGTTTCTATATTTCAAACGATAAATAAATGCGGCAATTTCCGGCAGCTTTGCGAGAAGATTCATAGCGTCTTCATAATAAGCATCCCAGTAATCGTTCTTCTTCAAATCTTCATGATACTTCTTAGCGAAGACAGATTCTTTTTGCATAGACATAATGCCGGTTGCAAACATTGTCATCGGATGAGAATCGATTGGCATTGCGCGGATAATTCTAAAAACATAATCCGGAACAGTTTTTCTTTTATCAAACTCGGCACGCACATCGTCAATTTCTGCTTCTGTTGGCAGCTCGCCGGTTAATAAGAAATAAAAGAATGCTTCAACGGCAGGCATTTCTGCGCCCGTATATTTGGGCAGTTTCTCTAACACTTCGGGAATTGTGAGACCTCTAAATCTAATTCCTTCGTGTGGATCGAGGTAAGATACATCTGTTACAAGGCTTTTTATATCGCGCATTCCGCCAATAATTTGCCCAACAGTAACTTCATCTACCTTAACACTGCCAAACTCTTTAATTAATTTTTCTGTACGGGGACGTTCAACAAGAATTCTTTCTTGTAGTTTTTGTTTTAGCAAGGACATTTGTTTCCTCCGAGACATTTATACAATCAGTGAGTTACTTGCTAAATCGGTACTTCTAAAAAAGTTTTAACAGTTTAGAAAGGAACACGATTTTTGAGCTGCCAGCTTTCCGCTTAATACAGCTCCTTCAATAGTTGCCGGTAGTTCTGTATCTGTCCAATCACCGGCAAAAAACATATTTGGGAATGGTGAAGCAATACTTTTCCTTAGCTCGTTTGATGCACAATCGGGAATAAACGTTGCACGCTTTTCTTTAATTACTTTCCATTCGGTTACCAATTCCTTTTTGAAAATAGGAAAATAAATTTTTAACTCCGAATAAAAATCTTCAACTATCTTCTCATTTTCAATTTCGCACAGTGCATCTGCAGAGCTAACGGTTAAGCTGATATGTTTACCATGATTAAATAGCCAGTGAATTTCTGATTCAATAAGTCCGTAAAACTTTTCTTTGAAAGGATTTTCTTTAAGCCAGAGATGAATATTTAGAATTGATGAATATTTGAACCCGCCAAGTGTTAGTTGAAATCTGTAAGCTGCTGGTTGTCCGCGCGGGTCCAGAAATGAAATTTTATCGAATGAATGAGGAGGGACTGCAAATACTACTGCATCAAATTTTTCGTATTCGCGTTTATTCGTAATAATCTTTCTTACAAGGTTATTGTTCACCACAACACTTTCCACTTTTTCAGAAGTAAGTGCTTGGCTGCTAAAAGATTTCAGATATTTTTCAGCAGGAATCGAAAACAATTCGCTGAGTTCAACTTTAGGGATAACAATTTTACTTGCGTTCTTGCCGCCCAGGAAAGCTTCACGAAGCACTTCATCAAAAATTTGCGCCGAAGCTTTTTCGGGAGTTGTGTTCATAGTTCCAACAATCAATATTTCCCAAAATTTTTTAAGCGTTTCATCATTTTGATTTTTCTGCATAAGCCATTCGATCACAGTTAAATCTTGCAGGTCCTCATCGGCACTGCAGCAAAGATCCAAAACAAAATTAACTACTCTAAGTCTATCTCTAAACGAAAGAGCTTTATACTTCAGAATTGCCGCTAATAGATTTAATGGATAAATAATTCTTGGAGCA
Organism: uncultured Melioribacter sp.; assembly: GCA_964575995.1. GTDB lineage: Bacteria > Bacteroidota > Ignavibacteria > Ignavibacteriales > Melioribacteraceae > Stygiobacter. The sequence continues at coordinate 31,781 of CAZNTN010000033.1, read as the reverse complement.
GATATTTTGCTTACTATTCCTCCTTCTTCAACAAAAGTAATATCCATCTGTTTTTGTATTTCAACTTGCTGGTAAGAACCTATTCTTTTGAGAAAAGAAAGAGTTTCATCATAACAGCCCATCATTAAATGCTGTCCGTTATCGTAAAAATCATTTTGATTATAGTTGAACAGCGAATAAGTTCTTCCGCCAAGTTTTGGAGAAGCTTCAATGAGAGTTGCTTTTATTTTTTTTGCCGAAAGGTAAACCGCTGTTGATAACCCTGCTAATCCCCCGCCAATAACAATTACATGTTTCATCCGTAAACTAAACGATATTTAGCCCAAACACCGAGAGAGATAGCAACTTTCTCAATCTTGCCAACTTTAATCTTTTTATTAAGTACATTATACTTTTCGGCTTCTAAACGTTTAAGCAAGCGAAAGTAAATATGCTGCATTGCTCTTGCTGCAAACATAGAATGTTTATCTTCGTAATTGAGTGCATCATTGGCATTTTGGAAATAGAGTTTTGCTCGTTCTGCTTGATAGCTCATCAATTTTACAAAATGTTCGTTGTAAACTTTGCTTTTAAGTTCTGCTTCGGTATAGTTAAAGGTTTTCATATCCTCTTGAGGTAAATATATTCTTCCATTTTCATAATCTTTACCTACATCTCTTAAAATATTTGTTAGCTGCATAGCCAAGCCCAGATTAACAGCATAATCTTTTGCAGAGCTGTGTTTGTATCCAAAAATTTCTATGCACATTAATCCAACTGTAGAAGCGACAAGATAGCAATACTGAGAAAGGTCATCAAAAGTTGGAAAACGCTTTCTTTGCAAATCCATTTCTACGCCGGCAATCAATTCAAAAAATGGATCGAGAGGAATGTTGAATTGTTTTATATATGTAACAAGTTTGTTAAGCAGTTGTATTTCCGAATTTCTGCTTTTCAGCGCCTTCTCAAGTTCTAATCTCCATTTGTGTAGTTTTTCATATTTAATTTCATCGGGCTCATTTCCTAAATCTACAATATCATCGGTTTTACGACAGAAGGCATAAACAGTATTCATTGCATCACGTTTTGGTTTTTCAAGCAGAGTAAACGCATAGTAAAAACTGCTCTTACTTTCTTTGGCAATAATTTTCGATTCATCATGCATTAGTTAGTAAACCTTTCGCAAATATTTTTAGATAATCCATCTTGCTCAGTTTAGGTCTCTGTACTAGAACGTTATAATCCAATTGTTCAATCTTATCCAAAATTTTTTCGCCGCCAAGAATCGTCATCTTAATTTGAACTATCAGCGGTTTTGGTAATAATGGCAGCAATTTTCTTCCATCAACAAAAAGTAATCTTGTCCGTTCAATCTGAAACATCAATAGCGATTTAAAGTTAGCATTATTTTGTTTTTCTTCAAATATTTTTTCTTCAACTCTAAATTTTTCCATTTCTGTTTGTGGTATGTAAATTCTCCCTTTTTGAATATCAACAGAAACGTCTTGGTAGAAATTTGTCAGCTGCAAAGCTGTACAAATCGAATCGGAATAATGGAAAGCCTCATCATTTCTAACATCGCATATTTCCAGGACAATTCTACCAACCGGGTTTGCAGAGCGTCGGCAGTAATCTAACAAACTTTCATACGTAGAATATCGTGTAGTATAAACATCTTGCTTGAAAGCGCTGAGTAGATCATAAAAATTTTGCGTATTGAGTTTGCACTCATTTATTGTGCTGCTAAGTGCAGCCCAGAAATCATTTTCAAACTTTCCTGCTAAACAATCATCCAATTGCTTTTCATATAATTCCAAACTTTTAATTCGCAAAAAGGATTGTGAAGAAGTAGTTAATGTAGAGTTAGCTACTTCTTCATCTGCTAAATCATCTGCTTGGCGCGCAAACTGATAAGTTATAGCAATATGCTTCTTAGCTTCTTTAGGAAGTGCAATTGATATGACCGGAAAATTTTCGTAATGAGATTTTGCGAAGTCTTCTGCTTTTATATAGGCTTCTGCCAGCATTTTCTAATAAATGTTATTGAACATGATAAAGTTAACATTTTACTGAGAGAAAATGCTTTGTTAAAAATCATCCGTACCAATTTTCCGATGTACGATAATTCTTTTGCTTTTTTTCCGATTCTCTTTTCGGTGATTTTACTTTATTCGTTTCTTCCATAGACGACTCGGTGGTGAATCCTAAAGGATTTGGTATTCTTTTAGGATTATTGGTAGAACCGAACAAACTCGGAATCTTAAGCTTAGGTAGATTAGTATTAGTCGTTTGAATACTCATAGCAGTCTCCATCGTTAACTTTTTACAAAGTTTCTTGCAACCGCGACTGTATTATCGTGAAAAATTCGTTTTTTTTCACTCCTTTTGTTGCCAATGGATTATTTTTGTTGCCAGATGCTATTTCCGTTCTAAAAATGAAGATTCTGCTAAAGGGTGTTAGGTTGGATAATCTATTAAACCCCAATTTTCAGTTAGTAAAATTTGGTATAAAACAAATGAGTATGAAAAGGAGTTTATTCATTTAATTACGATAATAGTTAGGCTGGATATCGGTTAGTTAATTTTGAAATTTTGTGCCCGGAACAGGACTCGAACCTGCACTGACTTTCGCCAATTAGCTCCTGAAACTAACGCGTCTACCATTTCCGCCATCCGGGCAAACAAAACAAAATTTTCGTATCAAACTTACAGAAGAGGTTTTGTTTTTACAAAATTCATCTTCTTAATATCTTCTTTTAGATCCGCTTGTATCATTGTATGGAAAAGAATTGAATCTGGATTCAAACAGATCATCTGGGTCATAAACAGGCGGCAAATCTTTAACATTAATAATATCTGTTACGGAACCGGTTCTGCAGGCCGGAGATACAAGTCTTGGTCTTCCGGTTTCAAAAATTGATTCTTTACAGAAAGCTGCTTGAATTACATTTCCGCTTGGAGGAACTTGAAAGTCTTCAAATGGTAAATTTATCTGCGTGTAAACATCGTGCATAAAAATTGCCCAGATGGGTAAAGCAGCGGCAGAACCTTGCCCGTAGCTTCCGGTAAAGGTAATCCGTTGGTCATCGAACCCAACCCAAACACCGGCTGTAATTTGAGGAGTAAAACCTATAAACCAAGCATCGGCATAATCTGTGTTTGTACCAGTCTTTCCAGCTGCCGGTCTTTGGAAATTATAAACCGAACGAGCAGAAGCACCAGTTCCAGATTGCATTACAGATGTCATCATATCTGTAACTATGTAAGCAGTTTCTTCAGATATAGCTTCTCTAGCTTCACTGGTAAAGTTAGCAATTACAACACCGTCTTTATCTTCAATTCTTAAGATAGAAATTGGTTCATTGTAAACACCTTTGTTACCCAAAGTGGCAAAGCCGCTAACTAACTCTAAAGGAGTAACAACAGAAGTGCCCAATGAAATTGCTGGCGTTAAATTTAATTTTGTTTTTATACCCATTAAAGCAGCAAACCTTCCAATTTCTGGAAGCGGTACATAATCATTTTCAATTACTAATCTTGCAGCTACAAGGTTGAAAGACTCTGCCATAGCAGAACGCAAAGTAGTAAATCCGCCTGTACTATGATCAAAATTTGCCGGGCTCCAGGGTTTTGCCGAGCCATCATCAAAAGAGAATGGTTTGTTTTCAATTGGGAATGCTGGATACAATCCACGATCTATAGCTACAGTATAAATAAACGGTTTAAAAGCGGAACCGGGCTGCCTTCTAATTTGAGTAACATGATTTAACCCATACTTAAATTTAGTATCACGCCCTCCAACCATTGCTCGTATTTCTCCAGTCTTAGTATCTACTGCAACAAAACCTACTTCAATTTTCTTTTCATCATTCTTTACAGAATCTACAAAATTGTTATCCTTCATAATTTTGATATAAAAGGCTCTTCTTTCTTCTGGAGAGCTTGCAGATTTATACTCTGGTCTGTTTTTAACTGCACGGTCTAAAACTTCATTGAGAATGGCTCTGTATCTATTCCAATTCCAGCTTGCGTCAAACTGTTTTTGAAATCTATCAAGGTGAAGCTGAGCAGCTCTGTTAGCAATTTTCTGCATTCTGCTGTCTAATGTTGTGTAAATTCTCAAACCACCTTCATAAATATCGAAGCCATATTTATCCGAAAGTCTTTCTAATTGCTGCCGGATATATTCTACAAAGTGAGGAGCTAAAGAGCCATAAATTTTTTCATGAACTTTTTTGTAGGAAACATTAATTTTTTCGAGTTTTATTTTTTCAAAAACTTCCTCCGAAAGGAAGCCTTCATCTACCATATTTTGCATTACTAGGTTTCTTCTTCTGAAAGCGTTATCGTACTTTTTAAACGGATCGTATCCGCCTGGAGATTTTAGGAGCGATACAAGAATACCCGCATCCTGAACTGACAGGTCTTTAACATCTTTATCAAAATAGATTTTAGAAGCCATTGCAATTCCGTAGGCGCTTCTTCCGAAGTATGAAATATTAAAGTACATTTCCAATATTTCGGGTTTAGTATAAGTTTTCTCAATCTGAACGGCTGTTATCCATTCTCTAATTTTTCTTATAACCGTTCCAACTTTGTTTTCATTCTTAGCTTTAAATCCGTAAAGGTTTTTTGCTAACTGCATTGTAATTGTACTTGCCCCTTCTCTTCTAAACAAAACAACGTTTTTAATCATAGCTTTGATAAACCTTTGCAAATCAACGCCCCAATGATCATAGAAGTTTTTATCTTCTGTAGCAATAAGTGCGTTAATTACAAGAGAGGGAATGCTGTCTATGCTTACTTCAACACGGTTTTCGTTATAAAACTGATCAATTAATTCGCCATCTATGCTGTAAACATTGCTTGCTAATTGCGCTTTAGGGTTTTCAAGTTCTTCAAGTGAAACTAATCCTTCAAACACGTACAAGAAAAAGAGAATTGCCGCCGTAAGAAATAATAATCCAGCGCTAAGAATTATGTAGCGCAAATTTTTCTTTTTAGTTTTCTTCACATTTTTTAGAAGCTGATTAGGTCTCTTAATTTCCATTCTGTTACCAGTCTATAATCTCAAAATTGTTAGTAAATTTTCCGTAGCATGGTTTATTCAGCCAGGTACCAAGATTAACATAAGTTCCGGTATCAATTGCTTCGATGGCTCTTCTGTGCGAATGCCCAAAAACTATGTAATCATATTCTTGGCTAATTAGCTGTTTTGCTGTATCAAATAACCCGTTAAACATGCTGTAATCTTTTGTTGAAGTATAATCTCTGCTTTTTTTGCTCGAATGGCTGGCTATCTTTATTCCCAAATCCGGATGAATTAGAGAATAAACTTTTTGTATAAACTTATTGCGTAGCACTTTCTTCAGCATTTTATAGCCGTTATCTCCCGCCATCAATCCATCGCCATGAGCTATAAAAAACTTTTTACCGTTTAATTCTGCACTTAATTCATCTTCGTAAACCTTAGCGCCAATTTCTTTGGCAAAAAAATCTTTATGAAGAAAATCGTGATTGCCGATTATGTAGTGGATCACTTTGCCGGAATCTCTTAGCGAAGACATAGCTCCAAGTGTTCTAATAAATCCTTTTTGGATTACGCGTTTGTATTCGAACCAGTAATCGAATAAATCACCAACAATAAACAATTCATCGCAGTTCGATTCAGCAAATTTTAGAAATTCAACTAACTTCTTTTCTTTTGCTTTTTCAAACAGCTCGCTTTGAAGCCCCAAATGAACATCCGATATAAAGAAATAAGTCTTCAATAATTAATCGTTCCTCGAGATAAAAGTTGCCAAGAGCCATTTGTCCGGATCAATCAAAATATCTTTCGGCTTCTTATTAAGAATGAAATAAAATCTCTGCTGCCGTTTTTCAATCCGTAATACTTTTGTTTCGCTTTTGTTTTCCTCATAAATAATTTTTATTTCGAGAGGAAATTTATAAATATCGTAACCATTTTGTAACTGTTCTGTATTCAAGACAAAAGAAAAATTTGAGCCGGAAACCTCGGAGCTCCAATCGTAAGCCAGTTCAATTATTCCTTCGCCGTTGTAAACCCACTGATTAAAAAACTGAGTAAGTTTAATTCCACTAACATTCTCACAAACCGTTTTGAAATCATTTGTAGAAGCATTTGAGTATTTGTACAGCTTTAAATATTCTATTAGCGACTTGAAGAATTTTTCATCGCCAATTTCTTTTCTAAGCATATGCAAAACCCAAGCGCCTTTGTAGTAAACAAGATTTCCGAACAAGGCATCGCCCGGATCATATAATTTGCCACTGTTAAAAGTTCCAAACTTTGCGTTGAGTGTAGTTTGCAAGGCTTTTGGTCCTGCCCTTTTTTCCCAGTACAGTGCTTCGGAATATGTTGCAAACCCTTCGTTAAGCCAAATATCTTTCCATGTTTTTGGTCCAACAGCATTTCCCCACCAATGATGTGCAAGTTCGTGTACTAAAATGTCTGTAAAGAATTTATTCCCTCCAACAAATTTAGTACCAATGCCGGTAAGTGTTTGATGTTCCATTGCCCCATACTGCCAAAGAAACTCCGCTACACTATATTTTTCCTTTACAAATGGATATGCACCAAAAATTTCTTCAAAGACTTTAAAGTACTCGGGATGGTCAGCAAAATCTTTTTTTGCATTTTCAAGATTGCTTTCAAAAGCGTAGTAAGTAAGGTTTAGTGTGTCTTTAGTAACAGAAACGTATTTCTGCGAAAAAGATTTGTACTTGCCAGAGTAGATTGCAATTAAGTAAGTTGAAATAGGGTAAATAGTTTTCCAGTGATATGTTTTTTTGCTGCCTGCATCTTTTACGCCAATTAGCTTACCATTGGAAAGGGAAACACAACAAGAGTCGTTTGTAATAAAAATATCTGCTTGAGCCTTGTCATCTGGTAAATCAATGCAAGGGAACCAAGTAGATGCAAAAACAGGCTCGTTGAGAGTATAAACGAATGGGTGGTTTTGATGCGTTTCAAAATTGAAAGAGCCAAACCCCAGACTTTTTGGTGTGCCGCTGTAGATAATTCTAACATTCACAGAATCTTGTTCAGTATTATTATTTTGAATGGAAAGAATTTTTGAATCGTGTATATAGCTTGTTTCTACACCATTAATCTGAACAGACTTTACCAGCATATTATCATAAAAATTAAGAGGAATAGACTTTGCGCTTGGATCATTAATTTTCATTCTAATGGTAACATCCCCGTTTACTTTTTTCTTTTTCGTATCAAGATCAATTTTCAGCGTATAGTGAATTACATCTAAAGCACGCTGTGTAAGCGGGTTATACTCTGCAAGTTTTTCATTGCTAAATTCTTTAAGCTGAAGCGCTGCAGAAAAACTATTACTGTTAACTTGCGGAAAGCTCTTCTGAACAAAGTAATAAATTGAATAACTGCCAACTATAAAAGAGCAGATTAAGAACGATAAAAAAAGATAAACAGCGTTATTTTTCTTCATTGATGATTGAATTAATATGAGAGTCCTGCTCAAAGTTAACAATTTCAGAGTTTGCCAATCAATTGTTAATTAAATATATTTTAAGTAACACTCCATCGAGATTAATATGGCTTACACAGGATCAACCACTTTACGCAAAACTCTAACTATGATTTTAGCAGGCGGACAGGGAGAACGCCTTTTCCCTCTGACAAAAGAAAGGACAAAACCTTCGGTACCATTCGGAGGTAAGTACAGAATAATTGATTTCACCCTTTCTAATTGTTTGAATTCTGGTCTTCGTAAAATTTTTGTTATTACTCAGTACAAGTCGGATTCATTAAGCCGCCATCTTTACGAAGCATGGAATATCTTCAACCCGGATTTAGGAGAATTTATTTACTCAATTCCGCCTCAGCTTAAAACCAGCAACAACTGGTATTTAGGTACAGCCAATGCTATTCATCAAAATCTTAATTTGATAGAAGATGAGAATTATGAACAGTTATTACTCCTTTCAGGCGATCACATTTACAAGATGGATTATTTGAAAATGATTCAATATCACCACGAAAAAAATGCAGCGCTTTCGATTGCCAGTATGGAAGTACCTAAATCTACTGCTGATAGATTTGGAGTTATTGATATTGATGACGATTACAAAGTAAAATCTTTCATCGAAAAGCCTAAGAACCCTCCATCAATTCCGGGGAAACCAGCTTTATCTTTTGTGAACATGGGCATTTATGTTTTTAATGTTAATGCGCTTAAAGAGGTTCTACACAAAATGGATAAGGAAAAAATTCCTAATCATGATTTTGGTAAAGACATTATACCATATATGATTAAGAATAATTACCATGTTCAATCTTACCGCTTTATAGATGAGAATAAAAAAGACCAGCCTTACTGGGTAGATGTTGGTACTATTGACAGTTATTATGCTGCAAGTATGGATTTGATCAACGTTAATCCTCATTTTAATTTATACGATTTTGATTGGCCATTAAGAACACGTCAATTGCAGTTTCCACCTGCAAAAACAATTTCGCACGAAGGCGAAAGAGTTGGGCGCGCTTTCAATTCACTTATTTCCGATGGTACAATTGTTTCCGGCGGATTGGTTGAACGCTCTATCGTTGGTTTTAACGTGCGTATTAACAGTTACTCCTACATTACAGATTCTATAATCTTTGACAATTGTAAAATAGGACGGCACTCAAGAATTAGAAGAACAATTATTGATAAAAATGTTTCTGTGCCGGAAGGAATGGAAATTGGTTTTGATATTGAAACAGACAAGAAGCGTTTTACCGTTTCCGAAACCGGCATTGTAATCATTCCAAAGGATTACGAATTTTAAAATGACGAAGCATTCTGATTAAGCCGGAGTATATTCCGGCTTTTTTATTTTGTAAATCTGTAGTTATTTTTTCTTCAACAAATTTCCTTTGTATGAACGAACAGTTAAAAGAAAAATTAGAGAATCTGCCTGCTTTACCCGGCATTTATCAATTCTTCAACGGTAAAGCTAAAGTGGTTTATATCGGCAAAGCAAAAAATCTAAAGAACCGTGTGCGTTCTTATTTTCATAAAAATATAGATTCGCCAAAAACGGAAATATTGGTTTCTAAGATTGAAGACTTGCAAATAATTGTAACCGATTCTGAAATAGAAGCTTTAGTTTTAGAAAACAATCTCATCAAAGAATTAAAACCGCGCTACAATATTTTACTTAAAGACGATAAATCTTTTCCTTACATACGTGTAACCAATGAATTATTTCCGCAAATCTTTCCAACAAGGAACATTGTTAAAGATGGTTCTCGTTATTTTGGTCCCTACACAGATGTAAAAATCATGCGCTCTTCGCTCAAATTGATAACTAAAGTATTCAAAATACGAAGCTGCAAATTTGATATTACCCAAGAGGCGGTTGAAAAGAATAAAATCAAAATCTGTTTGGATTATCATATAAAAAAATGCGAGGGACCGTGTGAAGGACATGTTAATGCAGAAAGATATAATTCTTTAGTAAATCAAGCAGTAAAAGTATTTAGAGGCAAAAGTGATGAATTGCTCGCTGAGTTAAGAAAGCAAATGATAGACGCTTCGGGCAGATTAGAATTTGAAACAGCCGCCGAGCTGCGAGACAGATTAGAACAACTTCAGGTTTATACTTCGAAGCAAAGAGTTGTATCTACTGATATCTCAGATAGAGACATTATAAGCGCTGCTTTTGAAGGTAAAGATGTTGCTGCAACTATCTTAAACATTCGCTCTGGCAGGCTTGTTGGTAAAAGGCAGCTGACCTTAACTTCCGAAGAAAATGAAAATGTTACAAACATTTACTCCGCTATCTTAAAGTTTTATTACAATGAATTTGTAGAAGTGCCTAAAGAAATAATTCTTGAAGTTGAGCCGGAAGATTCGGAATCACTTTTAGACTGGCTAAACAACAAAGCAGTAAAGAAAACTCAATTTGTTATTCCACAAAGACAAAGTGAAGCAAAATCTTTGTTAGAGATGTGCAGGCAAAATGCATCTCTGGCATTAAAAGAAATTCAGCTCCAAAAAATGAAAAAGGAAGGTAATGTTCCTTATGTGCTTTCTGCTCTGCAGAGAGATTTGCGCTTGAAAAAACTGCCGCGCTTAATCGAATGTTTTGATAACAGCAACATACAAGGAAGTGACGCGGTTGCAAGCATGGTTGTATTTGAAGATGGTAAACCGAAAAAAAGTTTGTACAGAAAATTTATTATTAAAACTGTAGATGTACCTGATGACTTTGCAAGTATGAGAGAAATAATACGCCGCCGTTACAGCCGTGTTATTGAAGAAAAACTTCCCTTCCCGGATTTAATTATGGTTGACGGCGGTAAAGGACAATTAAGCAGTGCCATAAAAATTTTAGATGAGCTGAGTATTAAGAATTTCGAAATAATAGGATTGGCTAAACGATTGGAAGAAGTTTTTCTTCCGGGAATATCTGAAGCGCAGTCAATTCCTAAAACATCGAGCAGCCTCAAGCTTCTTCAGCATATCCGCGATGAAGCTCACCGCTTTGCTATTACTTTTCACCGCGTGAGAAGAAGCAAAAGAACTTTAGCAACTGAACTTACCGAGATAAAAGGAATTGGAGAAAAGGTTGCACAAAAATTATTAACGGAATTTGAAAGTATAGAAAAAATAAGAAATGCAAGAATAGAAGAATTGGAAAAAGTTATTGGTGGTGCTAAAGCAAAACTAATAAACGATTTTTATCATCCATCTGAAACAACATAAAAAAAGCCAGACTGCTAATCACCCAAGTTAGATACTGACCGTTGCTTCCTTCCGGACCTAGCGGGGTTGGGTATTAACTTGCCGATTAGAGCCTGGCAAAAATTGAGGCAAATATAGGAAAATTTTCTTCTGTTTAAAATTTAGATACGAGAAAACAAACTTTCTCTAAATCGTTCATATTCCTTTTGCCAATTTAACTCTTGAGAAGCTTGCATACAGTTGTTTTTGTATTCATTTAATAAATCTCTGTCGGCTGCCCATTTATTTACAACATCAATCAACTCTTGCTTGTTTTCGAGATTAATAACTTCGCCAACTTTGCAGCTTTCTACAATACTTTTCATTTGCGGAAGGTTACTTGAAAGCACCGGCAACTCTGCCATTATATACTCGAAAAGTTTGTTTGGAAGCGCATGATAATAACTGATACTAATATTCTCAATTAAAGAAAGACCAACATCAGCGCCAGATGTGTAGTTAATTAATTCTGTTTGATTGAACGCGCCTGCAAAAATTACTCTCTCGTCAACTTTCATTTCTTTTGCAAGATTGGTATAGTTTTCTTTTTGATCTCCATCGCCAAGCAAAACTAAAACTGCTTTCGGAATTTCCGGCATTGCTTCGATAATTTTTCCAATTCCTCTGCCGGGGATTATTATACCTTGATAGAGCAAAATCAATTTATCATCTGCAATATTATACTTCTTTCTAAAGTCGAATTTTTCAGCCGGCTTTTGATAAAGTGGAATATTTCTAATTACAGAAGTACTAGGCAGCGAATAAAATTTTTCCAAAAATTCTGAGTCCAACTCGCCGGTTGTCATTACCAAATCAACTTTTTTGATGAAGAATCTTTCAATTGTGGTAATAATCTTTTGTAAAAATGGACGGCTGTGCAAGCCTCCAATGTGAGCATAAATTTCACGGCTGTTATAAAATACTTTAGCAGATTTTAGTTTTGCAAAAACAGTTACAAGAGGAAGCGTGTAAAAGTCTTCTGCAAAGAAAACGTGCGCGTCAGCTTTTATCAGTTCTTTAATTAAAACGAGATTGTATTGAAGATAAAAAAGAAAGCTAAGTTTAGGTTTATATATGCGAAAAATTTTGATTTTTTTTTCATTTATACCTGCCTTGAGAGAGTACCAATCGAACCCGATTACTGAGACAGAAAAGCCATCTTTGCAAAGCGAATTACTGAGATTAGTTATGCGCGAATCTAAATCTGGATTGCCGAGAAAAACTAAGCAGATTTTTTTTCTTGAAGTCATACAACTACAAATTAATATGAAGAGTGTTGCGCATAATTGTTTTGGCATCAAACTTTTCTTTGAAGTCAATCAGGCTTAAACTGGGTGTCATAGGGTTGGCCGCTTTAGTATCTTGAGATACGCCAATATCAACATACTCAAAACCGGCTTTGGTATAATGTTTTACAACTTCGTACATAACGCGCTGTATCGGTTTGTAATGTTCATACTCGTAATAAAGCATATTATAAAAACAAACAGCTACAGTTTTGTTAGCAATAAACATTAGCGAGCCGCCTATTGGTTTATCCTCAAGGTAAACCATAAAAAGTTTTAGATTATCCGGCAGAAGCTGCTTGAGTTTTAATAAATCTTCGTAAGAATGAGTTGGCTTAACATTGTGGCGCGCTTTGTTTTCTAAAAGGATTGGATAAAACTCATCGTATCTGTCATTTATTTCAACGCGAAGTTTGAAATCTTTGATTGACTTACGAACATTTCGGCGTGTAGTAGGTGCAAACCTTTCAAGAATATCTGTGTAAGGGTTTAGTTTTACCGCACTGGATATATAATGAAGAGAATAACTAAATCCTTGCCAGAGCATAGCAAAATCCAGATTTTGGTTTTGGTGTCTTTCGTACACCATTGGTGCAGAAGTCAATAGTATTTCTTTCAAACCAATTTGTTTGCAGTAATTTTTTAGTGTTGAAACTATCTTCATAGCTTGAGCAAACTTTACATCCTTAGTTACAATAGAACCGTAGCTTGCGCCAACCGGAGATTCAAACACGCCGTGTCTAATAGCGCCGGGAAGCAGTGCAGATATTTTTCCTTTCTCTAAAAAGAGCAGATGATCAAAATTGAACTTGCCCGGAGTGTGATAATCAAAAAATTTTTGTAGATGAAACATTGTGCCGTTATTTGAAGCGAGTACAAACTCATCCCACTGCTCTTTCCATTCTTCTGTGTATTTAATTATTTCCATCTCTATCTTATTTAGAAGTTTGTGAGAATAAATAACCATTTTGAAAAAAATACATCTAAGTTTTACTCGAATGAATAGGACAAGCTGATTACGTGTGAATCTCCTAATCCAAACTTAACAGGAACGTAAGCGTAATCGATGTTTAGGCTGTTCCAGTTAACACCAAATCCAGAGCTAAAATATTTGGAATCATAACCGCTAAAATATCCAAACCGAACAAAGAAATTATCTTTATAAGAAAATTCACCGCCAAAATGAGCATGAGTTTTTTCTTCTTTAAGATACTCTCTAATTCCTGCCAATGCAGTAACTCTAAAGCTGCCAAAGTTGATATCATAAGAGGCGCCAGCACTTAAATCATTCGGCAGTTCGGTTGTTTCATTTCTAAGCGAGTTCATACTTCCAATGTTTTTGATAGAAGCCCCAAATGTTAATCCATCAATCAGATTTTTGTAACTCAGTCCAAAATCAAAAGCCAGTCCGGTAGATTCATCGCTGTAAAGACTTTCGTACAAAAATTTAATAGTAACGCCGGCAGATAAACAGTGATTAATTTTATATGCCGTTGAAAGGCTTCCAAAAAAGTAGTGTGCGTTAAATGTTCCTTCGGCTTCGCCAGGCTTTGTTCTAAGTTCTATGCTGCCAATGTTAGTTGTATTTGCGCCTATAGCAATTGGCAATCCAAAAGTATTAAAACTAACACCAAAGGATTGGGAGCTAAGATCTTGGAATAAAGAGTTGTGAGAGAAAGCAATTTGTGCAGATTTAGTATTTGGAAGAAGTGCAGGGTTGTAATTCAACGCTGTTAAATCATTTGCAGAAGCTACTGCAAAATTTCCCATTGCTATATTGCGGGCGCCAAATCCAAGTTTAAGAAATGCCAATCCGCTTTCTCCAGCAGATTGTGCAAGCGTTTGAAACGATACGAATAAAACGATCAAAAAAAAATTTTTCATCAGAAATTCACATTAATTCCTATTATATGTTGATCGCCGGCAGAGTAAGGTTCAATCACAAAAGCGTAATCGAAACCAAGATTAATTGAACCGGCTTTGTAAAAATAAGATAATCCGAAAGAAGGACGAACCGGAATATCAAAATTATTCATGTTAACTTTGTCTACACCTGCACGCAGAAACAAATCTTGAAAAATATTGTACTCTGCGCCGGCACGCAGCCAGCTTGTTTTTGCATTGCTGCTTTCATATTCAATTGATGCGATAATTTTCGGCTCATCAAACTTGTACGAAAGTCCAACTTTTTTCATCAAAGGAAATTTATCTTCGCTCGTTAATCCGCTTGAACCATAAATTTTTCCAGTATCCCATTTGTATTTAGTATTTAGATCCGAAACAGCAAGCGAAACAGTTAGAGCATCATTAATCGAATAAAGAGCGCCTATATCAATGCCGAAAGCGCTGCTTGTAACTTCTTCGTATAATTTATAGTAGTAAAACTTAAAAGCAATACCGATTGATAATTTTTCTGAGAACTTATTTGCAACAGCAACAAAAAATTGATTTTCTGAAGTTGATAAAGTTTCTGTTTTCTTTCCTTGGCTGTCTCGCCCGTCAATATTAGAAACACCAGCATTGATAATTCCTACACTCACGCCGGCTGTTGATCTTGGTCTAACAGTTCCATCGGTCATTTCTTTCTTACCAAATTCAAATTTTCTTGTGAAGTTCAAAAAGTTGAGATGCCTATCAAGCGAAAAAAATGTGTAAGATGTTTGAAATGAATTTCCATCTTGATAAGCTGCAAGCGCGGGATTGTAATACGAAACAAGATTTCCTTCTTTGATTGATGACATTGCGTTGCCCATCCCAATTCCGCGAGCGCCAAAACCTAAACGGCTGAATGCGCCCGGCTTGCCGCTAATTTCTGAAGACTGAGTTTGTGCTTGTAAAGAAAAAGAAAATATAATTGTTAATAAGAGTAATTTTTTCATATAGCGCCTCACATCATAACCAAAATTTTGCCGAATCGAGGAGCGCCGTTTTCAATATCCAATCGGTAGAAGTAAACTCCATTTGGAACAACTTTGCCTGTGTCATCCTTTCCATCCCAATAATCCAATTGCTCTGGATTAACACTACGCGAAGCATTTTGCAAAACTGTACGTACCAGATTCATCCCGAAATCAAAAATTCTTAAACTCACAAAGGAGACTTTGTTTAGATTATATTTAATTCTTAGTAAATCCATTTTAGGATTATACGGATTAGGAAATGCGAAGCTTTCGCTTGAAGTTACTTTACCGCTTGAGGCAAAATATACTTTCCATTTTTCGAACCAAGAACCATTTGTAGTTTCGATAGCTTTTGCTAAACCATCATTAGTACCAATCCAAACTTCAGCTGCATTTGAATTAAGAACATTACATTCAACACTCAGAAACAAAGTAGGGCGCAGTTCAACTTTTGATTCGCTGTCCACAATTTTTGGTGCTGCAATCCAAGTAATACCGTTGTTCGAACTTCTGTAAAGTCCTGTTTCTGCCGCAGCAAAAACATCTGTAGTGCCATTAGAATAATATCTAAAACCAAAGTCGCGAACTTTTTCATCTGCTAAAAAAGTTTCCCAGGTTTTTCCGCCGTTGGCAGATGAACTTACAGCCCAATATTCGGTTTGTCCTTCTGCTTTCCAAGTTCCCGCCCAAACCGTTCCATCAATGGCGTTTCTATCTAACGCTAGTACAAAATTTCCGCTTATTGGTTTTTGCTGATTAGTGCGGTTGAATTTTACCCAGCTTGGAAATTGAGAATCAGCATCGGCAGTTTTATTAATTCCGTTAGCGGTACCAACGTAAAGCGTGTCTTTACCGGCTGCTGCCAAAGAAAACGCACGATGATTTAAATTGCCGCGCATATTTAATCTGCCAGAAGAAGGGGCAAGATCAAAGTCTAGTTTTTCAGTTGGCTTTATAGAGCTTAGATTATCCGGAGGAAGAACAACACGCTGCCAGGTTTTTCCCATATCTGTGGATTTTCTTAAACCGCCTGAAAAAGAAACAATCCATATTGTGTTTTTAGTAAATGCAATATCGTAGATAAAGTTTTGCTCGGCAGCAGTTATAGGAAGCGCATTTAATTCATTAACTCCATAAACAATTTTCACTGCATCAGAAGAATCTATCGGCTGTTTAATAGTTGTCCAAGTCTCGCCGTTATCAAGAGAATAACGTATTCCGCTTCCTTTTGGAATTGGATTGCCGCCTGCATCAGAAACATAGTGCCATGTTGCTGCCCAAACAGCGCCCAAACCTTCTGCAACTGCCGAAATTCTCTCTGTACCAAAATCTTTTGAACTGTAATAATTCTTCCAGCTCGCACCGTTATCTGTTGATCTGCTTAATCCGCGCGATGTTCCAAGCCAAATATTATTCTTCCCTTGAATTAATATTCTGTCAATTGTGTTGCCCGCTGGATTAGCATCACTTGTCTTTTTCAGCTTGATTTCAAAATTATAATCGGCTGGAATGCTTTGCGCATTTATATATGAAACAAATCCGGCAATAATCAGAATTACTAAAAGAATTTCTTTCTTGATCTTACTCGTAATCTTGTTCTTCATTGAATTTTCCATCAGTTCACCCCAACTTTTTGTTTAATGATATTACTTAAAGCACCGCTTTTATCTTTGGCTTGAAACTCAAACTGCCAGTTTCCTGTTTGAGCCGTAGAACCAAAAGTATTTTTGAAAGAATAAATTCCATCTCCGGCTTTTGCGTCACCTAAAGCTGCATCGCCGTTATCCACCATCAAAAAGTAATCAATATTTGGTGTGTTCGGATTAGGAATAACAATTGTTCCATCTGGACGCGTAAGTTTAAATGTAACTTGTGCAATATCGCCAAGTCCGTTTTTATCATCTGCTTTTATGGTAAAAGTGAACGGCGTTTCTCTTGCAACGTTATCAACTAAAACAAGATTAGAGATTACAGGCGCATAATTAGTTTGACTGTTATTGTAATTTAAAACTTGCTCACCAACTTTCGATACATTATCCGGTGTAACACGAATATTATCTCTTACAAAAAAATCAACCAGATATTTTCCACTTGAAGTTTTTTTGCCCATCGGTACTTTAGCCGTATAAATAGTAGAATTTTGAGCTGCAGTACCTTTAGTCATTACAATCTGTTTTGCGGCATAACTAGTTCCATCGCCTGCTTTAACAGACAGCCAAACTTGTTCAACGCTTCCGATGTTTTGAATTGTAACAGAAGCTGTAAAAAGAGAATCCGGATTAGAGTAAGTAAAGTTTGATGGAGTTTCTATTTTAATCACTTTGTAATCAGCAAACTTGTTGTCAATTACAGAATCTGGAATGTCTTCGCAAGCTTGAAAAGCAAACACCAGCAAAGAAAGCAATGTAAAAGCAAATCGTCTTTTCATAATGGATTTAATCAAGAATTGTTTTTTAGGAGGTGAAAAAGAAATAATCATAGAGAAACTGCCTTTTAGTGTTCAAATTTATTACAGTAGCAAATTCTCTATACTTCTTCCTTTTGTTGGGCTAAAGTTAAAGTATGTTTACTTAAAAATGCAAGGCAAAATTTCTTCGCTAAAAAGAAAAAATAAATGGTGATGGAGAAAAAGAAAGTATAAAAATAATTATGGCAATACAACCAATAACCATTCTTCCCCTTCCAAGCGGCTCAAAATATACTACAGGCGGATGCTTTACCTTAATTATAAAATACAATATAAAAGCCCAAAACAGCCAGCCGCTCCAGCCAAAAGAAAAATTAAGTTCAAGTAGTGCTGCAATTATTTCGATAGCACCCAAAATTATTAATGCAATTAGTGAAACACTTGCAACAGCTTCATGCTTTTTTTCGCCAAACATAGAATAGATAATGTGCCCGCCATCCAACTGCCCTACCGGAATCAAGTTCATTGATGTTACAAACAAACCAAACCAGCCCGCGCATAAATATGGATAATGATAAATTTCTGACATCGGCGGCACAAACTGCCCAGGTTGAGTTAGCACTTCTCTAAGCAGCACAAACAGAAGAGATTCTCCAAAAGCAAAATTGATTGTGCCCCTGCCATACTCCGGTGAAAAATAATCTGGATGAATTGCTAAAAGGTAATCTACCGTAGGCAGATTTGTAAATCCGTAAATCAAAATACCGAGGCATACAAGGAAGCCTGCAACAGGTCCAGAAGCACCAATATCAAGCATTGCTTTGTTATTGGGAATTATTGATTTAGTCTTTATTACCGCGCCCAGCGTTCCAAAACTTAAAGTTTGCAAAGGAGGGAAAGGAATAAAAAATGGAAGGGTTGCTTTTACTTTATGAGCAACCGCAGCAAAGTAATGCCCAAACTCATGCACACCTAAAATAAGAAGAATGGAGGCAGCATAAGGAATTCCATAATAAAGCTGAGCAAACTCTATTGGTCCTTGAATATTTGTGCTCCAGTAAACGCCGGATATAGTTGTGGTTACTATTGTTACAAGAAAAAGAGCCAGATTAATTATTGGGCTGTTTTTGAGTTTAAAAGTGAAGTTTCTTTTAAGCGATGACTGAGAAGTTTCTTCCATTCTATAAATCCAGATTTAAACCAATGCCAGAGTATTTTTCTTTATAATCATAGTACTGTCCATGAATACTCCAGCCGGAATAATAGTGGAAATATAAGCTTAGTCCTTTGCCGTTTGGTTTTCCAAACTTAATTCCTGTATTAAAAGAATGATTAGGTGTGCTTTTTATAGAACCAGAAATCTTTATATCATAAGCTAAAAACGGAGAAAGATTATCTGCAAATAAATCTTTTCTGAAATAATCAAAGCCAAGTTGATAGAGATCATTATCAGCAACTACAGGATTGACGTTAAATAAGTATGTAAAACCGGCATACATTCTTAAATTCTTGTACTGATAAAATGGCATCAGCTCAATAAACTCGCGTGAGTAAACACGCGGCGAGCGCCTATCTCTCCAAGCAAGTTTTTCTTTTTCGTAATGCCCATCAGCAAAGTGTGCGCTAATGTGGCTGATTCTCAGGCGGGCGCCAAAGGCATAATCGTGAACAGATTTCTTAAAACCGAAATTAAAGCCAAACAAATAATCTACTGCATCAACTGGAAAGTGAAAATTTTCTTCTTTGCGGAGGAAAGTCCACGTGAACAAATCAGCGCCAAGTGATATATCCCCAGAACTTGTTGTAAGCAAAGCAATATCAACAGTATTTCCAATATCCAAACGAAGTTCATTAACTTCGGTCTTAAACATAAATCCAAGTTTAGGTTCAATTACATTAGCGACAAATGGATTAACATTTAATTCGTTCGGGAAAAATTCTAACTGCTGTGCAAACTGTAGAGATGACATCAGCATCAAAGCGCAGAACGTTATTTTCATCTCCAACCTCCAAAAATTATACTGCGGTTTAAATTTCTAAAATGTTCTTCCTTTCCATCTTACTTTTCTGTTTGGCAGAATAATAAAAGGAAGAATCAAGACGTAAATAATGTAGTAAATCTCAAAAGCTACAAAGTGAGAAATCTTCATTCTCAAGCGCAAACGGTTGAAGACCTGTTTAACGAAGAAGTAATCTGCAACTGTTTTGAAGATGCACAAATATAAAGCAGTAAGTGAAAAAAACAATGGTGTAAGCAGCATTGCCGCTTTTGAAATGTAACCCCAAACCATTATTAAGTAGCTTACAAAATCGCTTTCCATTCCGCCAACTGCCCAACGCTTTTTCTGCCAGTACAAAGTTGGATAATCGTGGCAGGCTTTAGATGTAATCATAGAATTTCTGTCAATAGGATAAATGCATTTGTACTTTTTCAAATTCCAGATAGACATAAGCAAACGAAAATCTTCGGTGATAGAGAAAGGAATATTTTCATACCCGCCGGTTTCAATATATGCACTTTTTCTGAAGGACATATTGTTACCAATTGCTGCAAGCGGTTTACCAAGATTCAAAGACCCGCTGGCAATTGTTAGTAAGTAAAGAAAATCGATTGCCTGCATTCCCTCGAAAGCTGTTTTATCTTCTTGTGTTGTGAAGCCGCCTACAAACGCAACTTCTTTTTGATAATAAGAAGCCATCGTTTTTGCCCAAAGCGGATTTACAATGCAATCTGCATCTGTAGTTAAAATAATTTCTCCATTTGCAATTTTAATTGCGTTTGCCAATGCGTTAGTTTTTCCTTTGAGCGTGCCTATAGCTTTCTCCGGAACAATCATCTTGAACTTTGGCTTATCCTTAATAAACTCAGAAATTATTTCTCCCGTTTTGTCTGTTGAGTGGTCATTAACTAAAATGATTTCAAATTTGCCTGCCGGAAATTCAAGTTTATCTAATGATGTAATGCATTCAAGAATTTTATCTTCTTCATTTCGCGCAGCAACTATTAATGATGCAGTAGGTAGTTTTTCATCTTTCACTTTTGGATATTTCATTGTTGCGCCGATTGAGAAAACAATCAACTGAATGAAATATAGAGAAAGTGCAACAACAAAAATTATTTCAAAAAGAGTCATCTTTAACCGTATAAATTACGCTGATAATTTAAGACCGTAAAAGTTATATTGCTAAAAAAATATGGAGCGATGTGAAAAAACTTAAGCCGCTAAAACGTTTCGGGCAAAATTATTTGATTGATAAAAACACGATCCGGAAAATTGTAGCCCGGTTTTCTCCCTCCGAAAATGATAATATTGTTGAAATTGGTCCGGGACAAGGAGCTTTAACTTCGCTGCTTTCTCAAGCTGTAAAAAATTATAAAGCCATTGAAATTGATAAACGGGTTATTGATGATTTGAAACTGAGCTTCCCGGCTGTAGAATTTATCAATGCGGATTTTTTAGAAATCCGTTTGAGCGAATTAGCAAAAGGTAATAAACTTCGTGTAATCGGTAATATTCCTTACAATATTACTTCTCCAATAATTTTTAAGTTGATAGAAGAACGGGAGTTTGTTTCTGATTCGCTTATGATGGTTCAATACGAAGTTGCAAAACGAATTACCGGCAAGCCGAGAACAAAAGATTATGGAATTCTATCTGTGCTGACCAACTACTTTGCCGATACCGAGTTTTGTTTTAAAATTCCTCCCACAGTTTTTTATCCTAAACCAAATGTTGATTCTGCAATACTTGCTATTAAATTCGGAAAATCAACGCCAGATGATGTTAATGATAAACTTTTTGTAAAAGTAGTTAAAGCCGCTTTCGGCAATCGAAGAAAAACTCTTAAAAATTCTCTTAGCAATAACGCTTTTGGAGATTTGGATTTGGCATCCTTCCCTTTGGATTTAACCAGACGAGCTGAAGAATTAACTATTGAACAATTTGTAGAACTGACAAAACTAATCCAACAAAATTCTTAAAGGTTGTTGAGTTTCTTATTTGTAGCCGCAGCTTCAGGCGGCGTTATTTTGTTTTTCCACGAAGCAATTCCGCAAGCTATTGCTTGCGCCTACCAATAAATTAAAAATTTCACTCTATATTGTTATGTCTATCTATACAATCCTTTATCAACTTTCTGTATCGTTTCGGCTATCAAAGGGAAATATCTATCCAAAGAACAGTTAGCATCTTCGTGAAGATAACAGTAGCCGTCAACTTCTGCTTTGCAGTTCATACAGATTTTTTCTTTTACAATTTTATGGTATTCAGAAAAGTCTTCTGTATCGAAACTGTGTACAATTTCAACAAGGGCGGACAAATAGAATTCTACAGCGCAAGATTCTTTGTGTGTAAGAGTGCAGCCTCCGCGCTCGTTGGAATCTACACAAATCGAGCAGACATTTTGTTTTATTGCTTTGAGATATTTATCCATATTTTTGCTCCTTACTCTTAATAAAAAATAGTTAGCGGGAATGGAAGACACAAATAAAAAAGTACAAGTAAGACGAATTTTTGATTCAATCTCGCACAGATATGATTTTTTGAACCACTTTCTTAGCGCCGGAGTTGATTTTTATTGGCGAAAGAAAGCAATTAAGCTTTCTAAAATGAATAAAGATTCTGTTCTGCTGGATTTAGCTTGCGGCACAGGCGATTTTGCAATCACTGCAAAAAATTCCGGTGTACAAAAAATCTTTGGCGGAGATTTATCTTTTAATATGCTTTCACTTTTCGGCAAAAAAGTTGATTGGATAAATGGGAGAATGCTTGAAACTGTTGCAGAACATTTGCCATTTCAAAGCAACTCATTCACAAATATTACTGTAGCCTTTGGCGTTAGAAATTTTTACGATATCACAACTGCTTTCAAAGAGTTTAATCGAGTGCTTGTAAATCAAGGCAAAGCAACCGTGCTGGAGTTTCGCCTTCCCGAGAATAAATTTGTAAGAAACTTTTATATGTTTTACTTCAATAAAATTCTTCCTCTAATTGGAAGAATGATTTCAAAAGATCAAGAAGCCTATACTTACCTTCCAGAATCTGTTGGAGAATTCGATAAGAAAATTGATCTTGTAAAAATTTTTAGGGAAAGCGGATTTGAAAAAGTGAATAAGCATTCTCTTACCTTTGGCTTAGTCCAAGTTGTGATAGCTGAGAAATAATGGCAGATTCTATTACTCCTGTTATTTTAACTGCAAAAGAACTTGAAGTTCACTTCGGCGAGCAAATTATTCTTGATAAAGCTTCTCTAAGTATACACGAGCAAGATAGTATTGGATTAGTTGGAAGAAACGGCGCGGGAAAATCAACCTTCCTAAAAATCATTTCCGGCTTAATGCCTTGCGATTCCGGCGAAGTTGCTAAACGGCGCGAGCTTGTTATCGGTTTTCTATCTCAAGAATTTGCTCTTGATGAAACAAAAAATGTTCATACAAATATTCTAAGCGGAGCAGAAAAAATTCTTTCCCTAATTGATGAATACAATAACACTACGTTTGATTCTCCTCAGCTTGAAAAATTGCAAATGCAAATAGCCGACTCAGACGGCTGGAATCTTGAGAAGAATATTGAGTTGTTGATGAAATCGCTCAACGTGCCGCCAAAAGAAAGAATGGTTGCAACACTTTCGGGCGGCGAAAAAAGAAGAGTAGCTCTTTGCCGCGCGTTAATTTCACATCCAGATTTATTAATTCTGGATGAGCCGACAAACCATCTCGATACAGATTCTATTGAGTGGATTGAGAACTATCTAGCCGGGCATTCAGGCACATGTATATTTGTAACCCACGACAGATATTTTCTTGATAGAATTACAAATAGAATTGTAGAACTTTCCAATGGAACATTTTATTCTCATCAAGGTAATTACACAGATTACTTGATTAACAAATCTCAGCGTCTGGCAGTTAAAGAAGCGGAAGAAAACAAGCGGCAAAACTTTTTGCGCCGAGAGCTAGAATGGGTTTTACGAGGTCCGCGTGCAAGAAGAACAAAAGCTAAAAGCCGTTTAGATAATTATTACGAAGTCCAATCTCAGCAAGTAAAAGAAGTTGAGCTTGATGTGGAAATGATTATTCCCGAACCGGAAAAACTTGGCAATAAAATTCTGGAATTAAAGAATGTTGGAATTGAGCTTGGCGGCAAAACACTTTTCACTGGTTTTCATTATCAGTTCCACAATAAAAAAAGAATTGGTGTTGTTGGTAAAAATGGAGTTGGTAAAACAACTTTGCTAAAAATTCTTTTAGGGGAAGTTCATCCAACTTACGGACAAATTGAATACGGAGAGAAAACCGATTTTAATTATGTGGATCAATCCCGACTTTTATTAAACGATGAAGATACTGTAATTAAAGCCATCGGCGAAGGCAGCGACTTTGTAAAGTTTGGCAAGCAGCAAGTTAGCGTTTGGACTTATTTACGACGCTTTCTTTTTACAGATGATAGGATTAACACATTGGTCGGTAGACTTTCCGGCGGTGAAAAAAGCCGGCTTACACTTGCGCGTATTCTAAAAAACGGCGGCAACTTTTTGCTTCTTGATGAACCAACAAACGATTTAGATTTAACAACATTACGCGTTCTGGAAGAAGCGTTAATCTCCTTTAACGGATGTGTTGTTGTTGTAAGCCACGATAGATACTTTCTAAACCGTGTTTGCAATGGAATTATTGCTCTTGAAGGTGATGGACAAATTATTTACAGCGAAGGAGATTATGATTATTACGTTCAGAAAAAAAGAGTAAGACAAACAGAGGCAATAGCAGAACAGCCAAAGGCTAAAAAGGAAGAAACGCGCGAAAAGCAAAAAATTAGAAAGCTTACATGGAATGAGAACAAAGAATTAGAATCTATTGAAGAAAAGATTTTGAATGCTGAATCTGAAGTTGAAAGAATTGAAGCTATATTTTCTTCACCGGATTTTTACGCCAAGTATGCAAACCAAACCGCTGAATTAAACAAGCAGCTTGAAGACGCAAAGCTGAAAGTAAAATCTCTTTACGAGCGATGGGAAGAGCTGGAACAAATAAAAAATAACAATTTGTAAGTAGTGCATTTTTTTATTCCGTTTTTATCTGAAATAAACTTTTCTGGATACGGCAAAGCGCCTCTCGTAATGATGGATTTTTTTAAGCCGCTAACATTAGCTTGCGATAATGAATCATTACCGCAATTTAAAGGTTGCCCCTACAGTTATCTTTCCTTTCTCAACAAATTTTCCTTTCGTACCGTTATTAAGCAAAACACCTCGCTATGACATCATAAAATCTTATAGAATGACAGAGTATTGTTCTTTAGTTGATACTGATATTTCAATTGAAATTACTAGTGTTAATGATGATTTCGAACTCAAGTATACGCCGTTTCCTATGCTGCAACCTTCGTAATTAGTGGTTTTACTCTTCCGCCAATTTATCTGGTTCAAAGCTGTTCTGTAAACAAATTTTATAAATAGAAAGTTTTGGTATTGTTCTGCATTGCTGTTCTGTGGTGCGGCTTATAGGCATTGTCGTTAGCAAGCCCTAAAAAATGATGAACTAAAAATTTCTTAACTAAAACTCATGCCATTAGAGTAAAGATACTCAGCCTTTGAGAAAAAATTTTTACTACCAACCCAGCCCAAAAGTGTAAATTTCAAAAAAAAACAAAAAATTACTATTGACAATTTGTCTTTAACTTGTTTACTTAAGGTAGAACTTTTCAAAGACCACGAAATGCAGAGAAAAGCTGTTTCAAATTCTTACCTGAACAATAACTACAATAAATGTAATTATTCCAATAAGGGAAAAAGTGTGTGTAAAGCTGTATTATATAAGCGCAGCAAAATTTCAACCTAATTTGTTCAGCATATTAATCTAAAATAAGGAAGGAGTATTTTATGGAATACTACGAACTTCATCCCGTTACACCGCAATTAAGATATATCAACAAAGCAGTTGAAGTATTAAAGAACGGTGGTGTTATTATTTATCCTACCGATACAGTTTATGGAATTGGCTGTGACATTTTTAACAAAGAAGCGCTCGAGCGTATTTATTATATTAAGCAGGATGCAGGTACAAAGTTATTTAGTTTTATTTGCCATAACTTAAAAGACATTGCCAAGTACGCACGTGTTTCGGATTATGCCTATAAAACAATGAAGAAGCTCTTACCGGGTCCTTATACATTTGTTTTGCCCGCTGCAAAAGAAGTTCCTAAAAAGCTATGGTCGAAAAGAGAAACCGTTGGCATCCGCGTGCCGGATCATAATATAGCTTTAGAACTGACAAGAGAATTAGGCTACCCAATTATAAGTACAAGCGTTACAAAACGAAGCGGCGAACCATTACATAACCCAGAAGAAATAAAATTGCATTTTGAAAACCAAGTTGATTTAATGCTTGCCGCTGGAACGTTAGACTCTGAACTATCAAGTATTGTAGATCTTAGCCGAGAAGAACCGAAAGTTTTGCGCGAAGGCGCCGGTGATGTAAGTATGTTCTATTGAGATTCAAGGAATTAGGCTTTAACCGCAAGCCGATAGAAAAGGCTGGCAATTGCCAGCCTTTTTGTTTCTATTCTCTATAAGAAATTGTTGCCGAAGCCTGGCGTGCAGCAAGTAAAGTAATTTCTGCAATGTTTACATGTGCTGGTCTGCTTGCGCAGTAAACAACTGCATCTGCAACATCATCTCCGTTAAGAGGGGTTAAACCTTTGTAAATATTTTTTGCTTTTTCAGTATCACCGTTAAAGCGGATATTGCTAAAGTTTGTTTCTACTAATCCGGCATCTATTGTACTTACCAAAATGTTTTTATCAATAGTATCCATTCTTAAAGAACGGGTAATTGCATCAACGGCGTGTTTTGTAGCGCAGTAAACAGCTCCTTTAGGGTATGCTTCGTGCCCGGCAATTGAGCCAATGTTAATAATATGTCCATATTGTCTTTCAATCATACCGGGAAGAATTGCGTTTGTAACAAACAATAATCCCTTAACGTTTGTATCTATCATTTCATCCCATCGGTTCGGATCATCTTCGTAAAATTTATTCAAACCTTTTGCTAATCCGGCATTATTAATTAATATATCAATTGCCCTCCATTCATCAGGAAGTGAAGAAACAGCTTTATCAATTTCTGCACGGTTTCTTACATCGAGTTTGAAAGCAAATACACTTACATTAAATTTTTGGCGGATATCCTTTGCTGCTTCTTCTATTATTTCCAATCTTCTTGCACTCATAATTATGTTAGCGCCTTTAGCTGCAAAAGCATAAGCGCAAGATTTTCCTATGCCCGATGAAGTTCCGGTTATAAAAACTATTTTCCCTTTTAGCGATTCCACAATTTCCTCAAAAATTTTGTTGGCAAATTCTTAATCTCGGCTATCAAAGTCCAATTATATTTCGATATAATATCTAAAATTATTAACTTGGAATAGAAAATTGAATTTACCAAAAAACTAAAACGATTGGAACAGAAAGAACTACTCGAAAGACCGGTTGAAACAAAAGAGGCTTGTTACCATTGCGGTGATGACTGCCCCGATATTTCTATAAGACTTAACGAAAAAGTCTTTTGCTGTAATGGCTGTAAAACTGTCTTCGAACTTCTTGATGAAAACAATCTCTGCGATTATTACTCCATCGATAAAAATCCAGGCGCAACAAGAAAGTATTACACTAAACGCAATTATGATTTTCTTGATGATGCTGACCTTAGGAAAAAACTTATTGATTTTTCAAACGAAGTTAAAACAAATGTTACTTTCGATATTCCGCAGATTCACTGCAGTTCTTGCATTTGGATTTTGGAAAACCTTTACAGTCTCAACAGTGGAATAATTTCTTCAAAAGTAAATTTTCTTCAAAAGAAATTATTTATTACCTACTTAGAAAAAACAACTTCGCTTAAAAAAATTGTTGAACTGCTCGATTCAATAGGCTACGAGCCTCTTCTAAATCTTGAAGATAAGAAAGAAGAAAAAACAAAGAGCGATTACAAGAAGCTCTACTATAAAATTGGCATAGCCGGCTTTTGCTTCGGCAATATTATGCTTTTAAGTTTTCCGGAATATCTTTCTATTGACGTTGTTCAGCATGAAGAACTAAAAAAGATTTTTGCAGTTCTTAATATTATACTTTCGCTTCCGGTATTCTTCTACAGTTCTATAGATTATTTTACTTCTGCTTGGAAAGGTTTGCGTAGAAGAATAGTAAACCTTGATGTTCCGCTTGCTTTAGGAATTTTAGTTCTATTTTTAAGAAGTGTAATTGATATAGCTTTCTTAAACGGAGCTGGCTTTCTAGATTCACTTGCCGGTTTGATTTTCTTTTTGCTAATAGGAAAACTTTTTCAGAACAAGACTTACGAAACACTCAACTTTGAACGCAACTACAAATCTTACTTCCCGATTGCCGTTACTATTCACAAAGGAAATACAGAAACAACCATACCGGTGGAGAAGATTAAAGTTGGCGAAAGAATAATTGTACGAAATAATGAGTTGATTCCGGCAGATTCAATTCTAATTAGGGGTATCGGAAACATAGATTACAGCTTTGTAACCGGCGAAGCAATTCCCGTTGAAAGAAAAAACGGTGAAATGATTTACGCAGGAGGCAAGCAGGCAGGCAGCGCTATTGAAATTGAAACTATAAAAGAAGTTTCTCAAAGCTATTTAACTCAGCTTTGGAACAGCAAAGCGTTTAAGAAAGATAACGTAAGCGAAGAATCTGGAATTACTGCTTTTTCGAACATAGTTAGCAAGTATTTTACTTTTGCCATAATTGCACTTTCGATAATTGCTGGTATTATTTGGTCTTCAGACGCAACGTTAGCGTTTAATGCTTTTACAGCAGTTCTGATAATCGCATGCCCATGCGCTCTGGCATTATCATCACCTTTTACACTTGGAAACACGCTAAGAGTTTTTGGTAAGAACAAACTTTACTTAAAGCATACTCATATAGCGGAAGCCTTAGCATCAATTGATACCATTGTTTTCGATAAAACAGGCACTATTACAGAAAATGGAACCGCTAATGTTCGTTTTTTCGGCAAAGAATTATCTGAAGAGGAAAGAATAATTATCAAATCGGCTGTTAGAAATTCTACTCATCCATTAAGCATATCAATTTCAAATTTCTTGTCCGCGGAAAAAGTCTTAACACCTGCTAACTACAAAGAAGAAACAGGTAAAGGAATTGAAGCAGAAATTAACGGCGCATTTGTAAAAATAGGCTCAAAAAGTTTTGTATCTGCAAATAATTCCGATGAAATATTATCTACGCAAGTCTTTGTTTCAATTAATAACAAGTTTCTTGGCTGCTTTGAGGTTGCAAACAAATACAGAGAAGGTTTAACAGATTTAATATCATCCTTAGAAAAAAATTATAAGCTCGTTCTTCTTTCCGGCGATAACGAAGGTGAAAAAGAAAATCTTAAAAAATTTTTCGGCAGTGATACAGAGCTTCATTTCCATCAATCGCCTCACGATAAACTTAACTTTATAGAATCGTTACAAAAAAAGGGTAAAAAAGTTTTGATGTTTGGCGATGGATTAAACGATGCCGGCGCATTGAAACAAAGTAATATCGGCTTATCAATATCCGATAACACCAATAATTTTTCACCAGCGTGCGATGGGATTTTAGACTCAAAGTCTTTTAACCGCATAAAAGATTTTATTGCTTTTTCAAAAACAAGCAAGAAAATTATTGTAGCAAGTTTTATTTTGTCGTTAGTTTATAATGTAATTGGTTTAGGTTATGCTTTCAGCGGAACTCTTTCTCCGTTAGTTGCAGCTATCTTAATGCCTGTCAGCTCAATTTCTGCAGTAGTATTTACAACTTTATCTGTTAATATCACTGCCAAAAAGAATGGACTTTTATAATGAATGTAATAATTGTACTTATTGTAGCAAGTCTTTTGGTAGCACTTGGTTTTTTAGCTGCATATTTGTGGGCTGTAAAAAGCGGGCAGTACGATGATAAATACACACCATCAATAAGAATTCTTTTTGACGAAAATAAAAAAGCAAAGGGCACTGGCAAAAAACAGAACAACTAAACTGCTTGATGCTCACAGCTAACAACTATCAATAAAACAAGGAGTTCTCTAAATGCAGTTGGAGAAATTCAGTTACGACAACCAAATCGTTAAGCAGTTTATGATAGCAGCAGTAATTTTTGCTGTTGTTGGAATGCTAGTCGGTTTGCTCATTGCAATTCAGCTCTACATACCTGAGCTAAATTTTGGTATTCAATACCTAACCTATGGCAGATTAAGACCGCTGCACACAAACGCTGTAATTTTTGCATTTGTAGGCAACATAATTTTTGGTGGAGTATATTATTCGCTCCAGCGTATTATGAAAGCAAGAATGTACAGCGATTTCTTAAGCCAATTTCATTTTTGGGGCTGGCAGTTAATTATTGTTGCTGCTGCTATAACTCTTCCGCTTGGTATTACAACAAGCAAAGAGTATGCAGAACTTGAGTGGCCGATAGATATTGCAATTGCAGTTGTTTGGTTAGCGTTCGGTGCAAATTTGCTCGGAACAATTATCAAACGACGCGAAGAACACATTTACGTTGCAGCTTGGTTTTACATTGCTACTTTTGTAACCATTACAGTTCTGCACGTTGTAAACTCAATCGAACTTCCGGTTAGTTTATTTAAAAGTTATTCTGTTTATGCAGGCGTTCAAGATGCGCTTGTTCAATGGTGGTACGGGCATAACGCAGTTGCTTTCTTCCTAACAACTCCTTACTTAGGTTTGATGTATTACTTTTTGCCTAAAGCTGCAAACAGACCGGTTTACTCTTACCGTCTTTCTATTCTTCACTTTTGGGCATTAATATTTTTATACATCTGGGCTGGTCCGCACCACTTATTATACAGTGCTTTGCCGGATTGGGCTCAATCCTTGGGTACAGTTTTTTCAATAATGCTGATAGCTCCCTCTTGGGGCGGTATGCTCAATGGATTATTAACTCTTCGCGGTGCATGGGACCGTGTACGCGATAACCCGGTTTTGAAATTTATGGTTGTTGCTATTACAGCATACGGTATGGCAACTTTTGAAGGTCCGATGATGTCTTTAAAGAATGTTAATGCAATTTCCCACTTTACAGATTGGACTGTGGCACACGCACACATTGGAGCGTTAGGCTGGAACGGTTTATTATCTTTTGGTATTCTTTATTGGTTAATTCCCAAAATGTGGGGCACAGAGCTGTTCTCTAAAAAATTAGCAAACATGCATTTTTGGGTTGCTACTCTTGGAATTGTTTTTTATGCAGTACCATTGTATTGGGCTGGAATTGCACAAGCTTTAATGTGGAAACAGTTTACTCCGCTCGGAGTATTGCAATATCCTAACTTCCTCGAAACTGTACTGCAAATTCTTCCAATGTACGTTATACGTTCTTTTGGAGGGTTGTTGTATTTGCTCGGTGTTTTCTTGATGATATACAACTTACTTGCAACTGCTAAGCAAGGTTCTTTCATTAAAAACGAAGAAGCAGAAGCTGTGCAAATAGAAAAAGCAGCAGATAAAATTAAACGCGGAATGTTCCACCGTTGGTTAGAAAAAAGACCTGTAAAGTTTGCTTTGTTATCTTTAGTTGCAATATTAATCGGCGGAATGGTACAGATAATTCCTATGTTCGCAATCGAATCGAATGTTCCAACAATATCAAGCGTAAAACCTTACACGCCATTAGAACTTCAAGGAAGAGATATATACATTAGAGAAGGATGCGTTTCTTGCCACTCTCAAATGATTCGTCCGTTTAGATCCGAAACAGAACGCTATGGTGAATACACTAAAGCCGGCGAACATGTTTATGAACATCCATTCTTGTGGGGTTCAAAACGAACCGGACCAGATCTGCAGCGTGTAGGCGGAAAGTATGGAAACTTGTGGCATTATATGCACATGGAAGACCCTCGCTCTATGTCGCCCGGTTCTATTATGCCGCCATATCCATGGTTATTCACTCAAACTCTTGATGTATCAACCACAAAAACAAAAATTAATGCAATGCGCTCTTTAGGCGTTCCTTATGCCGAGGGTTACGAAGAAATTGCAGAGCAAGACCTTCATCTGCAGGCAGATGAGATAGCGAAAGACTTGCTTAACAATGGTGTACTTGCAGAACCTGATAAAGAGATTATTGCACTAATTGCTTATATGCAAAGATTAGGTACAGATATTAAAGGCAATAAAGCGGCAGGTAAATAATGATCTCCGAATACTTTAAAACCGTAAATAACGGCTCAATTATACCTTTAATTTCTTTGGTAGTCTTTTTTGCTTTATTTATAGCTACAACCATTTGGGCAATAAGATTAAAGAAAGGCTATATAAACCACATGGAAAATCTTCCATTGGATTCCAACTCAGAAAACAAAAATAATTTTGAGATGAAAAATGAAGTCAATTAATAAAATT
>CAZNTN010000032.1:18627-36077 GCA_964575995.1 uncultured Melioribacter sp. | reverse complement strand
GAACGGCTTGTTTTTGTAAATATTTAATTCGTTGTTCTTTGATTTTTTGTTCGTAGTTGTTGATACCATATTCAACATACTCAACACCTTTTGTCATAACATTGTAGTAGATAACAGCAAGCTTTCTTGCAGCAGCTTTAATTGCACCAAGCGAACCTTTACGGGCTTTGATCCTGTGATAAAAAGAAGTAAGAGCAATGTGTTTGCTTTGTGCAATACTTGAGCAGCAAGACGAAAGATTTGCCCTGCAGAAGTATGGCATTTGAATTTTTTCTTTTGTTTGTTAATCCTGATTGATGAGAATTTGGAGAAAATCCTAACCAACTGGTAAAATGTTTTTCGGTGGTAAATCTTGATAAGTCAGTACCGACTTTAGAGATAACCTGAAGAAGAGTAGAATCAGTAAGTACTGTAATCTGAGAAGCATCTTTTCCCGCCGGTAAGCTGCATGAGATTAATGTGTAAATCATCAATATTTGGTTTGTGATGGCAATAGGTTACAGATCTCTATATCTGAGGCTTCAAGCATCTCAAAGAGTGGAATCCAATAGACACCAGTTTGCTTCCATTGCAGCGGTAGTAACAGTGTGTTCTTTCAAATACACTATTGCCTTCAGGTAATCATCAGTAAGGGTGTTGAATGATTTAACTTCACAATCTTCAACAGCAATAAAGATTTTAGTTGAGCCGAAAGCAATACCGGCGAGTTGGGATTGATCTTGCTTAAAGATATCATAGTAGTTACTTAATGATTGCTAATAAAAATAATTACACAGAAGATCGTAAGCCTGGTGATTATAGGAAGGTGTTTACTACTTCACGGGCATTCCGGGGAAACGACATTGGCATCAAATGAAAAACGACAATCACCAGAGCAAGCCTCAAGCACGAGCATTTCGACAAGGTACAAGGTCGGGAAATCAATTAGCTTCACTGCTACACTGCTTGCGAAATTCTGGTGAATTAAATGTCAACATAATGAAAAAGAAAAGCAATGCTTTTTATTCTGCCTCAAGCTGACCGCCTCAAAATTAAAACCGTTGAAACGGTTAATTACCCGGGTTTCTAAATTAGATGGTTAACTTGAGTACTGAGTTACTATAAGTAACGGTATGCTATTTATATTTTTAAAATTATAAATGTGTCTGCTCCAAAAAGAAATTTTTGTAAAATTTATGTTTATCAACCTAAAACGAAATTCATAAATAAGCTCCGAACCTTTTTAGAGCAGGATAATAAATACACACCCAGATTATGAAACAAAGTAAAAACAAACTTATAACTCATCCGTCTAAAACAAGAACTGAAATTTTATGGCGATTCAAAACGGAAACCCGATCAAAAGAATCTACGAGCTTTACACAAGCGGAATGAGCTACCAGGAGATAGAAAAATTAATTAAGAAAGAAGCCGGCGAGGTTTACGAATTCTTTGCTAACGATATTCCAAAGCCGGATAAACATAAAAACAGGTTCATCCGCTCACTTATTTTTTTCAACTCGCTTTGTAATGCTTTTGTACTAAAACTTACACCTGGAAGAAGGATATTTTACATAGCCTCTTTACTTTTTTTTGCCGTTGGATACTCATCTCCATCATACGGCTATCTGCTTTTGGCTTTTGTTATAGTTAATCTTTTACTTGCTTTTGAACTTGCAGATAAGCTTTCGGCTAAGGGAGAATTAGATGTTGCGAGAAAAATACAAAGCGATTTAATACCAAAACATGGAGCTGCCGTTTATAATTATGATATAGCCACGTATTACGAGCCAGCGCGGGAAGTAGGCGGAGATTACTTTGATGTGATTGAACAAAATGAAAAATATTACATAACTGTAGGCGATATTTCAGGGAAAGGAATGGCAGCAGCTCTATATATGGTTCGTGTTCAATCTATTTTGCATCAGCTGCTTAATTACGCTTTTGAAGTAAAAGAAATTATCATCGACTTAAAAAAATATTTTTCAAAAAACTTAAGAAAAGAATTCTTTTTAACTATGTCTCTTGCATCTATTGAAAAAGATGGAAGTATGAAAATTGTAAGAGCCGGGCATTTGCCTGCAATTTGGCTAAAAGCAAAGAATAAAGAATTTGAGATTCTTAACACTACAGGTTTAGGAATTGGGCTTAACGATAAAGGTATTTTTGAGAAAACTTTAGAGACGGCAGAAATAAAGCCGGGTAAAAATGATATTGTATTTCTATGCTCTGATGGAGTTACTGAAGCAATGAACCTAACGAAAGATCAATTTGGGGAAGAAAATGTAAAGCGAATAATTGCAAACAATTCTGATAAAAGTGCAGAAGAGATTAAGAATGCACTTCTTAGAGCCATAACAGCTTTCCGCGGAACAGCACTTCAAAATGATGACATAACGTTTATTGTACTAAAAGCTCACTGATTAGTCTCAAAAATTTTGAATGCTTCATCATCGGGTCTTATTTCATCGTACATTCTCTTTAACGAATTTGACGCAGATTGATTACCTCTTTGGGAAGCGCCTCTGTAAAGCTTTACTGCAGCTGCTTTATCTTCTTTTAAGCCAATTCCCTTTTCGTAACAATATGCTAGCACTGTTTGCGCAAATACCGAACCTTCGCCGCTCAACTTTTGCAGTGTGGTTATGTCGTTTGTTAAGTCTGCTTCATGCCATTTTTCCATTATATTGGCAAATGCAATACGTATTTCTGCTTCAGCGCTTCCTAAAGATTTAGCCATTAGCAGAAATGAAAAAGCTTTTTCTTTATTCTTTTCTACTAACGTTCCATTAAGATAAAGAAGACCGAGCTCAATCATAGATGGTATATGATTTTTATCAACTGCTTTTTTGAGAAAATCTAAAGCCTGCTGGTTAGCTATCTGGCTGCTGTAACCAAGCGCTGTAATTGCCGCCCAAGAATACATTGCATCTGCATCTCCAAGATTTACTTTTGCTTTAAGCGCTTCTATAAACTTATCATCTTGAACTAGCCTGTACAAGGCTTCGCCGGCTTTGAAGGAACCTAAGCGGCTTGCCCGCAGGTAATATGATGCAGCCTTCGCCAAATCTTTTTTAACGCTAATTCCATTTTCAAAGTTTTTTGCAACAAGCAGTAAGGCTTCCGGACTTCCATTGTTGGCAGCAAATTCCAGCAAGCCCAATGAAGTAGTATCAACTTTAGTAGAATCAAATTTTTCCAGTCCCAAATATTTTTTTAATTCATTTTTCTTACTGCTCAACATTTCTTTAATAAATGCTGTGCTAGTATCCTTACCTTTATTTTCGAAGTTAAAATAATCGAGTTCCCAATTTGGATTTAGCACTTGTGCCGCATCATCATTTCTTTTTGCAGCAGGCACATAAGTAGAATCGTTAGGAGGAATAAAACCAGATTTCAGCATTTGATTAAGAACATCTTTGGCGGGTTGGTACTTACCTTCGGCAGAAAGTTTGAACAGTTTGTAAGCCTTTCCAAAATCTCTGTTAACAGCCAAATTATCTGTGTATAATAATCCAAGTGCAAATTGCGATTCCGGCAAAGCGGCTTGGCTTGCAGCATTAAAGTTTTGATAAGCCTCAAAAGGATTCCACGGCACACCAATACCATTGTAAAGAAGAATTCCATAATTAAAACGTGCGGCTGGCAGATTTTGATCTACAGCTTTTCTAATCCAGTAAATAGCTTTAACTGTATCCTTAGGAAAGCCGCTTCCCATTAAATATCTAATTCCCAATTCGTGCTGTGCAAAAGGATCGCCTTTATTAGCATCGGTAGCAAGTACGTAACCGGCAATTAAAGTATATGATGGATACTTTGCCTTAATTATATGCTGGCGGCGCGGTAAATCATCCCTAAAGACTTGGCTGCGTGTAGTATCTTGTGCAAGTATTTGTGAAGTCAATACAATCAAAAAGAAAAACAGCATGAGCAAATTTGACTGTAACTTACATAAGGAAAGTTTATAAAAGGTATTTGCGAAGTACGAAGTAGTTTTTACCATTGAGTTTGTAATAATCTAATTCATCCATTAACTGTTTAATAATGTATAACCCCATACCACTCTCAGGTAAAGCATCTATATCTTCGGGATCAAAATCTAATTCTTTAATTTGTAAATTTTTTCTGCTTTCTCCCTCATCAACAATTTGAATTTCCATCAGCTTTGAATCAACTGCAACGTTTACATCAATTTTACAATTTTGTTCCCCTTTGTAGCTGTGCTTAATAACATTGTTCAAAGCTTCAGTGAGGCATATTTCTACGCCATTGCAAATATGATGTTCTACTTTTTCACCCTCAAGAAATTGGCGTATCGAGTTGTTTATCCCCGCAACTTGGTCATAATCACTAATCAGAGAAAAACTATTCTTTGCCACGTACACTTTTCTTTATTTTTACCGCAATATAAAAAGTTGAATGGTAAGACCAAAGTGCTGCATAATTTTATTAAAGTATGGGAGAGCAGATAAGCTCTCCATTATAATTACTTTTTAGATTCTTTAGTTTTACAAGTAGATAACCCAAAAGGCATATAAAGAGGACACCAATTTATTGCTGCTGTAAAAATTGGAACAATGCCTATTAATCCCCACCAGCTTTGATAAACTAAACCAAGTATTACAATTACTAAACCTGCTGCTAAGCGCAGGATTCTATCTATACCGCCAACATTTTTTTGCATAAATCCTCCTTTTTGATAATAATAAGATGCAGCTTCTTTTTTTCAGATTCAAGATGCATGAAGAGAAAATACAGTTTCTGTTTTTACTAAGCCACCTTATGAGAAATCTGTTTTCTGATGTTATGTTTTTCTTTCGTAACAATGATGGGATAACGAGATTAGTTAATAGCTTTTAAGCTGGTTTTCTGTCATCCTAATAACTATACATTATGTTGTAATGTATCTGATAAATTTACTCACTAAGGGTTAAATTCCCCGCTGTTTGCGGCGGGGAGTTTCATCCTCATTCACATAGGGAATAAGGTTGATTCATAACTGTTTATTATAGCTACTAAGGTTTCTCAAATGAATAAGGTTTTCTTCCTTCTATTGAATTAAAATATACCGGCTAATCAAAAAATTTATTTTGTCTTTTTTACCTTAGTAGCAAACCTAACCACAAGTTAATTAACCTTATTACCTTATTTGGCAAAATAGCATTATGATATACATCCTTCGGCAGAATTGTGAGCTAAAAGTATGTACAGAAGTGTTAGTGACAAAACACTAGCGCCTTAGCGTTCGCCTCGCTTAACGCTGGTAATCGGGGTTACTGCGAGAAAAAAGAGATTTCTCGTTAAGACGCAAAAACCCTTGAAGTTGCATTCTACAAAAACATGCTTTAAGACTTTAAATTTTTCTTGCTCAAGGCGGGTAACTAAGTATTGCGTTTCTTTGTAATTTTGAAATAACATTACAAAGTTTATTGTGGATAAGATAAAAAAACTGTTAAAACTCTTTAGAAATATTTTCCAAACTAATTTCATAATTAGTTTCTGGATTTTTTTATTTATGCTGGCAGTTTATACTGTTTTGCGTGCCGGTTTCTTTTTATACAACTCGGATTTTTACCAAGATATTCCGGCAAACCAAATATTACGTGCTTTCGTTTACGGTATCCGATTTGATATTGCTGCTCTGCTGATGATTAATTTGCCGGTACTAATTTTGTTTAACTTACCTTTTAAGTTTTACACGGTAAAGTTTTACAGACACTTCTTTTTCGTGCTCTTTTGTATTTTTAATCTTTTAGGCATCGGGTTAAACATTGCTGATTATGCCTACTATCCTACAATCCAAAGACGTTTGTTATTCGAGCCGTTTACAGAAACATTAGATTTAATTAGGATGGCTCCCGGACTTTTCAAAAACTATGCGCCATTGATCTTAGCTTTTTTCCTTTTTGCTGCTCTGTTCGTTTGGGTTGCACTCAAAGTAAGTAAGCTTGTTGAGAAAAAAACATTAAAGCAGTTTTCTTATTGGAGGGCATCAGTAAGTTTGGCGCTTATTATATTGTTTGTTGTAACGGGCATACGCGGCGGCTTACAGCTTAAACCTATAAGACAAACCAATGCATTCTTTTCTGATAGCAAGCCACTTGGCTATTTGGTTCTTAACAGCACTTACTCCGTTATCCGATGCTATTTCCAATATACTTTCCCGGATTACTACTTCTACTCCAATGATGAGGCTTCATCAATAGTTACAGAATTAATTAAATCCGTTGATGAAGAGATGTTAGACAAGAATTATCCATTTCTTAGAATCAAGAGTCCTAATCAGCCAATGAACAAAAAGAACATTGTAATTTTTATAATGGAAAGTTGGAGTGCCGAGTATATTGGTTCAATTTCGGGATTGGAAAGCAGCGCACCGTTTTTCGACAGCTTAGCAAATAAAGGAACACTTTTCACTAATTTTCTTGCAAACGGACAGCGTTCTATAGAAGCAGTTCCATCTATTTTAGCTTCATTGCCTGCTGTATTCCCAAGTTCAATAATTGGCTCGCGTGTAGAAATAAATAAAATACGCGGATTGGGCTCGATACTTCTTGAACATGGTTATACAACATCATTTCATCACGGTGCGGCAAGCGGCTCTATGGGATTTGATGCTTTTGTTCCGAGTGCGGGTTTCTTAAATTATTACAGCAAATCTGAATTCACAAATTATGCAGATTCTCTTTTCGATGGCGCTTGGGGAATTTTTGATGAGCCATTTTTTCTTGATGCCGCTAATAAGATAAATCAATTTAATGAACCATTCTGCACTGTTATTTTTTCTCTTTCGCCTCACGATCCTTTCAAGATTCCAAATAATAGAAAACCTTTGTTCGATAAATACAAGAATGGAACTGATTTTCAAGCTGCAATGCGATACTCCGATTTTTCTATTCAAAAGTTTTTTGAGTTTGCCGAAAAACAAAATTGGTATAAGAATACGGTTTTTATTATCACAGGTGATCATACTTTTTATACTGCAAGAAATGACATTTTCTCATCATTCCATATTCCACTGCTAATTTTTGATCCAGCAGACCTTTCGAGAAAAAGAAACTCTAAGGTTGGAACTCATGTAGATATTTTGCCTACAATTTTAGATTTACTAAATATTCCAACAGTTCATGCTTCTATGGGGCGTTCTTTGCTCGATGAAAAATTGAAAGGTTTTGGAGCAATGACATTCTTCCCAAACTTCCTTTTCTTCGATGATAAAAGCGTTTATTTAGATGACTTTGAAAAAAGAAAAGAGTTTTATGCAAACTATAAATTCACGGACCCTAAATACAATTCTTACTTAAGTAATAAAAAAGAGATTGAAAAAATGGAGCGAAGTCTTAAAGCTTATGTACAAACTGTTTCAAAAGCGGTTAATAATGATTTGATTTACAAGAAAAGTAAATAGTGCATTAGCTGATTGGGAATTGAAAATTGAGAATGTAGAATTTTCTAATTGGCATTCTTACACTTATACACATTGTTGCAGCTAACCGAATAATTGAACGCACAAATATTTAGCCTTAGTTTTCCGTTAGGAAAAATTGGATGAAAATATTCCAACTGCGCATAAATTTTTTGCTTTGTTTAAAACTAAAAAGCCATCGTCCATTAACGAACCATGGCTTTCTTTTGCTTGTCCCTTGAGCCTACTTAACAAGTATCAACTTCTTAACTTCACGGTAACTGCCTGCATCAAGAACATAAAAATAAACGCCGCTGCTAAGCGAAGCTGCATTGAACAAAAACTTGTAATAACCGGTTTCCTGCACTTGGTTAATTAGAACTTTTACTTCTTTGCCCAATAAGTCAAACACTCTAAGTTTTACAAATGCTCTTTCCGGCAGAGAGTAGGTTATTGTAGTACTTGGATTAAACGGATTTGGGTAGTTTTGCTGTAATGCAAAGACATCAGGTCTATCAATTTCATTTTCCACACCAACAAGAATCGAGCTTTCTGCAGAGTATGCAGAGTGTCCATCTTCGTTATAACCTTTGATCCTGTATAGATAATTTTTCTTGTTAGTAACAGAAGCATCGGCGTAAACAACAGTATTTGAAATAACAGCCGCTATTTCACTAAAGTTTGATTGTCCGCTTTCTTTTCTTTCTATAATGTAGCCTGATTCGCTTGCAGAATTATCAACCCAGCTAAGATTAATTTTGTTCTGGTTAACTGACTGAACTGCCTTCAGATTAGTCGGTGTTTTCATTGCAGTATAAACTGAATCGGAATTTGTTTGCCCCGAAACACCATTGGGTTTACTATAAGCATATACTTTATAATGAAATTTTCTTCCGTCAAAAATGTTCTTATCTATATAGGAATTTACGTTAGCAAGAGTTGTATCAATTGCATTAAACTGCAAAAGAGGCTTGCTAGCTCTAACAACAATAAAACCTGCTTCATCGTTAGAGTTATCAATCCAATTAAGTTTTGCGCCGGAGCCATCTAAAGTAGTTTTCAAATTTGCTGGCGCAGCAAGCAGCTTAATTGGCAAAGGAGTTTCAGTTGGAATGGAAACACCATTCTTGGTTAATGTAACCACTTGATAGCGGTAAGTTTTCCCTATAATTGTTGTATTATCCAAATACTTAGTAGTATTAGTTAGTACTGTATCGAGAGGAACGAAACCGGTATTTACACTTCCAAAAGTAAACTTGCCCAAAATATTATTAGCTTCTTCAGCTCTATAAATAATAAACCCGGCTTCATCAGAAGTATTATAGTTCCATGTTAAAATTATATGTCCGTTGTTTGTTACAGTCGTATTCAAATTACTTGGTGCTTTAATTGAAGATTTCGGCACAACAACAGTTAACAAATTGGAAAAAGTAGAACTTGTAAAATCATTTACCGCCTTTATTCTGTAGGTATATGATTTTCCCTGTTCCAAATATTTGTTTATGTAAGAAGTTGTATTAGCACTTACACGATCAAACTGATAATAAAAAGTGTTGCCTTCATCAAGCCTTTCTAATACAAATCCGTCTTCATTGTTAGAGTTGTCTTTCCACTCAAGATTAATTGTGTAGGCTGTATCGGCAGATGCAGTTAATTCAGTCGGCGCAAAAATTGTATCAATAACAGTAAAAGTCCAAGCTTCAGAAAACTCACCTTCGCCGCTTATGTTTGATGCCTTCACACGCCAGAAATAATCTTGAGAATTTTTCAAACCCCGCGCTGAAAAAGAAACATCGGGGTATCCGGTTTTATTTTCTGCCAATTTTGTGAACGTAATATCTTCAGCAAGCTGCAAACTGTAGCTTTCTGCACTTTCAACACTTTGCCACACCAAGAGAGTATTTACTCTAACATTCTTAGTGTTTGTTAAAGGAGAACTTAATACCGGTTTAGAAGGTATGTTTGGCAGCGTTGTAAATATCCATACTTCCGAGTATTCACTAAACCCAATTCCCTTTTTAGCTCTCACTTTCCAATAGTAAGTTTTAGATTTTACAAGATTTGTAATTTCTTTGAACGCAGCCGTAATGTTTACGAAACTAAAAACGTTATTAACAAAATTTACGTCCGATGAAACAACCAACTCGTAGCTATCTGCATTTGCAGAAGTCTGCCAGCTTAAAATTTGTGTAAGTGGAATATGTTTAGCTTTATTTGCAGGTGAAGAAAGCCTTGGGGCATCTATAGCTCTTGTAACAAACTCATCAGATACACCTGTTATTGAACTTCCATCGGTTGCAGTTACTCTATGGCTTGTAGAAGAAACAACCGAAACGGTGAAATCAACCGTAGTCTTTCCTGTGTTATCTGTTGTACTGTTTTGGAGGCTAAAAGTACCGCCATTAGAACTTGACCACTTAATAACTCTTCCAGCTCTTTGCACAAAATTATCATTTGCATCTGCTAACTGTGCAGAAACAGTAACCGTAGTTCCGCTAAGCGGTTTAGTATCTGTTACAGTAACAAGGTATTTTGTTTCCACACCTGGAATTGTATTAATAACACCGCTCCTGCCTTTAACCGGAATTAGTGAATTATCGGCGGCTTCTACAATATGCTCTATACCTGCTTTTTTATTCACAGTTAAAATAACCGATGCTTTACCATCAGAATCAAGTACGCTTGCAGGAGAATCAAATGCTGCTTCATTGCTAACAGTCCATTTTAAAATGTTTCCAGAAAGGGTAACCGGGTTATCAAAAGCATCAATTAATTGAACAGAAACAAGAACATTACTGCCCGCAGGTGGGTTATAATCCGAAACTGAAACTTTGTAGGCAGCCGCACTTCCTGCTTTAGTATTAATTGCTGTACTAACCCCAGCTAAAGAAGTATTATCAATTACACTAATCAAATGAGCAGTACCAGCTTGTTTAGAAACAGTTAATCTAACTTCAGCTCTGCCTAAAGAATTAGTTGTAACTGATTGCTGTTGAAAAGCAGCGCCGTTTGTACTTGACCAATTTACAGTCTTACCTGCTGTTTTAACCATATTATTATGAGCATCTGCCAGCTGAGCATTTACATTTATAGTTGAATTAACAATAGGATTATAATCATCAGCGGTAACAATATACTTTACTGCCGCTCCGCTTTGTGTAATTATTGACTGTGTTGAACCGGTAATAGCAGTTGGGGCGCTGTTATCTGTTGCTGTAACAATATGAGCAACTGCTGCTGTTGTGTTTGAAGTAAAAATAACAGAAGCAGTTCCATTTGCATCTGTAGTTGATGTTGGAGTGCTGAAACTTCCTCCGTTGGTTGAACTCCAAGCAACAACTTTACCTGCAGATGCAGATGCATTATTATAAGCATCCGCTAATTGTGCAGTTATTGTAAAACTGTTTCCGGCAACCGGATTGTAATCACCAGCAGTAACAATATATTTATCTGCCGCTCCGCTTCGTGTAATTATTGGCTGTGTTGAACCGGTAATAGCAGCTGGGGTGCTGTTATCTGTTGCTGTAACAATATGAGCAACTGCTGCTGTTGTGTTTGAAGTAAAAATAACAGAAGCAGTTCCATTTGCATCTGTAGTTGATGTTGGAGTGCTGAAACTTCCTCCATTGGTTGAACTCCAAGTAACAACTTTACCTGCAGCCGCAACTGCATTGTTGGAAACATCCGCTAATTGTGCAGTAATTGTAACATCGTTTCCAACTGGTGGATTGTTGTTATCAGCCGAGAGAATATATTTATCAGGAATTACTGTGCTGCCAATATTTTGTATATCGGAAATTGCTCTTGGTTTAAGTTGATATCCATCTGTAAATGGAGATGAACTATCAAATTGCGAGAATACTCCAACTACATCTTTTGGCCAAACTGGTTCTGGATTGGAGGCTAAGTCAGTTCCGCTGCTTATTCTAATAGTAACAGCAGATGAAGTACCATCGGATACCGTGAGATTTTGGCTGTTTGCCCAAGTGCCCGAAGTTTTATTCACATTCTGAACTTTAATCAACATACCTTCGTATGATTCTGGGTTTGCCATTAGCTGTGCAAAAGTTCTTACTGTTGGAATAACGGCTGTTCCAACACCGCCATCAATTATATCTGAAGAAGCATTATCGGGGATTAACTCAGCTAATCCATTATATTGAGTTAAAGAACCCACGACCGTATAATTTCTACCAACTACAAAAGAAGTTGCGCCTGCAGTAACTTTGTAAATTACTATACCGCCCGTTGCATCCTGCAAATTTACTTCGAGATGTGAAGATGAAAATAATCCGTTTGGAACTGTAGCAATACCGCTAACTCTTGCATAAACTCCATTATATAAAAGCGCTCCGTTTGCATCGGTTTGATGCAGTGTTGAAATAGATGTTGTGCCGGCAAAAACTTTGTAGCTTTCACTAATACGCTCGTTGGTATGGTTATCTACAGCCTTAATCTTATACGTTATTAAACTGCCATTTACATAAGCTGCTTCA
Source organism: uncultured Melioribacter sp. (assembly GCA_964575995.1). Classification (GTDB taxonomy): domain Bacteria; phylum Bacteroidota; class Ignavibacteria; order Ignavibacteriales; family Melioribacteraceae; genus Stygiobacter. The sequence continues at coordinate 24,197 of CAZNTN010000032.1, read as the reverse complement.
GATATAACACCGATATAAGATGTACCTGAAGTTAAACTCATGTTTACAGTTTGTTCAGCTCCGCCGTTAATTGTATAAATTACTTGTGCCGATGCAACACCTACATCATCTATAATATTGGCAGTAACCGATAGGTTTTGATTCTCTGCCGGAACTTGAATTGTACGAGATATATTTGAAATTGTTGGGGCTGCATTAGTGCCATAAACTTTTGACACCCAGCTTGGATTATCTATAAACGGATTTTTGTTTCCTTGATATGCGAAGACAACATCATTTCTATTTATTTCAAAGGCATCCGGCGGGTCCTGTTGATGCCACAATAACAAAGTAGATAGTTTGCCAATTGTTCCAACCGGAGTATTAACTCCATCTTGCAGCTCAAGCTGAACTTCACCATTAGTACCTTCATATCTAACATCCATATAGAACAACATTCTTGCAACATCTCCTTTTACTGCCTCTCTTGGTTCAAAAGAATCAGCATCCATAAAAGAACCAATTGCTTCAGGGTGAGCAGTTCCTCCAATATCAAAATCTTTATTGCCTCTATCGCTGTTTACAGAAGCATCTTCTGGCGCTATGCTGTGAGCATCGGAAGCAACACCCGGATTATGAGCAATAATATCAACATCAAAACCGCCTCTTGATTGTGCCCAAACGTGCTCTCTATTCCATGCATTTGGATCGTTGCTGTTTGTTGATGCATTATATGTCTTTGCCTGCGATCTCCCGGTGTAAAGTAATATCACGTTGTTTGAATTTGCCGGATCTTGATAGGCATGGTTTAATATATCCCAAACATCAGTTGAAGAGCCTGTATAAGGATAAGATGTGTGCCCTTTTATTAAGTTGTGCAATTCGGTCTTAAATGCAGCTCCATTTAAAGTTGTATTTACATTTGAATAATATCCCGTAACAGGGTCGCTTATTGTTAAAGTAAAAACAGTTTCAACACCAGCAGCAGCATTATTACCGCCGCTTACATTTTGAATAGTAAAGATTACCGTTTCATTACCCTCGGCAATTGCATCGTTTGTAATGGTTAAATTAATTGTTCTATTTGAAGAAGAACCGGCTGCGAATGTTACACTTTGTGTTGTGTAGTTATTGATATCGCTTGCCGAACCAGTTCCGCCTGTTAACGCTACCTGAAACGAAGTTGCATTTGCAGTGTCTGGATTTGTAATTGTAAAAACCAAATAAAAAGCCCCGGCACTTTCATTTACGGAACCGGAAGAAGTTGAAAACTGGACAAATGTTTGGTTAGTTAATGTAGCTGCACTTATTATATTCGAGTTTCCGCTGCTGCCCGCATAATTGTTGGCACGAACTCTATAAAAATATTTTGTACTATGGCTTAAGCCCGTAACCGCCGTTGATGTTGAATTACCAACATCTTTGTTATCAAAGCTTGAAAGTTTGTTATTAAAACTGCTGTCTGCAGCTGCATCTAAAAAATACTTTGTTGCACCAGATGAAGTACTCCAATTTGCTGTAAATCCGCTTGCAGTTATATTTGCTGCATTTTGTGCCACTGGTGGATTAGGAATAGCTGCACTTCCGCTGCCAATTGTAAAAGAGCCTATCGGCATAGTTAAAGAAGTATTACTGACATTCCAATTTGAACTATTACCAATTGCAGCTAATAGTTCATTTCTTGTTCCGCTCGTAACAGACATATTATAAACTGCATTATCGTTATCGGAAGAAGCACCGCCAACAGCAACAGCAGTTGTTCCATTAGTTAATCCTGCAGGTAAAGCAGTTTCGTTGGAGCTGCCTGCATCAGCGCTAAATGTATTTCGATGGGTGGTTACAGAATAAATAAAAGTCGGACTCGAAGAACTTCCTTGAAATGCAGTAACCTGATCGCCGGATGCTGACAAATTAAAACCACTTGTTCCAACTGCAGCATCAGTATCAGAGGCAAAATTTCCTGCTGCTGGAGAAGTAAATGTTATTATAGTTCCAGCAGCCATTCCTCCTGATGGGGTTGTGTATTTTACAGCGCCTTCGCCTCCTCTAAATGTTCCATTTGCTTTAAGTCCGGAGTCAGTAAACCTTATAACAGTTCCAGTTTGCAAATCAACTAATGGAACAAAAGAAAACTGGTCAGGGTCATCTGTGTTAACACCAATAATTGCAATATCGCCAGCGGTTAATGTTTGAGACGTAGAAGCGCTTGTTGTTACATTAATAACATTAGAGCTTTCACTCGTTCCACCGGTGTTGAATGCTCTCAGTCTGTAATGATATGCAGTTCCTGCTGTAAGTCCCGTTACAGCGAACGATGTTACATTGGCAACGTCTTTGTTCTGGAAGCCGCTAACAAAAGTTGAAAAATTAGAAACGGTTGAAACATCTAAAAAATATTTTGTTGCGCCTGAACTGGTGTTCCAGTTAGCTGTAAAACCGGTTGTGGTAATTGAAGCAGCAGAATTTGCAATAGGAGCTTCCGGTGCGTTTGGTAATGTTGTTACACTAACAACATTGGAGTTTACACTTAATCCGCTTGCGTTGCCTGCTCTAACTCTGTAATGATAATCTGTATTGGCTGCTAATCCTGTAACGTTTGTTGTTAATACATTACCAATATCAGTACTGTCATATCCGAGTATAAAAGTTGAAAAGTTATTTTGCGTTGAAACATCCAAGTAATATTTTGCTGCGCCTGTTACTGTGTTCCAGTTAGCAGTAAATCCGGTTTGAGCAATATTTGTTGCTGTTGAAGCTACAGGCGCAGATGGAACCGTAATTGTTGTAATAGTATTAGATGCTGCACTCGTGCCAGTTACATTCGTGGCATAAACTCTATAATAATAATCCGTTCCCGCTGTAAGCCCGGCAACGTTTACAGATGTTACATTGCCAACATCCACGTAGTTGTAACCGGTAATAGTTGTTGAAAAATCAATCTGTGCAGAAACATCTAAGAAATACTTAGCTGCATTAGCAGAGATATTCCACTTAGCTGTAAAACCACTTGATGTAATAGCTGCAGCAGCAATAGCAGCAGGTGCATTTGGCGCTGGCGGATTTGTAGTAACCGCAATTACATTTGAGTTATCGCTTACACCGGTAACATTGGAAGCCCTTACGCGATAATGGTATTCTGTTGACGCACTCAATCCGCTTACTGCAAAAGTTGTAATATTGCCAACATCCTTAGCGTTAAAACCATCTACAAAAGTTGAAAAGTCATTTACTTTAGAAACATCTAAAAAGTATTTTGTAACACCGCCAACAGCATTCCAATTAGCTGTAAAACCGGTATTGCTTAAAGCTGCTGCCTCCGTTGCAACGGGCGCACCCGGCACTCCAGGATTTGTAGATACGCTTATTACATTAGAATTTGCACTTGTACCGCCGGCATTGCCTGCTTTAATAACATAATAATAATCTGTAGCTGGTGTTAACCCACTAACTGTATAACTTGTAACATCTCCAACTTCTAAATTGCTAATAGTATTGGAGGCAAAGTTCGAGTCTTCTGATACCGTAATAAAGTTTGTTGTCGCTTCCGGTACATCGGACCAGTTGGCAGTAAATGAAGAGCTGCTAATTGCTGTTCCAGCAGAAGCAACAGGTGCGCCTGGCGGATTTGGAAGTGTGGTTACAGAATCAATAATAGAGTTACCGCTTGTTCCGCTTGTGTTTTGCGCTCTTAACCGGAAAAAATATTTTATTGATGCGGTTAATCCTGTAACTGATATTGTATTAGTACCTGTATTTTTGTTTTGATAACCAGTTACATAAGTAGAAAAATCTTTCTCTGTAGATACATCTATAAAATATAAAGCAGCGCCAGTTACTGCACTCCAGTTTGCATTAAATCCGGTTTGAGTTATACTTGTTGAGGCTGCTGAAATTGGATTTGCCGGAATAAGAGTTTTACTCATTGTATTCGAATTTGAGCTTGTTCCGCCTGAATTATAAGCACGGACTCTGTAGTAATATGTTGTTCCGCTTGCTAAGCTTGCTAGAGCATAAGAAGTTACACTGCCAAGATCTTTGTTATCAAGATTGGTAACGAATGTAGAAAAATCACTCGCAATAGAAACATCTAAAAAGTATTTTGTTGCGCCGTTTATACTCCCCCAATTAGCAGTCATTCCGGTTTGAGTTACATTAGTTGCTTCATTAGCTGTTGGTGCCGCTGGCGGATTTGGTAATGTATTTATCGTAATCGTGTTTGAATTTGGACTCGTTCCGTTCGTATTACTTGCACGAACTCTATAGTAATATGTAGAATCAGCACCAAGTCCAATTACATTAGAACTTGCTACATTTCCAACATCTTTTCCATTATAGCCTGAAACAAAAGTTGAAAAGTCATTTACTTTAGAAACATCTAAGAGATAAGTTGCAGCGCCGCTAACAAAGTTCCAGTTAGCAGTAAAACTTGTTTGAAGAATATCCGAGGCGTTGCTTGCTGTTGGAGCAGATGGCGGTGCCGGAGCATCAACTATAATCTTCAAATTATCAAAGAAAGCTGTTTGATTTGCAGCTGTTGAGCCCTGCCAATAAAAACCAAAATAGTTTAAACTAGTTCCAGTATAAGTATTATCAACTATAGTACCTTGCGAAACTAATGTACCGGTTGTAGGATCTGCAAAAGCAGAAGTTCCATCGCTTCTTAAAAATAATGCCCATGTGTTTGTTGTAGGATTATAAGTTACTTTTACACTTAAATATTCAGCACCAAAATCTGTTAATCCACTGGTGTTTGAAGTAATTATATTTGTTATTGTTTGCAAACCAGCAGAAAACCTAACCAAGCGTATAGGATCAGTCGAACCAGATTGACCGAGTACAACCGCATATCCGGTTCCACCGGTTTGAGTTGTTTGACCTGAAGAACCAAGAATGTAAGCCACACCGTAACTTCCAGTAGTAAAACCTGCCGGGTCTGCTCTAATTTGCCGCATGTTAAATGTCCAGGTAACGAGACCGGTATTAGAACCAAGTGTTGAGTTAAATGGAGTGGAAATAATGGAGAATGGTTGATTAACATAAACCCAACCTGCTACGTTGGTTGTAGTGCTTGCATCGTTTGTCATTTCTAAAATATTGCCATCAATACGGGCACCAAAATCAGCGCCCCATCTATTTATTGCCCAGTTTGTTGTTCCAATATTTCCAGATGTTGAATATGTAGAGCCTTGACTTGTGTTAAAATTATCTGAAAAGACTGTGGTCTGTGCAAATGCTGTACCTAATATTCCAAAGAAAAGTAATAGTATCTTCTTCATAGTACCTACATGGATAAATATTTAAGTGATAGTCTTTTTTGTATGTATAAAATTCTCCTGTGGAGACGCGTCGAACGCGTCTCCTGCTCTTTGAGACACACTCGGTGCGTCTTTACATTTATCGAACGTGTCTCCTACTCTTTGAGACACACTTGGTGTGTCTTTACATCTGCTTGGTAGAGACGCGTCGAACGCGTCTCCTGCTCTTCGAGACGCACTCGGTGCGTCTTTACAATTGAACGCGTCTCCTGCTCTTTGAGGCACACTCGGTGCATCTTTACATTTGAACGCGTCTCCTATTCTTTGAGATGCACT
>CAZNTN010000032.1:0-18527 GCA_964575995.1 uncultured Melioribacter sp. | reverse complement strand
CTCGGTGCGTCTTTACATTTGAACGCGTCTCCTGCTCTTCGAGACGCACTCGGTGCGTCTTTACATTTGAACGCGTCTCCTGCTCTTTGAGGCACACTCGGTGCGTCTTTACAATTGAACGCGTCTCCTGCTCTTTGAGGCACACTCGGTGCATCTTTACATTTGAACGCGTCTCCTATTCTTTGAGATGCACTTGGTGCATCTTTACATTTGAACGCGTCTCCTGCTCTTCGAGACGCACTCGGTGCGTCTTTACATCTGCTTGGTAGAGACGCGTCGAACGCGTCTCCTACTACATTTTAATTAACTATGCTTTGCATTTGTCGTTATTTAAGAAGCATCATTTTTTTCGTTTGTACAAAACTTACTGCAGTTAATCTGTAAAAATAAACGCCGCTCTGTAGAGACACGTAATGGCGTGTCTCTACGTTAAAAGTTGTTTTGTAATTTCCTGCATTTTTGTATTCATCAACTAATGTTGCAACTTTTCTTCCTAAAACATCGTAAACCTTAAGAGTTACGTGGCTTGCTGCTTGTACCTTGTAGCTTATTACCGTACTAGGATTAAACGGATTAGGCGAGTTTTGATATAAAACCAATTTGTTTGGCGCTTCTACATTAACTTCTACAACCTCGCTATACTCAAACTTGCCGTCAAAATCTATTTGCTTTAATCTGTATTGAATCTTTCCCGCCGGAACTGCATTATCCGTGAAAGTATAGCTCTTTGGTGAGTTACTATTTCCATTTCCATTTACAAACCCAATCTTACTCCACTCTTCGTTCTTCACTCTACGCTCTACGTTAAATCCATAATTGTTTACTTCCGTTGCAGTTTCCCAATTTAAATGCACACCATTATCTGCAATCAACGCAGTGAAAGAAGTGAGTTCGACGGGGAGAGCACTAGCTTCTCCGTTAATTAAAAAGTTATCGAAAGTAAATGAGCCAATTCCAATATCAAATACAGCTTTGAACTGTACTAAACTATTTGCAAAAGCAACATTTTGAGGGTTAATATCATCAAATATTTTATTAGTTCCTGCCCATATATCTATTTTATCGTTTGCGATATTTTCAGTAGACAAATTCGGAGCAGTATAACTTTGATTTGAACCTGTATTATTGAGAACCCAAGTTATTGTTTGTGTCCCACTAAGATTTAATGAATTTGTATTGCCATCAGAATCTCTGATCTGGAATTCCCCATTAGTTCCAGTAATATTCAGGTATAGTCTAGCATAGTAATCAGCCGAATTCGGAGTAGATGAATTATTACCAACAGAGCTTCCTATAAAAATTTTACAAGCACTCGTGGTTGCAGTAGTATTATTGGAGACACTCACGTCAAATTTAAATATCAGCCCATTTACTGAACTCGCACTTAAATTCGAACTTCTCACAAACCTTGAATGTCCACCCGTACTCCTAGTAAGCACAAGAGCATTCCCAAGAATTGAAACAGTTGACCCTGTTGTAGCTGATATATTGTCAAACTGATTTGAATTCGGAGATGTACTAACATAATCAGATGTTGCCCCTCCCGAATTGAAATCCTGAGAAAATATCTGTCCCCAACTAACTTTTGATAAGAAGAGAGAAATGACGAGTAAAAAAGGTATTAGCTTTTTCATATCTGTGCCCTAATAATTTCTTGTGTTTGCCCTTTCATTTTGTTCTGGATAGGTAGGATTTCTACAGCAAAACTAATAATTGAATAATTATAATAAAATTAATTTTATGTTAAATAGTTAAAAAATATTTTTATAGGAGTGTATGTCCATATTTTGTTTTCTTGACATTATAAAGTATAAATGTTATAGCAAAAAGCATAGAACGCAGATCTGTTATGATGATTATGGTTATTTAACATCATAAGAAACCGTAAGCTATCATAAAAAATATGCTTGCAACTCCTTTTGTATTTGAAACGTATTTGCAATAAACTTTGTTAATGCATAAAACGAAAGAGAGAGATGAAAACTGTTCTTATTGTCCTGTTGATTTCTTATAACATCTTTGGCTGTTCAGAACAAGCAAAGCAAAACTTTGAGGTTTCTATGATAGACACAAGTAATTATTCCACAGCAACATTTGGTTCAGGCTGTTTCTGGTGTACAGAAGCGATATTTGCACGACTAAAAGGTGTTGCCAAAGTTGAAAGCGGTTACAGCGGCGGCACAGTTCCAAATCCAACTTATGATGCGGTTTCTACTGGCAAAACTGGTCATGCAGAATGCACACAAATTTATTTCGATCCTTCTGTAATCAGCTATATTCAATTACTGGAAGTGTTTTTCAAAACTCACGATCCTACTACGCTTAACAGGCAAGGCGCCGATATTGGAACACAGTACCGTTCTGTTATTTTTTATCATAATGATGAACAAATGCAGCTAGCGGAAAGAGCCAAGAAAGATTTGAATGACGCAAAGATTTGGGATAATCCAATTGTAACCGAGATAAGCGAATTGCACAAGTTTTACAAGGCTGAAGATTATCATCAAGATTATTACGAAAACAACACAAACCAAGGTTACTGTGCGTTTGTTATAGCGCCTAAGATAGAAAAGTTTGAAAAAGTGTTTAAAGATTTTTTGAAGAAATAAATTGTAGAGACGCATCGAACGCGTCTCTACTATAACTCGACCAAAATATTTTCCGGTGGTTTTTCTCAATTCCCATTTTAATGGATTCTCAAAAATTTATTTTCTGATGTTATGCAATTCTGTTTCATTATGAATTAATCAGTCGTAAAATCGATGCTGCCATGAAAAATTTTTATATCCAGCCTTGTGCGCTTGTTTTGTTACTGCGGATTTGAATGAACCTATAACATCTGATATGGTTTGGCATATCTACAAAATAGTCTAATTAGCTAGATTCAAAATGCCTGGGTATTTCTTTTCAACAAACTTCTGCAATTTTACCTAATTGCTTCAACACCATTTTATTAATCACTTCACCAAAATACTCTTGATGATTTTTAGTATTTGTTACAAAATACCACCAGGTGTTGAATAATCCCACTCTTTTAATCTTGCTGATTCAACTCGAAATGTATTTTGAATTTTGACATGTAGAAACACCATTAACCAGATGTAGTCTATGAGGTAGGACTAACAGATACAACCCCATTTTTTTGTAGAGACGAGGCTGCCGCGTCTTTACCTTTTCTTTCATTTCTTGTAGAGACTTGCCATGCCTGTCCCGCGTATTTTGCGTGTATAAGTCTCTACATCTTCTAATGTACAGACGCAATTAATTATGTCTATACAAAAATGATTTACGCGGCGTTTTCTTCTACAGCCTGCTCGCTTAAATATTTATGCACGGCACTGGCGCATTTTCTTCCTTCTGCAATTGCCCAAACAATAAGAGACTGTCCGCGGCGCATATCCCCGCATGCAAAAACTTTTTGCAAAGAAGTTTGATGAGCCATTTCACTTTCGCCAAAATCCGCTTTAACATTTCCCCGCGTATCTAACTGCAAACCAAGTTCTGTAAGTTCTGCAATTAATCCCGTTAGTTCCGGCTGAACAAAACCCGCAGCAATTAAAACTAAATCGGCTCCGAGTGTAAACTCTGTACCCGGAATATTTTCAAATTTTCCATCTAAAAATTTCACTTCTATACAATTCAACTGTGTAACTTCTCCATTTTCATTTCCGGCAAATGAAGTAGTATTAATAGCCCACTTTCTATCCGCTCCTTCTTCGTGGCTTGTAGATGTACGAAGAATCATAGGATAGTAAGGCCACGGAGAGCATTCTGTACGCTCAATAGACGGCGTTGGCATCACTTCAATTTGAGTTACACATTTAGCGCCTTGTCTATTGGATGTTCCTACACAATCAGAGCCTGTATCGCCACCGCCAATTACTACAACGTTTTTTCCTTTTGCAGAAATACTGTGTTCTAAATTATCACCGGCATTAATTTTATTCTGTTGAGATAAAAATTCCATTGCGAAGTGAATCCCTTTTAGCTCTCTTCCTGGTATAGAAATATCTCTTGGCTTTTCAGCACCGCCGGCAAGAATAACCGCATCATAGGTTTGAACTAATTCTTTGGCGGCAATATCTTTACCAACATTCACATTAGTTCTAAATGTTACACCTTCAACTTTCATTTGTTTAATTCTTCTATCAATAATACTTTTTTCCAATTTGAAATCTGGAATGCCGTAGCGAAGAAGCCCGCCCACTCTATCATTCTTTTCGTAAACAGTAACAGTGTGCCCTGCACGGCAAAGCTGCTGAGCAGCTGCAAGACCGCTTGGACCAGAGCCAACAATTGCAACAGTTTTATTAGAAAGAACGTGAGGAAGCCGCGCCTTTATCCATCCTTCTTCAAATCCTTTATCAATTATAGTTCTTTCAATAGCTTTGATGGAAACCGGAACTTTGTTTATGCCGAGTGTGCATGCAGTTTCGCAAGGTGCGGGGCACAATCTTCCTGTAAACTCGGGAAAGTTATTTGTTGAATGAAGATTTTCGATCGCTTCTTTTAAGTGCCCTTTATAAACAAGATCATTCCACTCTGGAATGTAATTTTGAACCGGGCAGCCGGTTTCTCCGTGACAGAAGGGAATGCCGCAATCCATACAACGTGCAGCCTGTGTTTTAGCTTTTTCAGAACTAAACCGCTTTTCAAATTCTTTAAAGTGAGTAACTCGTTCTTCCGGTTTATCTTTTCTTAATTGCGCCCTGTCAAACTCCATAAATCCGGTTGGCTTACCCATTAACAACCTCCTTCTCGGCTTCCAATTTTTCTGTTGCAGCTTTTGCCAATTTAGCCAAAGCTTTTTTGTATTCACCAGAAATGACTTTCCAGAAATTTTCTTTTTCGCTTTCCCAATTTTCTAAAATGTAGTGCGCACGTTTTGAACCAGTATGTTCAAAATGTTTTTTCACCATTTCATAAACTTCTTTTATATCTTCATCATAGATCAAGTACTCAACATCAACCATTCCATGATTAACTTTTTTATCTGCATCGCGGTAAGGGTCCCAGATGTAAGCAATACCGCCGCTCATTCCAGCTGCAAAGTTTCTTCCTATTTTACCGAGTACAGCAACACGTCCGCCTGTCATATATTCGCAGCCATGATCGCCTAAACCTTCAATAACAGCAAGCGCGCCGGAATTACGCACGGCAAATCTTTCTCCGGCAACACCATTAATAAATGCCTCACCGCTCGTTGCACCGTAAAGGCAAGTATTTCCAACAATAATATTTTCTGCAGCTTCAAAAGTTACTTCGGGCGGAATTTTTACAATTACTCTTCCACCGCTTAAACCTTTGCCAAAGTAATCATTGGATTCTCCAGTAAGTTTTAGTTCAATACCTTTAGCTAAGAAAGCACCAAAACTTTGTCCGGCTGTTCCACGAAGTTCAATTTTTATTGTTCCAACGGGCAAACCTTCTTCACCATATTTCTTAGCAATCTCGCTGGAAAGCATAGTACCAACGCAGCGGTTAATGTTTCTAACACGCTTGCTAAGCGAAATTGGAGTTTTATTTTCTATTGCATCTTTAGTTTCAGCAATCAATTCATAATCGAATTGATTTTCCAAGCCATGATTTTGCGGGCGTGTTCTAAAAAAATTTGTATCGTAAAGTGGAGTTGGTTTGAAAAGCGGTTTGCTCAAATCTATACCGCGTGCCTTCCAGTGATCGTGCTGACGAACCGGAATAATTTTTTCTGTCTGTCCAATCATTTCGTTGATGGTTCTAAAGCCAAGTTTTGCCATTAATTCACGAACTTCTTCTGCAACAAAGAACATGAAGTTAATTACATACTCCGGCTTTCCTGTAAACTTCTTCCGTAATTCGGGGTTTTGTGTTGCAACGCCAACGGGACAAGTATTAAGATGACACTTGCGCATCATAATGCAGCCTTGAGTTACAAGCGGCGCTGTAGCAAAACCAAATTCTTCTGCGCCGAGTAAAGCAGCAATAACAACATCGCGTCCTGTTTTTAACTGACCATCAGCAGCAAGATAAACTCTATCGCGCAATCCGTTTAGAATTAATGTTTGATGTGCTTCGGAAAGACCAAGCTCCCAAGGAGTTCCAGCATATTGAATTGATGAAATTGGGCTTGCGCCGGTTCCGCCATCATGCCCGCTGATTAAAATATGATCTGCATGAGCTTTTGCAACTCCGGCAGCAATTGTTCCAACACCAACTTCTGAAACAAGTTTTACACTTATGCGCGCTCTTGGGTTTATGTTTTTCAAATCAAAAATCAACTGCTTCAAATCTTCAATAGAATAAATATCGTGATGAGGCGGAGGCGAAATTAATGTAACTCCAGGCGTGCTGTAACGTACTTTTGCAATTACAGCATCAACTTTATGACCGGGAAGCTGACCGCCTTCACCTGGTTTTGCGCCTTGCGCCATTTTTATTTGAAGCTCTTCTGCGTTAACAAGATAATTAGCAGTAACGCCAAAACGAGCAGAAGCAACCTGCTTAATTGCAGAACGTAGACTTTCTCCATTTTGCAGCGTTACAAATCTTTCTGCTTCTTCGCCGCCTTCACCTGTGTTGGATTTTCCGCCGATCTTGTTCATTGCAATTGCAAGATTAGTATGTGCCTCACGCGAAATTGAGCCAAAACTCATAGCCCCGGTTGCAAATCGTTTTACAATTTCTGAAGCCGGCTCAACTTCTTCAAGTGGAATTTGTGTTCGGCTAAAATCAAGCTCATACAAACTTCTTAGCGTAACTCTATGATTTTCTTGATTGTTAATGTGCTCGGCATACTCTTTATAAGTATTAAAATCATTTCGCTGCGTGCTAAGCTGCAGCTTCGAAATTGTAAGTGGATTCCACAAATGATGCTCGCCATCGCGCCGGTAATGATATAGTCCGCCAACATCTAAAGCGCTTTGATCTACTTGAGGGTCGAGCGCGTGAAGATGCCTTCTCTTTGTTTCTTCTTCAAGCATCTCAAGCGAAAGACCTTCGATGCGTGTTGGGGTTCCGGTAAAGTAGTTTTCTATAACTTCACTATCGAGACCAACTGCTTCAAATATTTGCGCACCGCAGTAAGATTGAAGCGTGCTGATTCCCATCTTGCTGAAAATTTTGTACAATCCTTTGCTGACAGCTTTAACAAAATTTTTCTTTACCGCAGCATAATCTAACGTTGGCGGTAAAAAACCTTTCTCGGCTAAGTAAGCAAGGGTTTCGTAAGCTAAATATGGATTGATAGCATTTGCGCCATAACCACACAGCAGAGCAAAGTGATGAACTTCTCTGGCTTCACCGGTTTCTACTATAATTCCGGTTTTTGTTCTTAAACCGGCACGAAGCAAAGTATGATGAATTGCAGAAGTTGCAAGTAAACTTGGAATTGCTGCATGTTCTCTATCCACACCTTTATCCGAAAGAACTAAAAGAGAAATACCGGATTTAACTGCATCAACAGCTTCAGTACAAATTTCTTCCAACCGGTTTCGCATATCGTGATGCTTAAACGGATTGAAGAGAAGCGGAACTGTCTGCGATTTGAATAATCCGCGTGCAATGTGACGAATTTTTTCCATCTGCGAATTTGAAAGCAGCGGATGCTCTAATTCTAAACGGTTTGCATGCTTCGGAGTTTCATCAAGAAGATTTTGTTCCGGACCAACATAAGTTGTCAGCTCCATTACAAGTTCTTCGCGTATAGCATCAATTGGAGGATTAGTTACCTGCGCAAACAACTGCTTAAAATATCTAAAGAGCATTTGGGGCTTATCTGAAAGCACAGCAAGCGCAGCGTCTGTTCCCATCGAACCCACTGCTTCTTCACCACGCTCTGCCATTGGAAGAATAACTTTATCCAAATCTTCTTTTGTGTATCCAAAAATTCTTTGCCTCATGTGAATAGTTTTAAAATCGGCATTATAAATTGCATCTGGACTCGGCAGGTGGCTCATTTTAATCATGTTTTCGTTAACCCATTTACGGTATGGCTTTTGAGTAACAATCTCCTTTTTAATTTCTTCATCTTCAATTATTCTACCCTGCTTAAGATCGAGAATAAACATTCTTCCCGGCTGAAGTTTTCCTTTAACCGCAACATTTTCTGCATCAACGCTCCACGTACCGGCTTCGGAAGTTAGAACAACTAAATCATCTTTGGTAATAACGTAACGTGAAGGGCGCAAACCATTTCTATCTAAAGTTGCGCCAATTATATTTCCATCTGTAAATACAACAGCAGCGGGACCATCCCACGGCTCCATCATTGTAGCGTGATATTCATAGAATGCTTTTCTATCTGGGTCCATAAAATCGTTTTTCGACCATGCTTCTGGAATCATCATCATCATAGCATGCGGTAAACTTCTACCGCCCATAACAAGCAATTCAAGAACAGAATCGAACGTTGCAGAATCGCTCTGTCCATCCATAATAATTGGAAGCATTCTTCTCAAATCTTTTCCGTAATAAGGCGATTCCATAACATGCTGGCGGGCAGCCATCCAGTTTTTGTTACCGCGCAGTGTGTTTATTTCGCCATTATGTGCAATCATTCTAAACGGATGAGCTAAATCCCACGTTGGAAATGTATTAGTAGAAAAACGCATGTGAAGCATTGTCATTCCGCTTTTCAAATCGGGGTCGGATAGATCTTTGTAATAATCTATCAACTGCTGTGCGAGAAGCATTCCTTTGTAAACTAATGTTCTGCTTGAAAAAGATGGAACATAATATTTGCTTCTATCAAGTTTCAATTCTGCGCGCACACGGTGATCAATAATTCTTCTTATCAAATATAGTTTACGTTCAAACTCATCTTGGTTTTGAGTTTTTTTGTTTGCACCGATAAAGCATTGGCGGATAAACGGCTGAGTTGCCTGCGCACCATTTCCCGGAATTTTTGGATCAACAGGAACATCGCGCCAGCCCAGAAATTTCTGGCTCTCATCTATAATTATTTTTTCAATTATGTTTTCTACCGCCTTACGAGCAGTAGCATTTTGAGGAAGGAAAATTACACCAACACCATACATTCCTTCACTTGGCAGATTAATTTTTGTTCCATCGGTAACTTTGCGGAAAAAATCATCTGGCATTTGAATTAGTATTCCTGCACCATCGCCGGTATTTGGATCCGCTCCAACGGCGCCGCGGTGTTCAAGATTTTTAAGAATTTCTAAACCTTTATCAATTATTGTACGAGATTTTCTGCCCTTTACATCGGCAACAAATCCCATTCCGCAGGCATCATGTTCAAAAGAGGGAGAGTACATTCCTACGCTTGAGTTAACAGAGTTTGCAGAATTAAGCAATTCATCTATAACATTTTTATTTATATCCGGCATCTGGCTACTCCTTCTGTAAATAATTATACAAAGCCCGAGATACGAGTAAATATTCTACTTCCTTCCCACTTCTTAATGGGCTGATAGGAAGTGAGATTTAAATTAAAGTACTAGATAAGGTTAATTAGAATAGAATGGCGCGTATTGGTTTGCCGGGCTTTATCATTTGCCTCAACACTATAATCTATAAATGCGGCATTTATCCGCTTATTGTTAATCATTTTCCAACGCCAATAATCTGACCCGAAATATAAAAATGATTATGAATGATGCAAGTTTTTTTGCAAAAATATTCATAAACACGCATAATTATGCAATGCTTAAAGAAGCGGGATTGGAAAGACTGGAAGGCTTTCGTGTCCATCTTTATTTAAGGACTGCACGGCAAAGAAGTAATTGTCTTTTGAATATGGCAAAGTAATTTCTGTTTTATCGGTAAAGAACTTCTTTTCCCAAACGTGCATATAAGTTTCGCGAAGCAAAACGTAATAGCCTTTTACAGAGCCATTTTTTGGGGCTTCCCATTTTAGTGTTGTACGGTTGGTAACTTCTTTTGTAACAATGCCTACGTTTTGCGGCTGCGATGGCGCTAAAGCAAGGTTTGCAAGCACTGCAAGGTTTATACAGGTAATCTTTCGTGCGTATTCATAATCTACATATTCCGGCAAATCTCCATATTTAACACCGCCTGCTTCCTTTACATCTTGGTGCTGATAATCGTAATTCTCATTCATTTCGCAAAAACGGACAGCCGTAAACCCCAGTTTGTTAAATGGTTTATGATCTCCTCCGCGTAAAAAGCGGTCGCTGCGGTAAACAAGTTTAACTCCAATTTGATCTACATAACGCTTGCCAACTTCTTTAATGTATCTTGCCAGTTGGCGGGACTTTGAATCATTCTCTGCGTTAGTTGATTGGCGCAAGCTCTTCATCTCATCAGTTTCAAACAAAGGAACTCCTTCACTAAAAACTCTTACTTGCATATTATCTTTTAGTAAAGTTTGGTTTGAAGAACTATTGCCGATCATGTCGTTGTTCAACATTGCTGTTAAATTCCATTTTTCGTCCTTTGCTTTCTTAGCTAAGAATGATGCGCCGTGCAAGCCTTGTTCTTCACCCGAAAAAGCAGCAAAAACAATTGTTGCCGGAAATTTTTGCTCTGCCATAATTCTTGCAAGTTCTAAAACAGCTGCAACACCGGAAGCATCGTCATTTGCGCCAGGTGCTAACGAAGTAGAATCATTTGGATTTTCATTACGTGAATCAATATGTGCAGCAACAATAAATACCCGGTCATCGCTTTTGTCAGTTCCTTTAAGAATTGCTGTAGGATTTGTCATCATAATTCTTCGTGGTATTCTTCTACCGTCCGGTTCAACATAAAACGAATCGAGCTTAACAATCATTCTCCCTTTAGCGTCTTTAGCAATCTCTTCAAATTGGTTTATTAGCCAATCGCAAGCCGCGCCAATCCCTTTTTCTTTAGAGCTACGCGTACTAAATGAATGTCTTGTTCCAAAGTCTGCCAGCTTTCTTACAGTGCTTTCTATATTGGCAGCCGAAACTTTTTCAATCATCGAAGAGATATTTGGATCGCGCTTAACAATTGCAGTTTGTGAAAAAACTATTGAACAGAACAAACACAAAGCTAAACCGGTTCTGGCAAGTTTCATATTAACACTCAATTTTTAAGACAATAGAATTGGGCTAAAGATAGAAGATTTTCTAATAATTGAAAAGAGAGATAATTATGTTTTAGATATTCTCTTTCCGCTTTCCTTATCACAGAAATACAAACGGTTTGTGTCTAAAGCGATTTCTATTTGTGAACCGGTGGAATAATTTTCTTTTGGTTTCAATCTTGATATAACCGCTTTACAACAACACGGCTGCCAAGTGCCATTGCTTCTTTTTGATCATGAGTAACATAAATAACCGTTGTTTCAAGTTGATTATGCATACGCGCTAATTCTGTTCTCATCTGCACGCGTAATTTTGCGTCAAGATTGCACAAAGGCTCATCGAACAAAAATACTTTTGGCTTGCGAACAATTGCACGTCCAACTGCAACTCTTTGTCTTTGTCCACCCGACAATTGTTTAGGTTTTCTTTCCAACAAATGTTCAATACTCAAAATTTTTGCGGCTTCATTTACCATAAAATTAATTTCTTCTTTACTAAATTTCCTAAGCTTAAGACCAAATGCCATATTCTCAAAAACATTCATGTGTGGATAAAGAGCATAATTCTGAAATACCATAGCGATGTCTCTGTCTTTAGGCTGAACTTCATTTACAACTTTGCCATCAATCAGAATTTCACCTTCGGTAATTTCTTCTAAACCGGCAATCATTCTTAAAGTTGTTGATTTGCCGCATCCGCTGGGCCCAACAACACAACAAATTCTTTATCCTTGATTTCCAGATTTACGGATTGAACGGCTCTGTTTTTACCATCGTAAACTTTGCCTACATTTTTAAGAATTACTTCAGCCATTTTTCCTCAGCAGACTTTTGAAAAAGAATCTCCTCTGCGTAATACTGTAGAGGCGAAATTATTATACTACTTACTATACAGGCAAATGTCCTTATTTCAACAGCATTATCTTCTTTATTATTGTACTTGACGGCGTTGTTAAGCGGTAGAAATAAATGCCACTTGCAAGGTTACTGCCGTCAAATGTTGCAGTGTGTTTGCCAGCTTCATAATAACCATCTGCTAGGTTTGCTGCTTCTTTTCCAAGTACATCATATACTTTTAAGCTAATGTTTGCTCTTTCTTTGAGTGTAAAACTTATTTGAGTAGTTGGGTTGAAAGGATTAGGGTAGTTTTCTATGATATCACTATCGACGTTTAATTGTTGAGTAGAATTATTTGGTAATTCATTAGTACTTTTTAATTGACAATATATTTCTATAAGCGCCATATGTTGTTGTGCCTCTTGCAACACAGAAGATTGTGGAAATTTTTGAGAAATTTCTGTCAAGATACCGGTTGCAGCTTTATAATTCTTCTGTTCATTAAAATAATACAAGAACTTACTCATCAATGCTGTTTCTGCAATAGGTTGTTTATCATAATCGCGAATAACTTCTTCAAGCATGTTAATCCTTTTTTCTTTTTCATAACCGGCAAGTATTAGTTTTGCAGCTGCATATAGTGTTTTCCTTTCTTTGCTATCAGACAATCCACTTAAATACGTTTTGAATGATTTTAAGTCTGTTTTGCTTGCTTCCCGCCATGAAGCATTTAGCTGAGTAATCATCATTGTAATTTCTGTATCCTTAGATTTTTCATCGGTTAAGTTTAATTCTTGCGCTGTTCTTACATTCTAATCGCTTGTAACTATTCTTTTCTCAATATCGTTAGCAACAATACTTTCTTTTCCTACTGCCATGGATAAGCTCGGAGGACTTGATAGATATGGATCATAATCTATCATGCTTCCAGATAAAGCAGCAATTTTAGTACTATTTGGAGGCGAGCTTCCCCACCAGTTGTTTTCTGCATATACGTTACAATAATCTTCTGCTTGTGCATCTCTAAAAGTATTTGAAGCTATTATATTATTTCCAGCTTCAAATGGAGTAAGATTTCTCCCGAGCAAAGGGTTCGAGTACCTTTTCGAATAAACACCAATGTTTGAGTTATTGTGTATATTATTGTTACCCGAAACATTTGTGTGACCTAACCTCGGTGATGAAAAATCTGCTATTCCTAAGCCGTTATAATTATTATAAATGTTGCTATTTCTAATATCTGGAGATGACCAATACATTACTATTCCCGTAGAACTCGAATTATCATGAATGTTACAATTAGTAATTGCTGGCTGTACAGCATAGTTTGTTCTATACACATACATTCCATGACCGCTGCAGTTAAAAATTTCCGAATTACTAATCGACAATGAATTTGTTTCTTGTATATATATGCCTTGTGTAGCATTGCTTATTGTGCAATACTGTATTATTCCCCCGCTGCCGCTATTAAACTGAATACCGCCCCAATTACTTGAACCACTTCTTGTAAAGATAATTGGATTTGAAGTAGTACCAATAGCATTTAACGTACCGTTGACTATTAAGTAACAACCACTTGAAAACAAATAATTACCAGCAACTAGTTTCCAAGTATCACCGTAATTAATCGATCGCGTAAGATTTATATAGATATTATTTCCTCTTAAACTTGGTTTGTGTTCTGCAGTTATGTTTTTTATCCTTTGAAACTGACCTGGTGTAAAATAATTACGACATGGATCGTTGGTATAATTCATCAAATTATTAATTGGGTCTAAGCCTGGTTGCGGACAAGTATCCATTGGAGGATTCGTATTTGGACAGCCAATATTTTTTTGATGAATCGGAGTGTCATCAACTAAATCAGCATTTTTACATGCACCAAAATCATCAAAAGTATGATATAAACCTAGATAATGTCCGGCCTCGTGAACCGCTATTTTCCCTTGATCATAGTTTGTATATCCACCATTAGGCAAGCAATCTGTTCTAACAATTACACCATGTTGTAAGGAATTTTCCGAATAATCTTCAGGGAAATATGTCCAGCCCAAAAAGTCTATTGTACTTGTTACATAAATATTCAGAGCATGAGTGGGGTCAACACCTAAAGAATTTTTCATATCGATTTCATCTTGAGAGAGCTTTACCAAATTTCGCCAGCTATCATTTCTCGTTTTAGTATAACCTGCTAAATAGAATTGATAACCAGAACCTTCTATTAATAAATTATTTAACACATCAATTTGTTGCCCAAGTTGCGTATCCGTTACATCTCCTGCACCACTAGTAGCTAAGATTATATGAAAAAATACTGGCACCGAAACGTTGCCAACTCTCTTAAAGAGAGAATTAGCACTTATCGGATTAGACGGAGTTGTAGAACCGCACATTTGTATTTGTGCATTAGTTAGATTCAAGCCTAGAAGAAATAAAAGAATTAAGTAATATTTCATTACGGTCTCCATACTATTTTAAGTTAATCAAGACTTTGTTCGTCCATTTTTTTTGTAGAGTAATTTTTGTTGGCGAAATACTTATCATAGTTGCCACTAGCTTATTATCCCTCCATACAAAATACAGTTGTGGGTTGCTTATAATATTATAAAAACCTTTAAACTGTATGGTATCATTTTTAATTGTAAATATTCCTGTAAAATCCTCCTTAAAGCCGCTTGTGTCTGCAAATCGCCTGCTCGGGGGTATCAATATTTTGCCGGTTACAGTCTTATCTTTTGTTAATGTAATATTTAGATACCCACCTTCTTTTATTACGTCATAATTTCCATCTGACTTATCCGGTATTAGAAATAACGTTGCTTCATAATTTCCAATTACCTGCTGTAAGTTAGAGTCAATTACTTCAGAAGGACCATGTTCATCTTTACAAGATAAGAGCAACAAAGTAATTAGAGCTACAGCAAATGTGGATAATATTTTTGGTTTCATAGTACACCTTCATTTTTAATTAACTACTCATTTTCAATTTAACAAATATTTCCCTTCATTCTTCACCTCCAGGTTTTGCTATAAGCTATAAGCCTCAAGCTCTAAGCTAAGAACATAGCGTTTGTAATTCTGTTAATTAGCTTTTTATTCCGGCACATTTGCACCGGCAGCAATTCGTTATTCTCAATTCCTAATTGCTATTGATGTACTTTTCTAAACGCTTATAGCTAATTGCTATTTAACCAGCATTATCTTCTTTGTTATTGTTACTGTAGGTGTTGTTAATCTGTAGAAATAAATGCCACTTGCTAAGTTGCTTCCGTCAAATGTTGCTGTGTGTTTACCAACTTCGTAATATCCATCTGCAAGATTTGCTGCTTCTTTTCCAAGTACATCATAAACCTTTAAGCTAATGTTTGCTCTTTCTTTGAGTGTGAAACTGATTTGTGTACTTGGGTTAAATGGGTTGGGATAGTTTATTACTTCATCTTCTTGCATTGCTGCGCTTGGGCTTTGAGAAGTTTCCTCAACAGGAATTGACTCGTTGCTGCCTTGAACTGTATTTCTGGATGCAAGCCCCAATCCTCTTACTATTTCAATCTGGTTTACCAATTCATCTTTTGGATATTTATTCTTTAGTTCTTCAAAGTACTTATCCGAACTTGCTTTATCTCCTAAGAATATAGAGTGGAACGCTCCCAAGCTAAACAGTGTATTCTTTTCAATAGCTTCATTCAAATTGTATTTCTTTAGTATGGTTTGTAGAGTTGCTATTGCTTCTTTATACAAACCAAGATTTACCATCTGATGAGTTTCTAATTCGAGAGCCACTACATAAGTTTCACTTCCTTCTTTTAACAATGGTTTTATTTCTCTCTTTGAGTAACCCAAATAATCTTTCTTTCCAGCTTGGGTAAAACACTCTTCTATTTTGGTGAGGGCATATCTGCCCAAAAGTACATCTTTGTTATTCTTGAACACATCTAAGAATAATGGAATCGCTTCATCATACTTTTTATCTTTCTGCTTATCAAGAGCAGAAGCTAAGTCATCAGCAACAACTTTAAGGCTAAATGCGGCTTCTGTATTATCCGAAGAATTATCAGCTATTATCTTTCTTCCGCCATTTGGATTGGTATAAAGTGGATTGGAATTATTAACTGAAGAACCACTGTAAGCATTTATAACAGCACCAGAACCCCAGAAAACTTTTTGGGCACTTATTGTGCAGTTGTTATAAGCGGTTATTTCATCACCAGTGTTATCAAAAAGACTATTCCCAGAATCATACTATCCGTTCAAATTTGGATTTGAATAGTAAGAAGTAACTATTCCCGCTCCATTGTTTCTAATAACATTTAGACCTGGATAGCCGTAGTCTGTTAGGTTTGGAGAACTATAGGACTCACATCTAATGCCATAGCTACCATTAAATCTAAAATTATTACCCTTTAATACCGGACTTGAATAATAATTCAGATATAAACCGGTACTAGAATTATTATCTATCGTACTATATTTAATAGTGGGAGATGAGTTATAGCAATAAATTCCATTACCGGCATTTTGAATATTGCAATACTGTAAGTTGCCGCTGCTGCCACTGTTGAACTGAATGCCTCCCCAATTACTTGTACTACTTTTTGTAAATGTAATCGGATTTGAAGTATTACCTACTGCATATAAAGTTCCATTGACTGTTATCGAAGCGCTGCTTGCGAAACTTATTGTTGCACCCGGTTCTACTGTTAATGTTACTCCGCTTGCAACCGTAACTGTTCCGGTAACTGTAATATTTCCTCTCCACCATTCATTAACAGAAATTATTCCGGATGTTGTATAACGCGGTTGAAATGAAGCTAATATTGAAGCATGCTGATTTAACGCATAAACATTATTTTTATTAGTTTCGCCCATCGGTTGTCCAATATCATCATCAACTTCGGGATTGGAAAAATATCCGACTCGCTGATATCTATCAGTGTTATAAACATCCATGATAGTACAATATTCTCTCGATATAGGATTGTACTCTGATAATTTCCTATTCGCATGGAAACCGTGAGCTTCGGGATATGGTTCAGTATTATTATCATCTTCAATATTATGTCTGCAGCCGAATAAATGTGCCGTTTCATGAGGAAATGTATAATATGACACTGCCGCACTAGCTTTAACTACACAAAATGCCTCTGAGTAATCAAATGCACCAATTGAATATGTTATACCATTAGCATCCAATGAATTAACCAATAGTACACAAATATCTGCTTGATATTGATTTCTGAGACTATGTATTTCATCTAAATATCCGTCCGAAGTTCCTTGAAACCTTGTAACATCAGTGTACGAATTATTGCTTTCTGTATAATTTAATTGAGTGCTTCCTGCTAATACCATAGAAGAATTTACAGAACTACGACTGTATGCAGTAGTAGTTGAACCAATACAAGAATTTATCAAGTAATCAATATTTGAACCATAAGCCTGAGCTACCGATGGCGTATACGCTACAAAAACACTAACTGTTGCTGGTGACATTACTGAATTAACGGTTTTACTATTTTTACTCTTTCTTAAGATATTCTTTTTCATATAATCATTTTGTCTTTCATTCTTAGAAAACTGTTTTACATCAATTTCCGAAATAAAGTATAACATACCTTCTAGCGATTCGAAACTGTAAAAGCCATCGGCACACCAAATAGATGCGTAAATTCCATTTTCTGAACTGCAAATTAATGCATTGCCGCCTCCTTTTAATTTTGCTTTATAGCTTTGAATTCCATTTATATCTACTCCATAACCTTCAGTTATCTCATATTCAATTAACTTATCAAAGATATTAAATACACCATAATGATTCTTTGATATATCAAAATGTTCTTTTAATTGGAGTATTTCAAAGTTTTTCAGGTTTCCTCTCGATTTCTTTTGCTCAATCTTTTCGCTTATATTTTTATCTAAAACAAGTGCTTTTTCAATTTTTTGAAAAATATTTTGTTGAGCTATTAATATGTTACAAATAAACAACGTTATTGAAATTACTTTTTTCATTTCGTCTCCTATAACAATTTATAATTTGTTAGTACATATTTCTTGACGTACCAATAATCTTTCTTTTTGTAATGGTAAACCTTTTCTATAGTACCTACGATACCAAGACCAGGTTTAATAAAATAGTAAACCTCATCCCTGAACAATGGTTCAAAATCGTAGTACTCCATTCGATATACAATACATTTATAATCTCCAGTTGGAGTTGAAAATAATGAGTCTGTAGAAATACAAGTGTATTTTGCAATATCTTCATCTGGAACATTCGAGAAATTTCCCAAAGGAGAGTAATAAAATACATGCCCGGTTACAGTTTTGTTTTTTTTAACCGGGTATGGAAATATCAAGTCATTATAAGTTTTAACAACAGAATCGTTTCGTACTATTCCTCCGTAATAGAACCCGTCATTACGTTGATAAACTAATTTATTCCCACCATTTTTTATAATTTTACTATCATCTATAGGTGTGAGATCTTCATTACAATTACCAAACCGAAAGATGGTTGTATCATTATACTGTGAAGGTACCTTTCTAATTAAGAAACCGAATTTATTGCGCTCTGGATACTTGATAGAATCTTTTTCATGTACCAAATAGTATCCTTGGTAAATCCAATAATTTCCAACTTTGAGCGGTATAAGGGGTTCATACTTAGTTTCCGGTGGTAATG
>CAZNTN010000031.1:0-36407 GCA_964575995.1 uncultured Melioribacter sp. | reverse complement strand
AAAAAAAGAGTAAACCCTAATTCTTCAGTTCGATATCCGTTTTAGAAATTTAGGAACTATAACAAGAAGATTGATGATATATACCTAGTATATTATGATAATTTATATGCTAAGGTATCAGAACCTACATCTCCATTAGTATTGGCTCCTACGTTGAAAGCTGAATTCCCTGAAATTGATCAATATGCAAGATGGAAGAGAAAAACAGGTACTGTAAAATACAAGGAGATAGTTTCTGAAGAGGAAAATTGCATCTTTTCTGACTCTACCATATTCAATATTCTTACATTGCCATTGGTTGCAGGTAATGTTTCTGCTTTTTCTTCTGAAGTTAACACAATAATATTAACTGAAACTTCAGCATATAAATATTTTGGGAAAGAGAATCCAATTGGTAAAATCATTCAAGTTAATTTTAATAGAGAAGATTATCTATTAAAAGTAGCAGCAATAATTAAAGATATTCCTAAATCATCAACCTTTGTTGCCGATTTTATTCTGCCGTTATCAATATTTGAAAGATTTAGAGAACAAAAAAGGGCAAAAATGCCGCCGAATATGTTTACTTTATGGGACTTTCCGGAGGTCAATACCTATATCCTATTATTCCCCTCATGTAACATAAAAGAATTTCAAAAAAAACTTATTAAATTTTCTAATAATCCGGAACGTACTTCCGGCGGAAGTCTGGTAAATTATAGTTTATTCCCAATTAAGGATATTTACTTTCATTCTTCTTTTATGATCAATAATGAATTCCCGCAAGGAGATATTTCGAATATTTATATTTATTCGTGCGTTGCATTTCTAAACCTTTTAATTTCTATTATTACTTACTTAATGCTTAATATTGGTAAAAGTAGTATTCGCATAAAAGAGATAGGCGTAAGAAAGACGGTGGGAGCCGGCAAAGTTGATCTTTTAAAACAAAGTATCATTGAATCTTTAACAATAACACTTTTAGCACTGCCATTAACTATTATCCTTATCGAATTATTTTTGCCTGTAATAAGCCAGCTTATCGGTCAGAAAGTTTTCAGCAGTTATTACCACAACTGGAAATACTTGCTCATTTTTTGGGGGGTAGCTATATTTTTGGGAATCATCTCGGGAAGTTATATATCGTTCTATTTCTCAAAATTTAATCCGTTAGATATTTTTAAAAATAAAATTACTACAGGATCAAATAAAGCTGTTTTTAGAAAAATAATGATCGCTGCACAGACGATTATTTTTACCGCTTTAATTTTTGCTTCGGTGGTAATTTATCAGCAGCTGCGTTTTTTCTTGAATAAAGATTTTGGTTTTACCAAAGAAGGGTTGGTAGTTTTTTATCCGGATGACAAAGACATTAGGAAAAGATTTGAAGTATTTAAAAACGAGATAAAAACTAATCCGGAAATTATCGATGTTTCCGGGGGTAACATACTGCCTGGTTCTAATTCTGCATCGTTAATAGAAATTCCGAATAAAAATAATCCGAGTAAACCAATTAAGGCAGAAATATTATCTGTAGATAAAGATTTTTTTGAAACTATGAAAATGAATATGAAATTGGGTGTGACTTTTCGACAAAGAAATTTTAACGATTCATCCAAACTATGTATTATTAATGAAACTGCGATGAAAGAATTAGGCTTTACAAATCCTATTAGTGAGAAGTTGATGAATATGGAGATAATTGGAGTTGTGAAAGATTTTAATATTCATTCACTACATAATAAAATTGCTCCGGTTGTTATTACAGGAAGCACAAGAAATCTAAATGAAATTGTGATTAGAATTCGTAAAGGAGCAAATATGTTTAATACTATCGATTACGTCAGAGAAAAATCAATAAAGTTTAACAACTATAGTCCAATGAATTTTCAATTATATGATGACAGATTAGGAAAACTTTACCTTGAAGAACAAAATTATGGGAAAGTAATTGGATTATTTACATTTATTGCTATTTTTCTTTCATGCCTTGGTTTATTTGGAATGTCATTATTTGTGTTTAATCAAAAGACTAAAGAAATTGGAATCAGAAGAGTAGTAGGTGCAACGGTTCCAAACTTGTTATATATAGTAACAAAAGAATTCTTATTGATGACAGTAATATCGGCGATGATTGCGTTTCCGATATCATATTTCTTCATGAACAAGTGGCTTCAAAATTTCGCTTATAGAATTTCACTTGATGTATTGATATTTATGATTTCTTTTTCAATTGCAATACTGTTTGTTATTACAACAATAAGTTTCCAAGCAATCAAGGCAGCTCTTACTAATCCATGTAAAAGTTTGAGAAATGAATAAAGATAAGTTATTGGACACGAATATGGATCGGCAAATAGAAAAGAAAAAATGGACTACAAAACGAATTACTATTTATTCTTCAATAGCAATTTTTGTTTTGTTTGTTTTATACATTTTTTTTTCAGATAAAAGCAGCAAACTAAATATAGATAAGGAAAGATTATCTATTTCAGAAGTTAAGCACGCGCCGTTCCAGGAATTCATTCCTATAACCGGAATGGTAGAACCACTACAAATATTTTATCTGGATTTATCGGAAGGTGGAAAAGTTGTTCAAAAATTTGTAGCAGAAGGCGCAATGCTGAAAGTAGGCGACCCGATAATAAAATTAGATAACCCGAATCTTTCTCTTCAGGTAATGAGCACACAATCAAGTTTTTTGCAGGCAGAAAGTATGTCGAGGCAGACAAGGTTAACCTTCGAGCAGAATTTACTCAACAGGCAGGACCAACTTCTCGATCTAAATTTAAATCTGCTAAACCAAGAAAGAGTTTACAAGAACAACAAAGTACTTTTTGACAAAGGAATGGTTGCAAAGAACGAGTACGATGCCTGCAAAGAAAAATATGAAACCATGCTCAAGAGTAAAGAATTGTTGATGGAAGTATTGAAAAGAGATTCACTAACGTTTAAGCAGCTTGTTCAGCAAGGAGAATCGAATATCGAGATGTCAAAAAAATATCTGTCGCTTGTTGAAAGCCAGCTTGCAAGTCTTACTGTGCGTGCGCCGATCAAAGGTCAGTTAACCGCACTGAGTGCAGAGATCGGACAATCGGTTGTACCCGGGTTTCGTCTTGGGCAGATTGACAACACTGATTACTATAAAGTACGCGCTGAAATCGATGAGCATTATATCTCCCGGATTAAAGGAGAGGAGAAAGGCGATTGCGAGTTCGACGGTAAAAATTATATTCTAAAAATAAAAACCGTCTACCCTCAAGTATCAAACGGTAGATTTTATGTTGATATGATCTTTACAGGTGCACAGCCAAACGAGATACGAAGGGGTCAAACCGTGCGTGTAAAACTTCATCTCGGAGATTTAGCTGAAGCTCTTCTTATAGAGCGTGGCGGTTTCTTCTCAACTACCGGCGGTCAATGGATATTTGTAGTTGATAAGTCTGAAACATTTGCAGATAGGAGACAAATAAAAATTGGCAGACAGAATCCGCAATACTATGAAGTTCTTGAAGGATTAAAACCGGGTGAAAAAGTAATTACCTCTTCATACGAAAACTATATGAATATAGAAAAATTAATTCTAAAATAGTAAAGGAGAGATAATGATTAAGACAATCAACATGAAGAAAATCTACAGAACCGAGGAAGTTGAAACTACTGCTTTAGATAATGTAAATGTAGAAATCAAGGAAAGAGAATTCGTTTCGATTATGGGCCCATCGGGCTGTGGCAAATCAACATTGATGAATATTCTTGGACTTCTTGATAACCCAAGCGGTGGTGAATATCATTTTCTTGGAACTGATGTATCAAAATATTCGGAAAGACAAAGAGCACAAATACGTAAAGAAAATATCGGGTTTGTGTTCCAGAATTTTAACCTGATTGACGAATTAACTGTATTCGAGAATGTTGAACTACCACTTCTATATTTAAGAGTTCCTGCCACAGAAAGAAAAAACAAGGTACATAAGGTTCTTGAGATAATGGAAATTATGCATAGAAAGAACCACTTCCCACAACAGCTTTCCGGTGGACAGCAGCAGAGAGTTGCTGTCGCAAGGGCAATTGTTAGTGATCCAAAGATAGTTTTAGCCGATGAACCAACCGGTAATTTGGATTCCACTCATGGTGTTGAAGTAATGAAGATATTGAGCGATTTGAATAAAGGCGGTACTACAATCGTAATGGTAACCCACTCACCAGTTTATGCAGAGTATGGGAGCAGAGTTGTTCATTTGTTTGATGGACGTATAGTAATTGAAAATTTCAATGAGAAATTTCATGTATAATTTCAATTGATAGTGAACATGGAACATTTATTTTGCGATCGTGAACCATTTCATGACCGCTTCACTTCTTAATCTTCTCAACAATTTTCCTCAGTGCTTTTAGCGGGGCACTTCACCTGTTATTCCAACAACACATCCGCTTTGTTGCTTGTCCGTCGTTCTGCGGCGGTTTTGGCGGTTCGGAGAACCATATAGAGCAAAAGGTTAATCCGCCCGTTGGCTAACGGAGTGTGCGAATGCAGATAGAGGGCATGGCATTAACTCACAACTTCGTTAAAAACAAGTTCCTTGCGTAAGTTTACTAATTACCTTATTTTTCGCCGAAATTTGCGGGCAATACGCAAGTATTTGCACATAACTAAGTAACCTATAACAATCAATGGAGTAGCACGAATGTCTGAATTATTCTGGATTGTACCTATCTCATCTGTAGCAGCTCTCATTTTTGCATATTTCTTCTATTCCCAGATGATGAAAGAATCTGAAGGAACAGAAAAGATGGCAACTATTGCCTTGTATGTAAGAAAAGGAGCTATGGCATACTTAAAACAACAATACAAAGTTGTTTTTATATTCTTTTTAATTATTACAGCAATTTTTGCAATTCTTGCCTACGGATTTAACCTTCAAAATCCATGGGTTCCTTTTGCATTTATTACAGGCGGTTTCTTTTCCGGGTTAGCAGGCTTCTTTGGAATGAAAACTGCGACTTATGCTTCAGCAAGAACTGCAAACGCTGCAAAAGAATCTCTCAACAAAGGACTAAGAATAGCATTCCGCTCTGGTGCTGTAATGGGACTTGTAGTAGTTGGATTGGGATTACTCGATATATCACTTTGGTTCATTTTGCTAAGTTATTTTTATCCACATTCATTAACTGATGGACACAACTTAGTTATTATCACAACAACAATGTTAACATTTGGTATGGGCGCTTCAACTCAGGCATTATTTGCAAGAGTTGGCGGCGGTATTTTTACTAAAGCTGCAGATGTTGGCGCAGACTTAGTAGGTAAAGTTGAAGCCGGCATTCCGGAAGATGACCCAAGGAACCCGGCTACTATTGCAGATAACGTTGGCGATAATGTTGGCGATGTTGCCGGTATGGGCGCCGATTTATATGAATCTTACTGCGGTTCTATTTTAGCTACGGCTGCTTTAGGCGCTGCTGCTTTCTTAAAAACTCCAGAGCTTCAAATGAAAGCTGTTTTAGCCCCAATGTTAATTGCAGCTGTTGGTATAGTACTTTCCATACTTGGAATTTTTATTGTTAAGACTAAAGAAGGCGCTAATCAGAAAGAACTGCTTGCCTCTTTAGGTAAAGGTGTAAATATTAGTTCAATTTTTATTGCAATTTTCTCTTTTGTAATTGTTTATCTGCTAAAAATTGATAATTATGTTGGTATATGGGCAGCAATTGTAACCGGTTTAGTTACTGGTATTATAATTGGTAAAGCTACAGAGTACTACACTTCTCACTCTTTCAAGCCAACTCAGTATGTTGCTAACAGCTCATTAACCGGGCCGGCAACTGTTATAATCTCCGGTTTAGGATTAGGAATGCTTTCAACGGCAATACCAGTAATGGCTGTTGCAATAGGTATTCTTCTTTCATATTTATTCGCTTCCGGATTTGATTTTGCAAACATAAATATGGGATTATATGGAATAGGCATAGCAGCAGTTGGAATGCTTTCTACATTAGGTATTACACTTGCAACAGATGCCTATGGACCTATTGCCGATAACGCAGGCGGAAACGCAGAAATGTCCGGTCTCGGTAAGGAAGTAAGACATAAAACAGATGCTCTTGATGCTCTTGGCAACACAACTGCTGCAACAGGAAAAGGTTTTGCGATTGGTTCGGCAGCTCTTACCGCACTTGCATTATTAGCTGCTTACGCAGAAGAACTTAAAATCGGTTTGATTAGACTCGGGGAAGAAACACTTGAACTTGGAAATAGTATTGTTATTAAGACACAAGAAGCAACTTTAACCGATATAATGCAGTACTATGATGTAACACTAATGAATCCTAAAGTTCTTATCGGCGTATTCGTTGGTTCAATGATGGCGTTTATGTTTTCTGGTTTAACTATGAACGCAGTTGGACGTGCTGCAGGTAAAATGGTTGAAGAAGTTAGAAGACAATTCAGAGAAATACCTGGAATTTTAGAAGGCAAAGCCGAACCAGATTATGCACGCTGTGTCTCTATTTCTACTAAAGGCGCACAACGAGAGATGATACTTCCTTCCCTTTTAGCAATCATTATTCCTATTGTAATGGGTGTTGTTCTTGGTGTGTCTGGCGTAATGGGATTATTAGTCGGCGGTTTAGGCAGCGGATTTGTATTAGCAGTATTTATGGCAAATGCAGGCGGCGCTTGGGATAACGCAAAGAAATATATTGAAGAAGGACACCATGGCGGTAAAGGCTCAGATGCTCATAAAGCAACTGTTATTGGCGATACAGTTGGAGATCCTTTCAAAGATACTTCCGGACCAAGCTTAAATATTCTTATTAAGCTTATGAGTATGGTTGCTATTGTTATGTCAGGATTAACGGCAGCTTTCAGTCTTTTATAATTTGCTTTCCTATTTATTCTTTTCAGCCCCGGTTAGAAATACTAATCGGGTTTTTTTTTCTTCTTCTTTTACTTTCATTCTATTTCTTCCTGAGTTCTTGACAATTAGTGCGGTAAGATCGATTACTGAAAAAATTAGCCTTATTTTTCAACTACTTTAAGCCCGTTATCTTCTTTTCTGCTTCACGTCAGAAGTTAGGAAATACTAATGGGTATTTTTTGTTTCTTTCTTTTACATTCTGAGTTATTCACTCCAAGCTGCAAAGAAAATTTTATTAAAATGAATTTTTTTCTTAGAACGTGTGTTAATATTTCAGAAGAGAAATTAAGGATTATATAAATGGATACTCAAGTTAGTGTTCAATCGGAAGTTAAAATCACAGAAAAAGCAATTAGACAAGTAAAGAGAATCAAAGAAGAAAATAATATTCCCGATGTACATGGGCTTAGAATTGGAGTAAAAGGCGGCGGTTGTTCCGGTCTTACTTACCAAATGGGTTTTGATGGAGAAGTAAAGGATAGCGATACTGTTATTGAAAAAGATGGAGTAAAAATAATTGTTGATGGAAAAAGCTTGTTCTATTTAACCGGAACAGTACTTGATTTTAGCGATGGGCTTAACGGAAAAGGTTTTGTTTTTAATAATCCTAATGCAGCAAAAACTTGCGGCTGCGGCGAGTCTTTCGGAGTGTAATTGAAAAGAAGAAATTTTCTTACTTCGTTAGGAGTTCTTGCTGCTGCTGGAAGCGCAGCGAAAATTGAAGCGATAACAAATCACATAAATAAAAAAATAGACAGGAGTAACTTAGTAATGAGCAAATTTGAATTAGCGCCTTTGCCCTACGCACACAACGCTTTGGAACCTTACGTAGATGTTCAAACTATGGAAATACATCATGGTAAACACCACGCTGCTTATGTAGCAAACTTAAATAAAGCAATTGAAGGAAACGAAGAGCTTGCTGGAAAGTCTTTAGAAGAATTATTCCAAAATATTTCTAAACTTCCGGCTGCTGTAAGAAACAATGGCGGCGGTCATTATAACCATACTTTGTTCTGGAATATTATGGGACCAAACAAAGGAGGTAAACCTTCCGGCGAATTGGCAGATGCAATTAATTCCGCTTTTGGTTCTTTTGAAAAATTTCAAGAAACTTTTAACAATGCAGCCATTACCCGTTTTGGTTCCGGCTGGGCTTGGCTTAGTCTTAGCGAAGGCAAACTTGTAGTTTCTTCCACGCCAAACCAAGATAACCCGTTAATGGACGTTTCCGAAATTAAAGGATACCCTATTCTCGGCTTAGATGTTTGGGAACATGCCTACTATCTAAAATATCAGAACCGCAGACCGGAATACATTACAAATTGGTGGAATGTAGTAGATTGGGATGCAGTTGCAAAAAGATTTGCTGAATCGAAATAGTTTATCACAACAGCTCCCAAAGAAACGTTTAAACTCTTTAGGGCATTTCTAAAATCCAAAAATGTTTGTCATTCTGAAGAGCGGAGCCACGCAGATTGTTTGCGGTAAGTTCCGCTTTATGAATGCCTCTGTACAGAATGTCCCCCATTTTGGATTCCGCTAAATGCGGGATTCTAAAAGCGGAAACAAAAAGCGGCAAATCTCAGTTTTCTTTCAAATAAACAATGCTAAGATTCTTCATCCGCCCTTGCCTGGTTCGGAGTGACAATTATTGAGATGCCCTTAAACCTTAGTAGTATAATTTCCTTTTGGATTTTTTTTCCTTATTCCTTCAGTGTTAATGTCTTGTGATAAAATTTGATAAACTTTTGGAAGCGATTTATTGTGGTCAGTATAAAATGAGGTACAAGTTGCTATATTTTATTACTGCTACTGACACAAACAGTTGGCAGCCGAGAGTGTTGTAAACCGAGATGCGCAGCGGTCAACTTGAGGCTAAATAATAACTCCAAGCCGGGATATTTTTCATCGTAATGACATTTTTTATGTCAGTAGTGAGTTATTATCATATCATATTATCAAATCCAGCACTAAAATAAGCTGATAAGGTTAAATGTTTTTTATCCACTTATACTACTAAGGTTACAAATCCGTTAATGGATCGAGCAATTACCTTAAAACACAACTACCCGTATCGTAGTTAAAACTGATCTACTTTTTGTTTTCTTATAGAAAGCAATACCTAACGAAACATTAGCGCGGTAAAATCCCCTCTTTTTAAAGTTAAGAGCAGCTCTAAAAAATCAATAGAAATCTGCCGCCTACTTATTTTTAAAATATGGCGGGCAGTTCTGTTTAACCTGCTTGCTGCAGGTCTATCAGTGTGCTATTTTTAAAATAAGCAATTTTTAGAGTTACCCTTAATTGAGACATCAAAAATATTTTTCTTAGGATTACAGTTATTATGAATGGAGAGGATTAGACAGCAATAGATGTTATTTCTTCTTCAGCTTGGATAGTTTTTCTTTCCAATATACTTTGTAAGCTCACTTCAATTTCAAACGGAAAAGCATCAATCAAGTAATATGAAGGTTTCTGCTCTTCCATTGTTGCACCTGCATTAACAAATTTAATTTTCTCTCTGCAATACTCGCGC
Source organism: uncultured Melioribacter sp. (assembly GCA_964575995.1). Lineage (GTDB taxonomy): Bacteria > Bacteroidota > Ignavibacteria > Ignavibacteriales > Melioribacteraceae > Stygiobacter. The sequence continues at coordinate 26,969 of CAZNTN010000031.1, read as the reverse complement.
ATTTCGTGGCTGTGCCCGTGCAATACTAATTTAACATTGTTCTCAGAAAACATGCTAATTAGTCTTTTCTTTCCACGTAGTTTCATTGTAAAGGATTCTATTTTATTCCATAAAGTTGTTTCGGAGCTTTTAGATTCTTCCGACTTTAGGTAGAAATGATGATGCACTAGCACAATTTTTACTTTTTCTTTGAACTTAGGCATAGATAGAAAGTTAGCAGCAATTTTTCGGTTGGTTTTGCTAATCTTGCCATTTGAAGCAAAAGGATTTTTAAAGCGCGAATACTCATCTATTGAATTTAATCCAACCAGTAAAACATTTTTCAGCTCTTTGGCAAAAGGGAAAAAAACTTCGTTGTGCGGGCGAATTGTGTTTTCGAAGAGTTCGCGGAAATGATAAACAAACTTAGCTACTCTTGAATTGTAATTTGCGTTCATACACTTAAACGGAAAGTTAACAACATCGTGTGCCGTTTGAGGACCGCCGAAAATATCGTGGTTGCCAATTACAATTGAAGATTTATCGCTATGCAATAAATTGAAACTTTTGAGAAGCTCGCGGAAAGATAGATATTCTTTCTCCTCTGCATTATCGGTAATATCTCCAGTAAAAACAAAATGCTGCGCTCCTTTAGCCAAAGCATGTTCAATTAACTCTTTAATTCTGGCAACGTTGCTCTTTCTAAAGTTAGAGCATAAATGTAAATCGGAAAGATGAGCAATTCTCATTTTATTCCATAAATAATTGCAGCCAAATTTACTACGCTAATGTTATAATAGTGTTAAGGTAAGATTAACAAAACATTAATAATGAAAAATAGACTTAACAATTAATTAACCGCTGTTTAATTATGAGTTAACAATACTTTTCGATATTTGTGTATAACTAAGGAGAATTATATGAGCGGTAGAGTAAAAATAGGTTCAAATTTTATTGGCGAAGGTGAACCGGTTTATGTTATTGCAGAAATTGGAATAAACCATAATGGTTCCGTTGCATTAGCTAAAAAACTAATAGATGGAGCCGTATTTGCCGGGTGCGATGCAGTTAAGTTTCAAAAGCGAACACCAGAGTTATGCGTTCCGCAAGACCAATGGAACATTGAAAGAGATACTCCTTGGGGAAGAATTACTTACTTAGAATACAAACACAAAATTGAATTGGGCTTCTCCGAATATGAACAGATAGATTATTACTGCAAAGAAAAAGGTATAGATTGGTTTGTATCTGCATGGGACGAAGAATCGGTTGATTTTATAGAACAGTTTAACCCAATCGCATACAAAATAGCTTCGGCAACTTTAACAGATGAAGATTTACTTCTGAAAATCAAAGGAACAAAACGCCCGGTTATCTTATCAACCGGTATGTCCACTATGGAAGAGATTATTGAAGCAGTGAATACACTCGGGCAGACAAATTTAATGCTTGCTCAATCAACATCGAGTTATCCTTGTAAAGAAGATGACTTGAATTTGAAAATGATAGAAACATATAGACAATTATATCCTAATCTTCCTATTGGTTACAGCGGACATGAAACCGGGTTGGCACCTACTTTAGCAGCTGTTGCATTAGGTGCAGCATTTGTAGAAAGACATATTACACTTGATAGAGCTATGTGGGGAACCGATCAAGCTGCTTCTGTAGAAGTTCATGGTATGTTGCAGCTTGTTAAGAATATTCGTGATATTGAGAAAGCACTTGGTGACGGCAAAAAAAAAGTTTACCAGGAAGAATTAATTAGCTTGAATAAAATGAGAAAGATGAAAAGCAGTCAAAAACTTGTTGGTTAAATTCTCTTTAGTATAGCACTTTACTAAAGAGACGTGGTGAGTAAGTGCATGTTATTTATCGGCACTTTGATAGATACACAACCCTCCTCTAAACACCTTCTTTTCAGAAGGTGTTTTTTTTGCTCGAAAAACAATAGGTATGAAAAGATAGATGTTATGCGGTGGCTTTAAGTCTCTGGTAAGAATTTGATTCTATAAATTTTTGTTTCTTCTCTTCCTTAATCAAACTTACGTCAACTAAGATTAATCCATCTATGCAGTTTTCAAAATCTGGGTCATTACCAAAATCTAAAAACTTAACACCGCCGTTTTCGCATAAATCGGCGTAATGTTTATAAAGAACGGGAACGGTATAACCAAGGGGTTTTAACATCATTTTTAAAATTTTGTAATCTTCTTTGGCAGAATTACCTGTAAAGTGCCGTAGATGTTCTTCAATAACATTTTGAGAAATCACAAACTTTCTTTTTGATTCTGCTAAAGATGAGTTATCACCATACCACTTAGTGAAATAAGCAACTATTAATTCTTTTATAACTAAAGGATAGTTGTTGCTTATGCTTACTCCGCCAAATAAATATTTAACATCAGGTTCGTACTTTAGATAAGCACCTATTCCCTGCCATAAATAATTAAGTGCATTAGTGTTCCAATACTTGCTCTGTACAAAACTTCTTCCTAATTCTATAGATTCACCCAAGTAGCCGGCACTAAATTCATCGGAATAATTAAACAAAGTAGAAGTGTAAAATCCGCTTTGCCCAAGTTTTTCTATTATATACTTACCGTAGCCAATTCTGTATGCACCAATTACTTCGAGCTCAGAGTCATCCCATACAATTAAATGAGAATAATGAGAATCATATTTATCTGTATCCATCTTTTTCCCAGTTCCCTCGCCTACTTTTCGGAATGTTAATTCTCTAAGTCGTGCAATTTCGTTAATTGTGTTGGGAGAGTCTGATTTTGTAGTAAGAAATATTTTCTTGTTATCGTGTGTTAAACCAAGTAAATGAGAGTTTGTCAATTCGAGTTTAATCTTTTTTCTATCTATCGGATGGATTACGTTCTTTTCTGTTGAATAGATTCCTTTTTTATTTTTTCCGATAAGATAGACATGTTTCTTCAGCAGCTTTGTCTGGTAATCATCATCAATTATAGGAGAGGAAAATACTTTAGACGGTATTACATCTCCTACTTTAAGTTGTATAGTTTTTTGCTTTTTGTTGAAAAGTTCATGAGCAAGCAGAAGAGTGGATAGTTTTTTGTTTAACAACGAAATAGAGTAAAACAAAAAGGAATTACGTGCATCAATATAGATTGGGAGTATAGGCGCAGAGTATCTGTTTGCTAATCTAACAGCACCTTTGTGCCATTTAGAATCTGTAATAGTTATTCCTTTTAAGCGGGAAACCGTAGCTGCCGGAAAAATTACCAATGCCATTTCGTTTTGCAGAGCTTTTTGAATTGCAGCAATAGAACTTTTTTGAGGTACTTGTGTATCTAATACAAGCGGAATAAATAGATTCTTAAGCGGCTCTATGTTGCTCAGCACTTCATTGGCTAAGATCTTAACATCATTCCTTACTTCTAAAACTGCTTTTAATACTGCAAGAGCATCCAAACTGCCTATAGGATGATTAGCAACACAAATTACTCTTCCTTGAGATGGAATCTTTTCATAATCGCTGTTTGACAGCATATAAGAGAAATTAAGGTCATCAAACAAACTTCCTATAAACTGTTTTTCATCTAAGTGTCCATTTGCTTTTATAAACTCTTCAATTCTGTTTAGATAAAGTAACTTGGCAAGTATTTTCGACACAATTTTATTTAACGTTTTGCCTAGCTGGCTATTTCCAAATTTGATTTTAGAGAGGATTAGTTCACTTAAATTTGTATTCATAAATCCTTTATATCTTGTTGTAATTTTTTGGGGTCATCGTAAGAATTGAGTAGTTCAAACTTTTCCGGGTTCAACTCGTATCTATCATAAGCGCAATCTTCAAACTGCTGCTTAACAAGCCATTGCTTGTTAGCAAGTATTTCAATCAAGATGCGGTTTTCCTTTTCGGATAAATCTTTTAGTATAGTTCTTTCTTCATTAGAAAGCTTCTTTGCAAATTCTTCCTCGTTTCTAATTTTCTTGTAGATGTTTCTTTTGTATCTGCTGATACGATAAAACTCGCTTACAAGAGATTCGAAAAAGGGAGAGCTGTAAAGCACAATATCGAATTTAAGTTGAGACATTTTTCTTTTATTGGGATAATGTTTCAAGCAGCGGATCGCTTTCAAATGTTTGCCGGTAGCACTTTCCCGAAGTCTCTATTGCATTCTTCCCCGGAAGAAGCAGCAAACTAATAACTGAAACTACAGGTAAAACCTGTCCTAGAGTAAACCAATCTTTTTGGTTACGAGATTTTTTTGAAGCTATATAAGAGCACAATGCCCCAGAGAATAAACCGATGATTGCATAATATAAACCTAACATAAAACACCTTAATTGTTAATCAATATTAACAATCGATTGTTAATTATATATGAACGAATTATTAAGTTTTTGTTAAGAATTAGACTGCTTTAGATAGGATGACTTACATATAAATGAGTCTTATCAAGCGGTTCAATTACTTCTGCTTTATCAAAATTCTTAAAACTTATTTTTAGAATTACTTTGTTGGTATCTCTTACCATAAAGAATGTGTCACCAACAAATTCTATTATTCCAACAAATACTTTTGCTTGAGTGTTAGATGATTGAGGGAACACATATCGGATTCTATTTCCAACTGCAAACTCCATTACTTCTCCAATTGTTGAATGAAAATTATTCAACGGAGGTTATTAGGAAGTTAAATGAGTATTAAGTTTAGGTAAATTGTACTTGAGATCAGGACAGATATACTTTTGAATATATGGTTTTTGTTTCCGAATTGGTTAAAACCAAAAATCATATTCTACTTATCTGCCTAAGTATTGCAGAAAGTTTGGGTTTAAGAAGGCTCGAAATTAATATTAGTAGTTTTTGTGCCAAATTATATTAACTTGCAAACGGATTAATGGAAAACAAATGGATATGGTTGTAGGCAGTAAAGTTAAATATGAATACCCGCTTCCCGCCTCTTATAACAACATTACTTTTATTGGCGTTATCGAATACATTGGAGAATCTTTTGTAGATATTCGTAACGAGCAAAATGTAACTATCCGCATCTCTTACAAAAACTACAATAGAATTATTGCTTTAAGTGGCATTGAAAATAATTCAACTGCCATTAAGTAATTTCTATATCGGTTTCAGAAATCTCTTCAAGATTTTCATTTTGACTTTTGCGTTCTGCAGAAACAATATTTGTATTTGAAGCAAATAGAATAACAACTAACGAACGGTTACAAAAAAGGAATGCCGTCACTGAACTGATAAGCGACGGCATTTAATTAATATCTTCTTCCGCCGCCTCTGTTGTTTGAATTACCGCCTCTATTTCTAAAACCACCGCTTCTGTTCTCGGTTTTTGGGCGTGCTTCGTTAACAGTAATTTTTTTGCCGTGAATATCAGTCATATTTAATGCGCTTATGGCTTTCTCTGCTTCAGCTTTATCTTTCATTTCGATAAATCCGAAACCCTTAGATTCCTGGCTGAACATATCTCTTATTATATTAACGCTAAGCACTGTTCCATGCTCTTTAAAAAGTTTTTCCAATTCATCTTCTTTTGCTTGTTTAGCAAGATTACCGACGAATATCTTCATATTATGCTCCTTTTTTATTGTTTGTTTTTTACAACCGAGATATTATAGGCGTCAGCGGTGTTTTTACTGGTTTGCTAACAACAATTAAGAATTGATAAACTGATAAAAATTATTTAGCAATTTTAATTTGCTTATATATGAACAGCCCGGATTTACGTTTGTTTTAAGTTTTCCGTACTAAATATAACACTTATTTTGGTAAGCCATCTCATTTATGCAGATAATATATGTTCTTATTCGTTTCGTCATGCAAATAATTTTACCCGGCTGCCATTAAGTAAGTATGCTTAGCGTTACTCTGAAAGCTAAGATTAGGCGGTTGATTAGCTACTTTTAACGTAGTGGCGTGATGTTATCACGTCTCTAAACTATTTGAGACGCCATACCGTAGCGCATCTACATTATCTCGGGATGACTAAAGCGCTTAGTCTGGCTCTAATTTTTTGGTTATGCTTCCTCAATATATTCAGAGACAATACTGGCAGCGTGTTTTCTTTTTCTTTTGAGAAGGCATACTACGGTAAAAACAGGTGACATCTCTAAGCTAACTTGATTTCTGCTTTTTCTTTGTAACAACAAGCAGAATTAACAGCCCAACAATTGCTGAAAGTGTAGAAGCAATAATAATTCCAATCTTACCTGCTGTAATTAATTCAACATCCGTAAAGGCTAAGTTTGTAATGAAGATAGACATAGTAAAACCAATACCAGCTAAAGAAGAGACGCCGAGGATAAGTTTCCAATTAACAGAATGTGGAAGCTGGCTGAGACCAAGTAATACACCAAGATAAGAAAAGAGAACAATCCCAACCGGTTTACCGAGAAATAAACCAAACACAATACCCGTTGTTACATTTGATGTTACCGATGCGCGCAGATCATCCGGTAATTGTATAACAGTATTAGCTAAAGCAAATAATGGAATAATAAAAAATGCAACCGGATGATGTAATCTTTTCTGAAGTGTATATGAAATATTTTGTTCATCATTCTTACGGAAAGGAATAGCAAAGGCAAGCAGCACACCAGAAATAGTTGCGTGTACACCCGATTTTAACATACAATACCACATTACCAATCCAAACAGTAAATAAACGTATAGTTTAAGAACATTCATTCTGTTAAGAATAAGCAAAAGAGTAAACACACTTAAAGATCCAAGCAAATATCCAAAATGTAAATCGCTTGTATAAAAGATTGCTATTATTAAAATTGCTCCAAGGTCATCAATAATAGCTAATGCGGTTAAAAAGATTTTTAGAGCTAATGGAATTCTTTTTCCTAAGAGAGATAAGATTCCAAGAGCAAAGGCAATATCGGTTGCCATTGGAATTCCAAAACCTCTTTGCGTAGGCTGACCAAAATTAAATACCATAAAAAACGCAGCCGGAACAACCATTCCACCAAGTGCGGCAATTAAAGGCAGACTAGATTTTTTAGGTGATGATAACTCGCCGGTATAAATTTCTCTTTCAATTTCCAGCCCTATAAGCAAGAAAAAAACCGCCATTAAGCCATCGTTTATCCAATGCTCTATTGAGTACTTTAGTTCTATTCCAAAAAATGAAAGGTCTACATAAGTTTTCCAAATTTTTTGATAATCATAACCGTAAGAGCTATTTGCAAGTAAAATAGATACAGCAGTAAGTGCAACAAGAATATATCCAGCAGATTTTTCACTTTCAAAAAATTCTTTAAATAAGTCAAGTCCAGGTATTTTTCCAGTGTTAAGTTTCTTTCCGTTTAGTTTCATAAAAAGTAATATTTTGTTTTGGTTTTTAGATTTATAGCCTGCTCTAAAAAGATTTTCTTAGTAGAATGAAACGGATTTTAGTCATAAAGAGAAAAATTTTTCATCAAATGCACCTTTTTGGATTCGGCTCCTCCATTTACTGTTTCAAATATAAGATGAATCACTTCACTGTACAATTTATCGTTTAATTTCATCCAAATTTCATTCCATTTTTTCTATTGAGAATAATTTGTTTATAATTTCTATTATGTCCTAACTGCAATGCACTTGTTAGGTTTCTAAGTTGAGAACATCAAGACAAAAAGTTTTATTACTGCTCCGTATCGCTCTGCTTCTTACAGCGCCAAGTATGTTGAGTGTAACAACAAAAATTCGAAATACTTGGCAGTACCGCTGGGGAGATTCGCCAATAAATCTAGATGAAAAACTTGAATGGATAGTTGAGACCAATGCCGATAGTTTATGGACATCAATCGGGAAACCTGCTGATATTCTAACAGAACAAAGCGAAATAGATTTGTGGGTAAGAATTAGATTAGATGAAAAACACAATAAGTACACTGCTGTTTTTATTAAACCCAAATTTGTCTATAAGAATTCTGTAAGGTTGAAAGACATATTTTTGAAACCGAAGTTTCAGTTTACTTAGACTGCTCTCTACTTGATAATATTCTGTTTCCATTGACAAATAAAACTACCATATTATTGTAAGACAACTTAACTCAGCTTTTTTTTGGCTGTCATAGAAGATTTTTCCTATAGACAAATCTGGGGCTAAGAATCAATCATGCGCTATTTTTATTCGTTTTAAAATTGCAGCCCATATCGGAATCATAAGATAGTACATCCAGCTTTGGTATTTTAAGCGGGCATCTCAGAGAATGTAGATTCCACTAAAGGTACCGCATGCCGTGTGTAAAGAGTACACGTTCTGGAATGACTGATGAGACGCTTAATTACAGCGTCTCCAATTAAGCTATTTTTCTTCGCAAATAGATTTTAACTTTTCTAACGCTTTAGGGTAAGTCTGAAAAAAGTAAGATTTGAATTCCTCAGTTGTATCAAGTTCAACAATAAGAACAGTTTTCCCATTTTCATCAAAGAAAAGATATTTTTCATGAGCGCCCGCCCACGCATTAACAGCTTCGCCGCTCGTAATTTCTTCATCGCCGCTAATCATACCAATATGCTCAATATCAACAAACTTGTTTGGCACAAAATCTCTGATAATGCTAACCATTCCTTCTTTTTTTCCATCTGCATTGGTGCCCAAAAAAAGCATCTTGGCACCTTTTTCCCATTTGCCGTCATAATAAGAAGTCGGGTTAAATACAGAAGTCCACTCGCGGTAAGTTTGAACTGCAAACATTGCCGAAAAAACTTTATTGACATCGGCATCTATTATTACTTCATAACGAAGAGTTTCAAGACCTACCGGCTTTTCTACATACTTCTTAAAATTATCAAGAATGCACTGCCATCCAAACTTTTGCATTTCGGGAGTATAAGTTGATTCAGTTTCAAAAGTCTCGGTAACGGTTGTTTCGTTTTCGTTAACAACAAACTTAACCGAAACTTTTCTTTTATCATCCAGCGTGTATTCTATCAGTTGGTTAAATACAATTTTATCGTAAGTTCCTTCAAAATCGAAACTGGAGCTTCCATTAACAGCCGCCATTCCAAACTTAAATCTGCCTCCCTCAATAAGATTATTCTCGGCATACGGGCAATGCCAATCGTCAGAAGCAGAATTCCATTTACAAATGTGTTCGGGGTCAGTCCAAAGTTTCCAGACTTTTTCTACTGGCGCTTTTATGCTGCTTTCTACTGTTAGTATCATAGTTCAGACTTAATATTATTTGTTGTTATTAGAAAACGGAAAAAATCTAATGCGAGTTCATTATATAAACCAAAATTATTTTTTGCTTTGGTTCGATAGTTTAGCGCATTCTTTAACAGTAAACTTAAGACATTCTCTTCCGGCGGATTTGTAAACTTGCGTTGAAGGCATATCAAGGGACTTGAAACCAAAAGCCTTACACATGTAAGGATGATTCTTTTCCCATGTAACTTTGAAATACAAACATTTGCGGCAGTCAATAGACATATATTCTAAACTATCTCATAATCTTAAAACAATTTGAATAGAATGATTAACTATCAAACTATCAATAAAAAATTCAAATGTTCATTACCGAAGAAGCGAGGTTGTCAAAAAAGTATTTTACAGGTAACTGAGCTATGCAATAGCTGCACTCGGAATTACTCATTAAACTTTTTGAACAACCTCTTTCGTATTCTTCTCAATAAACGCCAAATATTTTTCGGGTGTTGTTTTATTTTATTGATGTCTTAATTTTCTTTAAAACATCTTTTGAATAATAACTGCATACACCCTTTTTCATTTCCGGCTGAATATTTAATGACTTAATTGCTTTAGAAACTACTGTGCCTGAAACACCAAGTTCTTTTGCAATTGCACCGGCTGTTAACAAATTTGTTTTTTCTGCTGCCATAATTCACCTTGTTTGTTAGAAAGATTTTACTCAAATATAGTAATAGTTTAATCCTAATTTTTAATTAGGATTTCTCTTTAGTAATAATTTTTGCCTGTATGCCAACGTGCCAATAGCTGTAATTATAAAACTTAGTAAGTGTCAAATCTGTGATTAAAAATATTTTACTTCTCATCGTCTATATTAAAAAGTATGTTCGTTAAAGGGACCTCGTTACTCAACTTCTTTTAGAATTTGTTCAACATTTCTTTATCTGCCTTAGGCTGTTAGGAAAATTGCTTAACAAGCCCTCAATCAGTAAGCATTTATTCTAAATATTTTATTAAAGATTCACTTTACGCAAGAAAGTCTTAACGGCTTAAACAGGTTTCCGCAGAACGTAACTTCAATAATTTTTGCGGCTTAGCGGCTCTTCGAGAAAAAAAGAGGTTTCTGCCAAGACGCAAGTTAAAGTTGTTAACCAGTCTTCTTATTGCTTCTTTAATTAACGTTACGTAAAAATTAACCCGAAATTTTATAAATAATCGCCCAGCTCCCGCATTAGGCACTGCTGCCATTTCGATTTGCGATATTTTGTGTGCAAATTTTGGGGGAGATTTTAAAAAGAACAAGATCAAGAACAAGTACTTATTAACTTACCTTACGTAAGAAAGGTTTTAACGTCATCAAAACAGGTTCTGCGTAATGTGAGTTAAGGAGATTTAAACTGCAAAGACTATTAAAATCTTACACTGCTTGCAGGAGTTAATCCCGTCTCGATTTTTGGTACAACGCAGATAAACCAGTCAGCCAAAAGGCGAGTTTAGAGCACCACTAATTATTGTATTAATTCAATTATACTGATTGCACAGCCTCCGCCAGGAGCTAAACGCAAATTCAGTTTGTCATTAGATGTAACTTTTTGTTTAGTGATTTCATAAGCCATTGGATTTTTTTCCCAATGAGCGTCTTTTGCATCCGCATAAATTGTAGCTGTATATGTTTTGTCTTTATCCAAAAAATCTAAAGAGATAGTTGTTTGCCTTTCATTTTCATCTGTAATTGCTCCAACGAACCAATTATTAGTTCCTTTAGCCTTTCGAGCAGCAGAAATATAATCTCCCGGTTCAGCTTCTAAGTAAATCGAATCATCCCAATCAACAGCCACATCTCTAATAAATTGAAAAGCATCAAGATGCTTTTCATAATTCTCTGGTAAATCTGCAGCCATTTGCAAAGGAGAATACATAGTTACAAAAAGCGCCAATTGCTTAACAAGAGTTGTATGTACTTGTTCATTTTTATTTTCATCGTAATGATTCATTTTTGTTTGAAAAATACCCGGTGTATAATCCATTGGTCCGCCAAGCAGCCTAGTAAAAGGAAGAATTGTTTCATGATCGGGCGGATTGCCAACACTCCATGCATTAAACTCGTTACCGCGAGCTGCTTCAGAAGTAAGCCAATTTGGATATGTTCGATGCAAACCGGTTGGACGAACCGGTTCGTGAGCATTCAGCATTAATTTGTTTTCTGCAAGTTTCTCTGCAACTCTAACATAATGTTGAACCATCCATTGCCCATCGTGCCATTCACCACGCGGAATAATTCTTCCTACATAACCGGTTTTAACAGCGGGATAATCATACTTTTTCATGAAAGCAAAAGCCTCGTCCATTCTCCGTTCGTAATTTGTAACTGATGCAGAAGTTTCGTGGTGCATAATCAGTTTTACATTTTTTGATTTCGCATATTTACTTAGTTCGGCAACATCAAAGTCTGGATAAGGGGTAACAAAATCGAATACTTCCTCTTTCCATTGACCGAACCAATCTTCCCAGCCAACATTCCAGCCTTCTATTAATACTCCGCCAAAGCCATACTTAGCGGCAAAATCTATATATCGTTTTGTGTTGGCAGTAGTAGCGCCATGCCTTCCATTAGGTTTAAGAGAGTCCCAATCAAAACCTTTTAGTTTTATGTTGCCTGCATCGGCGTAATTCCAAGTTGATTTATTAATATGCATTTCCCACCAAATGCCAATATACTTCATTGGCGTAATCCATTCTGTATTTTCAATTTTCGATGGTTCATTGAGATTCAAAATCATTTTAGATGCTAAAATATCTACGGCTTTATCACTAACTAATACAGTGCGCCAAGGTGTTTTGCAAGGCGTTTGCATATATGCTTTGTTACCTAAAGCATCTGGTGTTAGATGAGCCTTTATTACAAATTTTTGCTGGTCTATTTCTAAATGCATTGCAGAATAATCTATCAAGGCTGCTTCAAATATGTTTATGTACAAACCATTTACAGATTTAAGCATTAAAGGTGATTGAACATAATTTCTGCCAATAATTCTTTTTGTAGAAATTTCACTGGCACTTGCGCCTTTGTTAGCATCAACTTTACTAAGTAGTGTTTTGCTGTACATATGCTCGTTAGAATCGAAATCTCCGGGAATCCAAAATGCTAAATGGTCTTCGCCTAAATTGAATTGAGTTTGCTCATCGCTGACTATGAAGTATGTTAAATTTTTCTGAGCTGGGAATTCGTATCTAAAACCCAAGCCTTCATCAAAAAGACGAAAAGTGAGATCAATCTGCCTTTCGGTTTCTTTCTGAAGTAATGTAATTTTCAATTCAAGGTGATTATTACGAATAGTTTTCACTTCTCCCCAAACCGGGTTCCAAGAATTATCAACTAAAACCGAATCGGTTTTAATTATCGAGAAACCATTCTTAAGCTGTTCAGAATCCCGCAAGAAGATACCAAGCTCGCTCGTTTGAATTACTTTTACTCCTTTTCTGCTTAATGAATAAGAGGGCGTTCCATCCGGCAGTAACTGAAAATCAAGTCTAAGGATTTTGCCTGGTGAATAAATTGAAGATGAACCAATAATTTCAAATGTGCTAAACATGATAAATAGTAAAGTAAGTTTCCCGATAAATTTCATTATTATTTCTCACTATTATATTAAGATTTATTTTATTAGTAAAAGTTTCCGGGTTTTTTGATAACCACCAGCCTGCAATACAAGTAAATAAGCTCCGCTTGTTAATTGACCTACTCCGACTCGCATTGAGGGCGACGAGGAATTGAGAATTGAGAATTGAGAATAATATGTTCCGGCTGGTTTGTATCCATCCACTAATGTTGCTACTTCTCTTCCTAGAACGTCATACACCTTTAGCGTTACGTTTGCCATTTCACCTTTTAGGTTTGTTGGAATTGTATATTTTATTGTTGTTTCCGGGTTAAAAGGATTTGGGTAATTAGGATAAAGCTCGAAAGAAGTATGAATTGCTTCTGTTTCAACTTTTGTAATAATAGATAAACTATCAATTACTTTTTTTGCTTGCTGAAGATCATTATTGATTATGAATTGAAAAGCATCATCTAAACTTTTGCTTATGAACAATGACCATTCAGAATTTTTACGAAGTTTAAATATTCTAAGCGGGAGTTCTAAATCATTTTTGTTATAAATAAAAGTTGAATCAATAGAACGCTTTCTTACCTCTTGAATTTTTTCTAAATAAGCAGTACCAAACTCAACAGTTGGTTCTATAATTGTTCCTTCGCCGTAATCGTTCCAAGTTATTAATTGAATAACATCGCAGTTTTGACTCACTGCTCTTTCTAAAGTAGAGCTGAATGTAAAACCATTTAAGGGATCGAGAAAACCGTAACTGCTGCCAACGCCGGCTTCTTTATAAATATCATTAAATGCAGGAAATGCACCACCTACCTTATAACTCCAATTAGCCGCTTTTTGATAAAACTGTGCTAAATAAGTATTCAAACTTGTTTGAGAAAGAATTCCATTAACAGACCTGCTCATCGGAGGCCAAGGGTAAGCTCCGCTGGCAACCGGGCTCAAAATATTATCCAAAGTGATAAATAACGGTTTAGGATTCAACCCGATGAATATCGCTTCCCAATCGCTGCTTGTTGAAAAGTATTGTGGACCAAAAGTTAGCAGAACAGGGAGGCTATCTTTCTTTAAATAATTATTTGTATTTGCCCAATTTGTATAAATATAATTGATAGCTTTTGTCGCATAAGTTTTAGCATTAGCCGGAGTAATTTTTCCGCCATTTACCATATGCTTAATAGTTTGGTCTTCGTAAACTATAGCAAACTTTAGGCTGGCTCTCTTAATCCAATTAAATAGAGAACCTGTGTTCTTGTTAATCATACTGTAATCATAATAATTTTCATCGCCGTACCAATCTACCAAAACTCCATCTATACCACTTAACTTCATAAGCAAAACTTGATACTCTAAAATATCAGGATCACTACTATCGTATGGTCCGGTAACCGGATAATATTTGGATGCAATTTCTCTCTGCCCGGAAGAACTAATTTTGTTTGGGTTAAAATAATTCATGGTCCAGTGCCAGCCCCAAACGCCGCTATAATCCTTGCTCTGATACCAAGGCATATAATGAGCCATAAACAAAGTGCTCTTCTGAGTTTGCGCCGTTAAAGATGAAGAAAATAAAATGAATGTAACGTAAAAAAATATCTTCGCAGCAATAGTAGGAGTGAAAATTTGAAGTACATTTGCATTTATAAGAAGTGATGCAGCTTTCAATGCCATCTAGTATCCGTTTGTTTTCCGATGCACAAAACTAACCACGAAAAGATATAGTATCAATAATATGTTAGTATTACTGTTAAGCCAGATTTTGGTTTTATACAGCTTTGATTAAACTCAAGATTACCGCAGCAATTATTCTAAAACTCAGGAACTCGTTTAGCATCTTTTTGTTTCATTGTTTTCACATTTCCTTTTTCATTCTTCAATATCGCTTTTCACTTCTGAGGCTTCACTTTGCACGTCTTACTTTTTCCTCTCAAGAACTCATGCACCAAGTAAGTACTTCAACAGCTAACAAAGTTTTCCTCTCTTAGAAAAATAAGACATCAACGCTTTATCGAACGGCTGGGTTGTTTCAATCAGATTGTATTCAATTCCAAGATTTAAGCACTCTGTTTTTATTCTGCCAAGGAATTCTCTCATAGCTTCTTGATAAGCTTTCTGTATGTGATGCGGCTGAGAAGTCAGCTTTTCGCCGCTTTCCAAATCAACAAAAATTGCATCTCTGTCAAAGCCAAAGCTCTTTTCAATAGGATCAAGAATTTGGAAAACTATAACTTCGTTTTTCTTAAAATGGATTCTCTTTAATGCCGAAATTGTTGTTTCTATATCGTCAAAGAAATCGGAGATAATAATAGTAAGCCCCCGTTTTTTAATTTTCTCTGCAACGCTTTCCAAGCATCGGTTGAACTTAGTTTTGCCAACAGGCTTTGCATGTGCAAGGGCTGTAAGTAGATTTGTTAAATAAATACGGTTGGATTTAGGAGATAAATAGCTTTGAATCGTATCGGAATAAGTAACCAAGCCAACAGAATCCTGCTGGTTAATCATAATATAACATAAAGCAGCGGCAAGATTTGCAGCATAATCGAGCTTGGTTACTTTCGCATCATACTTAAAATTCATGGAGTTGCTAACATCGAGAAAAATGCTGCTAATCAGGTTTGTTTCTTCTTCAAACTGTTTAATGAAATACTTTTCGCTTTTAGCGTAAACTTTCCAATCAACATTTTTAAGAGAATCGCCTTGCATATAAGGTCTGTGCTGGCTGAACTCTACGCTGAATCCATGATATGGACTTTTGTGAAGTCCAACCATAAAACCTTCTACAACCATACGTGCACGAAGCTCAAGTGTTTTAAGTTTCGATACCACTGAAGGATCAAGATATTTTCTAAATTCTTTTGCTTTAACTGCCATTGTAAGTTCTTCTACCACGCCTCACCTTCGCTCGGCGTGACTATACTAAATTAATCGGCGTGTCTCTATTAAACTAATTTCTATTTGCCGAAGAAAGCTTGTTTTGTAAAATCTCTTCTGGAGTTTTACCAAGATTATCCAATTCCAATTTTATTGGTGCAGCAAGTTCGTGTTTCGGATATTTATCAAGAAAAGTTTGGTAAGTAATTTTTGCTTCATCAAGCTTGTTTAAGTTATTTGCAAGAATAAACCCTGCCATCAACAACGCCTTAGGTGCATCTTCAGAATTAGGGAAATTCTTATATAACTCTCTGTAGTATTCAACAGCTTTCTTGTTCGATTCTTGAGTTTCTACATTAGGCACTAAGAACATTTGGTACATAGAGCCTATTTTCATTAAACTTTTCAATGCAAAATCGCTGGTTGGATACTCCTCTACAATCAATTTATAATCTGCTAAAGCTTCTTCATACTTTTTTGCGTTGTATTTCGCTTCAGCTTCGGTAAATGTGTCTCTATCTTTATTGGTACTGCATGCACCCAAAAATACAACCACTAACAACAAGGAAAAGATTTTGTTCATTGTACGTCCCTTAACTTTTTTTACCGCGTAAATATACATCAAATGAGACTTTTGAAAAATTTGTAACTAACAAAAGCAGCTTCTCAACTTTTAGAACTGAGAACTTTTCGTTTTTGAACAATTTGAATTACAGGCAAGGTTCAATTCATCCAGAAAGAGGACGAACGAGCTGGCGCGATTGTAAGCTGGTTTCTAAAAAAACATATAGAAACAGAAAAACGATACAACTACGCACAATCATTTTAAAGAAACACCAAAGCTAAGTTTACACCATTATTCTAATTAGTAATTTGCTTCTGCGTTAAGGCATTCAGCTTGCAAGAAAGTTTGTACTGAAAGATATAGCCTAACCTGAAAGTGTTGCTGCTTTATATATTGCAGTTTTAGAATATGTTGTTAATTACAAATCTGGGTTAAACATCCATCTTTAATGAATCGCCCCGTTTGTAAGAAATTTTTCTGCCCAATGCTTCAATTCTTTTTTTAAGACGGTCTGTGCTAACAAGCGGATCGTCTGTGCTTCCTCGTTTGCCGGGATAGATTTTATACTGCTCGCGGTATGGAAATGGTGTTAAATCGGGCATAACAACATTAGCTCCGGCAGTTAGTCCTTTTTCGCGTCCCAACGGGTCAATTGTATCTAATGCGGTTGTAGCGGGTATGTGAACTTTTTTCAATACAATTCTTGCAACAGCAGTTACTTTCAATGTTAGTTCAGCTTCACCAATATTTTTGCTGTGATATGGTGTTTGCGGTGATGGAATAAACGGACCAAATGCAGCCATATCTAAATCGAGAGATTTACAAAGAAGAATATCATCTGCCAAATCTTCAACTGTTTGCAAAGGAAGCCCGATTAAATTACCCGAGCCAATTTGATAACCGATCGATTTCAAAAATTTCAAATGCTCTATTCGCTCGGAAAGCTGCTGCTTAAAATGATAAGTTTCATAAAGTTTTGGATTTGCTGTTTCATGTTTGAGAAGGTATCTATCTGCACCTGCAATTTTCCAAGCACGGTATTCATCAAAAGTTCTTTCGCCCAAACTAAGCGTAATTGCAGCATTGGATTTTTGCCTTATCTGATAAATGATATAAGAAATAATGTCGGAATCGAAATGGGCATCTTCTCCAGATTGAATAACAATAGTAAAAATACCGAGATTAGTAATTACGCGTGCAGTCTCTATAACCTCTTCGGGTGTCATCCTAAAGCGGGGCAAAGAGTGGTTATCTTGGCGAAGCCCGCAGTAAACACAATTTTGTTCGCAGAAATTAGAAATATCAATTATACCACGAAGGTGAACTTCATCACCGCAATACTTCGATCGCACCTGATCTGCACGTGCGTACAACAATTTCAAATCATCATTATTTTTAAGATTTAGAAGAAAAATTATTTCGCTGCGTGTTAAATCTTCTTTATGTAAAAGTTCATGCAAATTCATAATTAAAAGAAAACGTCCTTTTCGCCGTTATTTACTCGTTTAACCATTTTCTCGGTTTTATGTTTAGTAGCACCTTCTAACTTTTCCATTTCGCTTTTAATAAATGCTTCGGCAGTTTCTTTTGTGCCATCTGCGGCAAAATCATTAGTGTACTCTTGGAAAGTAGAAATAGCATTAGGCACACACATCAGGTTAATTGTACCGTTCTTTGCAAATTCCATAAATCTATCGCCGGTTCTATCGCTTCGGTAGCAAGCTGTGCAGAAACTCGGCATATAACCAAGTTCGCAAACATCTTTAACAACTTCATCAAGTGTCCGATGATCCCCAAGCTGAAATTGTTCCATTTCGTGCTCTCTTAAGCTCTCTTGAGATTCTTTATAAGCACCAGGTGAAGTTCTGCTGCCAGCGCTTATTTGAGAAACGCCTACTGCAAAAAGCTCTCTTCTTAGTGCTGCACGTTCTCGTGTTGATAAAATAATTCCTGTATATGGTACAGCAAGACGAATAACAGAAATCAATTTTTTAAAGTCTGCATCATCAACAGCAAAAGGAGGTTTGTGTGCTGCCGGAGCGTTAAATGCAGGCTCTAAACGAGGAACGGACATTGTATGCGGGCCAATTCCAAATCTATGATCGAGGTTAAAAGCGTGACTAAGCAGGGCTAAAGTTTCAAATCTCCAATCGGTTAAACCAAACAGCGCACCAACTCCTACATCATCTATTCCGGCTTCTAATGCTCTATCCATTGCATACAAGCGCCAGGCATAATTGCGCTTTGGTCCATCTGGATGCATTTGTATGTATGTATTGTAATGATATGTTTCTTGAAAACACTGATAAGTGCCAATTCCAAAAGTTTTAAGAGTTTTAAAATCCTCGACACTCATTGGTGCAGCGTTTACATTAACGCGGCGTATGTTTCCACCTTTCACATTTACATTGTAAATAGTTTTTACGCATTCGCCTAAAAACTTCATGTTGGTTTTCTGCGGATGCTCTCCGCAAACTAGAAGTACTCGTTTATGCCCCTGCCCTACCAAGAATTCTGTTTCCTGTCTTACTTCATCAATTGTTAGACTCTTTCTGGTAAGTTCTTTATTATCTCTCCTGAAAGCGCAATACATACAGTTGTTTACGCAAAGATTTGTTACATATAGGGGCGCAAAAAGTACTAATCTATTACCATAAATCTTTTCTTTAACTTCTTTTGCTGTGTGATACATTTCTTCCAAAAGAAGAGGATCAACAATATTTAACAAAGCAGCACTTTCTTGCAGCGTTAAACCTTTTGCTTCTTTAGATTTTTGCAAAATTTCTTTCTGTAGTTCTGCACTGTATAACTTTTTATCTTCAATCAGTGAAAAAATTTTCGATTCATCTATAAATTCCATTTTTTCTTCCATTTTGAGAACAATGTACTTTCGTCAATAATTATACCACTTGTACAATACTGATTTAGGTTAAAAACGAAGTGAAGGGGATGTATTTTCTTAAAAGAGAGAAGGTTTGAGGCTATTCTTCCAAAACTGGAAAAATTGAGAGAAAGTGCGGCTGCTTAACTTACCGCACTTTCAGTAATATCTATTGTACCTAAAGAAGCATTTAACGAGCATTTGACTCCAAACGGAATTGTTATGTTGTCCTTGATGTGACCATGCTTAACATTGTATAATACCGGAAGTTTTAATTTCTTTTGGAAGTATTCAATTACCACCTCATTAAGAGAGAATGTACTCTTTGAAGGGTCCATTTCTACACAATCAACAAAATGACCTAAAATAACACCTTTTAATTGCTTAAAGACCTTTAGAAGTCTAAGCTGATTGAGCATTCTATCAATTCTATAAGGAGCTTCGTTAATATCTTCTATTAGTAGAATAGAATCCTTCAATTTTGGAAAGTACTCTGTTCCAATTAAGGAAGAAAGAACTGTAAGATTTCCGCCCAATAATCTGCCTGCACCTTTTCCTTTGCACAAAGTAAAGAATTTTTCATTGCGGGGATTTTTGAGTTTACCTACTTTTTTATCAGAAGTTATTGTACGCCAAAATACTTCTTCTGTAAAAGCGCTTACTTCATCATGAAAGTCTACTGCAACCATTGGCCCAGCAAAAGTAACTAAGCCGGTTTTAGTATAAAAAGCTGTCTGAAGCGAAGTAATATCGCTGTATCCAACAAAAATTTTAGGATTTTTTTTGATTAGGCTGTAATCAATTTTATCGAGAAGTCTGCCGGAACCATAGCCGCCTCGAATGCAAAAAATTGCATTAATTTCTTTGCGTCTGAACATATCGTGAAGATCATCAATCCGCTGTTGATCTGAACCAGCTAAATAACCTTCTTTAGTGCCTACATATTTTCCAACTTCAACTCTGTAACCGAGTTTTTGTAAATAATTAACTCCTCGTTCTATTCTGGAAAGGTCTTCTGGTGAGGATGCCGGAGAAATTATTCCAATAACATCTCCGTTTTTCAGTTTTTTGGGTTTTATTATTGACATACCTACTCTTATGAACGTTCTTGTTCACAAGATAATAAATGAACAAAAAGGAAGCAAAATTTTGACTATTCAAATGTGTAAATTTTTTAAAATAAGTCTGTTTTATGAATCGGCAAACCTATTCCTTTGTTGGTTTATTCAATCTTTTATAGTGTGTAACAACCCTTGCCTCAATAAAAAAGACTAAATTTTCTGCAATGTTGGTAGCGTGGTCTGCTAATCTTTCTATCTGTCTAGTAAGAATTAAAAGGTGCGCTCCGGCTTCAATTATTGAGCTATCAGCCTGCATTTTAGCAACCAAAAACTTGAAATTATGCTTGTTCAGCCTATCAACTTCTTCGTCGCTGTTTAAAACTTCATTTGCAAGCTCATTATTGTTATGAATAAAAGAATCGATAGCTTTTTTTAACATATCGCGAGCGCGTTGTGCTTCTTCTAAAATTTGCGATTCTTTAATTAGTGCACTATAAGCAGTAGTTTTTTTAACTCTTTGGGCAATGTTTACAGCAATATCACCGCATCGTTCTAACTGATTGTTTATCATAAGAACAGACATAACAAAACGTAAATCGCTAGCAAAAGGAGTAAATAAAGCCAAAGTGTTTTCACATTGGGTTTGAATTAAGTTATCGTACGCATCAACTTCCAAATCTTTTGCTTTGATGCCCTTGCAGTACTCGATATCTCCTGTTTCGAGTGAATAAATTGCACTTTCAACCATATCATCTACAACAGAAGCCATTCTGATGAGATTAGTTTTTAGATTGTCAATTTCTAGCTTAAAACGTTCTTGCATAGCTTCCTCTCTTATCCAAATCTTCCGCGGATATAATCTTCAGTTTGTTTTTTATCTGGTGCAGTAAACATTTTTTTTGTGTCGGATAGCTCAATTAAATCTCCCATATAAAAGAAGGCGCATAAATCGCTTACCCGAGCAGCTTGCTGCATATTGTGAGTAACAATAATGATGGTGTAGTTATTCTTTAATTCAAATATTAAGTCTTCAATTTTAGTAGTAGAAATAGGATCGAGTGCGCTTGCTGGCTCATCCATTAGGAGAATTTCGGGTTCAACAGCTAAGGCGCGTGCAATACACAAACGCTGCTGCTGACCGCCGCTTATAGCAAGACCGCTTTTGCCTAAATCATCTTTAACTTCGTTCCAAAGTGCAGCGCGTGATAAACTTGTTTCTACTATCTCATCTAATTTTCTTTTTTCTTTAATGCCGTTAATTCTTGGTCCAAATGCAACATTTTCATAAATAGATTTTGGAAAGGGATTAGATTTCTGAAAAATCATTCCAACTTTTTTTCTGAGTTCAACTACATCTATTTCGGAAGAATAAATATCGATGTCATCAATTAAAACTTTGCCAGCAATCTTCACTCCATCAATCAAATCGTTCATTCTATTTAAAGAGCGCAGGTAAGTAGATTTACCGCAGCCGGAAGGACCTATTAAAGCAGTAACTTTGTTTGGCGGAATAGAAAGAGTAATTCCATTCAAAGCCTGCTTGGTTCCGTAATAAAGATCAAGATTTTCTGTAATTATTTTCGGGACTTCAATCATTAAACAATCCTAAGAGGTTAATTTTTTTCTAAATCTATATCTTATAACAATAGCTGTAAAGGAAAGTGAAAATGTACATAATAATAAAACAAAAGCAGTGGCATACTGAATTCCCTTAGTAGCCTCAACATTAGTTGATTGGGTTGTCATCACATAAATATGATAGCCGAGATTCATAAACTGATCAGTTAGTTCGCTTGGTAGGTGAGGAAGAAAGTATGCTGCGCCGGTAAATAAAATTGGTGCAACCTCTCCGGCTCCACGCCCGATAGCTAAAATTGAACCAGTAAGAATACCGGATAGTGAATTAGGGATAACTATTTTTCTTATTGTTTGCCATTTAGTTGCGCCAAGCGCTAAACTGCCGGCGCGTAAATCATCTGGTACTGCTTTTAAAGATTCTTCTACAGACACAATTACAATAGGAATAGTTAAGAATGCCATAGTCATACTTGCCCAAAGAATATTAGGCTGCCCCCAATTTAACTCGCCATCTGGTGTAAAGATTTTATCCATACCAGAACCTACAAACTGGATAAAAAAACCTAATCCAAATAAACCAAAAACAATAGAAGGAACGCCAGATAATGTATTTACAGCAAAGCGAATCATTCTGGTAAAAACAGATTTCTTGTTTGAATACTCGTTAAGGTAAATTGCAGTAATTGTACCAATAGGAATGCATGCAACCGACATAATTATAACAAGTAAAACTGTTCCCACAATAGCCGGAAAAATACCGCCTGCAGTCATTCCTTCTTTCGGCGGCTGTGTAAAAAATTCCCAAGTTAAATAAGATCTTCCGCCGAGGTAAATTTCTAAAAGCATAAAGAGTAAAGCCGAAATTATAAGAACAACCGATAGGAAGGAAAAAACGATGAGTGATTTGCCGAGCAGCTTATTATTCATTACTCACCTCTAAACCTTTTCATCAGTTTAGCGCGAACGTAAAACTCTGCAATTGCATTAATTAAAAAAGTAACAATGAAGAGTAATGAACCAATAAGAAATAAAACAGTATAGTGAGTATCACCAAAAACTACTTCAGCCATTTCTGCACCAATGGTAGCAGAAAGAGTTCTAACTGGTTCAAAAGGATTAAAAGAAGTAAGTGGCGCGTTTCCGGTAGCCATTAGTACAATCATTGTTTCACCAAATGCTCTGCCAAAACCTAAAAGTAATGCTGCAAAAACACCGGGAGTTGCAGCAGGTAAAATAACAAACAAAGCTGTTTGCCATTTATTTGCGCCTAAAGCAAAACTTGCTTCTTTCATATACTTTGGTACAGCAGTTATTGCATCTTCGGTTACAGTGTAAATAATTGGAATAACTGCAAGAGCCATAGCAAGACCGCCTACAAAAGAGTTTAGCCGAAATGTCCAGCCAAACATTGTTTGTAAAAAAGTTGCTAATGTAACTAAAGCAAAAAAACCAACAACTACAGAAGGAAAACTTGCTAAAAGTTCTACGGCAGGTTTAATGAGTTCTTTAATTTTCTTAGGGGCAAACAAGGCGGAGAATATAGCGGCAAGAATTGCTAAAGGTGCACCTATAAAAACTGCTATCAAAGTTACTTTCAAACTTCCTACAACAATAGGAATTAGCCCGTACTTAGGCTCTTCACCAACCGGCTGCCATTCTTTTCCAGTTAAATTATCTAAATCGGCTATATCCTTTCTCACACCAAGCAGTGATGAGTAATCGCTTATCTGTTGATCTGGCGAAGCTGTACCGGGTTCATCACCGTATGTTTCTGATTGAAGAAATTCTTGATTTGATTTGGTTTCATAATCCGGTGAAAAAATTGGAAGCGTTTCTTTGAATACGAATACAAAGATCAGTATAATCATTGCAAAAGATAAAAACGCAATACTTTTTATTATGTACTCGGCAAAAAACTCACTTAACCGAAACTTTCGGCGGAGTGAGTTTTTTTGTGCAATCTCTTTTTCTGTCTTCAATTATTTTACCGGGAAATATCCAACTTTGGAAACTATTGACTGCCCTTCGGCGCTTAAAATCCAATCTATAAATTCTTTAACTTCACCTGTAGGCCTGCTTTTCAAATATAGATAAAGAAAACGTGTAATTGGATAATTACCATTTTTAATGTTTTCTTCAGTAGGTTCAAATGCTTTAGAATTAGCATCTTTTTTAACAGCAACCATAATAATTCCTTTTGCATAGGCAGCGCCGCCAAAACCTATTGAATTGGCGTCTTTAACAACCGCATTTACAACTGCAGATGTACCGGGCATACTTTGCATAAATGATGTAAAATCATCTCCTCCTAAAACATTATCCTTAAAATACACATAAGTACCAGAACTGTTTTCGCGCCCGTAAACTATAATCTTTGCATCTCTGCCGCCTAAAGTTTTCCAGTTAGTAATTTTACCTGTGTAAATATCTTTAATTTGCTGAACGCTTAATACTTTAACGCTATTCTTATCATTAACATAAATACTTAATCCATCTTTAGCAGTTTTAACTTCAACACCTAAAGAATTGTAACGCTGTTTAAGTTTTTCTCTTTCGGAAGGTTTCATAGGACGGGAAGCATTTGCAATATCTGTAGAGCCGTTAATCAGTGCTGCAATACCAACACCGGAACCACCGCCGGTAATCTGAATTGTAACATCCGGATGAGTTTCCATATATTTTTCTGCCCAGCGCTGAGCTAAAATTACCATTGTATCGGAACCTTTTACGGTGATAACTTTATTATCATTTCTAAAACCAAACGCCATAGCAGCAAAAACTAACAAAACAATAATTTTTTTCATTCTTTCCTCTTTTTCTAATTCAAAATTGATAATTATTATAACAAGTTGATGTTAACAAACTGTTAAATTTACTTAGAACTTATATTGTATCCTGAATGTTAATACATTGTCTTTCAAATCTGCATTAAAACCAGATATTTTTGAAGTCGTTTCGTTACTAACGTTATCATAATATAGTACAAATTTTATATTATCATCTAAGTAATGAATAAAACCAATACCAAGAGTAGAATACTTAATATCTCCCGAACCAAGCTTAGAAGCCGCAAAAGCTCCAATCTGATCACCTTCAACATCTGTGTTAGGATCATAAACATCATACTTTAACACAAGCTGGTTTTTATCACCTAAGTTCTGTATATAATTTAGATAATAACCCGCGAAATTTCTCAAATAAAGATCTCCAGTTTGGAGCGAGATTGGAGAAGTAGAACTTGATAAACTGCCTCCTGGCTGCTTTCCGCTAATGTACTCGCCTCGTAAAGAAAAATTTCCTAATAATGGAAAAGCATAGTATAACTGTAAATCAAACCCTAAATAGTTTCTTTCCGCATAAGCCGACTTTAGATTTGCAGCAGCCGATGTGGGGTTATCTACCGTAAAAATTGATTTGCCTGCTGCAAGCTTAACACCGCCGCTGTAAACAGAAATACCTCCGTCTATCGCAAGATTTTCTTCATAAAAAGGTAATGAAAATCCTAATCTCCCAATAAAATCCTTTTTGTTATCTACTTCTACACTAACTCCGTTGCCTGCAAATAAACCAGCCTTGAAGTTGAAGTAGCCTAAAAAATTTTCAAAAGGTAAATAAGGCGAGTATTCAACACTTAAGCCTAAATCTCTTTCGCCAGGGAATAAAGTTTGAAACATTCTTGAACGCTCTGGAGTTTCTCTGCTTGATGAACTATGACCGATTTCAAAACCGAAAGGACGATCGAACACACCGCC
The DNA here is from genome assembly GCA_964575995.1 of uncultured Melioribacter sp. Taxonomy (GTDB): domain Bacteria; phylum Bacteroidota; class Ignavibacteria; order Ignavibacteriales; family Melioribacteraceae; genus Stygiobacter. The sequence goes on along the minus strand of CAZNTN010000031.1, from coordinate 1,523 downwards.
TTTTAATGCAAATGATTTTAACCAAGGTTCTTTGAGCAACAGAAACGCATCTTTCAATCCAAGTCCTCTTTCAGTTGCATCAATTTGCAAAACCATGTTCGTTAAGTCATTGTCGTATGTTAGTTTCAGTCTTCCGCGCCGTATCATTATTCTGTTATGAATACCGGCAGAAAAATTCCCTCCAGCAAAAGTTGCTGCACCGCCAGTTTCGGCAGATTGCATCTGTGTTTGTATGTACCCGGAAAACTTGATTTTTTTCAATGCATCAACAGCAGATTTAGTTTCCAAGTAGGATTCGTTCAATCCTTCAACCTGACCTTTCAACTCTTCAATTTTAGCATTTAATTCTTCCGGAATAACTTTTGATGAATCTTCCTGGGCAGAAATTTTAATTACAAAAACAAAAATTATAACAGCGAACAAAACATTTCTCTTCATAGATATCTCCATTATTTGTGGTATACAAGTATATCAAGAAATAGTTAAGCCAATGTTAAGAAATCATTAAACTATAGTTAAGTAATTGTTAAGCTACAAGTTTTTGGCAGCCTTTGCACCCGATAATTGAAAAGCGGAAGACTTTTTGTAAAGTAATAGCTTTGTTACTTTACAACCAAATCCATTCTTCCCCATTCAATCAATTTATTAGAAATAAAATCGATAACCTGCTGATGTTCTGCTGTGCCTTTACCTTTTACATCCATAGGGTTTCCAAAACAGATTCTAACAGTTTTTTGTGTATTAATTTTACCAAATTCTTTAATTACTTTACCTACGCCCCAAGCATCGGTTAACAATGCTATTGGAACAACCGGCACATTTGTTCTTTTGGCTAGTTTAACACCTAATGAATTGAATGTTGAAGCGTCAATTATTTGGGATCTGGTTTTCTGCGGAAAAATAATTACAGATTTTCCATTAGATAGTTTGTCAGCACCTTCTTCCATTACTACTTTTAAGTCCTCTCTAGGGTTTTCTCTTCCTACTAAAATTGGATCTCGTGCTAAAGCTACTTTACCAAACAATGGATATTCTGCCAATTCCTGCTTAATAACAAAAACTACTTTTCGATGCGGTTGAATTAAACAGGGCAGTACCATTGTTTCGAGAGTGCTCATATGATTACCAATAAAAACAACAGGACTTTTCAGATTGTGTAAAATATCAAGCCCCTCAAAATGCAGTCTAACGCCAGCATTTTCTATACTGCTCGCAACATCAGCAGAAGAGTTAGCCCAACGCACATCATTATAGATTCCTTTCATTGCCTGTCTGTTGCAATAAAGAATAATTCGGAACAAGCGTGAAAAGAAATACAAAGATGGGAACAGCTTAGGCTTAAATTTTTGTTCGCTTGTTTTGTATTCTGGTTGAGTTGAAAATGTAGTAACGTAAGTATTGTTTTCTTTCATAGCAGTTTTTTAACGGAAAAATAATAAAAGTGAGCTGTGAATCAAAAGGAAGTGTTAGTGACCCCAACGGGATTCGAACCCATATTACCGCCGTGAAAGGGCGATGTCCTA
>CAZNTN010000030.1:0-37133 GCA_964575995.1 uncultured Melioribacter sp. | reverse complement strand
GATGCGTCTCTACTTCTGGTCCATTAATTATAACTATGCCATGAAAATGATTTGGCATTACAACAAAACAATCTAAATCTACGTTTGCTCTTAGCTCTTTCGTTTTCAGCCATTCTACTTCTACTATTCTCCCCAATTCATTCAAGAGTATTTTTTCATTTTCAATTCTACCAAAATATTCAACATTGTCTTTAGTATTAATTGTAATGTAATACCACCATGGACTTGAATAATCCCATTCTTTCAATCTTGCCGACTCAATTCGGAATGTTTCTTTGAACTTTGTCATTGCCCGAGTTAATAATTAATTTGATAATACTTTAGAAATACCTATTCCGGGGCTGTCATTCAAAACTACTCTGCCATTAATAACCTTTGTACCAACAAACGGATCGTTTTTAATCAGCAAAGCGCCATCCATATCTGCCCACTCGCATTGCGATGAAATCTGTGAAACAGCAGAAATAGCGCATGAAGTTTCTACCATGCAGCCGAGCATAATTTTCATATTAAGAGATTTAGCGAGTGTAATCATTTTGTGAGCCTCGCGCAGGCCGGTACATTTCATCAGCTTAATGTTTATACCGGAGTAAACTCCGTGCGCTTTTATTACATCTGGAATGCGCTGCACAGATTCATCTCCAAAAGTCGGGAGAGGGCTATTTTCTGTAAGCCATGCATTTTCATCTACACTTTCTTTTGGCATTGGCTGCTCAACCATCTTAACACCTTTTTCATTCAGCCAGTAAAGCATATCCAGCGCAAACTGTTTGTCTTTCCATCCTTGGTTAACATCAACAACAATCGGCTTATCGGTAACCGAGCGTATTGTTTCGATCATCATTTTATCAGTATCTCTGCCGAGCTTTACTTTTAAGATTTTATATTCCTCTGCTTCTTTAGTTTTTTGGATTACGACTTCTTTTGTATCAATTCCAATTGTAAAAGAAGTGTAAGGAGTTTTTTCTTTTTCGTAACCCCAAATTATATACCACGGCTGCTTTATCATTTTGCCCACAAGATCATGCAGAGCAATATCAACAGAAGCTTTAGCTGCGGTATTAAGTATATCAATGCCGTCCACGTACTCAAGAATTTTTTCAATCTCGAAAGGATTATTGAATTGAGTAAGATCAAGTTTGGATAAAAACTTTGCGGCGCTTTCTTGTGATTCACCAAGATATGGAGGCATAGAAGCCTCGCCGTATCCGGTTATTCCTTCGTATTCAATTTGAGTTAGCATAACCGGAGTTGTAGTTCTGGAACTTGTTGCTAATGTAAAAACATGTTTTAGCTCAAGCGTATAAGGTTTGAAAGTAAGTTTCATTTTCGAATTCTTTTTTTTGATATGAAAATTTTTTGCGAATGATTCAGTACTCAATCCCCCGGTAAGAAGCACGCCGCCTACAAGCCCTGTGTTTACAATAAAATCTCTTCTGTTTTGTTTCATTAAAACTCTCCTAGATAAAACTTATGATTCTTAAAAGAAATAATTCCATTTTTATCAGCAGAGTTTAGAATTCTTTTTGCTCTTATAAAATTTTTGAGTCTGTACTCGCTGAAGTTTTCGGTGTTTTTATCAAAAGAATTTATTTTAATACTACCTGCGGCGTGAATGTATTGATAATTGCCATAATAAATTGCAACGTGAGTAATTCTTTCTTTAGTAGAATCTGTAGCATGTGTTCCAAAGAATAAAAGATCTCCGGTTTGAAGATTATCGAAACCGTTATGAGTATCAACAAGCACGCCGTTAAGAACTTGCTGTGAAGCATCGCGTGCCAGAACAATTCCATTTAAGAAATAGACTGTCTTTGTAAAGCCGCTGCAATCCATTCCCTTTGAAGATGTACCTCCCCACAAATAAGGAACTCCCATAAATTTTTCTGCAGTAGAAATTATATCTGCGCCGGTTGGCATTTTTCGTTCTAGCCAGTCTTTGTAATTCATGCAAAATGCTTTTTCTACAAAGGCAGTTCTTCCATCAGGATATTTTATCTTAGTAAAATTACCTTCATCTGCAATTTTTACTAAGATGTTCCCGGCAACAAGATCGGAAACTCTTAATGAAGTTACATCCGGTTTGGAATAAGTGAAGCCAAACTCTTTTTGATAAATAATTTTTTCTGCATGCAGCCACTCATCAAATTTAGCTTTTGTAAGTGGAGTTATTCCATCATCATCTACCCAGCTAATGTAAAGATCCGGCGTTTGCACAAGATAATTGCCGTGAGCTTTCTTAAGAATTTTGACAGGTGTGCCAAGTAAAGTTTGTGTTGAAAGCTCTTCTGCATGATTGGGTTTTGTACGGTTGTTAGCAACAGATAAATTTACAAGACCGTAGATTTTACCTTGCAGTTCTTCGGCGGGCAAAAGTTTAATTTCATTATTAGTTTTAAGTCCGGCAGATTTAACAGCGGCAAGCAATTTTTCTTTAGCTTCTGCAAGATTTGTTTCACCGGTTAAAGTAATTAAGCCATCAATATTGCCCGCTTTAACTTGAAAAACTGCTACACGTTTATCCGGTGCGTACTGTTGCTTAACAATTTCAATCATCTTGTTTACTTTATCTATCTTATTATCCTGAGCCAATGAAGTAATGCTCAGCAGCGCCGTTAGAATCAAAAATATTTTCTTTATCATAATTTTCCTCATAGAATATTAAATATTTATACCGCTTTTTTCTTTCCAAATTCCGGGTCAATTTTAATAAGCGCAGCAACAATAAAACCTGGTATAGTTGAAATAACCACCCACCAGAAAAAGTTTGCATAGCCAATTACTTCTTGAATAGCGCCGCTTGTCATACCTGGCAGCATCATACCAAGCGCCATAATTCCTGTGCAGATAGCAAAGTGTGCTGTTTTATGCTCGCCTTGAGAGATCATTATCATGTACATCATATAAGCAGTGAAGCCAAAACCGTAACCGAACTGTTCGAATGCAACAGCAGTGTTAATTAGGAAAAAACTTGTTGGTTGATAAGCTGAAAGATAAACGAATGCGAGATTTGGAACATTCATAAAAAATACCATAGGCCACAACCAAAATTTTAAGCCCTTTTTAGAAATAGCGTAACCGCCTATTAAACCGCCGAGTGTTAAAGCAATAATACCAACAGTGCCGTAAACAATTCCTACTTCACTTGTAGTTAAACCTAAGCCGCCATTGGAGCGCGGATCGAGAAGAAAAGGCTGAACAAGTTTAACTAATTGAGACTCTGCAAATCTATACAACAAAAGAAATCCCAAAACTGTCCAGATATCTTTCTTCTGCATAAAAATTACAAACGCTTTTAAGAATTCGATCAAAGGAAGAAGCATTCTGTTCTTGTTATCAGATTTTTCAAACTTCTCAACAAAAGAGGCAACATAAGTGCGGAAAACAAATACCATAATCAAAACCAGTAGAATTGTAGTAATTATAGTTTTCCATGGTGCTAAAAGTCCGGCAAATGAAAGAGCAGTGCTTAAAAATAAGTAAGCAATATATATTGCAGCAGCAAAGAAAATAAAGCCGCCAATCATAAAGCCAATTTGTTTGCTGTTAAGTTTCTCTTTTAACGTTCCTTTATCTTCAATTGGATAAGGCAGAATAAATTTGTGATACAGAAATAGTAAAAAGAAAATAGAGCCAATGAAAACAAAAACTATAGACCAGGCATTTTTGAAACCTAAACTTGGAGCGAGTCCGCCGGCAATTACAACAAGTAAACCAGAACCCACAACTGTTGCAATTCTATAAAAAGTAGAGCGCACACCAACAAAAGCGGATTGCTGCTTTTCTTCAAGACTTAACAAATACAAGCCGTCTGCGGCAATATCGTGCGTGGCAGAAGCAAACGCCATAAGAGCGAAGACAATTAAAGTTAAGCTCCAATAAGATTCTGTAGTTAAGCTTGCCGCGATACCAAAAAGAGCAACAGCAACAATTAGCTGCATCGAAACTGTCCACTTTCTTTTAGTTTTGAACATATCTACAAATGGTCCCCACAAAAATTTTAAGAACCAAGGAAAGTAGAGAAGGCTGGTATAGAAAGCGATATCTGCATTAGATACATTTAGATTTTTGTACATCATTACCGAAACAGACATAACCATTACATAAGGAATCGCTTCGGTAAAATAGAGTGAAGGAACCCAAACCCACGGATTTCTGCTCTCTGCTTTTTGAATTGCCATTAGATAACTCCGGTATAATTTGAATTTTATATCATTGATTTAGCCATTAACGCAGCGCCTAATTCCGGCGGGTTTTCTGCGGCAATAACTTTTACTTTAGGTAATAGCTTCTCAATTTTTCTTTTGAACGTTTCTGCGTAATAATTTTCAGTTGTAATTGTTCCGCCAACTAGACAGAGCTTCATAGATTCTTCGCCTATCATATTAAATATAGATTTAACATGCAGAAGTAATTCATCAGATTCTTCTTCTATAATTTTAGTTGCTGCTGAATCACCATTTTTAGCTGCCTCGATTACTTTAGGAGCAAATGCAGCCATATCAAAATTGTTACGGTAAACTTCTGTTATTAATTGTTGGGCATCTGAAATTCCGAAATGTTCTTTCAGCAACTTAGTAAGTTCAGTTTTTTCTCCGCGCCCATCAAAATCTTTTGACACCATATTCAATCCGCGTCTTCCAATTGTGTTGCCGCTTCCTTCATCGCCAAGTAGTCTTCCAAAACCTCCAGCTCGGTAAATTTGACCTTTAGAATCTTTGCCAAAAATTACAGAGCCTGTACCAGCAATTAAAAGTGATCCGGCTTTACAGGAGAAAGCACCTTCTAAAGCTATTCTTGCGTCGCTGTCTACATTAAATGCGTTGAAAGTATATCCTTTGGATAAAGCGTAAGCAGTAAAATCATCTTTAAGTTTAGCTGCATCGCTAATTCTTCCAGCACCGGTTGTACCAATAAATATGGAAGCAATTTCTTCAACAGAGATATTTAATTTGCTGACGCATTCGAGTACAAGACCAAGAATAGTTTCCGAAACTTTTTCAGTTCCGATGATTAGGAAGTTTGATGGACCGCCTTGACATTCGTAAAACGGATTGAATTCCAAATCTGTTATTACGCACTTTGTTTTAGTGCCGCCGCCGTCTAAACCAATTAAGTATTTCATAATATTTTTGTTTCTCGCAAAGCCGCAAAGAAAGAACTGCGTCTCTACGAAATGTTTTTTTGTTTCTCGCTAAGTCGCAAAGCCGCAAAGAAAGAACTGCGTCTCTACGAAATGTTTTTTGTTTCTCGCTAAGTCGCAAAGCCGCAAAGAAAGAACTGCGTCTCTACGAAATGTTTTTTGTTTCTCGCTAAGTCGCAAAGCCGCAAAGAAAGAACTGCGTCTCTACGAAATGTTTTTTGTTTCTCGCTAAGTCGCAAAGCCGCAAAGAAAGAACCGCGTCTCTACGAAATGTTTTTGTTTCTCGCTAAGTCGCAAAGAAAGAACTGCGTCTCTACGAAATGTTTTTTTTGTTTCTCGCTAAGTCGCAAAGAAAGAACTGCGTCTCCGCGAAAGATTTTTTATTCTTTCATGTATTTCAAATAACTGATTAGTCCTTCATAGATCTTTTGAGCCATCTTAGCGCGGAAATTTACATCGGCTAATTTTTCTTCATCTTCTGCGTGAGACATAAATGCCATCTCAACAAGAATCGAAGGCATCTCAGTCATTCTCGTAACTCTGTAATTGAAAGAACCAACAGAACCAAACGGCTTAAGTTTCAACTCAACTAATTTATCGAAAACAGATTCAGAAAACTTTGCCCAAAACGGATTATGATAGAAAGTGCAAGTACCCGATGTTCCGAGGAACTCATTTACCGGTTCACTTGCGTTTGCATGTATGCTGAGATGAATATCTGCATCTGAGCCAGTCGCAATATCTCTTTTTTCAAGAAGCAGCATATCTTTATCCGAGTCTCTTACTTGTAGAACTTCAGCGCCATATTTCTTAAATAGTTTTTCGAGTTTTAGACTAAGATCAAGGTTAATATCTTTTTCTTTAATTCCAGATAGACTTATTGCGCCCGAGTTGTTTCCGCCATGCCCGGCTTCTATAGAAATTTTTATTCCCTTCAATGGTTTTTCATTTTTCAGATTATAAACTGGAGGATATTTTAAACGGAACACCAATTCTTTTCCATTTGGCTTTAATTCGTATCCCCAAATTTTGGCGGTCTTTAGATTAACAAAAATTCTGTAAGTCTCCTTATCAACTTGCTGCCAAGTTATTTCTTCTATGAATTTTAAATTGCTCTGGTGAATTATCCAAGTACTGCTCGTTTTAACTCCGTACAAATTAATTACAATTCTTTTTTGTAAAGGATCGGGATAAACATCGTAAGGCACATTTTCCAAATAAGGAATTTTTATAACATCTTCTGTTTTAGTTGGATAAGATGAAATAGAACTTATAAAATAACTTGGTAAAGGAGTATTACTTGGAAGTTCTTTTACAAACTCTTTACTGATGTAACCTTCTTCTGTATCATTTAAGCGGATGCGGTAATAGTCTCCAAAAATTCCGATGCTTTTTAGGATAACATCTTTAGGCAGTTCATTTCTAAGCGGAGCACCAAGTCTTATTGGCGCAAGTGTGTAACTAAGTAAAGAGTTTTTGTTAGTTGTAACAAGTGCAAGAAAATCTGCCTCTTCTTTTATAACTAAAGTATTCTTCAAAGTAATTTCAACAGGAGATAATTCTGAATTTTCATCAGCCGGTTTCAGAATAAGTTTTATAGAATGTTCTTCATTTCTAGAAAAATCTTTAAGCGGAATTTGAACTTGATAAGCGCTGGAATTCTTATTGTCTTTTCTCAAGCACTCAAAAACTTTACCGCCGGGGTTTATTTTAACAATTCCTTTCTCTCCTTTGCTTCCATTAAAAAAGATTATGAGAAAATCTTTGGCTGTAAGCGTTAGATTTACTGCCGGCTTAATTGTCGTTTCATCAATTTGTAAAGCGTTGTCCTCTGCGGTTTCTGTTTTTGGCTGGTAATAAACTCTATCTTCATAAATAACTAAAGAATCTTTGGAATCTTTCGCTTCTGCTCTTAGTTGATTTAAGCCTTCATTCAGTTGAATTTTGTTAAAGAAAATTCCGGTTGTGTATTGTTTTACGCTTTTTCCATTTATAGAAACTGATGATGGATAATTGGCACGGCAAAGTAAATTATATGTGCTGTTCTGTGTTCTTTTTTCAAACGGTCTTCTAAATTCAATCCAATTACCGGTGCGTCTTACAGAATTATCTTTATTCAAAACATAGCTGTAAGGAATTGCCCAATCTGCTTTAGAAATATTTATGGTTTTACTTCCAGCGCCGATTTTGATAGAATCTGTTTTTGATGTTAGAATGAACTTGAGCCGTTTGTTTGAGCCGAGCAGCTTTGTCTTATTTAATGCGTGAATAAAAACTTCAGAAATGTTTTTATCTACCGCTGTTGAAAGATCAAGCGAATAGAAAAAATCCGGCTGTAATCTTTTTAAGTATTTCGGGAGTAGTTTTTCGTTATTTGAACTTATAGATTTATTTGCAGCTATTGAATAATCAGATTTTTCATCAAAGAGAAAATCTATAATTCCTTTCTCTATTAATTCACTAACAAATTCTCTGTTGCTGTTGTGTATCCCAACAGTTGTAGTAATAGATAGAAACGGTTTAATCATCATCGCTTCTACAATAATATCTTCCATTAATTCGTAACTCGATTCTGAACTGAAATCGATACCAGTAAAATAAATTCCATCAAGCTCGGTTTCTTTAATCATACGTTTAAAATTGTGTTTTATATCTTCTAGTGTATTGAGCCTGCTGATGAGTGAAAAATCAATATTAACAAATAAAAAGAGATTATTCTTACTTGCACTTTTGGCAAATTGTGCCAGAAGTTTCAATACGTTTTCATTCTTATCTAAACTTATAATAGAATTAGATAAGGTAGATAAACTCAAAATTACTGCGTCAGTGCTGCTATCCTTTAACTGGGTAATAGATGTCTCAATATCACTGGAAGAAAAGGTGTTTTCGCTGCCTATGTTTATGCAGGCAATTTTATCCCCGTAGTAATTAAAAGAAAGTTTCTCTTGAGCAAAAAAGAAAGAGGAAAAAAATATTGATATTATGGCGGCAAAGTAAAATATTCTCTTCATTACATCTCCAAACCAAATTTATCTGTGGATTTGCAAATATAGTTTGTGCGGCTAAATAGAATAAAGTGTGCCGCAAAAAAATATGAGGTATTAGAACAATTAGTAATGTAATTCTGAACGCCCATTTAGCAATTAACGGGCGTTCAGCTAAGACTCTTCCACTAATTCTAAACTAAATATATCGATTTGTTTTACGAGTAAGATTCAAATTTTCTAGAAATCTTATCTATTAAATTTTTGAATTATTAATTCGCTTTCGTTGCTGATTCTATCAACGGCAGAAACTGCTATTTCGGTCAATTCCATTTTTCTAACTTGTTCGCTTCCACTATCGCTGAAGAATTTATGTTCTGCAGCAAGCGGCGTTTCGTAAGAAGATTTGTCTTTGGTTAATATTTGATAACTCCATCTGCCGCCATACTTTTTATAAACAACCCAGTTGAAAACAGACTCTCTCTTCTCGTGAGTCCAAGAAATTTTTGCTTTACCGTTTTCCAATTTAGCAGTTACTTTGGGAGCGGCAATCGGCTCATTTTTAAACCAAGGAGTTGCTGGTATTAAAGCTTGTTTTTTGTATGGTCCTTTCGCAATTGTATCGGCAAGTTCTTTATATTTTAATAGCGGTCCAACACTCCAAAAAATATTTCCCATAGATTCTGGCAGCATACCGCGCACAGTCATAATCTGGTTAATTACTTCTATAGAATTTGCCGTATTGTTTCCTCTATCTATGCTGATGCCGGGCCAGAAATGTTTGCTCTTCAAATTTTGTTCTTTCCACCATCCTAACAATACCGGAAAGCTTTGCGGATAGGTGCTTATTTTCCAGTAAAGCTGAGGAGTCCAATAATCTACCCATCCTTCGTTAATCCAATACTTTGCATCTGCATAAAGCTGGCCATACTGATCAAAACCTTCTATGGATTCTGGATTGCGCGGACGCCAAATACCAAAAGGACTTAACCCAAACTTTACATTAGGCTTAACCGATTTTATGCTATTGTAAACATTACGAATGAAAGTGTTTACACTTTCGCGCCGCCAATCGTCTCTGCTAAGTTTGCCGCCGCCAGCTAAATAGCTCTTCCAGCTTTCATCATCCGGGAAGTCTTCATTATTATTATAAGAAGGGTAAGGATAGAAATAATCATCGAAATGAATTCCATCTATATCGTAGCGCTTAGCTATATCAAGAACAACGCTTAGAGAATAATCTTGAGTTTCTTTTTTACTTGGGTCTAACCAGTAGTAGCCGTTTTTTAGTTGAACAACAAGCTCGGGCTTTTGTTTAACAACAGAGTATTCACTCACTTGGCCGCCGCTTGTGTGATGCGCTCTGTAAGGATTTAACCAAACATGAAGTTCCATACCGCGCTTGTGAGCTTCTTCAATCCAAAACTCTAATGGATCGTAAAAAGGTTCCGGCGCTTTACCCTGCTTTCCGGTTAAGTAATATGACCAAGGCTCTATCTTGCTTTTGTAAAGAGCATCGCATTGCGGGCGCACTTGAAAAATTACAGCATTAAGATTAGCAGCTTTCATTTTGTCTAAAATACTAACGGCTTCTTTTTTCTGCTCATCGCTTGTTAGATCTCTTTTACTTGGCCAGTTAATGTTAGCAACTGTTGCAATCCAGGCAGCTCTAAATTCTCTTTCCACTTTAGGCAGATTGGAATTAGGTTTCAGCTCCGCCTTTTGCTGTTTAATAATTTCTCTTGATGAGCAGCCAAACATTACTATCAATAGAACAACAGATAAATGGTAAATTTTTATATTAATCATAAACGTACCGAAAAAATTTTGGTTTAAAAATTCGATAATTGAAATAGCTCATAGACTGTGAGCCATGTTTTACAATGCCCGAAAGTAATTAAGGCGGTATAAATCTAACTACATAATTGGGTGGTTTATTTTTGAATTAACTACAATAGAAATTTTCCCTTTTCCTTTTATCTATGTATTTTTTACTAGAGTTAATTAGAAATTCTAATCTAAAAAGCAGATATCAAACACTTGAACCACAAAACTAAAATAATTTTTCTCACATCATTTATAATTATCTGTATTTCGGTAAGCTATGCGCAAGCTCCAAAAATTGTATTTGATAGAATTGCGAAAGAACAAGGATTAATACCCGGCAACGTAAACGATATAATTCAAGACAGCGTTGGTTTTATATGGATGGCAACAGAAAACGGATTGTGCCGTTACGATGGATACGATTTTATTTATTACAAACATGAAATAAACGACCCCCAAAGTTTGAGCTACAATCACGTGTTCAGCCTTTTAGAAGATAAGAGTGGAATAATTTGGGTGGGTACTTTGGGCGGAGGCTTAAATAAGTTCGACAGCAGAACCGGAAAGTTTAAGCGGTTTAATCATAATCCGAATAATGCCAAATCTATAAGTCATGATATTATTTACAAATTGTACAAAGATTCGAGAAACAAAATTTGGGTATCGACACTTGGAGGCGGTTTAAATCTTTTCGACCCGGCTAAAGAAACTTTTACTCATTACAAGCATTCTGCAAAAGATTCCAATACGATAAGCAGCAATATGGTTAGTGCTGTTTATGAAGATAAAAATAAAAATCTCTGGTTTGGTACATTTAACGGCGGTATGAATCTCTTTGATGAAGCAAAACAAATATTTACCCGCTTCCAAAACAATCCGCACAATAAATACAGCTTAAACCACAATCAAGTAATGGATTTTTTGGAAGATAGTTACGGCAGGTTTTGGGTTGCAACATTTGGCGGCGGTGTAAATCTGTTTGATAGAAAATCCGGAAAGTTCTCGAGTATAAAAAGTGACCCGAAATTTTTGTTTAAGCCCGATAATCTAAGCATCAGAAAACTTTTTGAAGATGAAGAGAGCATTTGGGCTGCAACTTACAGCGGTATGTTCAAGTTCGATAAAAAAACTTTTGTCAAAACTTCATTTTATTCTAACCCAAATGATGAAGGCACATTAAACGATAACAAAGTAAGGTCTATATTCAAAGACAGAACGGGCGTACTTTGGTTTGGTACTATTGCAGGCGCCAACAAATTCGATTCGATGAAAAAGAAATTCCAAGTAATAGATTTTAAGCAGAACTACAAATCATTTCTCGATAATCAATTTACTATCCCCCAAAAATTTATAACCGAAAAAATACTTTGGGCTGGACCAGGCGAATCAACTATTACTAAAAGCAGTAAAAGAAACATCAGATTTTTTGGAAATGTTGATTCAAAAATGGGATTTAATACAATCCATTCTTCTAATTTTTACATAGATGAAAATAATTTTATTTGGGTTGGCAGTTATAATGGTCTTCATTACTACAATGTAAATAAAAACGAATTCAGCGCTGTTCAGTACAACGATGATGGAACGCCGCAGCAAGGAAATAATTTTGTAAAATGGTTTTACATAGATAAAAAAAATCGCTTCTGGAGCAGTACTTTAACAGGCGGTATTACAATCTTCGACCCGCAAACCGTATCAATAAAAAAATATATTCATCACGAGCCTAACCCAAAGTCTTTAGGCGATTCTCGCGTAATGTCCGTCTTTGAAGACAGCCGCGGTGTTTTCTGGATTGCTACTTTTGGCGGATTGGATGTTTTCAACGAAAAGGAGGAAACTTTTAAGCATTACATAGTTATGCCAAACGACACTTCATGCATTTCCAACGATAGAATTTACAATATCTACGAGTCTAAAGCCGGCGAGTTGTGGATTGGTACTTATCAAGGATTGAATAAATACAACCGAGAAAAAGATAACTTCGAGCGGTTTACTACAGAGCATGGTTTAAGTGATAATACTATTTACAGCATTCAAGAAGATAACGATGGAAATTTATGGATTAGAACTAATGATGGAATAAGCAAGTTCGATCCAACAAAAAAAATATTTAAGAATTATAACGATAAAGATGGCTTGCCGGAAATAGAGCAGAACGGAAACGTATTTTTTAAGAACAATGATGGAAAAATGTTCCTTGGTTATTCAAACGGGCTGATTGCATTTTACCCCGAAGAAATAGTTGATAATCCTTTCAAGCCGAGTATTGCATTTACCAAACTTTCGATAATGGACCAAGAAATTAAACTTGGCAAAAACTCTCCGCTTGTCAAACCGCTAAATGAATCTGAGGTTATTGAGCTAACCTACAAAGACAAAGTAATAAGTATAGAATTTGCGGCACTTCATTATGCAATACCATCAAAAAACAGGTATGCATACAAATTAGAAGGGTTCTTGGATGAGTGGATTTTTGTTGATGCAAACAACCGCGCTGCAAAGTTTACTAATTTGAACCCAGGTGAGTATGTTTTAAGAGTTATTGCTTCTAATAACGATGGAATATGGAACGATGTGCAGCGCTCACTTACTATAATTATCACTCCCCCTTATTGGGAAACTTGGTGGTTCCGATTTCTAATGCTACTGCTTCTAATAGGCTTAATATTTGCATTTTATGAAATGAGATTGAACCGGCTTGTTGGCATTGAACGCACGCGCTCTAAAATTGCCAGAAATCTGCATGATGAAGTTGGAGGCACACTTTCAAGCATTCAGTATTTTGTGCGTGCTATCGAAAAAGAATTAGGAGGCAGCAAATCTGAGGATGTTTCAAAATACCTTAGATTGATAATGGAAAGCTCTTCTGATGCGCAGGATAATATCAAAGATTTGATATGGACAGTGAACCCGGATGAAGATGGACTCGGAAAATTCTTGATTAAGTTTAACCGATACACTTCCGATCTTCTTGATTCTAAAGAAATTAAATACAGCATCGAACTGCCAAACGTTGCATCAGATAAATCAATCTCGATGGAAAACCGCCAGCATCTTTGGTGTATATGTAAAGAAATCTTAACCAATATTGTTCGCCACGCCCACTGTAAAAATGTAAATATTAAATTATACTATAACGGCAAAACTCTGGATTTTTCTATAGAAGATGATGGTGTTGGTTTCGACGACTCAACAAAAAATTTCAGCAACGGCATTGTAAATATCAGGAATAGAGCCGAAGCATTAAACGCATACTGCCGTTTAGAAACTGAACCTGGAAAAGGAACAAAATGGTTTTTCTCGATTAAAATTTGATTACTACCTCTCTGTGTAGTTTATATGATAAGCCAATTAATCATTTTTACAAAAAAGAATTGATGATGGTAAAGATTACAATAATAGAAGATAATGTTTTTGCACGCACAGCTTGGGCAACTGCCTTAAGTGCCGAAGATAATTTTGTTGTGATAGAATCTTTTGGCTCTTGCGAAGAAGCTATTGAATCCGATGTAATCAAAAAATGTAATGTTATTCTTTTAGATATTAATCTGCCCGGAATTTCTGGTATTAAAGGCGCCGAAATATTAAGCGGCATTAACAGCAGCGCATTGATAATTATGATTTCAATTCAAGATGATGATAAAAGTATTTTTGGTTCATTACAAGCCGGCGCAATTGGTTATCTGCACAAATCTGTTTCCCCCGAAGAACTTATAGAAGCTATTCAGCTTGCAGTAAAAGGAGGATCGCCTATGACTCCGCAAATTGCAAGAAAAGTACTTAAGTCGTTTCACAAATTTAAACCCAAGTACGAAGATGACCAGCTTACAGATAAAGAAACTGCAATCCTAAATCTTCTGGCAGAAGGAAAGTCTTATAAAAAAATATCCGAAGAAATTTATCTTTCTGTTGATGGTGTAAAGTATCATATAAGAAGCATTTACGAAAAACTGCATGTGCACAGCCGTGCAGAAGCTGTAAGTAAAGGACAAAAATTAAGAATACTTACCAAGTGGTAAATTTGATAAAACCTGCTTGGTTTTTACAAGCTATCTTTCTAGAAAACAACCTGAAACCAAACTACACATAAGGGTAGTTGAAAAACGCGCCGTTGTTTTCAATTTAAGTGTGTGTTTCTTTATAATATTCAACTACAAAATCAGGTTATTATGAAAAATTTTTTTTACTCATTGTTACTTGCAATTATTTTTCTGGCTGTAGCCGCTAATGCACAAACCTCTAATCCTAAAAGAGAATTTAGAGCTACTTGGATAGCCAGTGTAACCAATATCGATTGGCCTGCATCTATAGGCAGACCTGTTGAAACGCTAAAACAAGATTTAAGAGATTTACTTGATAACATAAAAAATGCCGGTTTGAACGCAGTGTTTTTCCAGGTTCGCCCGGAGTGCGATGCTTTGTACAAATCTAATATTGAGCCGTGGTCTCATTGGATTACAGGTACTCAAGGGCAGGCGCCTGCCGGCGATTTTGACCCCTTACAATTTGCAATTGAAGAAGCACACAAAAGAGGTTTAGAACTTCACGCATGGTTAAATCCATACAGAGCAAGGCAAACATCAGCCTATACACGCTCATCATCTCATATTACTAATACGCGCCCAAACTGGGTAATGCAATTTGGCAGTCTTTATATTCTTAACCCCGGCTTGCCTGAAGTTAGAAATTATAATGTTAGTGTAGTTGAAGATATTGTAAAGCGTTACGATGTTGATGGAATTCACTTCGATGATTATTTTTATCCATATCCTCCGGATAATATGACAGCGAGTGCCAGAAACAATGCGCTTGATGATGCAGCTTTTGCCGCCGAACCGAGAGGCTTTACAAATAAGAATGATTGGCGGAGAGATAATGTTGATATTCAAATGAAAGCAATAAGCGATAAAATAAAATCGCTAAAACCGCATGTTAAGTTTGGTATCAGTCCTTTTGGAATTTGGAAAAATGGTGTTCCATCCGGCATTACAGGTATGGATGCTTACTCTGCAATATATGCAGATCCTCTTGCCTGGCTTAAACAAAATACAGTTGATTACTTAATTCCTCAGTTATACTGGAGAATTGGCGGAAGCCAGGATTATAATAAACTAATGCCTTGGTGGGCAGATTCTACTAAGAAATATGGTTATCACTTATACACCGGAAATATTTATGGCAGCAATTATTCGGCGGCAGAACTTCCGAACCAGCTTAAAGCCAACAGAAATAACAGCAAGGTTGATGGAATAGTTTTGTTCAGCGCTAAACACATTCCCGGTAATACACATACTTTTACAGATTCTCTGAAAACTAAGTATTTTAGAACGCCGGCTTTGGTTCCAAGTATGAACTGGAAAGACAATGTAAAACCAAATGTGCCTGCTAATCTTAAATGGCAAAAATTAGCTGCTGCAAGAGGCGATGGTTTATTCTGGGATGCGCCTGCAAAAGCAAGTGATAACGAAACTGCATTTATGTATGCTGTCTATAAATTTAATACGCCTGCTCCGCAGCTATCCGATATTGATAACTCTGCCAATTTATACAACATAGTAGGTACAAATTATGCTTCCTTAAAAACCTCCGATAATGCCGCAAACACAACAATGTATTTTGCCGTTTCTTCTTTAGATAGAAACTATAACGAAAGTGGAGTTAGCAATGTAGTTTCCGTTAAAATATCTGTGCCGGAAAAACCAAAGCAAATATTCCCTGCAGATTTGGCAGTCAATCAGAAAGACACAATTAAGTTTATTTGGGAAAACACGCCGCACTCAACTTTTAACAGATTCCAATTAGCACCAGATAAAAATTTTACTAATTTGATTGTGAACCAGAGCAATATTGCAGATACATTTAGAACCGTAACCGGAATGAAAGGGCAAACTACTTATTACTGGCGAATTACAGCCTCCAACTTAGCTGGAGAAAGTATTTATTCTGATGTAAGAAGTTTTACTACAGGTTTTCCTGTCCCTCCTCAGCTGGTTTCTCCGGTGGATAAAACAACCGAAACGCCTCTTACTCCAACTTTAGTCTGGAAAAATGCAAACGCTGCTAACAAATATAGATTACAAGTTGCCGAGGGTTTATCAATTCTTCCTTCAATTATAATTACTGATACAACACTTACCGATACAACTGTTACACTAAAAAAACTTAACACTAACAGAATTTACACATGGTCGGTAATGGCTTTTAACCAATACGGAAACAGCGGTTTAGCAGAACCATTTAAGTTTAAGACTGTAGTTTCTTCCAATATAAATGATGAAAACGTTCCATCATCATATTCACTTGATCAAAACTATCCAAATCCGTTTAACCCAGCTACAACTATAAGTTACCAACTGCCAACAGCAAGCAGTGTAACTCTAAAGGTTTACGATGTTTTAGGAAGAGAAGTTGCAACATTAGTTGATGAATTCAAGAATGCGGGAAATTACAAAATAATTTTTAACGTAAAGACCCGCCATAGCGTGTCTCTACATAGCGGTGTTTATTTTTACAGATTAACAACGCCGTCTTCAATAATTACAAAGAAGATGCTGCTTTTGAAATAACGACTGGGTACAAGGTATGTAACTCTAAAAGTTTACGATGTTTAAGGAAGATAAGCTGCAACGTTAGTTGATGAATTCAAGAAAGCAGGAATATATAATTCTCAATTAATCTTTAATGGTTCTAATATTATTTGTTGTATAATTGAGGCAGTCGAATCTACTACCCATAAGTGTAGTGTAACCAACTGCCTTTAAAAGTAATTTAACTTGTATTTCCTACTAAAAGTGATACACAGTTTACTTTATCGCAATTAATTACTAAATACAGTCACAAATTTTTCTAATTCATCATTTCATCTATTGATAGATGTATTTTGATTATCATATTAAACAAGTTAAATCTATTAAGCCCTTTACCCGAAACTAAGGAGATTTCGAATATGAGAAAATTGTTACTTCTCTCAATTCTTACCTTGCTGTGCGCTATTCAAGTAACAGCAAGAACAACAGGAAAAATCTCTGGTCTTATTATCGATTCTAAAACAAAAGAACCACTTGTTGGAGTTTCTGTAATGCTTACCGGAACCAACATTGGAGCATCTACAGATGTAGAAGGCTACTTTGTTATATTGAATGTTCCTCCAGGGACATACACCGTTAAGGCATCTTACATTGGCTACTCACCAGCAACTATAACTAATGTAAGAGTTAATATAGACCAGACAACAAACCTAGATATTTCATTAAACGAAGAAGCAGTTTTAGCCGGCGAAGTACTTGTAGTTGCTCAGCAGCCTATTGTTCAAAAAGATGTTGCTTCCAGCCGTGTTAACTTAAGCGTAGAAGAAATTGAAAATTTACCTGTTGCAAGCGTTGCCGGCGTAATTGGTTTGCAAGCAGGTATTGTTAGCGGCGCTTCAGGTCCACTTATTAGAGGCGGCGGCGCAGATCAAACTGCTTTTGTTGTAAATGGCATGACTCTTCGTGATGAGCGAGATAACACACCTTACACAGGAATCAGTTTTACTTCCGTTAAAGAAATTCAAGTTCAGACCGGCGGATTCAACGCAGAGTTTGGAAACATCCGCTCCGGACTTGTAAATGTTGTAACCAAAGAGGGGGATAAGCAGAAGTACTCTATTTCATTTTTAGGAAGATACCGTCCAGCTCAAAGAAAACATTTTGGAGCTGCTGTTAACTCGATAGATTCTTACTGGATTAGACCTTATGTTGATGATGCCGTAGCTTGGACAGGTACTGACAATGGCGCTTGGGATAGTTATACAAGACGCCAGTATCAACCTTTTAGAGGATGGAATTTAGTATCGCAGCAATTATTATCCGATAATGACCCTTCTAACGATCTCAGCCCAGAAGCCGCTCAAAGATTATTTTTATGGCAGCACAGGAGACAGTTAGATATTACAGAACCAGATTATGATGCAGATGTAAGCTTTAGCGGTCCAGTGCCTTTTATTGGAAAGTATCTTGGCGATCTTACTTTTATTACTTCTTACAGAACAACTCAAGATATGTATTACATTCCTCTTTCAGAAGATGCTTACAGAGATTACAACTTACAATTAAAAGTAATTTCCGATTTGAAGAATGGGATGAAACTTACCATTGAAGGACTTGCCGGAAAGCAATGGGGAACAGGCAGTTCTAGAAGCGGCGGACCCGGTTTATTTAGATCTCCAAGCAGCATAGCAACAGAAATAGACATTAGAGCCGCTGCAAGCTATCTAGATTCTCGTGTTTACGCTACAGATTATTGGGCACCTTCACACAAATTCAGCTCCGGCTTCGGGCTAAAATTTACTCACGTTATCAGCTCTAATACTTATTACGATGTGAACATTAGTCAGTTTGGTACAGAATACAGTACTAATCCCGGTACTCCAAGAGATGTATCCAAAATTTATAATTTTGGCGGAGTTCTTTACGATGAAGCGCCGTTCGGAAATTTTAGCGGTACTAGCGCCGGCATTGGCTCTTCTATGAATATGGGATTAGGTTTTAGTAACTCAAGAGACAGCAGCAGAGTAAGTGTTTGGACAGCAAGAGTAGATTTGGTTAGTCAGCTAGATAAATATAATAACGTTAAAGCCGGCTTCGAGTTTGTTTTTACAGACAATAATGTAAACTATGCGTTAATTGAGCCTGCACTTCCAAGCAACAATACTCACTCTAAATGGCAGACTTATCCAATTAGAGGCGCTTTTTACATTCAAGATAAACTCGAGTTTGAAGGAATGATTGCAAACCTTGGCGTTAGATTTGATTACAGCAACGCCAGCGGCGATTGGTATGTATTAGATAATCCTTATAATAAAGCATTATCAGGTGCATTATCCGGAGGCATAGATACACTTTTAGCCAAAGAGCCAACAAAAGCAATTCTTAATATCAGTCCAAGAGTTGGTATTGCTTTCCCTATTTCAATTGATAGTAAATTATTCTTCAACTATGGTCATTTCAGATCAATGCCAATCCCCGAAAACTTATATTTATTAAGAAGAAGCTCTGTAACTCAATCGGTTACAAGATTGGCAAATCCCAACAATCCGCTGCCTAAAACTGTTGCCTACGAGTTAGGTTACGAGCACAACCTTTTTGATGAATTTATGTTGAGATTAGCCGGTTACTATAAAGACATTTCTGAGCAGCCGCGTTTAGTTACTTACACAAGCAGAGATAATTTAGTTAGTTATTCTGTTCCAGAACCAGATAACTACCAAGATATTAGAGGTTTTGAAATTACTATTAATAAGAACAGAGGCGAGTGGGTTAGAGGATTTGTTAACTACACATATCAAGTATCAACAAGCGGTAATTTTGGATTGCCAAACAATTCTCAAAATCCAGCTATACAAAGAGAGTATCAGAGAGATAAATCATACTTCGAGCAAAACAAACCTTTGCCTTTACCTTATGCAAGAGCTAACATAGATTTGTTTACACCAATGGATTGGGGTCCGGAAATATTTGGCATTAAACCATTAGAAGATTTGAGAGTAAATATCTTAGCTTTCTGGTCTGCCGGAACATATTTCTCTTGGACAGGTCCAGGCGGAGTAAAACCATTATTTGAGAACAACATACGCTGGAGAGATAATTATGCGCTTGATTTAAGATTCTCTAAGGCGTTCGATTTTGGCCCGCTTAACGTAGAATTATTTGCAGACGTGTATAACGCACTTAACTTAAAACAAATGAGTTATAGAGCAGGTTTCTTTGATCTTAATGATTATGATGACTATATGAAATCACTCCACCTTCCGGAAGAGTACAGACAGTTTTCCGGCGCCTATGGCACAGCTCCTTTTATTGCCGGCAGTGATAAACCGGGCGATATAAGAACCGGTCCGTATATCCCTTGGGATGAAAACGCAAGCCAGGCTCAAAAGGATGAATGGAGAAAGAACAAATCTTACATAGATATGCCTAATTTACATTACACAACATTTTTGAACCCAAGATCAATATTTTGGGGAATAAAGTTTAATTATGATATTAACTAATAAATTATTAGAAAAGTTTGAGGGAAGAATGAACTCAATTTTGTGCAGAATGAAAAACCTTCTTCCGTTGGTAATTATTTTATTTCTCGGTGCACAATTGGTTACTTACGGACAATTTAAAAATGTTTGGATGTCTGCCGGTTCTCTACATAACTGGTACTGCGAAATCGGTTCCGAACTTGAAGAAGCTGGTTTCTTAAAAACACAACAGTTTGGTATGCAATGGCCTGCTATTTACAATTACCAGGATGCACAAGCAGCACGTGGTATGTGGATTGGCGCAAAAGACTTTACAGATGAAAAAGGGCAGTATTTTCCATTTAAGGTTTGTACTGTAGGACCGCGCGCTCCGCAATACTATCCTTTCTATCCACAGAAAATGGAATTAAAAGCAAAATTTGCTCCAACTAACGTGTTTGTAAACGGAAATCTTTCATATCAAAAAAATGTTGAAATTGATAAAGTAGATGCAGCATTGCCTTTTGATAGAATGATTGATAATGTTATCAACTCTCAGTTAGGCATTACTGTAAATAGAAAAATACTTCAGTTTGCCCAGCAGTATAACGATAACTACATAGTTTATGAATACACATTTACAAACACAGGCAACACAGATTCTGACCCTGAAATAGAACTTCCGAATAACACTGTTAAAGATGCATATTTTTGGTTTACATACAGAAACTCTGTCAACAAATCTGTTAGATATGTAATTGGTAACGCTTCCGGCTGGGGAATTAATACGATGAACGACACCAGAGGCGATGGTTTGAAAGCTGACCCGGTAAATGAAAAATACCGCGCTTCTTTTTCTTGGCATGGTTTCTTCCCCGGAAAGGATGTTAGTTATGATAATATTGGCGGTCCTATTTGGGCGCTTAGCAGTACAGCAGCGGCTTTTAATGAGAGGACTGATACTGTTGGCAGGCTTGGCGGAGCTCAGTTTTTAGGTACTGTTACTCTTCATGCAGATAAATCGGCAGCCGAAAAAGTTGATGACCCAAACCAGCCTAGTACTACAGATTATGCAAATTCCGATCACCCGCTTTTACTTGCTGGTGCAAATGCTTTGAATAATGATAGAATGACTCAAGAATATGCTTTAATGGCGTTTGGACGAAGATCTCCGAGACACGCTGATGCAGTTGAACCGAGCGGCGATTTTATTAATCAAAAGAATGCGCCTAATATTGGCAATGCCTCCGGCGGTATTTCTTACAACACCGGATATGGTCCTTATACTTTAAAGCCTGGCGAAAGTGTTAGAATTGTTATTGCAGAAGCTATGAACGGTATCGGAAGAAAACTTCAGGTAGATACAGGGGTTAGATTTAAAAGGGGACAGATCACAGCTGCGCAGAAAAATACGGTTGTGTTTCAGGGGAGAGATTCTTTGTTCCAAACTTTTAAGAGAGCAACCGAAGCATTCAAGGCAAATTGGAAAATTCCTCAGCCGCCAATGCCACCAGCTACATTCGAAGTTAATTCCGGCGGCGATAGAATTTCTCTTAAATGGGAACCCGCAGCTAACGACCCTAACCCGCCTGCTTCTTACAGAATTTACCGTGCGCTTGGAAATGTTGATAGCACCTACAGAATGATTTATGAAACTAAGAGCACTAGCGAAAGAAGCTACGATGACAAAGAGCTTGTACGCGGTTTTAACTACTATTATTATATTACTGCAGTTGGCGCGCATCAAGCTGGCGGTCCTGGCACTCCTGCCGGAAAACTTGAAAGCGGAAGATATTATACTCAAACTTACGACCCGGCAAACCTGCAAAGACAAGCCGGAGAAAAATTAAGAGACATTAGAATTGTTCCTAATCCATTTAACGCTTCGGCTGCTGATAAAGTCCGATTCCCTGGAACAATAGACCGAGACAAGATTGCTTTTTATAATATTCCAGGCGAGTGTACTATTAGAATTTATACCGAGCTTGGTGAGTTGATTAAGACTATAGAACACACAAATGGAAGCGGTGATGAGTATTGGTATCAGGTTACTTCGTCCAACCAAATAATTGTGAGCGGTATTTACATTGCAGTTATTACGGATACGAAAACAGGTGAAAATCATATAGCCAAATTTGCTATTATCAGATAAGAAAATTCTGGGTAGATAAATGAAAAATTACATAATAATTATAGTACTGATTTTTGGATTACTTATTCAGCCGGCAAATGCTCAGCATAAAAAACTTGCACAAACCGGTATGAAGTTTTTAAGTGTTTCTACCGATGCACGTATTACAGGATTCTCACAAGCAGTTACATCGGTTGATTTAGGTTCTGCATCGGCAATTTTATATAATCCATCTACATTGGCTTCAATTAAAGACTTTACTTCTGTTTCTCTTGGTAATGTTGGATGGATTGCAGATATCAAATACCTTCACGCAGCAGCAGCTTTTGCTCCTTTCGGAGGTAATTATGGTGTCTTTGGCGTTTCCTTTGTCTCTGTAGATTATGGCGAGTTTAACAGAACAATAGTTGCAGGTAACGAACAAGGGTTTATTGATGTTGGAACTTATTCTCCAACTTCTTATGCCTTTGGTATTGCTTATGCAAAGGAATTATCTACTAAATTTGCTGTCGGCGGTGGTATTAGGTACGTTAAGCAGAACTTGGGAAGCAGCGTAATAGGTGTTGATCCAGAGGCTTCCGATGGTTATTTATGGGAAGATAATGCTAAATCTGCTGTAGCTTTCGATTTTGGTATACTCTACAGAACCGGTTTCGAAAGCTTGAACTTTGGTATGAGCATTAAAAACTTCTCCACAGAATTGAAATTCAAAAGAGAAACATTCCAGCTTCCGCTTACTTTCAGAATAGGGCTTTCTATGGATGCTTTAGATTTGGTTAATGCCGATAAAAACATCCATTCGCTTTTAGTTTCATTTGATGCTTCCCACGCAAGAGATTACAGCGAACAGTTGTTTATGGGCGCTGAATACACCTTCTTAAATACTTTTTCTTTGAGAGCAGGGTATGTTTCTCCTTCAGATGAAACTCATTTTACCGCAGGATTTGGTATTAAGAGAAATCTTGGCGGTATTAATTTGGGAATTGATTACGCTTATCAGCCGTTTGATATTTTTGAAGATGTTCACAGATTTACATTCAGCTTCTCTTTTTAACTGAATGCAAATAGTTCATTTAATTGAAAAAATTATTGGTACAAATATGAAAAAGATAATAAAATATTTTCCTTTAGTAATAATGGTTACTTTAACTGCTTTTCTAAGCGGTTGTAATCAAGTAGCTGAACCAAGTCTCTATCAAGCCGAAGACAAAGGTGCTGCGCCGGTTATTACAAGCATTCTTCCGGATAAAGAAGCCTTGGCCGGTGTGGCCGAAATCACTATAAACGGTTCAAACTTTTCTTCGGTTGCAGATGATAACTATGTTTATTTTGGTACTTCCAAGTCAGCAGTTTTGCAAGCAAGTTCTACAAGACTTGTAGTTAAAGCGCCGCCAAGAATTGCTAATAACCTCGATATCAAAATTGCAGTTAAAGGTGTTGAAAACTTCAGCAATATTGTTAAATATAATCTACTCGAAGCTGTGGGCGTTTACTATGCTTTCTCAAAAGGTATTGATGTTCCTATGACTGTTGCTACGGACAAAAACGAGAACGTTTACGTTTACCTTAACAACAAAGGTGTTAAAAAAATTACGCCAGATGGAAAGCTCTCTGATTTTGCACCTAAAGGCGCAGAGTCTTTCTTCTTTGATATGAAGTTTGGACCCAACAACATCCTTTATGGAACAAGAAATTTACGAGCTGTCTTCCAGGTTGAAGAAGGAAAGCCGAGCGCCACTTATGTAACTTTTCCAACTGGCACTGCAATTGTAACTTTAGATTTTGACGCAAATAAAAATATGTGGGCTGCAGGAGGCGGCGGAAACATATTCAGTATAACACCTGCAAAAGTTACTACTGCTTTTGCTGTCGATTTCACTATTTCTTCTTTAAGAGTTTTTAACGGATATCTGTACGCTGCCGGTAAAAAAGAGGGTGAAGAAGCTGTTTACCGTTACAAGATTAACTCCGAAACATCTCTTGGAAATAGAGAAAAGTATTTTGATATTGGCGCAGCTTACGGCTTAGGAAAAGTAAACGTTGGCGCTATTACTTTTGCTGCCGATGGCGAGCTTATTATTGGCACTAACCAAACTAATGCTTTTATTTCAGTTAATACAGCAGGAAGTGCTTCTGTTTTATACACTGGCTTAGTCAGCCCTTCTGTAAGATCATTAGCTTGGGGTACTAAGAAAAATATGTTTTATGTAAGAGATTTCGCTGAAACAACAGGCACTGGCTTATTCCCAGTAAATTTTCTAATGCGAATTGATATGCAAAAGTTAAGCGCACCATATTTTGGAATTCAGTAAAATGGAGCTTTTTTTATATTAATAAAAACAAACCAAATAATAAGGAGGCATCATGTTAAAGAAAGTTACACTATTGTTTGCAGTAGTATTAATGTTTGCAAGTGTCAGCAATGCACAATGGGGAAATCAAGGGCAGTGGCCCACAACTGCACCATTTGTAACAGGTCAAAATCACTCGATGGCAGTTGACCCAGATGGAAAAGTATGGATTGGCAGATGGGCTGCTGTTGTAAAACATGGAGTTGCACCTGGTGATACTTTAAAGAAACCAGTTTACCTTGTTTATGTATTTAATCCGGACGGAACTCAGGCTTCATTTTCACCTATATGGAGGATATTAGGTGATACATTGTTTACTACAAATAGAGGTATGCGAGTAGGCAGTGACGGTAATATTCTATTTACAACTGGTAGTCAGCCGGTTTCTCTCCCTAATTTTCCTGCTGCTATTCCACAGCATCTTTACAATGTAAATTATAAAACCGGAGTAGGCATTAAGAAAGTACAGTTGAAATATACGGCTGCGGCTCCAGCTGTTGATGGTAACGGTAACATATTTATCGCACCAGTGGTTCCTGCAGCATCCGGCGCACCAATGGAAATATATGATAAGAATCTTACATTAATTGGTAATGCTTTAAATGCAACTGTTGGTTTTTCTAGAAGCTTTGAAGTTTCTAGAGATGGTAATACAATTTATTGGGCTGGCTACAATAATGGCGTAGTATATGTCTATAATAGAGCCGATGAGTTCAGTGCTTTCGCTCTCAAAGATTCTTTGATGAAAGGCGCTAAAGCTGAATCATTTACATGGCATCCAATTAACAAAAACCAACTCTGGATTTCCGGCGGCTCTCAAAACGATTTACCATCAGGTCGTTTTACTAAAGGTACATGGTATGCTTATGATGTGGTTCAAAAGAAGGTAGTTGACAGCTTAAAATGGCGGTGGAAAGACTGGACTTCAGAAGCAACAAAAGCTGAAAGACCACGTGCTTTAGCTTTCAGTCTGGATGGAAAAACTGCTTACATTGGTACTTTTGGTATAGCTACATCTGATTTATGCCAAAGAGTTGTTCAAGGCGGTGTTGATGTAAAGAAACTTGAAGAAATGCCGGCTCAGTACGAGCTTTCTCAAAACTATCCAAATCCATTCAACCCAGCAACAAAAATTAAGTTTTCTATGCCTGTAGAGGGTATGGTTAGCTTAAAAGTTTATAACGTAGTTGGTGAAGAAGTTGAAACGCTTTTGGATACATACAAAGGCGCCGGTTCTTACGAAGTGAGCTTTGATGCTTCTAATCTTTCAAGTGGTGTTTATATGTACACGCTAAGAACTGAAAAAATGTCTTTAACTAAGAAGATGATTCTCGTTAAATAACGACAAATGTCGGTATAGTAAGTAAGTTAGTGATTGCGTATAGGTGAGGACTAAAGTCCATTTGGCATTTTATAACCACCGCTTAGGCGCGTGGTTATAACAAAAGACTCAAGTATAGACTTCAGCCCTGCTGTATAAAAAAGAAATGGTCTAATAATGTTAGTAAAGTAGCTGTTTCAAATATTATTCCCCTCTTAGCATTAGTTAAGAGGGGAATTCTTTAAGGGCATCTCCAAAAACCAAAAATGTTTGTCATTCTGAGCGGAGCGACGGAGAATCTTCGTTTTCTTTCAAATAGACAAAGCTCCGATCCCGACTTTGTCGGGTTCTGGATGAATATTATTAGAGATTCCCTTAAACAACAATCTTTCTGCTTTACAATACTTCATCATGTTCTCAATGATTCTGAAATTAACCAAATACTTAGGGAGTTAGATAAATGATTACCGCCTTTTTGCCATTTAATGGATTACAACATAGTAACGAAACAATTGCCGAACTATTAACCAGCAGCAAAATTGAAAAGGTCTATTTGTTAGCAAATGATTACGTTGAAAATGTACCGGAGGGCTGTGAATTAATAAAGGTTGACAGTTTAACAAGCTCATCAACTGTTGATACGATGATTAGCAAAACCAAAACCAAATACATTTTGCATTTTTTGCATGATAACAAATACCAATTCGGTCAATTTGCACTTGACCGATTTTACAATACAATCAATTCAACCGGCGCCGGCATGGTTTATTCTAATTACTTTGTTGAAAAGGATAATGCTAAAAGCCGCATTCCGGTTAATGATTATCAATTAGGAAGTTTACGAGACGATTTTAACTTTGGCTCTGTTTTGTTTATCAACAGAAAGCTTCTAAACAATTACAAAAATGAAAATGAATACAAATTTGCCGGTATTTATAATTTAAGACTACACATTACACGCGAAGGTGAATTGCTTAGGATTCCAGAATTTTTATATACAACAATTGAAACCGATACAAGAAAAAGCGGCGCTAAACAATTTGATTATGTAAATCCCAAAAACCGAGAAGTACAAATAGAAATGGAAATTGCCTGCACTAACCACTTAAAGAAAATAGGCGCTTATCTCGAACCAAACTTTAATCAAATCGAAATTGATTCGAAGGAATTTGAATATGAAGCTTCTGTTGTAATTCCTGTTAAGAACAGGGCGGGCACAATTACAGATGCAATTACTTCGGTGTTAGCACAGAAAGCTAATTTCAAGTTCAATTTGATTGTTGTTGATAACTATTCCGATGATGGAACTACAGAAAAAATTAAGGAAATCGCTGCAGAAGACCCCCGCTTAATACTTGTAATTCCAGAAAGAAATGATTTGGGAATTGGCGGCTGCTGGAATGAAGCAATAATGAATAAGGCATGCGGTAGGTTTGCAATTCAATTGGACAGCGATGACATTTATGCCGATGAAACAACCGTCCAAAAAGTAGTTGATGCCTTCTACAAAGAAAAATGCGCAATGGTTATAGGCTCTTACAGAATGACAAATTTCAATCTGGAAGAGATTCCTCCGGGAATAATAGATCATAAAGAGTGGACCCCGGATAATGGAAGAAATAATGCGCTTAGAATTAATGGACTTGGCGCGCCAAGAGCATTTTATACTCCAATTCTACGCGAGTTAAAAATACCGAATGTAAGCTACGGCGAAGATTATGCAGCCGGCTTAATGCTTTCGCGCGATTATCAAATCGGGAGAATTTATGAGCCGATTTATATGTGCCGAAGATGGGAAGGGAATTCCGATGCGGCTTTAGATATTGACAAACAAAACATTTATAACGAATACAAAGACAGAATAAGAACAATAGAAGTATTGGCTCGTATAAGGAAAAACAAAAATGCAAAACGAGCTGAATGATAAATTGTTTTATGAAACAGAAAGTGTAGAAGTAACACAACAAGTAGAAAAACTATTTGAGCAGCAAATAAAAAACTGGGCGCTTGCTTCCGGCGGTTATTCATCGCTTGCTTCAGTTCAAATAAAGAAATTCGAGTTTGATAATTTCTCTATCGAGGCTCATTTCAATCCGGGAAGAATAATTTCTTCTTCTGCAAAGGTAGATTCAAAATCAATTAACGAACGTCCATGCTTTTTGTGTCCAAAGAACTTACCCGCTGATCAAAAAGCAATTAAGTTGATTGGAGATTATCTGATTCTGGTAAATCCATTCCCAATTTTTACAAAGCATTTTACAGTTCCAACAATTCAGCACAAGCCACAGCAGATTAAAACCGAAATTGGAAACATGCTTACAATATCTTCGATGCTTGGCAAAGATTACTCGGTTTTTTACAATGGGCCAAAGTGCGGCGCTTCAGCACCGGATCATTTGCACTTTCAAGCCGGCAATTTTGGTTTTATGAAGATAGATACAGACTTTGCCGCTCTTTCAAAATCTAATTTGAAAGTAGTTTTTGAAACAAACGATTTAAGAACTTCACTGTTTACCAACTGTTTAAGAAATTTTATTGCTGTTGAATCCAGCAGTATCTCTGCAATTGTTAATCAGTTTGCAAAAATATACTCTGCTTTAAGTGATGTAGATGGTGAAGAGCCGTTGATGAATTTGATTTGCACATTTGAAAACGCCTGGCGCTTGTTGATTTTCCCGAGAAGCAAACATAGACCAACTTACTTTTTTGAAGAAGGCGGTAAGAAAATTTTAATTAGTCCGGCTGCCGTTGATATGGGAGGAGTTTTAATTTTTCCGCGTGAAGAAGACTTTGCAAAAACTACACGTGAATTAATTGTAGATGTTTTTAGCCAGGTAACATTTTTGAATGACCGGTTTAATCTGCTTGAAAAAAAACTGTTGAATACTTAGAGGCTACGTTGTAATGAACGGTAACATTTTGAACGAATTAAAAAAGCTGGAATCGAAATTTGAAGGTAATGTTTATCTCGATGAACTTTCGAGAGTTATTTACGCTACTGACGGCTCCGTTTACCGGGAAAAACCGCAGGCGGTTCTTGTTCCTAAATCAGTAGAAGATGTTAAGCGCATTATAAAATTTGCTGCAGAAAACTCAACTTCAATTATTCCAAGAGCAGCAGGCACTTCACTTGCTGGACAGGTAGTTGGCTCCGGAATTGTTGTAGATGTTTCAAAATACATGAACAAGATTATTGAAGTGAACAAAGAGGAACGCTGGGTTCGTGTTCAGCCAGGCGTTGTTTTGGATGAGTTAAATTTGCATCTAAAGCAGTTTGGTTTATTCTTTGGTCCAGAAACTGCAACGAGCAGCCGCTGTAATTTAGGCGGAATGTTTGGCAATAATTCTTGCGGGGCGCATTCTATTCTGTACGGTTCAACCCGCGATCACGTTTTGGAAGCAAGTGTAATTTTAAGCGACGGCTCGGAAACAGTTTTCAAATCTATGACTAAAGAAGAGCTTCGAGAGAAATGTAATGGTGATTCTCTAGAAAATAAAATTTATAAAAAGATTGACGAAATGCTTTCGAACAAGAAGAATCAGCAAGAGATAATTAATGAATATCCTTCTCAAGAGATTAACAGAAGAAATAACGGTTACGCAATTGATCAGTTGTTAATGAGCGATGCTTACAATCTGAGCGGGCAAAAATTTAATATGTGTAAACTGCTCGCCGGTTCAGAAGGAACACTTGCCTTCACGACAGAAATAAAACTAAATCTTGTTCCTTTGCCGCCAAAGTGTATAGGCGTTATTCCCGTTCATGTAAATTCACTTGAAGAAGCATTTAAAGGGAATTTAATTGCGCTTAAGTTTAAGCCGGGCGCTGTTGAACTGATTGATTCCAAAATACTTGAGTATGCCAAAGTAAATACCGAGCAGCAGAAGAACCGTTTCTTTATCAAAGATGAGCCAGCCGCATTGCTTGTTGTTGAATTTGCAAGAGAAACTGATGCAGAAATAAAACAACTTGCTGCAGAACTCGAAAAAGAAATGAGAGATGCCGGATATGGTTATCATTTCCCGATGCTGCTTAATGATGATGTTGCTAAAGTTTGGTCGTTACGAAAAGCAGGTCTTGGTTTGCTCGGTAATATTCCGGGTGATAAAAGAACAGAACAATTTATTGAAGATACTTGCGTTCGTCCGGCAGATTTGCCCGGGTTCATGGAAGAGTTTAGAGAAATTCTTGCTAAGAATAATCTTGACAGCGCTTACTATGCACACATTGGAACAGGCGAACTTCATTTGACACCGATGATGAATCTAAAAGATTCGTTTGATGTTAAGCTTTTTTACTCGGTAACAAAAGAAATTGCGTATTTAGTAAAAAAATATAAAGGCTCACTTAGCGGCGAGCATGGGGATGGCAGATTACGAGGCGAGTTTATTCCAATTGTTATTGGTGAACATAATTACCAGCTGTGTAAAGAGGTTAAAAAGGTTTGGGACCCAAAAAATATTTTCAATCCGGGTAAGATTGTAGATACCGTTGCTATGAACAGCAGTCTCCGTTACGAAATTGATAAACAGCAAAGAGAGATTACAACTGTTTTAGATTTTTCGGCTGCAAAGGGAATTCTTAGAGCAGCGGAAAAATGTAATGGCTCTGCTGACTGCCGCAAATCGGATTTGATTGGCGGCACAATGTGCCCAAGTTACCGCGCAACAAGAGATGAGAAAAACACTACACGAGCGCGAGCCAATACATTACGCGAATTTTTAACACGCTCAACTAAGCCAAATCCATTCAATCACCAAGAAATTTATGAGGTGATGGACTTATGTTTATCCTGCAAGGCTTGCAAATCGGAATGCCCCGTAGGCGTTGATGTAGCTAAATTAAAAAGTGAGTTCTTGCAGCATTATTACGATGCAAATGGAATTCCGCTCAGGGCAAGATTAATTGCATATCTGCCCAAGATAAATTCTGTAGTTTCTTACTTTCCATGTATTGTAAATGCTTTCTTAAAAGCAAAGTTTACTTCAGTATTTATAGGTTTTACTACTCGCAGAAGAATTCCTTTATTATCCAAGACAACATTTCTTAAATGGCACAAGAAAAATAAAAACCAGTTCAGCAGTAAGAGCTGTCCAAATGGAAAAGTTTTTTTGTTTGTAGATGAGTTTACCAACTACAACGAATGTGAACTTGGAGTAAAAGCATTTTTGCTTTTAACAAAGCTCGGCTACGAAGTTATTGTTCCAAAACATGTTGAAAGCGGCAGAACTTTTATTTCCAAAGGATTGATGAGAGCCGCTAAGAAAATAGCTAACCAAAACATTGAACTGCTAAAGAATCTTATTTCTACAGAATCGCCGTTAGTAGGTATTGAAGTCTCGGCAATTCTATCTTTTAGAGATGAGTATTTGGATTTGGCAGAACCTAAACTAAAGTTAGAAGCAGAAAAGATTGCAGCATCAACATTTACACTTGAAGAGTTTATTGCCGCTGAGTTTAAGAAAGGTAAAATAGATGCTAATCTGTTTACAGATGAAAGCAAAAAAGTAATGCTGCACGGGCATTGCCAGCAGAAAGCAGTTGCTTCTACTAAATCTACAATTGAAACTTTGTCCATCCCTAAGAACTACTTGGTTCAAGAAATTCAATCTGGCTGCTGCGGTATGGCAGGCTCGTTTGGCTATGAGAAAGAGCATTATGAGCTTTCTATGAAAGTTGGTGAATTGGTTCTGTTTCCGGCGGTTAGAAGCGAAGATGCAGCTACTGTAATCTGTGCTGCCGGCACAAGCTGCCGTCATCAAATTAAAGATGGAACAGAGCGCACAGCTTTGCATCCTTTAGAAATTATTTACGAAGCACTCAAAAACTAATTTTGCTGATGAATGATCACTTAGATGAATTTGAAATACAATTGTTAATGGAAAGCGCACCAGGCGCTTTTGCTAAGTTTAATGGGAAATTCTATTCCTATTTTGGCGGTACAAGTTATTATGAGCTTCACAAAAACGAGCTTGTTATTAATGCCGCTATAAACGCATTAAAACAATATGGAATTTCCAGCTCTTCTTCGAGAAGCAGTTTTGGCGCTACTCAGCTTATTATTGATGTAGAAAAAGAGGCGGCAAAATATTTTGACTGCGAAGATGCTGTTTATTTAGCCTCGGGCTTTTTAACTGACCAGGCAGCAATTCAAGCTTTGGTAAACCTAAACTTGTTTGATGTAATTTTTATGGATGAAATTTCTCATTACAGCAACGAATATGCCTCGCGGTTAAGCGGCAAACCCGTTTACACCTTCTCCCATTTGAATTCGGATGTATTAGAAGATAAGACTGCTGAAATTTGTTTAGGAAATCTAAGACCTCTAATCATTACAGATGGTGTTTTTCCAATATTTGGAAACATAGTGCCGCTTGATAGATATGTTGCCATTGCAGAAAAGTATAATGGAATTGTTTGGATTGATGATGCTCATGCAGCTGGAGTTCTTGGTGATAATGGAATGGGAACTATTGAACACTCTAAAGTTTTTTCTGATAGAGTTTTCTTTGGCGCCACTTTTTCAAAGGCATTTGGCGGTTACGGCGGTATTATACCCGGCAGGAAAGATTTTATTAAGGAAATTAAAAGCAATCAGATTCTGATAGGCGCAACTCCGCTTCCTTCTTCTGCCGCCGCTGCAAGCCTTACCGGAATGAAGCTGCTTAAAGCTAATCCGAAGTTTAGAATGAAGCTGTGGGATAATGCAAAAAGATTAAAAAGCGGATTGCAGAAAATTGGAATTAGCGCTAACAAGACACAAGTTCCAATAGCAGCTTGGGCTATGAACAGCAGGCGTGAAATGGAAAATCTTCAGAAAGAATTGATGCGTAAAGGAATTTTGATTCAGCATATTCAATATATTGGCGCTGGAGATTTGGGCGCGCTGCGAGTAGTTGTTTTTTCAACCCACACAACAGAACAGATTGATAATTTAATTGATGAGTTAAGAAAAGCAGTATGAATAAAGATATATCCAATATCACAAATATTGATAAGAACTCTTTTCTGAAGTATGGAAAAAAGTATGGAACACCGCTATACATTTATGATGGCAGCCTGATTGTTCACCGCTACAACAGCCTTTATGAATATATTAATTATCCAAATCTGAAAATACTTTATGCTATGAAAGCAAACTATAATGTCGGCATTCTTAAACTGCTCAAACAACACAACGCTTATTTAGATACCGTTAGCCCCGGCGAAGTACAACTTGCTCTTAAACTTGGTTACAAACAGGAAGATATTCTCTTTACATCAAACAATATTACCGATGACGAAATGCACGAAGTAAAGAAAACCGGCGTGCTTTTTAATATTGGCTCACTCAGCAGATTGAAAAAATTTGGCGCTGCTTATCCATGCAGCGAAGTCTGTATAAGATTTAACCCTGATGTTTACGCGGGAGAAAACAAACATGTTCAAACAGGCGGTAATGTAACTAAGTTTGGCGTTTTGCTTTCACAAGCAGGCGATGTAATTAAGATTGCTAAGAAGTATAAGTTGAAGATAGTTGGAATTCATGAACACACAGGCTCGGGTATTGCTCAAACAGAAAAAGTATTTCAGAGTATGACAAATATTCTTGCAATTGCAAACAGGAAAGATTTTCCCGATTTGCGCTTTGTAGATTTTGGCGGCGGGTTCAAAGTTAAATACAGACCCAAAACTCATCGAATAGATTATGCAAACTTTGGAAAGAAGATTACTTCTATATTCGAAAAATTTTGCAAAGAATATGGCAAAGACTTGGAAATGTATTTTGAGCCAGGCAAGTATATTGTTGCAGAAGCTGGTTACCTTCTTGTTGAAGCAAACACAATTAAAAATAACCGGGGAAGATTAATAGCCGGAACTAACTCCGGGTTTAACCATTTGATAAGACCGTTGCTTTACGAAGCTTATCATCACATCGAAAACCTAAGTAATCCAAAAGGAAAGAAATATCTTTACGATATATGCGGCAATATTTGCGAAACGGGCGATTGCTTTGCAAGAGAGCGCGAAATGCCGGAAATTAGAGAGAGTGATATTCTCTTAATTAAAAACACCGGCGCTTACGGCTACTCTATGGGAAGCATTTACAATCTGAGAGCTATGCCCTCCGAAATAATTGTAGTAAATGGCAAAGACAAACTTGTAACTAAAAGACCAACAAATAAAGAACTTGCAGAATCCTTGATCTCTTCATCATTGATCTAATATTTACAGATGAGATAAGTTTCTTGGTTAGCTCATAAGAATCCTTTTCATTTCTCCTTCATCCAATCACAAGAAAATAAAAGGAGAAAAAATGCTTAACACTAATTTAACTCACGTTCTATCAAAACAAGACCACACAAAACTTATACAAGAAAACGAAAATGTAATGATATGCTGCGGCAGAATGGGACCAATGTGCATTCCAGTTTACGAAGTGATGGAAGAACTTGAAAATGAATATAAACATGTAAAATTTGCCGACATGGAATTTGATTCGCCGGATGCAAAAATTATCCGCAATTTACCAGAGTGCAGAACTTTTCAAGGTTTGCCTTTTGTAGTTTATTACAAGAACGGGCAAGTTGTAAAAGCAACAAGCAGCATTCAAAACAAAGAGCAAGTAACAACAATTATAGATGCAAACTTCGGCAAGTGATAAAGAGCTAAAAATGAATAATCATTATGATGTTATTGTTATTGGCGCAGGCGCTGCTGGATTAACAGCCGGCATTTACCTTTCCCGCGCAAAACTTTCTACTCTCATTCTTAACGAAGGAACTATCGGAGGTCAAATGGTTCTTACACACGAGATTGCCAACTATCCCGGTATCGAAAGTATTAGCGGCTATCAGCTCGCAAGAAACATGAAAGCTCAAGCGCAAAAATTTGGCTCTGTTATCAAATCGAATCTTAAAATAACTGCACTAGATTTAGAAAATGAACTCAAACAAATTACTGTTAATGGAAATGATGTTTACACATCTAATGCAGTAATAATTGCAACCGGCGGAAAATCTAGAACAATTGGCGCTCCGGGAGAAGAAGTATTAAAAGGGAAAGGAATCTCTTACTGCGCTACTTGCGATGGCGATTTTTTCCAGGATAAAGAAATTATAGTAGTCGGTGGCGGAAACTCTGCTCTCGAAGAAGCTGTATCTCTTACTAAGTATGCTTCTAAAGTTACAATTGTTCATCAGTTCGATCACTTCCAGGCATTTGAGCATTACGTTGAAGAAGCCAAGAGCAATTCAAAAATTGATTTCATAATGGAATCGAAAATTGTTGAGTTTATTGGAGACGAAAAACTAACAAGTGTGAAGATTCAGGATATTAAAACCGGCAATATAGAAGAAAGAAAGATTGATGGGGTCTTCATATTCATTGGCTACGTTCCAAACACAGAGAAGCTAGAAGGCACTATTGAGCTGAATAAGTGGAACGAAATTGTAGTTGATAAAAACATGGCTACAAATGTAGCCGGCGTTTACGCTGCCGGCGATTCTACAGTTAAGCGATACAGACAAGTAACTACTGCTGTTTCTGATGGAACTATTGCCGCACTTAGCACAGCAGATTATATCCATAATTTAAAGAAAACCCGCCAGTTAGAACCGGTTTAATCACTAAGTGTTAAATTCCCCGACGCCCCGCCTGCCAAAGCAATGCTGCGGGCAGGTTGCGGCGCATTGTCATTCCCGCATGTGTGCTCTTTACACCCCGCTTTCGGGAGTTTAACTTGTCCGCCATTGTGGGCGGAGCTGGAATCTAACTTCTGGATGCCCGATAAAAACGTTCGGGCATGACAAAGATGCCCGCTGCATTTTGGCGGGTTTGGCTTTTAATTCCCCTAAATTTTTACCTTGCCTTTGAATATAGCCTATTTTAATTTGCCGGTGAGTTAATACCAAACATATTCCCGGGTGGACTCATCTACTAACTTTTCGGGGTCCAAATTGAAAAGACACTTAATGTTCTGAAAAAATCCGATGTTAATATGAAGTTGAGCGCTTACAGTCTGTTTATGCCAAATAAAAAGATAAACAGCTCTTTGAAAGGCATTTAGTTTTCGACTATCAACATTCATAAAAAAGAAATGAAGGTAAAATTGAATCAAGAGAATGAACGTTATCATTCTGATGAGTAAAGTCAGTCCGAGCGCAGTCGATGACCAGAGGCGAGGAAGTATAGAAAAAGTACTTGTTCGAAACATTTTTAAGATGAGAGTGAACGCTGATTACAAAAGTTCTGCCGCATAACAATCTGCGACAGAATTAGAACGGAATAATAAACGTAAGCAGTTAGCTAATAGCTAAGGACTAATGGCTAACCGCTAAAAACAGGAGGTGCAGAATGAAAAAGAAGTTTATATGGCATAACTTGTACTACATAAAAATAACGGAGAAAAAAATGAAAAAAGTATTATTAATTATGCTAGTAATTATCATTGAACCTTTAAATATTTTCCCACAAAACTCATTATATATCAGCCCTGGAATAAGTATTAGCTTGAGTGAAAACTCAACAATTAATTTCGGATGGAAGATAAGTCTTGGATATTTCGAAAACGAAAAATATTATTATAACATTACCTTTGGAAAATATTTTCCAATTTATACTAAAAATAATACCATAAAAACAAACAAGTATTATTCTGAGATACAGTTAGGGGATTTTTATGGTGTCTATCCACTCTCTATAGGTGGTGGTGTTGGTATCGTTGTTGAAGAAGATAATATTTATCCAAAAGTAACCGCTTTTGGAGGCGCCCTGTTGTTTGCAAATCTAAGCTACATTTTCAAAAGAAATATTTTTGATTTTGGAGGCGTTTTAGTTTTGCCATATCCATTTAATGATGAATTTAGAAAACCATGGTAAAATGAACTTTAAAAGAAAATCGTAAATCTACAGTTAACAAAAAAATCTGAAATGAATGGAGTTCTTATGAAGAAATATTTAATTATAATAATTGGCTTATTAGGAAGTATTATGACAAATGCGCATGAACAAAATGTTCACCGATACATTGTGACAGAAGCATGGAAGTTATTAAAGTACCAGAAGCCCGAATTGAATAATACCTTGATGGCAAATTACATAGGGGATATAAACAATACAACCTATTTAACATCTATTGTGGCAGGTAGCCATTGTGAAGATATACAAGATATTGTGTATATGAATTGTGGTTTTAACTTGAATTTATTTGGGGTAGAATTCATTCCATGTGTGAGGACCACAATTAATCATTTTTGGGATGCAGATTTTGGTGACAACACAATGGTTACAATAATGGGTAGCGATCCAAATGCTCTTCAGAAAGCTGAAAATATGTGGTATGGTACCTAATTTTCTAAAACGGATATCGAACTGAAGAATTAGGGTTTACTCTTTTTTTTAGGCGA
>CAZNTN010000029.1:0-38938 GCA_964575995.1 uncultured Melioribacter sp. | reverse complement strand
TTCTCTATTTCCTTATTTTATAACAACTTAGCACTTTTTCAGTGAACCTTAATTAGTGAACTTGTTTTAATAAAGAAGCTATTAACGTTTCTGAGTGAATTACTAGTGCTAAAATGGAATTATTGAAGGGTGAGTCATCACAAGTCCACTATATCAAAACGGGCAGAAATGAGATTAAACCCGCGTTAACTAATTTACTCACTCTCAATGCCAATCAACCGAATGTTTCAGAGTACTATAAGAGTTAAAAAGCACTGTTAGTAAATTTGAGTCTATTTATAGCCCTTGCTAAAGCAGTTTCAGCTCTAAAAGCATCAATTTCATTGCCTCTTGCTGCTGCTAATCTTTCTTTTGCCCTTTCATAAGATTTTAGTGCACGCTGAACATCAATTTCTTCTTTAGTTTCCAAACTGTCTGCAAGAAGTAAAATTTTGTTTTCGGTTACTTCAACAGTACCGCCGCTCGTTACAAATTCAGTTTCTTTGCCATCCAGATCCTCAATCTTTACTTTGCCTATATCAAAAGTACTTAGAAGCGGTGCGTGATTGAAAAGTACCTGGAAATTTCCGGCTGTACCCGGAACTGTAACAGTTCTTACCTTTCCGCTAAAAGCTTGTTTAGAAGGAGTAATTATTTCTAGATTAAGTTCTTTCATAGTTATGCTTCTTGCATCATCTTTTTAGCTTTTTCAACTGCTTCTTCAATAGTTCCAACATACATAAATGCTTGTTCTGGAAGATCATCGTGCTTGCCATCGAGGATTTCTTTAAAACTTCTGATAGTGTCTTCTAACTTAACATACTTTCCATGGAAACCGGTAAATTGTTCTGCAACGTGGAATGGCTGGCTCAAGAATCTTTGAATTCTTCTTGCTCTGCGAACAATAATCTTATCATCTTCAGAAAGTTCATCCATACCAAGAATATTAATAATGTCCTGTAAATCTTTATATGCTTGAAGAATTTCTTTAACACGTTTAGCAACCGCATAATGTTCTTCACCAACAATATCCGGCTGAAGAATTCTAGAGGTAGAATCGAGCGGATCAACTGCTGGATAAATACCAAGTTCAGAAATCTGGCGGCTTAAAACTGTAGTCGCATCTAAGTGAGAGAAAGCTGTGGCAGGAGCCGGGTCTGTTAAATCATCTGCCGGAACGTAAATAGCCTGAACAGAAGTAATAGAGCCTTTATTAGTAGAAGTAATTCTTTCTTGCAGCTCGCCCATTTCTGTAGCAAGGTTCGGCTGGTAGCCTACAGCAGATGGCATACGCCCGAGCAAAGCCGAGACTTCTGAACCAGCTTGAGTAAAACGGAAAATGTTATCAATGAACAAAAGAACATCGCGCCCTTCTTCATCTCTGAAGTATTCTGCAATTGTTAATCCGGTTAAACCAACACGAAGGCGGGCGCCGGGCGGTTCGTTCATCTGACCAAATACCAAAGCCGTTTTGCTTAACACGCCGCTCTCTTTCATTTCAACCCAAAGGTCATTTCCTTCACGTGTTCTTTCTCCTACTCCCGCAAATACAGAATAACCGCCATGCTGCTTTGCTATGTTGTGGATCAATTCTTGAATAATAACCGTTTTACCAACGCCTGCACCGCCAAATAAACCGGTCTTTCCGCCTTTTGTGTATGGCTCCAGCAAATCTATAACTTTGATACCAGTTTCAAACATTTCCTGCTTGGTTATAAGATTTTCGAACTTGGGAGGGTGCCGGTGAATTGGATATTTCTTTTCTGATTTGATTTCACCAAGCCCGTCAATTCCTTCTCCAATTACATTTATTAATCTGCCAAGAGTTTCAGGACCAACCGGTACAGTAATTGGAGAACCTGTATCTATAGCTTTCATTCCTCGTACTAAACCGTCGGTAGAATCCATAGCAACTGTGCGAACGCGGTTCTCGCCAAGGTGCTGTTGAACTTCTACAGTTAAAATTTCATCAGTGCCCTCTACGCTTTTTCTTGGAATATGAACAGAATTATAAATTTTCGGAAGAATTCCGCCTGGGAAGTCTATATCTACTACTGGACCAATTACTTGGACTATTAGACCTTCGTTTGAAACCATTTTTTTTCCTTTTTATTCAAAATTTGTGCGTAAAATTAGGAAAGTAGGAAGTGATTTACAAGAAGAACAATTATTTTGAAGCGGGAGTGGAACGGCTTTAAAACGGCTTTGTAACGGCTTTGTATCGAGTTATATATATATGATAACTCAGAATGCAACACAAAGTTAAAAAAAGCCATTTTGGTGTATCCAGCTCAAGCTTAGCCCTGTTTTGTGTACCTCTGATACGTTATATGCAAAGTGATTGATAACTGCAACCGGAATTGAATTTAGGAGCTGCACACTTATTTTATATGCTTGCTAAAAAAAATCATCACAATATCTACAGGATTGTACCCTCAATTTGATCACGGTTGAGGAAGAGTTTGTCTCTCAAGTAAATCTTGCAGCCCATTGATTTCAACTAGCTGTTGAACTATACGCAGCCCGCCCTA
Organism: uncultured Melioribacter sp.; assembly: GCA_964575995.1. GTDB lineage: Bacteria > Bacteroidota > Ignavibacteria > Ignavibacteriales > Melioribacteraceae > Stygiobacter. The sequence goes on along the minus strand of CAZNTN010000029.1, from coordinate 36,428 downwards.
TGGACTGACTTGCTTATTGCTGAATTCGTATGGTTACAATTGCACGCTTTTAGTGTCTGTTCTCATACCCGTATCCTCTTTCTCTTATTTCTCTTAACCTAATCTATTTCTATTGAATTTTTAGGGATGATTCTTGTAGAGACATGCCATGGGATGTCTTTACGATTAATCTGAAAATATTCCGACTTGTCCAAAATAGTGCGGCAAAAGTTTAAGCCGTTCCATTAATTTAGAAGCCTCATCAGGTTACCATCAGCGGAGAATCTTACAGAAAAAAATTATCCCTAAAAATCAAAACGCTTAGGAGGTATTTAACAGGTGAAAATAAAAACGGTATGTTTGCATTTAAGGTGAGGAATAATCCCAAAAATTGCATTTGAAAAAAAAGATGCTTTATAAATCTGTGGAACATGTTGAATTTTATAACGTTAAGCCCTGTTTTTCTAATTGCATTAGAAACAACAAAAGGTAAATAAAGATGCAAGTCTTTAATAATCAACGGGTTAACCAACACAACTAGTTCCTATTGCAATTTTCGGGATAATGTGAACCTGGGACTGGGGAATAAGCTGGTTGTTGACAACCTTGCTTGCAGTTTGAGTAAAGTTCGAATAACAACTTGTATTCAAACCCAAGATATTCGCATTGTGCAAGCGGAATAAACTATTCTTCTTTCTGCTCGAACAATGGAATTTGTTTTGTTTGTTCGGCGATCCAGTTTGCAGCATTATTAAAGAGAGTAACAACCCCATCTTTACAATGAGCAGAATTTGGAAATATTTATCCGAAGGAAAGAAATATGAAAATGAAATACGGTCTAATAAAATTCAAATAGTTACTTCCATCCGTAAATGGCAAATCCGTCATCCTTGAGAAGGCATATGACTTTTTGGCTGCTGTCTTTCTTAGCATTTCACTTTACTCGAAAACTTTTTCAGGTTAATTGTTACTAAGCGCTATTTAAGGTTGAATAACAAGATGGTAAACAACTTATAGCTCATCTGCTTAGCGAAAAAAATACGCCAGGAAGTTTTCTAGTAATGAAACTATCATAATGAACCAAACAAGAGCTTCACGATAAATAATGCGCCCAATGCACCGGCAATATCTCCAATTAAACCAACCGATACAGCATGACGGGTTTTAGAAATTCCGACTGAACCGAAATACAAAGCGAGCACGTAAAATGTGGTTTCCGAGCTTCCGTTAAGTGTAGAGACCAAAATTCCTAAGAAAGAATCAGCTCCGTGTACTGCAATGGTTTCTGTCATAATCCCAATTGCGCCGCTGCCGCTTAATGGGCGCATAAGCGCCATAGGCAAAGCTTCTGCCGGAAAACCAATTAGGGAAGTTGCAGGAGAAATAATCATTATAAGAAAATCCATTGCGCCACCTGCCCTAAAAATTCCTATAGCCACAAGCATAGCAACCAAGTAAGGAATGATTCTTAGAGCTACGTTAAACCCTTCTTTGGCGCCTTCAATAAACACTTCGTAAACCTTAACTTTTTTTAGAAATCCATAAGCAACAAAAGAGACAAGTATAAATGGAATTGCAAGAACAGCAATTATTTGAATAATACTTTTTATTGTTTCAGTATCGCCTAGAGCAGCAACCGCACCGCTTAACACAAGAAAAACTACTGAAGCAGCAAAGACAAAAAGCGCTGTTAAAATTTTCCAAGAAGATTTTAAGAGTGATGTAAACCCGGTAAACGACATTGGAAATTTTTCTAACAGTTTAGTAGCAATTATTGCTGCTATGGTTGCGCAGCCAGCGCCAAAAATTGAAGTACCAATAATTATTGCAGGATCGCTGCTGCCGGAAGCCGCTCTAACGGCTATTGCCGTTGCAGGTATTAATGTTAAGCCAGCAGTGTTAATTCCAAGAAAAGTAATCATTGCGTTGGTTGCTGTTCCTTTTTGTGGATTCAGCTTTTCAAGTTCTTCCATCGCTTTAAGACCAAAAGGTGTAGCTGCATTTCCAAGACCAAGCATATTGGCAGAAATATTCATTACGATAGAACCAATAGCTGGATGATCGTGCGGTACAGATGGAAATAAAAACCTTGTTAAGGGGCGAAAAACACGTGCGATAATATTAATGAGACCGGCTTGCTCGGCAATTTTCATAACCCCAAGCCATAGTGCCATAATTCCAACTAAACCGATTGCAATATTTACAGCTTTGCCGGCATATTCTATTGCAGCATTCGTAACAAATTTCATCTTCAACATCGAAACAGGTTCGAAAACAATCCAAGCAGAAAATTTTCCAGCTTCGAGCTGCTTACCAAACCAAAGTTTAGCTGTTAAATCATCTTCTTTGCCGGAAGCAGAAGCCATCTTTTTCCATACTTCAGGTGTAGAGCCATCAACATTTAGGTAAACATAAAAATATCCTTCAGCCGAGTTGTAAGTAAGCTTAGCCTTTTGTGAAATTTTTTCAGCATAGCTTTTGTAAAATCTAGAAAAGTTTTTCGAATCAACTGTAATTGTTGCTTCGCTTTCTTCTTTAAGGTTTGTGCGCGTTGTTTCTACAACAACAGAAAGCGGTTTGTAGTTTTGGAACTTATCGGTAGATGAATCAAATACATCCAAAACTACCGCAGTAAAAATTCCTAATCCAAGTAGTGCAGCCCAAATGTAATTTAGCATAGTTTTTTTGAATGATGTTTCTGAAAGTTAAAAATTCTGTTACTAAAAGGCAGCTTTTAAATGGTGCTCTAAAAATATCAACAACCTTTGCGGACTTTTACGTTCTCTATAGTAACTCTCGTAAATTATTACAAAAACTAATTCTTAGAACCGCCATTAAATAACCGATACTAACTGAAAAATTTGAAAAAGCAACAACGCGTGATAGAAATAATTCGATTCAGAGAGTCGCCTTTGTCAGTCTGTGGAAATATTTCTTACTATCTCCCAAATTTCTTCCAACCTATACTTGGCAGCAAAGTCATTAATAATATCAAGGTTAATAAATTTTTCAGAATGTTTTAGCATACCTGATATATCTGTTAAATGCTTTTGAGATTTTCCTTCTTTATAAAACTCCATTTTTTTCAAAATAACATATTCTGGCGGTGCGATAAATAATTCTACCCCCGAAAGAACTATCTTTTTCTTATTTCTAATTGCCCACAATTGAATATCATCAGCGCCAATAAAATAAATATCGGCTTTGAAGCCTGTTTCATGATGGATTAGATTAATATGACCACGTGAAGTACGTTTGATCTCTTTAACAATAATTTCTTTAGGAGGGCAATAAAACAAATCTTGAGGAAATGCACTAATTAATTCATCAACTTTACTTTCTTTTAATATGATGACTAAATCAATATCGTGAGTAAGTCTAGGTTCACCATAAACAATTGAAGCAACAGAACCGGAAATAACATACTCAATTTTGATCTTGCTTAACCTTTCGGTAAATAAAGAAAATAAATTAATGATTTGCATTACTGAAAATTTCCTTAACTTTTTTCTCAATTTCTTCATCGCTCATATTTGGTTCCAGCGCTTTTAAGGCAGCTATTTTTAACTCACGGGCAAGGAAATATAATCTCAAAGATTCTATCAGCTTTTGTTCCGCCGTTAAATTGTTCACTATCAGAGCCTTATTTTCATCTTCTTTTTGCATAGATAAATTTAGAAAATTCTGCCGCAAAAGGCATTAATTATTTATTTTTGGGGAGAACTCTTGGTTATTGAAATAGAAGGTCTCAATGAAAAAAATTGGATTAGCGCAAATAGCAATCGAGTGGGAAAACCTGCCGGCGAATATTGAAAAGATAAACAAACTTGTTTCTTCGCTTGAGGAAAAGCCAGATTTACTAATCTTCCCTGAACTAACTCTAACCGGATTTACAATGAACTCTGCAAAGTTTGCAGAAGAAATTGATGGAATTTCAACTCAGTTCTTTATGAAACTTGCAGCCAGATTAAAGACGAATATATTTTGCGGCGTTATAGAGCGGGATGTAAAAGCAATTTACAACTCGCTTATACACTTTGATGAAAACGGATTGCTTATGGCGCGCTACAGAAAGATTCATCCTTTTAGCTTTGCTGGAGAAGACAAATACTACACAGCTTCAAATGAATTAGTTGTTACAGAAATTAATCATATCAAAATCGGTTTAAGCATTTGTTATGATCTTAGATTCCCGGAGTTATACCGGCTTTACACTAAAAAAGGAGTTGATGTTTTAGTAAACATAGCTAATTGGCCTGTTCCAAGAATTGGACATTGGTTAGCACTTCTTAAAGCACGCGCAATCGAAAACCAATGTTTCGCAATTGGCGTGAACAGAACCGGAACTGACCCTAAAAATGATTACAACGGTTACAGTGTTATTTACAACCCGATTGGAGAAGAATTGGTTTCTATCGGGAGCGAAGAGAAAATTATACTACAAGAAATCAATCTTAATGAAGTATATGAAATAAGAAATTCACTTCCCTTCTTAAAAGACATGAAGTTACTTTAAGGAGATAAACTAACGTTTTGTCACTAACACTTCTCTACAGACTTTTAGCTCACAATTTTGCCGAAGGATATACATCATAATGCTATTTTGCCAAATAAGGTAATACGGTTAATTAACTTGTGGTTAGGTTTGTTACTAACCCACCTTACGCAGAAACATGTTTTGATGACATTAAACCTTACTTAGGTAACATAAGTAAATAAGTTCTTGATCTTACTCGTTGATCTTCTTAAAATCTCCACAAAAATCGAAATTGAAATGGCGGCAGTTCCTAAATCGAAGAGACGGTTATTTATCTATAAAATTTCGGGGATAATTTTTACGCAGAGTTAATTAAAGATGCTTCAGCGAGGATAGTTAACAACTTTACTTGCGGCTTTGCGTCTTGGTAGAAACCTCTTTTTTCTTGCAGAGCCGCTAAGACGCAAAAATTATTGAAGTTACGTTCTGCAGTAATTTGTTTTAAGGCGTTAAGTCTTTCTTGCGTAAGGTATGCTGCTAGGGTAAAAAAGACAAAACAAAGTTTTTGATTAGCCGGTATATTTTAATTCAAAAGAAGGAAGAAAACTTTATTAATTTGAGAAACCTTAGTAACTATAGAAAACAGTTATGAATCAACATTATTACCTTGTTTGAATGACATTAAATTTATTAGATGCCTTCCAATATAATGTATAGTTATCAGGGTGTTAGAACACTAATTCCTAATAGTTTTTAATTTCAGTAAGTTTACGCCGTATTTATAATCAAATCATGTGTGTGAGGTAAAATGTCTATACTTAGCAAGTTGAAAGACTTTCTCTTTCGTCAAGAGAAAGTTAGTGTTGGTGGTGGAGAAAAGGCGATTCAAAAACAGAAAGCAACCGGAAAGCTAACAGCAAGAGAAAGAATTGATGCATTGTTAGACCCTGGAACATTTTTTGAGTTCGATCTATTTGTTAAGCACGCCGGAAAAGATTTTGGAATGGAAAATAAAGACCTTCCGGCTGATGGGGTTATTACTGGAACGGGAATGATAATTGGGCATCCTGTTTGCATTTTCGCTCAGGATTTTACAGTTGCAGGCGGTTCATTAGGTTTAGCGCATGCAAGAAAGATTACCAAGATTATGGATCATTCCGTCAAAATGGGAATTCCTTTAATTGGCATTAATGATTCCGGCGGCGCTAGAATTCAAGAAGGTGTAAATTCTTTAGCAGGTTACGGCGAAATTTTTTACCGCAACACTTTAGCAAGCGGTGTAATTCCACAAATTTCTGTTATTCTTGGTCCTTGTGCAGGCGGCGCTGTTTATTCTCCTGCTCTTACAGATTTTGTTTTTGTTGTTGATCAAATTTCTAAAATGTTTATTACAGGTCCAGAAGTAATCAAAACCGTTCTTGGTGAAGAAATATCGATGGAAGATTTAGGCGGCGCTAGAATTCAAAGTGAGATTACTGGTAATGCGCATTTCTTTGCGAGAGATGAACAAGAATGCTTCGAGCAAATCCGAAAACTGCTTTCGTACATTCCTTGGAATAATACTAAGAAAGCTGATCCATTTACTCCAATACGACCGAAGCCGGATTATTCAATAGAAAAGATTATTCCTTCGGATCCTACACAACCTTATGATATTAGAGATATAATTTATTCTATTGTAGATGATTCGGATTTCTTTGAAGTACAGCAATATTGGGCTGCAAATATTGTAATTGGCTTTGCAAGATTGAACGGGCAGTCAATTGGTATAATTGGCAATCAACCTGCAGTATTAGCAGGCGTACTTGATGTTGATTCATCGAACAAAGCGGCTCGTTTCATACGGTTCTGCAATGCTTTTAACATTCCTCTGCTCACTTTAGTTGATCTTCCAGGATATTTACCAGGTGTAGATCAAGAACATGCCGGCGTTATTAGACACGGAGCTAAAGTACTTTATTCTTACAGCGAAGCTACAGTACTAAAGATGACTGTAATACTAAGAAAGGCTTATGGCGGCGGATACATTGCAATGTGCTCGCGCCATCTTGGAGCAGATTTCGTTTACGCTTGGCCAACTGCCGAAATAGCAGTTATGGGACCCGAAGGCGCCGCAAACATTATATTTAAGTCCGAAATTGCTTCTGCACCCGACCCAAACGCTATGAGGCAGCAGAAAGTAAAAGAATACACCGAGAAGTTTGCTAATCCTTATGTAGCAGCAGCTAACGGTTATATAGATGCTGTTATTAATCCGGTTGATACAAGAAAAATATTAATTCATACATTAAACTTATCCGCAGCGAAAAAAGAATCTCGTCCGGCTAAGAAACATGGCATTCCACCTTTTTAAACTATGACAGAACTAAAACAAAACCATTTAGTTATAGACGATACTGTTTATGAAACAAAACTTACTCGTAAGTTTCGTTTCCGTAAAAAATATGAAGCTCCAAATCCTAAGCATTTGAACGCCTTCATTCCTGGTATTATTACAGATATTTATGTGAAGTCCGGTCAGTATGTAAAGGAAGGAGATAAAATTCTTATACTTGAAGCTATGAAGATGAAAAACACAGTAACCGCTGAAATTACGGGTAAAGTAAAAGAGATTAAAATTTCTTCCGGCAATATGGTTACAAAAAATCAGCTCTTAATAGTGTTTGAGTAAACTAGAATTTGTATATCATTTTACGCAAGGCATCTGTTTTATGAATTGTGAGTAAAGCTATGCTCGTCATCTGTCAATCACAAATGCGTGCTTTTTACATCCCGCATTTTGGGTTCTCCCAAGTGCGGGTTCTATTAGATAGACACAAAGAAGGCGGCTTATCCCAGTCTTGTAAATTGAAAAAGTTTCTAATGACTGGCGATAGAAAAAGGACGAGTTAAGCTGTTTTATTGAAAACAGAGAAATAACCCAGTAAGAAAAGCAGACAAAGAAAATTTGAGCAGCGGTATCAAAAATATTTCTTTACAGAAAGACTGAATTCTTAAATGACAAATTTGTGCTTAACGTTTAGATTTTTCAAAAAAGATCGGTTTAATTCAAATATTCTGCCCGAATGATGCAAACATGCCTACTTTATTTTAGGATTAATTTTTTCAGCAAAATAGTTTTCTTGGTAATGCAGTTTATAATCATACCGATATACTATTTCGTTCATAATTTTCTCGGTAAACAAATTAAGCTTCCTTTCAAAACCATTACTATAATAGTTACTTAGCCAAGAGTTATTATTTTTGGAGTAGGCTGCCGGTCTATTTGCATTTTCAATTTCAGATTTAAGTTCTTCTAAAGATTCAAAAGTAAAACCTGCGGCAAAACAGCTGCCGAGTTTAGCAATCATCTGCCAGTTTGAATAATCATTTAAAGAGCTTACAACTTTACTCGATTTCTGCACAGCATTATCTGCGCGGGTATAACTTCCTTCTTCTTCAATGTAATTAGAAATAGGGAATGCTAAATCTGCATTTTCTGTAGTTGTATTGTTATAAGAAGCAAAAACAATTTTGCAGTTAATACTTGAGTAAATAGCATTCAACTTTTCATCGTTAGCCGGGTCTTCACCAAATACAATCGCAAGTTTAATTTTCTTTTCAGCAAGTTTATTGAGTAAGTCATCAGTGAAAGGGGGCGGTTCTGCATTCCACAATTTGGAAATATGCTCTATTCCTTTTGCGTTATTTTTTGTAACAAAGCCAGGCAGATAATTTTGATTTGCACCAAGATTCATCATTCCTGTAGAGTTGTTATGATTTCTCAACAAAACAATTCCATTTCCTTTCTTGCCATGCCTGCCGCTAAGAAGCAGATAATTTGCAATACATCTCAAGTTTTGGGCAGAGACGCTTTGGCTGGTATCTATGTTGTGAATGAAAACAACATTGTTTGCATCGTTTATCAACAAAGAATAAAACTGATTGAGTTTTTCAGATGAAACTAAGGACTGTTCTTCTACATTAAAAGAATGTTTAAGCAGTTCCACTTTTGCAGTTTCAAGATTAGCAGCTTTGTAAGCAGCAGAATCATTAATTAAATTATTCTTAATTAGCTGTATAGAAACTTCATTAAGAATAAAAGCGCTGCTACCCTTTTTAGCATCGAGCCAAAGATCTGCCGTTTTAGTTAAGCCAATTTCGGAAGAATTAATGAGTACAATATTAGCTCCATGTTTCTTTGCTTCTTTAATTTTAATCTCAAGCAGCAAATTATCTTCGGTTAGATTAGAGCCTACAATAACAATAACATCTGCAGAAGAAATATCATCGAAATCCGACGTTGATGAAGTAAAACCAAAAATATCATCTAAGCAATTGTAAGCATCGGTCTGCTCTAAATAAGAAAAACTTGCGATGTTATTATTCTTGAGACCAACTCTTGCCAATTTTTGGAGCAGATATAATTCTTCGTTGGATAGTTTAGGAGAGGCAAAAACTGCAACAGATTCTGCCCCGTGCATTTCAATTGTAGTACGAACTAACTGCTCGGCTTGAGCAAAAGCATCTTCAACACTTATAGTATGTAATTCACCATTTCTCTTAATTTGAGGAGAGAAGAGCCTATTCTTTTCATACAAATATCTGTATCCAAACCTGCCTTTGCCGCACAAAAATCCTTTGTTATGCGAGTATTGTATTTCTTCGGGAGAGTTTGATATAAAGAAAATGTCATCATTAATCTTTTTGAAATTCACTTTACAGCCAATAGAGCAGAAGATGCAAACAGTTTCATAATTTTCTTTTTCAAGAGTTCCAAGAATTTTGAAAGGGTACTTTTCAGCAATAGAGCCAGTTGGGCAAACATCTATGCAGTTTCCGCATGTAATGCAGTTTGTTGCAAGGAGCGGTCTTTCCATTGCCGGTTTAACCACAGATTTAAATCCTCTGTAAATAAAGCCAAGCGCCGAAATATTTAGTACATCGCTGCAAACGCGGACACATTTTCCGCAGCTAATACATTTGTTGGAATCAATAGTAATAAATGGATGGCGGTTATCGACTTTATATTTATTTACGGCGCCAATAAGTTTAGTTACATCAACTTCGTATTCATCGCAATAGTGCCGTAGAGTACAATCTGCATATTCAGAGCAGCCGCATTCCAAGCATCTTCCTGTTTCACTTTCGCATTGATGTTCTGAGAAAGTTTTTTCTACTTCTTTGAAGGAGTGAATTCTTTCTTCAACTTCAAGCTCTTCTAATTTTTCTCTATCCAATTTTTCAAACTGTTCAAACTCAGTTTCCTTTAGAGCAGAAAGTTTGTGCTTGAGGCTGTAAAACTTGTGAGGAGCTTTTTTAGCTTCGCCGTAAGTTAAGTAGCTCATAATTGCTTGTGCAGCTTTTCTTCCTTGTGCAATTGAAGTGATTGCAGTAAGCGGACCGGTTACAACATCGCCGCCTGCAAATACACCAGAAATTGTTGTCTCTTGAGTATCGGCATTAACAATCATCGTTCCCCATTTTTCTAGCATTATATCATTATCATAGGTGATGAAAGATGTATCAACTGCTTGTCCAATTGCGCTTATCAAGTAATTGCATTCAACAACAAACTCGGAACCTGGAATAGTAACCGGCTTTGGTCTTTCGCCAGGTTTACCTTCTTCGAGCCCCATTCTTAAACACTCTATTCCATTTAATACTTCATTTTCTGCTACAAGAGTTTTTGGATTTGTTAAAATTAAAATTTCAATACCTTCTTTTTGAGCAGCTTCAATTTCATCATGGTGAGCCGGCATTTCCTTGATGCTTCTTCTGTAAACAATTTTTACATTTTCTGCACCGCATCGTAGAGCAGTTCTTGCTGCATCAATTGCAGTGTTTCCGCCGCCAACTACAACAACAGTTCCTTTAAGTGTGGGTACATTATTCATCATAACTTCGCGCAGGAAATCTATTCCACGGTAAATGCCTTTAATTTTTTCTTCACCTTCTAAACCAAGTTTGCTTGCTTTATGAGCGCCAACAGAAATAAAAACCGATTCATATCCGCTTTGCATTAGGTCTTTTACGCTAAAGTCTGTGCCAAGTTCAACGTTGGTTTTTGCTTCAATACCTAAATCCAAAATCCAACTTATCTCAGAATCTAAAATATTCTTCGGCAGTCTGTATTCTGGAATGCCATAGCGCAGCATTCCGCCCAGCTTCGGAAGTTTCTCAAAAATTGTAACAGAATATCCTTCTGTTGTTAAATAATAAGCACAAGTTAATCCGGCAGGACCGCCACCTATAACTGCAACTTTCTTATTCTTTTTTTGTTTTAGTTTAGGTCTCCATTTATCGCTGGCATCAATATCTGCAACAAATCTTTTCATCGCATTAACAGCAACAGATTCATCAACATAATTTCTACGGCAGGCATTTTCGCAATCGCGCACACAAACTCTGCCAATTGAAAGAGGCAAAGGATTGTTGTACTTGATAACTTTTAATGCTTCTTCATACTGCCCCATAGAAATTAGAGCTATGTAAGACTGTGCATCAACGCCAGCGGGACAGTTATTCATACAAGGTCCAATGCAATCAGCATAATGATTAGACATGATCAGTTCGAGCGCCGTTTTTCTTGTTGATAGAATTCTCTCGCTTCTTGTTCTAATCTTCATATCATTAGCAGCTTTTGTAGCACAAGATGGAACAAGTTTATTCATTCCTTCTATTTCAACAACACATAAGTAGCAAGAAGTAAAATGTTCTAAGCGGTCATCGTGGCATAGTGTAGGAATTTCATCGAGTTTATTTTCTTTAACAACTTGAAGAATTGTTTTATCCGGAGCTGCAGTTACTTCTTTTCCATTAATTGTTAGAATTACTTTTTCCATTGTAAGCCTCAGTTTCTTGTAACAGCATCAAGGTTGCAAACATCGAAACACTTGCCGCATTTAATACACAGACCTTGATCAATAAAGTGAACTTCTTTTTTCTTTCCGGTAATAGCTCCGGTTGGACAAGGTTTAACACATAGACCGCAGCCTTTGCAATATATTTCACTTATGTCATATTCAATTAGAGCATTGCAGTTAAGAGAGGGACATTTCTTATCGCGGATGTGAGCTTCATATTCTTCGCGAAAATATTTTAATGTTGTTAATACCGGATTTGGAGCTGTTTGCCCTAACCCGCATAAACTTGCAGATTTAATTTTATCTGCTAAATCTTCAAGCAGTTCAATATCTCCCTCTCTGCCTTCTCCAATAGTAATTCTTTCTAGTATTTCGAGCATGCGTTTTGTGCCCAGGCGACAGAAAGTACATTTACCGCAGGATTCGTTCTGAGTAAAGTTTAAGAAATACTTTGCGAGATCAACCATGCAGGTAGTTTCATCAAGAACAATTAAACCGCCGGAGCCCATAATTGCGCCAGTACTTGTAATTTCATCGTAATCAATTTTTAGATTGCCCATACTTGCGGGAATGCAGCCGCCGGATGGACCGCCCATCTGCACAGCTTTAAATTTTTTATCTTCTTTAATTCCGCCGCCAATACCAAAGATTATTTCGTTGATTGTCATGCCCATCGGTACTTCAACAAGTCCGCTCTTTTTAATTTTACCGGCAAGGGCAAAGACTTTTGTACCTTTACTATTTTCAGTACCAAGCGCCGCATATTTTTCCCAGCCGTTAAGAATTATCCAAGGCACGTTAGCAAAAGTTTCAACATTGTTAATGTTAGTAGGCTTTCCCCACAAGCCGGAAACTGCAGGAAATGGAGGACGAAGTCTTGGAACACCGCGTTTACCTTCAATGGAAGCCATCAGCGCTGTTTCTTCTCCGCATACAAATGCGCCGGCGCCTTCTTTAATTTTAATATCTAAATTGCAATTTGAGTCGAAGATTTGCTTTCCAAGAAATCCATTTTCGTAACATTGAGCAATAGCAATTTTTAATCTCTTAATTGCAAGCGGATACTCAGCTCGTACATAGATGTAACCTTCATCAGCGCCAATTGCATAAGCGGCAATCATCATTCCTTCTATCACTGAATGAGGATCGCCTTCGAGAATACTTCTATCCATAAATGCGCCGGGGTCGCCTTCATCTGCATTACAGATTACATATTTTTTATCCGCTTGAGAGTTGTAAGCAAATCTCCATTTCATTCCGGTAGAAAAACCGCCGCCGCCTCTTCCTCTCAAACCAGATTTTATCACTGTGTCAATCACTTCTTCGCGGGTGATGCTTTGCAATACTTTTTGAATTGCGTCATATCCGCCCTTGGCAATGTACTCTTCAATTACTGCAGGATTAATTCCTCCGCAGTTTCTTAAAACAATTCTTAGCTGATCTTTCAAAAAGCTTTCTTCTTTAGCAATTGTTTCACTTTTGATGATCCATTTCTCAACCGGATTATTATTAATAATGTGCTCATTAATAATTTTGCTTACTCTATCAACCGTAACTTTTGAGTACAGGCAGCTTTTGCTTTCCTCTTCAACTTCAACCAGAACTTCTTCGTAACACATTCCGTTGCAGCCGGTTTCAGATAGCTCAGCGGCAGCTGATTGTTTAAGCAGCTCCTCTTTGAACTTGTTATAAACCAACTCACCGCCGGCAGAAATTCCGCAAGTACCTAAACCAACTTTAATTCTTTTCATTTTGTCTCCAAAAGAGTTTGGCTGCGGAAATTCCTTAATGTTTTTTGAATTTTGCTTGTAGTTAGATTTCCGAAAGTTTCATTGTTAATCATCATTACAGGTGCAAGAGAGCAGCAGCCGAGACAAGCAACGGAAAGCAATGTGAAAGCGCCATCTTCAGAAGTTTCGTTTACAGTTACGCCAAGTTCTTCTTCAAGCGCTTGAAGAATAGTTTTAGCGCCGTTTACGTGGCAGGCTGTACCTTCGCAAATTCTTATTACGTTTCTGCCAAGCGGTTTTAACCTAAATTGAGAGTAGAAAGTAATTACGCCATAAATATCAGCAACGGGAGTTCCTTCCAACTCGCTTATATACTCAATTACATGTTCAGGTATGCAGCCGTAAGAATCCTGCGCCGATTGAAGAAGAGCAATTAAAGAACCTCTTTCGTTCTGCTTATTAATAAGATCAATTTTGAAATTTTTTATTTCCTTTTTCTCATCCACATTATTTAGTTCGAACATAATTACACCAAGTGAATAAATTTAAAAACAAAACGCTCTAAGCTTAATTTTAAGGAAAGCCTGAGCGCAGCAGAAGTAATTTATATTTATTTGAACACAAATATTTCCGGTAAAGTTAAAAATCTTACTCGTAAAGATTGATTATAGGAAGTTCTTTTACTTTCAGAACTCCGTTAATTGCCGCAACATAATTGGAAATGAACTTATCTGTTCCTGCAAAGGAACCAAAGCCTAATTCTGCAATTAAATTATATTTACCATTAACAGCAAAACAAAGATTAACACTCTTATTCAACAGCAATTCTTTAGTAATATCAACAAGCTTGGCATCATCAACTAACATTATCAATAATGAAGATACCTTTCCCTTCTCCGTTTTATCAGACTGCGCATAGTGTTCAGCCACCTGAAGGCAGCTTACGTTAGAAACTCCATCAGCAGCAATTAACTTTGCTTCCAGATCTGCCAAAGAAATCTCATCACTGGATTTTTGCACTACCAAGATTATTTCCGCATCACCTTTGGCTGCTAAACTTTCCTTAACACCTTCAAGTGAGTTCGCATAATGAAACACAGAAAAAAAATCAGCGCTGCTTTTTAGCTTAACCAAAAAGTAAGCTGTCTCAATTTTTGAATTTATAGGTGCTTCTTCCAGTAGAGCAGAATCTATTTTTGTTTCGGTTACGTTGGAATTGCAAGAAATCATTTAAGCTCCAGCTATATCAGATTCAGTATATATCAAGACATTCTTGTCGAAAAAATAAAAACATTTTTTCTAATTCTCGAACTTTTTTTGTTGTGAACGTTCATCTAAGAAATTAATGCTTCTAAACTATTACTCTAAAGTATTATCGAGAATAAAAGGAAAGTGTTTATTAAGAAAGGATTACCAGTTCGGTGCAGTTGAGGCAGGAAAACAGACGCTGTTCTGTTATGATTATTATGATCATAAAAAATCTTAATCAATCTGCGTGCTATAAATCTTAACTTGAAAGCATTGGGCTAAGCCGATTCAGCTTAAACTACATAGTTTTCTGATTAACAGTATTTTCTTTGCATAACCGCTTCAAAGTCTCTAGCTTGTAACCGGATTGCACAGCTGCCTTCTTTAATTCTTCACATTCTGCCGATAAATGAAGAACAGCATCTAAGAGATTTATTTTGTTCAAAGATTTAACTTTTTCCAAAAGAGTGATAGAAAACATCCAGTTGATTAATTCTTCAAATTTTTCTTTGCTGTAATAAACAATTCCTTCATATTCGTTTACACCCAAGTAACGTAGCACTCTATCGCTTCCAAGTATTATTTCCAAATTGCACTTTGCTAAAACGCTGTCTAAAGAATTTTCTGCTTGCTCAATATTCTTTTCGAACAAGAGAGAATCGAATTCCAGAAGAATGCCAAGCAGCATTATCTCGTTATAAATTTCCGATTCACCTCTTCCTAAGCGGCGTAATGTTCTTGTTACGGGAATTTCCATGTGCATTATATCTAAGAAAGTACTACGTGATAACTCGCCATATTCTGGTAACAATTTGGAGAGATTATTCAACGTAAGCCATACTAAAAATAGAAGCGAGTTTTCACGGTAATTCATATCGGCGGAAACAACAAAAGATTTATGCAGCAGGGAGTATTTTGAAGATTTGGATACAACATATTCTTCTTCAAGAAGGTTATTTAGAATACGAAGAGAGATTATTTCATCTTCAAAATCTTTTATAGTTGGTTTATGGTCAAACTTTAGATCGAAATGTTTCTTAACTGCCGCGAGAAAACTCTGGTACTCCTCTTCCAAAAACTGAACTACAATTTTTTCTTTGTCTTTATCATTATGCTCAATCATTACCGCATCAATAAAGTTATCCATAGTAACTTCGTTAAAGATTAGTTCAAAGGAATTGTGAAGCGGTTCGAGTTTCATTTCTATTAATGCTTGGCTGATATTTTTAACACCTGAACCATTCAGCTTTGCAGATAGATTTTCGTAATCGCCGTTAAGATCAATTAGCTCTTTGAAATCTAAAAATACTTTGTACTTGAAAGCACCGAGTGAAATTCCAAAACCGTTATTAATAATTTCATTACCGGAACAAATGAATTCTAGATTGCTCATCTGCTCTCTAAAAATGTAGAAATAGTTTTCTGCTCCATTAATCCTAATTACATCAGATAAAGTTTTAGAAATAGTTTTCTTGGAGCCGTCGTTAAACGTTAGAAGTTTTGGAGAAGATTGAAAAATTCTTCCGCTTGTATCTTGAAACTTGTTGTTGTAGAAGACAACAGCTCTTTCACCATATTCCATATTTGTATAAGCAAAAACGTTTTCGTCAACATTTCCATAATCATTTATGAAATCGAACAGCCAAAAGTTAGAAACATGGCTGAATAGGTAACGTTTTTTCATTAGCGGAAAGATTTCGCGTTCGTGCCGTTCAATCATCCATTTGTTTGGAGCTTCGTGGTAATATGCACGCTGATACTCCATTCCATATTTTTCTGTGTAGCCTTCAATTTGACCGTGCCCAAACATAGGGAGTCCGGGTAAAGTTACAAGCACTGTACAAACACCAAAATATTTATCATCGCAGCCAAATTGTTTAATTGCAGTTTCTTCATCGGGGTTGCTCATAAAGTTAACGTATCGTTTCAAGATTTCGGGTTCAAACTCAAGTGTGTTAGAGATAGCATCGCGGTACTTTTCATTTTCTTCTTTCATCATCATGTGCATAAAAGCAGAATTATAAACGCGGTGCATACCAAGTGAGCGTACAAAGTAACCTTCTAAGAGCCAAAAAGCTTCGGCAAGCAAAAGTGTATCGGGCAATCTGGCATTAATTCTATCAACAACTTCGCGCCAAAATTCTTCTGGAAACTGATTATCGAATTCTTCTTTAGGCAAAGCAAAATCTGCCCGGGAAGGAATATCTCCTCCTTTGCCTGGTTCAGGATACCAGAGACGCGAAAAGTGGCGCTTTGTTAGTGTCATAGCAGCATCAAAACGTATAATTGAAAACTTGCCTGCTACATCAAATATTTTTTGAATTACTGCTTCACGTACTTCTTTATCCAGCATATTGAGCTGAGCAGTATCGTTCCACGGCATATTTGTTCCGTCGTTGCCGTGATAAATGTAGTTTATCTTACCGCTTCTGTTATCAATTCTTTGAAAAACAACCGCCGCATCGCTCTTGCGCCAGTAGCCGTCTTCAATCCTTATCTGAAAGTTTGGATCATCAGAAAGATCAGGTCCATGAAATGTATAATTAGGAAAAGGAAGAAAATCTGATTGAATAAAATAAATTGGATTTTCAGTTATCCATTTGGAAAAAATTCCGGTATGGTTTGGTACCATATCACTTGCAAGACGAATGCCTCTTGAGCGTGCACGTTCATTCAAATTATTGTACGCATAATCGCCGCCAAGATTGTAAGCAATTTGATAATCATAAAGTGAATATGCAGAAGCAACTGCATCAATGTTTCCCATTTTGTGTTTAATCTTTTTGGATGCGCTGCTTCGTTCCCAAATTCCTATAAGCCATAATCCGTTAAAACCCCAAAGAGCAAGCTGGTCTAATTCTTCATCAGGCACCTGCTCAAGAGTTTTAATTGGGCGGTTGTATTTTTTGGATAATTGATCTAACCACACATAAGAGTTTTTAGCCAAAAGAACAACGCGCGGCATCCAATCTAAATCTTTGGTAAAATTTTCCGGTTCTATATAATCCTTCCAAGAATCTAAAGCATATTTATAGCCGGACTTTCCAAGAGTAAACTGTTCGGATGCCTGCTCTGCTTTGTAAACTGGTGCTGTTGTTGGCGCTCCGCCGGTAAATCCAAAACTCTCGAACTTATATTCTTCTTTTATTAAATCTTTACTGCCTAATATTTTACGAAGAATCTTTTCATCCAACAGTATTCCCCATTTTTTATTTATGTACTCAAGCTGCGCTTCTATATTTTCTGGATTTCTAAGAATTGGTGCTTTAAGTAGTGTGAACATATCTTCATTATCAGGTCCAAATTTTTTCTCTTTCTGGAAAAACTGCTCCATTACCGAAATTGCTCTGTTAAAAAGCTCTTTGTTTTCAAAATAATTTTGGTCAAAGAGTTCGAGAAGTTTTTTGTTTGCGGGATTAAAATTAGCAAAGAAAAGAAGAATCATTTCTTCGAGAGTTGCTTCACAGTTAGAGCGTCCTTCGGTATCAGATTTTAGATAATCTTCTGGCGACTGCTTCTCTTTATATACTGCATAAGGCGGGAATAAATTTACAAATTCGAGAAGTATCTTATCCGTATTTACTTCGCCTATTGCTTGCCTTAGATTAACAAGAGCTTTATCAAACACACCTGGATTTATCTGCAATTCATACAATCTGAATATGTAATGGTATATTTCATCTAAAAGACCGGCAGCATTTACCTTGCCTGCCGAAACTTGATCTTCGAGTGCTCTCTTAGAATTAAGTTTCTGAACAAAAGTGCGGACAGAAGAAAAGTTTGCAAAAATTACATTTCCATTAAGAGAAAACAGCTCTTCATTAAACTCGTACTTATGCCGGACAAAAGCCGATATATGAAATTCATATTTAGAGAATTTTGGGAAAGAATCTCCAGGGGGATTTAGAATGTAGTTCATATCAGGATTCTGTTTTTAATCTGAATAATTTTTGATTCGGGTTACAATATAAAGAATTGATTGTGATTATGCGATGGACGGCTGTATAGCTTTCGGCATTTAACCAAAATAGCCTTGTAAGTTTATGCAGCAGAAATCATTGCCGATGAGAACTGCTTTTGAGGCAGTCAACTTGAGTAAGGTTAAATGGTTTTTGCCACTTTCGCTGCTAAGGTTATAAATCCCTTAATGACTGGCTAAAATATTAAGTGATAATAAATCAACAGCTTGCAGAGAGATTTTCTTTCATTCGTGCAGCGCATCAGAAGCAGGTTAGAATTTGACTAAAACGAAAGTCTGTTTCTGGTAAACAGATAAAAGACTAAAGGCAAAAAAATGACTACATAAAATGCAGATACTATTATTCCACCAATTATACTTAAGCTAAGATTTCTCCAAAAAGTAGAATCATCGGTTAAGATAAAAGGGATTAGTGCAGTAAAAGTTGTAATTGTAGTTGTTAGTATAGCGCGCAATCTTGTAGTTGATAATTTTATGATTTCTTGAGTGGTAAATGATACTGCATTTTCGGTCAGATAATTAATCAGTACGATAGAATTACTAACCGATAAGCCTATCAATAATAACATACCAGCATAAGCTCCGCGTTCAATGTTATAGCCTCCCAACCAAAAAAGAGTAGCCGAACCAACCAAAGCAAATGGTATTGAAGTAAGGATAATCAGCGGTTTTTGATAAGATTCGAAAAGCGCTGCACAGATCAAAAATATTACAAGTATTGATACGGCAAAAACTATTAACAAATCGAATTCCTCTTTATCGCTAAATGCAAAAGTGAATGCTGCCTGTTTGATATTGTAACCTTCTGGAACATTCATCGATGCGATTGATGATTCAAGGTATCTGCTTCCATACTTATATGGTCCCTTGAACTCAAAAGAGATATTTCTTATATATTGCTGGTCTTCTCTGTTTATAGCTGATAATACTTTCCTCTCTTCAAATTTCAGCAAGTCTTTAATTTTGAGATTTTCATTCATTCTTTCATTAACAACTAAGTTTTCCAGATCCTTAAGCTGTACATTATCATAATTGCTGAACTTTATACGGTAATCAACTTCATCATTATTTATTCTGAATCTTTGGTAGCCAAGATTACCGCCGCTGTTTTTAGCAACAATCGAAAAGAGTTCTCCAACAGAAATATTATAAGCTTTGAGTTTGTCTCTGTCTATCTTTGCAACTATTTCATAAGTATCGGTATTCCAATAAAAAAAAGAGCGGTCAATATCTACATTATCAACTCTTGGATTACGCTTAATTCTGTCTCTAAATTTTTCAGCTATTTCTTTTACACGTTCGTAGTTAAATCCTTTAACCGTAATATTGAACATATTGCTCGAACCGCCGCCGGCATTAGAAAATCCGGGTCCAAAACCGTAAACGTAAGAATCAACACCGCCAAGTCTTGTAGCATAAGCAGTAACATAATTTTTAAGTAGAAAAGGAAACGCAGTATTTGCCTGCTCCGCAGTGAACTCCACTTTTAAGTAAGCTGATTCTTCGTCTGTTACATTAGCAATAAGTACTTTTAAGTTTTTTTTATAAGAGAGTATCTCTTTTTCAAGATCACTGCTTAATCTATTTATTCTTTCAATTTTATTGCCGTTAGGAAGTTCAAGCCTTATCGAAAGATAAGTTTCTTCTCCATAACGCCACATTTCACCGCGGCTAACATGATTGAAGAACAAATTAAGTCCACCGCCCAACGCATAGTTTATATATGGTTTGATTTCTTGATAGGTTTCCGAATCGAAAACTGAATTGTAAGCTTCAGCTAAAAAACCCTCTTTTTCTACTCGCGATGGAATTTCCCAAACGGGCAGTCCAATTACCAAAATTAAAAATGCAATACTAACTTTTTTGTGCTTTAAAATTTTCTCTGTTACAAAAGAATAAAACTTGATTCCTGGATTTATCTCGTCAGATTTGAATTTAACAGCTTTGTTTGAATAATAAGATACCCTAAACAATAATGGCACAACCGTAAAAGAAACAACCAGCGAAGCGAATAATGTAGAAGCAATACCCAATGCAAATTGTACAAAGTATAATTTTAACTCTCCGGTTAAAAACACAAGAGGAATAAACAAAGCAATTATTGTAAATGTTGATGTGAATAAGGGAAGAAATATTTCTTTTAATAATACAGTAAGCCGTTTAATTCCTTTCCCGTCATAATGTTTTTCGAGATAATCGAGAACAACAATTGCGTTATCTACTTTAAAGCCGAAGCCAACTATAAAACTTGCTATGGTAATTATGTTTAACGAAATATTAAAAATGAAGAATAAAATGAAAGAAGCAAGGAAGGAAAACACCAATGAAGAAAGAATTATAAATGGATATTTTATATTTCTAAATATTATTAGGATAACTAAAAATATAATTAAGACAGAGTAAAGCCCGTCTCTGTAAAGTTCATCTAAATCTTTCTTAATATCTTCACTTTTATCAATTTCTTTTATGAAAGTGTAATCTGGAGGAAATTTTGAACCGAGTTCATTCATTTTTACCATTACTGCTTTAGCGACCCGCAAAGTATTGGAACCGGGTTCTTTGCTAATGTTAATTGTAACAGTTTCTTTACCATTAATGCGGTAATAGTTCTGAGGCTCTTCAAAATCATCATTAATTTTGGCAATATCTCCAATGCGTATTGTTTGTCCGTTAGGCAATATTTTAACTATCTGCTCTTTAATGTCTAGCGGGTTCGATATCGAATTACTTACCTTCAGAAATATTTGATTGTCTTTGTCGATAATTTTACCCGCAGTTTTAATTATTTCGGCTTCATTAACAGCGTTAGTAATTTCTTCATTTCTAATACCAAGCGATCTTACTTTGCTATAGTCCAGAATTATTTCAATAAGGCGATTATTGCCCCCTCTAATTTCTACATTAGAAACACCATCAATTGCCTTTAATGGAAGCAAAACATTTTCAAGCAGGTATTTTCTTACTTCGTTTGCTGTTCTGTTTGCCGAAACTGAATAGGTAATAAATCCTTGCAAATCTCTAAAGTCCCTTGGCACATAAGGAGTTACTCGCGGAGCTAGAACTCCATCGGGCAAAGCATTTCTTAAAGAAGAAAGTTTTTCGTTTATCTCTATCCGTGCAAAGTTAATATCTGTTTCGGGATGGAAATCTATTGATATACTTGCATTCCCTTCTGTGGAAGTAGATGAGATTTTCTTTACTCCCATAATTGTTGCAAGTTCTGCTTCTATTGGAGAAGTAAGATGAGCTTCAACAGCTTCGGGGGAAACGCCAGGCCACGAAACACTAATTGATAAACTTGGATATTCGACATTTGGAGTTAACTCGATAGGCAGGTTGAGTGCAGATACAATTCCAATTACCAGAACGCTTAAGAAAAACATTCCGGTTGTTACCGGCTTAGATAGAAATATGTGGAATAGATTTTTCAATAAAAGCCCATGCCTACCCTTCCCAATGGAAAGGGTTTTTTAAATTCGCCAGCGGTATTAATCCTCGTCTACTTACAAAAACTAATACGTTAATTCTTTTATTAATCCATTTCTGATCAATTAGAGGAACAATATCGTCATCTAAGAATGAAGCAAAATTTAATTCTCCGCCAGTAGTATCAAAATTCGCATAAGTATTTCTTTTCCCATTATTAGCATAAAGTTTATACATTAGTACTAAATTCAGAATTATCAGTACAGCTATCACTTTGTTCTTGTTAATGAGTTTAGTATTCATTTATTTTACCTAATCTTGATTTTGTAGAGAAATGAATCATTTTTAGCAATAACATATAAATAGTCGCTGATAACAATAAAATTATAATTGACATTCCCTAGTAAGCCATTCAGCTCATATTTATTTTCTATTTCAAACTTATCATTGTATTGAACGAGAAAGGAATTATTGTCGACACCCTTAAATTCTATACGATAGTATTTGTTGTTAACACATTCAAGGCTTTGCGAATTTACAGGAACAATTTTCGATAACCTTCTAACCTTATTGCCCACGGAAGATTCTTCTAATTCTGGCTCTGGATAGTATTTATTATCAGTATAAATTTGTTGTCTTTTAATAAACTTACCGTTTGTATCAAATTTTATTACATAGTTCGAAATCATAAAATTAATACAAATTGTATCTGCCAAAGCATTAACAAAACTCTGTTCACTTCCTAACAATAGCTCGTTTTTGAACTGCATATTTTCTTCACTAATCAAAAGACTAGTTATTTTTTTTGTGTTATTATTCGTTATCGTTCCGACCAAATATTTTTTCTTCTTTTTTGCATTATCTTTTTTAACAATACTGTCTCCAACGGAAACACTTGGATATATTGTTGTTAAACCACTAACTAATAAACTATCCCGGACTATTTTGATATTGGATGTAAAGGGTCTGATAGCACCACCTAGCAAATCTGGCAATATTTGAATCGTTTCGGAATTAGGATTAAATATTTTCATTCTGAATGAATTATCGATCATAAAAAAAGTATCATAGAAAGGCTCTATATCTTCGATATTTCCATTAAAAGAATAATTATACTTGGATAAATCGTAGTCGTTTAAAGTAGTAAAACTTGTGTCAAGAATTATTAGTCTTTTTTCTTTTGAATCAAAAATCAGAATTCGATTATTATCTACTTTTTTTATGATGGAATTTGATTGAATATAAAACTGGCTTTTATCAATTAATGCGATTTTATCAATTTTAGTAACTATGTTTGCTTCACCTACTCTGAAATTGCCTTCTTGATTTTTACAGCTAAATGCGAAAGCAATTCCAAATAATAGAGCTATGTAAATACTTTTATTCATATTATCATCTTTTCGTTTTTAACAGGAGACCCCAACAAAATCAACTTGGAATCTCCATGTTAATAATGTCAATTTATTTACACCAACCGGCTACTGAAGCATTCTCCCACTCATTATAGCCATTGAAACATAGAAAACTGTTTCTGACCATAGGGCATCATTGCACATTACCGTCTGCCGGCATCCGTTTGTATAGCGACCGCCATTATAAATAGCAACAGTTTTGAAGGTTGAGGAACAATACCATTTTAGTGCAATTAACTCTGTGTTAAAAACAATAATATTAATCGTGACCAACAAAGAGAACGTTCCTCCTAATAGGATTTTTCTAAGTTTCATTCCACACCTCCATAATTATATTAGTTTAATAAGCTCCGCTCATGTATTAAGTGGAGATATATTATTCTCTACTTCAGTATTTTTACTTTAGCATCATGTGCCAATGTGTACTGTCCTTCAACAATTACATTTTCACCGGGTTCAACACCACTTAGTACTTCGATAAATTCATCGTTTTGTTCACCCATTTCAATGTACTTCCATTTTGCAAGTCCATCTTCTACAACAAAAACCAACGGACGCTTATCTCTAACTAATAAAGCTCCTTTAGGAATAAGCACACGGTTTTGAAGATTTGTTGTTTCAATGTTTACCTTAACAAACATACCCGGTTTTAAATTGTGCGAGGCTTTTTGTATTTGCACACTTACTTTACATGTTTTTGTTTCTTTATCTATATAAGGACTTACATTTACAACTTTACCAATAAAATTCTGTCCGTCTAAAGATGGAATTTCTATCTGAGCGCTTGAACCTGCGCTTATTTCTGTTACATCACTTTCTAACACTCCAACATCAATTCTCAAGGTAGAATTATTAAAAAGCTTACATAGTTTTTGCCCCGAGTTTATTCTTTGTCCTATTACTAAATCAAAATCACCAACTACACCTTTAAAGGGAGCAGTAATTTTTGTGTACTCATAATTAAGTTTTGCTCTCTTGTAAGCATTTATTGCCGTTGTAAGCCCGCTCTTGTTAAGTACAACTTCTTCCCTTTTAGCACCGGAGAATAGCAGTTTCATATCAAGTTCGTCTCGCTGCTCGTTATATTTCTTATCGTCAATTTTATTTGCTTTATAATCTTCTTCAAGTATATCTATTTGATTTTGGATTTCGAGCGCTTGAGTATTATCCAACTTTTCTGTACCGCTTTCTTTCATCAAAAAACCATACTCAATTCTTGCATCGGTAACCTTAGCTTTTGCATCTGTAAGCGCGAGTTCATATTCTCTATCATCAAGAGCAATTAATAGTTCCCCTTTATTTACATTTTTGCCTTCATTGATATTTAGATTATTTATGATGCCGCTGATGTTGGATGTAATTTCCAATTCTTCGGAAGCTCTTGCTATTCCATTCGCGTTGATATACAGAAGTAAGTTCCCTTTAATAACAGGTTTAGTAACAACATCGAACACAACTTCATCGAGTTTATCATAGTTTATGTTGGATTGATCTTCAGTTGCAGTTTCAGATTTCCCAGAAAAAATAATAATACCAGCTCCAACTAATAATGTTATAACCATTAATGCAGCAATCCATGTTTTAATTTTCATTTTTGTCCTCCAATTAATAGCACACAGATTAAACAGATCGAACCGATTTAAACTGATTTTTTAATCTATTCTCGTAAATCTGTCTCTTTATTTGTGCTGTTTTACCAAAATTCAAGAATATACCGACTTCAATTTCAGCAGCTTTCAAATTATTCAACAATTGCAGGGATTAAACATTCAGCCGCTTTTAATTCAAGGGTACCACTAAAAACTCAATAATAATCTCCCGCCTAATTATTTCTAAAGTATGGCAGGCGGGTCAGTTTAACCTGCTTGTTGCAGGTTTATCAGTGTGCTATTTTAAAATAATTAATTTTTAGAGGTACCCTCAATTATACTATATCATCTACTATTATATCTGCGAAGTATTCGCCAGCTTGTTTATCCTTGTAATAGACTTCAATCGGTTTCTTTTAGAGCAATTTAGACCAAATGAATTTCAGCTCAATCATCATAGCATTTTCATATACCTATTCTAAAAAGCCAAATCCAAGATCATTATACACATTATAGAAAGCTCTAATAATTCTATCGGCATATCTTGATGTAAGTAATGCATCAGTTCATATCCCCGCCTCGAACTACGCAGCCGGGCGGGCGTTCAATCTGTTGAATCAGTGTCCCATTTCCTTTCCAAACTTTTTCCTAGAAAATCTTTCTGCATAAGAATATAATACAGGAACAATAAGCAATGTTAATAAAGTTGAAGAAATTAATCCTCCTATAACAGCTAAAGATAATGAAACTCTTAGCTGAGTTGCCGCTCCAATACCAATTACCATAGGTATCATTCCAAACATAACCGTAAGGCTGTTCATAACAATAGGTCTAAATCTTTGCTTACCGGCAGCAACTATAGCGTCATGAAGTGATAATCCTTCTTCTCTTTTTCTCATAATAAATTCAACTTTAACTACGGCGTCATTATCTGCAATACCAACTAGAATAATTAAACCCATGAGTGAAATGATACTTATGCTTTCACCAAATAAATATAAAAATAGAATACCGCCAATTAAACCAAGCGGTACCGAAAACAAAATAACAAATGGGAATACTAATGATTCAAATTCTGAAGCGAGTACCATGAACATTAACAAAACTGAAATTATTAATGCGATGTAAAGCGCAGAAAACGCGCTGTATATTTCTTCATTTACTCCGCCTATTGTAATCAGCTCTTCGTGTTGTTTAGGAATTGCTGCAATAACATTATCAATCTTATTAATAACATCGTCTATACTTGCGTTATCTAAAGAAGCAAAAATATAAAGTGTTCTCGCTTGGTTTTCCCGCCAAATTTCATTGTAAGTGTATCCAAATTTATAATCTACTAAATCTTTTAGCTGGGCTGTTGAGTTATTTCCCTTTACATAGTTATTTAAAACCTTTTCAAGATTATCTCTTTCAAGTTCGCTAGTTCTAACATTTATTCCAATTTTCTTATCAAAATCGGAAAAGTATGCCGCTACATTTCCTTTTACCAAACTCACAATTTGATTAGCCGCGCTGCTTACACTAACTCCGTTAGCAAGGCATTTTTCGCGGTTAATTGTTAATGTGTATTCAGGTGTTCCTCTTTCTAAACCTAGTCTAAGTTCTTTTATCCCTTCAATATTCTGTTTGTTCACTTTATCAACAATTAGTCCGGCTTTTTCAAAAGATTTATCCAAATCTTTATTCTTAATCTTAATAGCTATATCATTTTCGGAAGGATTGATTAGGATAGAATAAGATGTTTTTACATCTTTAAATGCATATTTAATTCCTCTTAACGAAGCTAGAGTTTTTCTTAGCGAGGCATGCACATCATAATAATTTTCATAAGAATCTAATTTTACAATAAGGTTGGTTTTGTTTACACTAATCTGTTCTTTATTCATAAAATCAAATTCATTAACCCTTCCTATGTTCGAAACAACTGCACTTACGTGTGGTGTGTTAAGAACTGCGTTCTCAATCTTAGAGGTCAGCTCAGCATTACCGCGTAAAGAAGTGCCAGCCGGATATTCAATATCTATAATAAATTCTTCCGCTGCTCCTTTTGGAATGAACTCTTTTTTCATATCAATAAGAGCAAAAACAGTGATCAGAATCAAGCCACCGGTAATTAGAAGCACTTTCTTTTTATTATTGAGCGCCCATTCAAGTAATAGTTCATATTTCCCTATCAGTTTCTCAAGTTTCTTATCCATCACTTTAAAAAATTGCTCCAATCTTGGGCTAATAAAGGAAGCTATCTTAATGTACACTAATGACAAAAAATAAATAAAAGACTTAAAAAGAATTTTGAAAGGAAGTTTAAACCACCAAATTATTTTTTTGAGAAGACTAACATTAATAGGTTTATGTATTTCAAGATAGCCTTTAAAATATTTTTCTTTGTTCTTAATAAGATTAAAACTCCCGCGGCTATCTAACATTGGTATTAATGTAAGCGCCGTAACAACAGAAGTAGCCAGCGAAAAAGCTATTGCGAGTGAATTATCTCTAAAGAGTTCGCTTACAATTCCTTCAACAAAAATAAGAGGCAAGAAAACCGCTATTGTTGTAAGCGTTGAAGCTATTATTGGCATGGAAACTTCTTTTGTCCCTTTAATAACTGCCAATCGGTTGCTAAAACCAAGTTCTCTATAGCGTGTATTGTTCTCAATAACTATTATGGCATTATCAAGCAGCATACCAACCCCAACGGCAAGCCCGCCTAACGATATAATGTTGAAGTTAATATCAAAAAGATAAAGCAGAAGTATTGTAATTATTAATGAAGCCGGTATTGTTATACCAATTATTAAAATGTGACGGATATTACCAAGAAAGAAAAAGAGAACTATTACCGCTAATATTCCGCCATAGTATATTTCTTGCTTAACGTTGCTTATTGCGTTTTCAATAAAACCAGATTGATCGCTAACAATCTGCAAATTATAATCGGGATAATCTTTCTTTAGCGATTCTATTGTTTTCTTCACTTCTTGCGAAATTGTAACTGTGTTTGCTTCCGGCTGTTTATATATTAGTAAACCAACAGTTTCGTTTCCGTTAAAGCGGGTCAGCCCTTCGCGCTCTTTAAAGTTTTCCAAAACTTCAGCAATGTCTTCAACTAAAATTGTGCTTCCATTTACGTTCTTCTTTACTACAGTTTTTTTAATGTCTTCAACTGTTTTATACTCGCCAAGTGTTCTCAGAGAGTAACGGAATAACCCTTTCATAATAGAGCCGGCGGGCATGTTTAGGTTAGCGCCTTTTAGAGCCGAGCCAATATCTTCAAATGTTAAATCTAATGAGTTGAGTTTTGCCGGGTCGGCGTTTATTAAAATTTCTCTTTCTAATCCGCCGGTTATTATTGCTTGAGCCACGCCTTCAATTTGCTCGAGGCGGCGTTTGAAAACAACCCTTGCAGCCTCTTTGAGGGATATTAGTTTTTCTATGTCATCTTGATCGGAAGTGTGATCAACAAATTTGATGCTGGATGCTGGATACTTGATACTTGATTCAGAATTCGATTTTTCTGGATTATTTCTCCATTCTCCATTCTCCATTTTCAATTGCTTCGTTGTTAACACCAGAGTAAGAATTGGTGCAGCCGATGGGTCCGAGCGTATTATTGTGGGTCTGCCTGCTTCTTTGGGTAAGGCAAAACTCATGTTGTCTAACTTTTCTCTTAGAGAAAGAAGCGCGTACTTCATATCCGTTCCCCAGACAAAATCAACAGAAATAACAGAAACACCTTCTTTTGAAACCGAGGTTACTTTCTTTACACCGGTTACAGTGCCAACAGCGCTTTCAAGCGGTTCTGTTATTTGCTTTTCTACCTCTTCCGGCATTGCGTTTGGATAAGTAGTTTGAACCATTAAATGAGGCAGATTAACATTAGGAAGCAGGTTTACACCAAGATTGCTAAAAGCAAAAATGCCAAGCAGTGAAACAGCAATAAATATTACTGTTATTGTTATTGGGCGGCGTATGCTGGTTGAACTGAGTGACAATTATTGAACCGAGACTTTTTGGCGAATTGCATTTTTTTCAATCATATTAAAAAATACTTTGGGATATATTATATGTTTTTGATAACCACGTATTATTTTAAAGCAATAGAATAACTTTGGATATCCTGTTTAATCTATTCATTAAAGCTGTACAATAAATGATATATTAAGAGTAATACAAATTTATAACATTGTTTTCTTTTTAACCATTTCGCCGAAACTACTCAATCTTTCAGAAGTTTCATTTGTAAAATAATCCATATTTACAATTTGCCTCTTATTATCTATAAGTAAAACAAAATTTACTGGAAGGCTATTTTGAATCACACTTTGGCGAATATCTTCTAAAACATCAGTGTACAAAAAACGTTCGAGATTATACTTTCTTAACTCCAAAAAAGTTGCTCTTGTGTTTTTATTACCAATAATTATTAGTTTATTGGAAGAAACGCTGTCACTTTGTTTTAGATAAGTTTGATAGAAATTACTTACCAACTTCAAACAAGGATTACATACAACTCCATTCTGATAAATAATTATTAAATATTTATTCTCACTCATTAAATTAGAAAGATTAGTAATTTCCTCAGTGTTGCGCAAAGTTAAATTTGGTATTGTATGACCTTCTGTTTTGGCTATTATTTTGGTCAGAATTTCATCGGCTAAATTCTGATTTTTTTTATTATACTCAGTATCAAGCTTGACTATGCTAACTACATGAGAAACTAATAGCGGAAAGACAACTATTGTAATAATAGGAACGAGTATAAACTTAGTTACTTTTTGAAAATTCATAAATTTCAATTTTAATTTGTTCTGTATTAGAAAAATCATCATTAATACAATAAAGTTTGTTATCAAGAAGCCCTATAAAAGTTAGATAAGATGGAATTTCAATCTCACTAAAAGATGAATCGTCTTGAATTACAAACCACTGTTTACTGTTATCTACTTTTGAGTAAAAAGAGAACAAACTATTATCGTTTACTATACACGAATAAAATAGCAGTGTCGTTTTATACCAAGTAGACATTTGTTCTTGATTCAATGATGTGATAGAATGTGGTTTATAGAAAAACGATGGGCTTCTCAAATAACTTCGCAGATATTTCCCATCTTTATCAAATACTTTGGTTATATACGATGAAGAATGGCAAATAACTAAATTATCCTTATACCTGTTGATATTACCTGTGGCAATTTGCAATAACCCAATTTTAGTGTTTGGATACAAATCGCCGAATGAATTAATTAATTCTCCTTTCACTGTATATACATTAATAGCTCTACTATTAGCACTCATGATGTCATAATAAAACGTATTATAGGTATAAATCAAATCCTTAAATATTGTAAAGTATGTAGCTTGAAGAATTGGAAAAGAATTAATTATTCCATCACTATTCATAATGTAAAATCTTTTACTTTTGCCATCAAGAACATATAAGTTACGTTCCTCATCAACAAAAAGATCATCTATGTAGATATTTAAAGGCAAATTATATGTGTTCGTTAAGCAAACTTTTTTGTCAAAAACGTATATTGTATTATTCTTTCTACTGCATATGCATAAACTTCCATTATCAAATAACTTGACTATATCATGACTATAAACACTAGAATTTTTTAATCTTATAAAAACACTCTCCTTTATAAAAAAAGAGTCCTCAAATTTTACAACTTCTGCATAGAGAGGTGGTTTTGATGATAATATAAAGGTTAATAAAAACAGAACTATCTTTTTCATTTATTAATATCCTTGAGTTTACATAAAATAATTTTGAATTTGATTTCGATATCATCCGTAAAGTCGTCTGCAGGATTTTGAATAAAGTATATTTGATTATCCTTATCTGTTGAACCTAATCTCATGCCTTGTGGAAGTTTTATACCTGCCTTGAATAATTTCCCTGATGTGTCGTATATATCTAACCAAGATTTCTTATTTACTGAGTATTCTATTAATACCAAGTTATTGGGAGTAACTACAATTCTTAAAACTGGAGTTGTTTCATCTAACTCATTGAGATTAGTTAACTTGTTAATTGGAATATCTAAACCTTTAAAGTTTTTAGGAACTACTCCAAATTCATTTATAAAATGACCTTCTGCCGAATATTTTTTAATTGAATATACTGTTGAATGTGCAATGTACAAATTTCCATCATTGTCTTTTGCAAAATTAACTCCCACCATTCCAATTTTGAAAAATGGTTTGCAAAAAGTATTTACATTTTGACCATCTTCATTATAATGACTAATAACACCTTTATCTTTAAAAGCTGACTCAGTGGAGTTGTATAAATAAAAACCTTTATTATTATCAGCTTTAATTCGTACACCTAGTTTAACATTGTTTGAGCTAAGAAACGTCCCATTCTGGTTAAATTTCGAAACCCGCATATTTCCAGTATCTAGAATTAACACCTGTCCGAATTTATTTATATCCATATGATATGGATTTTTATATTCACCAGGGCCCGAACCAATTTTGCCTATCGAACTTAAAAGAATTCCATTTTGCTTAAAAACTAACACCTGCTTCCCCTGCGTATCAAGAATAATAAACTTACCATTATCAACACAGATTGTACTAATAGCAGAAATGGGAAGCTTATGATCCTGCAACTCAACCTGAGAGATTACCCTAAAACTGCTATTAAAATTTTCATTCCCTCTCTCCATTGACTCTAAATAAGATTTTGCGATACCAATTTGAAAAAGTTTATTATCATGGTACTCTAAGAAATTAAAGATAGTATTGGTTACTATACTTAGCAGCAAGATAAAGCTAACCATAAGCTCCTCATAAATATTATAAATTTTACAATACCACCAACAGTATAATACATTCAGTCCCATCTAAAGAAAATAGATGGGACTGGGTGTTTTGAAGCCGAGAGTGCTAGCAGCCTCTTACTCCCGCACTCCCCACATCGCAACAAATGCTCTTTGGTTTGTATGTGGACTATGATCGCTCCTCCTTGATACTCGCTTTTGAGTATCTCTTGTCCTTTCACCCCAAATCCGTGGTATAGTAAACTTGTGTCCATTTTTCCTGCAAGTTATGAAAAAGTACGCAACTTTATGATGAACCAAAACTTAGTTATTAATTATATAGTCTGAATTATATTTTATAGATCGCGCTAACATTGATTCAACATTTTTTAAATTAATTTCAGATAGTAATTCTGCATATAAAATTCTACCTACTTCATCGATGAACAAACAAATTCCAGTTGTCGAATCTTGTAAAAAGTAATTAATAATTTTCGATCTGACTTTAATCTCGTAATCTTTAATTTTAATTCCAGGTTTATATTCCATCATGCTCAATTGCCTAATAAATTTTTCTTTGTTGTCACTCAATAGAATAACTGGTTGATTTACTTTCTTATCAAAACCATCAACCCTCATATTAGACCAAATTGAGAGCGCTGATAACAGACATAAACCACAAGATTTCAATGGCTTTGTAAATATTAGCCTCCCACCTTTTTTGGTGATTGACAATTCATTAAAAATTTCTTTTCGCACTTTCATTCCTTCTAAATCCTTGACCTTTTTATAAGTATCATTCTGGATTTCTTCAGTTATTTTATTATCTATACTTTTTAATTGAACACTTGAGTAAATAATATAAATCCATGATACACATAATGCAATTATTAAGATTGACAGAATATATCGCTTACGCGTAACAAATCTCATCTCTCATCCGTTTAAGTAGTTGATAGTTTAATTTGGTAATATCAAAAAGTTTTTAGTATTTGATTTTTATAATAGACGGAAAGAATTTGTTCCATCCGTATAAGTATTCACCAGTACTTGCAATTTGGAAGTCGATAAGTTCTGATAATTTTTCACCAAGCTCTACTTCAAACCTTTCTTGTTCGTTAACATCTTCATCATACCTAATTATTGTTATTTTTTGTTTAGGTCCTCTATTTAGAGTGTGAAAAAAACTGTTTTCAGTAAAAACCAATGGCGAATCATTCATTCTTACATATTTGTATTTAGTAGGTCCTTCAAAGGTGGGTTCAATATAAAAAGAAGGATCTGTTAATAATTCTTTATCTAATATTTTAACAAGACTTTTATCAAAAACCAGTACTTTTTTCGATATTCGAAAACATATATAGAACCTATTCTTATAAAAAGTCACATATGCTTCATCTGAGATTCTTTGAGGATTATCAATCTCTTCATTACTTACGTCTAATACTCCAATTATATCTCCATTAGTCTTACATAATACTCCAACTCTATTCAAATTTCTTTTGTCTCCTTTACTGAACACACTATACCCAACAAATAATGTACTATCGGTTATAAATGCGAAACTAGTAATATTTCCATAATCTGCATTTGTCAAGCCAGAATAAACTTTATCAAAAGGAAGTGAAATCTTTAATAGTTTTTTTGTTTTCTTGGAATAGTATTTAATTACACCGAATTCATTATCCACGAAATAGATTATTCCGTTCTTTATTATATGGTATTTGATACTTCCATTCACCAAAAAGCGTAACTCTTTTTCAAAATCATACATATCTCGAACTGACAAAAAACTGTCAACAATATAGATTTTACCTTTTTCATCCAGGAGACTAAAAGAAGTCCCATCATATATCACGAAGTTTTTGATTCGTGTCAAGTAACTTTTTTTTCCGCTGTCTAGTACATAGTCATAGCTCTTGGATATTTCAAGTCTTTTATTTGTATTTTCAGAGGAACAACCGACAAGTAAGCTTATACATATCAAAATGTTTCGTATAGTTTTATCCATATTTTTTCCGTTGAGAATGGAATGGCTAATATTTTAGCCACTCCAAATTGACTTTCAATAATGTTAACAACTTCCTGATGCTTCATAATTATTTAGTGTATAGGAATAGCCGTTACTACAATAGCAATTCTCTTCATAAATGCGATACAATGTTCCTCCACCGCATTCATAACGGTTTGTCGTATTCCAATTGCCACTGCAGAAGCACCAATATTGTTTTGCTAAAAGTTGGCCTCCATTTAGTAACAGAAACAGTGCTATTAATGAACCAAGTTTCTTTTTCATAATCTACTCCATTTTAATAAGTTGATTTATTTTGTGTTTTCGCCCCGCGGAGGCAAACCTTTTATTTACAAATACCAACCAAAGTACTATTGTGGTTAGTATTATATTTCTCAAAATCATTGTAATATCAAATTTGCTGCTAACTACATTGCTAAAACAGCCGCAGTCAATATTTAGCCCAATTACTGTTCCGTAAACAGCAAACAGAAAAAAGAAGAAGAAAAGGACATTAATAGTTATTAAAGTCATTCGTTGTTTGTAGCGGAATAGCATCATTAAGGCTAAAGTAACTTCTGTCACCGGTAATATGGCTGCTACAATTAGGTTTATCTCATCAGAAAACTTAAACGCGGCTTTTATGGTTTCGGTTGTGGGTAACGGGTCAATTATTTTGGATACGCCGGAGAATAGAAGAATAGCAGCTATGCTGTAATAGAATACAGAGTAAAGTATTCTTCTTATAGCTGTGCTTTGCCGAGCAACTGTCTTTATTTGCGTTATTGTAAAAGCCACTGCACAATTCTCCAGTTTTACAGTACAAATAACGTCTAATATTAGACTGAAAGCACTAGCACTTTGGATAGTTTTACCCTGTCAAAGTGCTAGTTTTTCGTTTTTCGGTACTAGCACTTTGTCCAGGGTTATAAGTTTTTGTTACTTTTTCTCGGTTTTCTATAGAATATCTTGTTAAGCCGCTAATAGAAGTAATATTTAACCCAAAAAATTCATTAGAAATGTCCCGCTAAATATAAGCGGGATTGCCGTAGGGCGTCCCGAAAATCGGGATATTTTTTTATTACAAGCAACGAAAATTTAGAATCATTGCTAAGGCAAGTAAACACATATAGTTACAGTTTGCGGCGCGGAGCGCAAATTATTCTATTGAATAATTTGGGATTATGCAAACTCCAACAAAAAGAGTAAAGACTCAGAGCAATCATATTTTTACATCTATATATGCATTTTTCAAGTTGGAGTATTTAAGTATCAGAGCAAAGCTTAATCAGACAGCGCTTCGGTTTAAGTTTTATATCTCTGCTAATCTGCTGCTCTTAATGTATTAGAAAATATGAAAGATTGCTTTGCTATGAACTTCCAAAGTCAAGTTTTACAAATATGTTTTGCGTAAGGTGAGCAATTAAGTTATCAAGCAGTTTTAACTACTCAGTTGCTACTTGATATCGTAAAAAAATAATTTAGTATCACCTTCTTCCCAAAGAATTATTCGACCATTAACAATGACGAACTTATACCAAGAACTACTAGTAATATCTTTCAAAATGTATTTTGCCTTTTTAGTTAGATCAATATCTAGTTTAAATATCTCCAAATATTTCTTGCTAAATTTTAGATAATAGAGATCGTCCATGTATTTTACTAAAGGAGTTCTTGTATGAGAAAATGAAACAAATACTTCACGACCATTTATTTTTGCCCAATGTGGTTTAATCCATAATTTCTGATCAACCTCAATTGTAGAATTTTTCAGTAGGTTATTATTCAAATCATACTTTAATAAACTACGCGCTGATTTAAAGGAAAAATAGAGATTTCCCTTTGTTTGTGTAACAAAACTAACATCAAAAGATGGATATTGATGATCAAAATCAGAAGTCGGTACATCAAATTTTTCTTTTAACTTGCCTTGATAGCTATATAAGGCACCTAATCTAAATTTATTATCCTCCTTAAAAACTTTTATACTTTTTTTCTGGGAATCATAATTATAGACACTGTCTTCTGTAGTAGAATAATCAACTACCATTGAGGAAACAACAAAAGTTGAATCATTTACTGATTCTATGTTCGATATTTGCAGAGGAAATAAGTTTAAATCTCGCTTGATTATTTCTAATTCTTTAGAAATAAAATTGTATCTCTTAAAGTATAGTGATTTATCAACAACATATAGGTAATTTTTTATTTTTATTGCATCCTTGATACCTCCCATAAAAGAATAATCATAATTTTTTAAAGAAATTTTCTCAATTGGATTAAAGCTATTATCGACCAAATAAACAAATAAGTTTTTCCCATCTATAATAAGTAAAGTATCTTTAGCTATGCTCAGAATTTTCGTAATACTGGTCAATTCTGATAATTTATCAGTTAATGAGATGGCTGATTTTGTTGGCGATGGATACAATTCAATTACTGGAGTTGTATCCGTTTTAGTCTCTATACATGAAACAAAAAAAATATATATGCAAATTATTATAGAATAAATTATTAATCTTCTCATCGCATTTTACTTTTTACAAGTTAAGTAATTCTGCTTATGCTCGAAAACTTCTCAATTAAGTAACTTGGCGATTTCTATGTAAGCTGCGTAGGCTCATGCAAAATTAGTTTCTTTTTTTATATCTGAGTATGTTTTTAGAAACAGCCAAGTGAATTATGTTTATATCCTTTGTAAGATGTTTTTATTAATAAAAATGACTATAGGCACCAATCTATTACATGCCCAGCTTCATATCCACAATACCAGTCACCATAGTATGTATAAGTTTGACCCCAATCACATTCCTGAGTTGTGACACATCTGGTACATCCCCAATTGACTCTTGTCTGGGTCTTAAAGTTACTTTCACAGGAGCCTGCTGTCCGGGCTAATATGTTACCACCTAATTTTCTAAAACGGATATCGAACTGAAGAATTAGGGTTTACTCTTTTTTT
>CAZNTN010000028.1:0-40663 GCA_964575995.1 uncultured Melioribacter sp. | reverse complement strand
AAACTTAGATGATGGATTTCAATTACGCTTTTTCCTCGCATGTTTAATGCCATATATAACCTTCTGAAATTATTAGTTAATACGATAATTAAATAAAACTAATTCAAAGTAATTCTAGTACCGCCCTCTTTTTTGTTTAATTCTTCGGCACAAGTGATGATAGCTTCTTTGCCTCCGTTTTCAATAAAATTAATTGCAGCTAAGATTTTTGGTCCCATACTTCCTGCTGCAAATTCTCCTGCATCATAATAAGTCTTTGCTTGTGCAACAGTTAAATGGTCCAGCTGAATTTGATTTGGCTTGTTAAAATTGAGATAAGCCTTTGCAACATCTGTAATTATATAAAAACGGTCAGCTTTAACTTCGCTGGCTAAAACAGCAGAAGCTAAATCCTTGTCAATTACTGCTTCAATAGCTTCAAGGTAGCCGCTATCACTATGCCAATAAACAGGTATTCCGCCACCGCCGGCGCCAATTACAATATGCCCTTTTTCAACTAAATCACTAATCACTTCATTGTTCATAACTTCTAACGGTTTAGGAGATGCAACAACTCTTCGCCAGCCACGCTTACGAGCGTCTTCCTTAAATATCCAGTCATTAGCTTTAGCCAGCAAATCTGCTTCTTCTTTTACATAATAAGTGCCAATCGGTTTGGTTGGGTTCTGAAAAGCCGTGTCGTTGATATCGATTAATACTTCTGTAATAACTGCTACTACATTCTTTTTAACTTTAGCATTGTTAAGCGCGTTACGCATCTGCCGCTCAATCATATAACCAATTCCGCCTTGAGAATCGGCAACACAAATATCTAGCGGCATTTTAGGAATTTTGTATTCTTTAAAGCCGGCTTCGTTACGCAAAAGAATATTACCCACTTGAGGACCATTTCCGTGAGTAATAATTAATTCAAAACCTTCATTAAGAAGAGGAATTAATTTCTCACAAGTTTCGAGAGTGTTTTTTTCTTGCTGCTCAATTGTGCCAATTTCATCCGAACGCAGTAACGCATTTCCACCGAAAGCTACTACCGCAATCTGTTTCATAGCAGTCCCTTTTCCTTTAGGATAGTCTCAAGTGTTACATTTCCAATTTCTTCCAGCTCATACATTACTCTCGTATGCGGCTTGTTGATATTTAAGATTCTTCCAAGATCGATAGGCGTTCCAATAATAACAGAATCGCAATCTGTTTTGTTGATTGTCTCTTCAAGGTCTTTCATTTGCTGATCGCCATAACCCATTGCCGGAAGAAGAACACCGATGTTCGGATACTTTTCATAAGTATCAGTTATTGAAGCTACTGTAAATGGTCTTGGATCAACAATTTCCTTAGCACCTAATCTTTGTGCCGCTACTGTGCCAGCGCCATATTTCATATCACCGTGAGTAAGCGTTGGTCCATCTTCAACAACAAGCACTCTTTTACCATTAATTAATTCTGGATGGTCAACCGTAAGTGGTGAGTTTGCATCTATCATTATTGCACTTGGGTTTACTTCCTTTACATTCTTATGTACTTCTTCAATACCTTCTTTGGTTGCAGAATCAACTTTGTTAACAACAGCAACATCCGCCAAACGTAAGCTAGTATTGCCCGGATAATATCTTAATTCATGTCCAGGCCGGTGTGGGTCTACAACTGTAATTGTTAAATCCGGTTTGAAGAAAGGCATATCGTTATTTCCGCCATCCCATAAAATTACATCAGCTTCTTTTTCAGCTTCACGAAGTATTGCTTCGTAATCAACGCCGGCATAAATAACTCCTCCGCGGGCAACGTGCGGTTCATATTCTTCAATTTCTTCAATTGTGCATTCGTGTTTCTTTAGGTCTTCTAATGCAGCAAATCGCTGTACTTTTTGTTTTACTAAATCACCGTATGGCATGGGATGACGAACTGCAACAACTTTCTTTCCGGCTTTTTCTAATAGGTTTACTATTCTTCTGGATGTTTGAGATTTTCCGCAGCCTGTTCTTACTGCAAGCACTGCAATAATTGGTTTTGTACTTTTAAGCATTGTTTCTTCACCACCAAGCAGTCTAAATGAAACTCCAGCAGCATTAACAATTGATGCTTTTGTCATTACATATTCAAAAGGCACATCTGAGTAGGAGAAAACAACTTCGTTAACTTCCAGCTTATGAATTAAGTCAACAAGCTCCTTCTCTTCATAAATGTTAATTCCGTTAGGATATAATTTACCGGCTAATTCCGATGGGTAAACTCTTCCTTCAATATTTGGAATTTGTGTTGCAGTGAAAGCTACAACATTGTAGTCTTCGTTATCTCTGAAGAATACATTGAAATTGTGGAAATCACGCCCCGCTGCTCCCATTATTAGTACATTCTTTTTCTTGAACATGATAATTCTCCTTGAAAAGAGTATAATTAGTAATTGTTGTTTGTAAATATTTTTAAAATGAATCTAAAGCGATGTAAGCAGGAAAGATTTACTTAAAGGTCAGGACAAGGTTTGATAAACAGCTTTATCAGCTTGTGGTAATTGAAATTGTATTTGGACTGAAAGTAGTGCATGTTTTATACTTATTTGCTATGTGCAAGCTAAAAAAAATATGAGTAAAAATCTACAACTAATTAGAAAGGGCAGATAAATATATTTAATCCGGATTTGTAATTGGAAAAACTGCTAATGTTCTGTCACTCTAATAACTATACATTATGTTGTAAGGTATCTGATAAATTTAATCACTCAGGGTTAAATTCCCCGCTGCTGGCGGCGGAGAGCTTCATTGTCATTCACATAAGGTAATAAGGTTGCTTCATAACTGTTTACTGTAGTTACTAAGGTTTCTCAAATGAATAAGGTTTTCTTCCTTCTATTGAATTAAAATATACCGGCTAATCAAAAAATTTATTTTGTCTTTTTTACCTTAGTAGCAAACCTAACCACAAGTTAATTAACCTTATTACCTTATTTGGCAAAATAGCATTATGATTTTCTTCCTTCGGCAGAATTGTGAGCTAAAAGTATGTACAGAAGTGTTGGTGACAAAACACTAATGACTTCCAAAAGAAAAGTTGTTTAGTTGTATTATAAAAGTAATTGCCGGTGAAATCCGAGAATCAAAGCATGAAGAGAATCAAAATTAGAGAGTAAATGCAGCGGCTGCAAAAAACTTCTTAGAAGACAAAGCGAAACCCTAACGACAAATTATTGGCTCAATTTTTCATTTTGTTCTTCTTTCACTTAAATTGAAGTACACAAAAAGATTAAATTAGGTTCTTAATGGAAAAAGCGAAATTAAATTTCTGGCAAATTTGGAATATGAGCTTCGGTTTTCTGGGCATTCAATTTGGGTTTGCTCTACAAAACGCAAACGTGAGCAGAATATTTGAGACACTCGGTGCCAGCATTGATGAAATCCCTATCCTTTGGATTGCTGCACCAACTACCGGACTTTTAGTACAGCCAATTATTGGTTATATGAGTGACCGAACTTGGGGAAGATTAGGAAGAAGACGACCATATTTTTTGGTAGGTGCTATACTTGCTTCTTTGGCTCTAATAATTATGCCTAATTCGCCTGTACTTTGGATTGCAGCCGGTATGCTATGGATTTTAGATGCATCAATCAATATATCGATGGAACCTTTCCGTGCTTTAGTAGCAGATTTGCTTCCATCAGAACAAAGAACAACTGGTTTTGCAATTCAAAGTTTTTTTATAGGCACCGGAGCAATTGTTGCTTCGGCTCTCCCTTACATTTTTACTAATTGGTTAGGAATTAGCAACACTGCCCCAAAAGGTGAAATCCCAGATTCCGTTGTTTATTCTTTTTATGCTGGCGCAGTGGCTTTTATAGCAGCTATAAGCTGGACTGTATTTAGAACGAAAGAATATCCGCCAGAAAATCTTGCAGAGTTTGAACGTAACAAACGAGAAAATAAAGGCTTATTAAATGGAGTTACAGAAATATTTTCCTCATTTGTCTCAATGCCAAAAACAATGATTCAATTAGCATTTGTTCAATTCTTTTCTTGGTTTGCACTTTTTGCTATGTGGATATATACAACACCGGCAGTTACACACCATATTTACGGTGCTGCAGATACATCAAGCGAGCTTTATAATCAAGGAGCAAATTGGGTAGGCGTTCTATTTGCGATTTATAATGGATTTGCTGCTGTTACAGCTTTTTTGCTCCCTTGGCTCGCTAAAAGAACTTCGCGTAAAACAGTGCACATGATTAGTTTAATTGCTGGTGGAATTGGATTAGCCTCATTCTATGTAATTAAAGACCCAAATTTATTATTGGTTTCCGAACTCGGGATTGGATTAGCATGGTCATCTATTCTTGCTATGCCTTATGCAATTTTAGCCGGTTCAATTCCAGCAAATAAAATGGGTGTGTATATGGGTATTTTCAATTTCTTTATTGTTATTCCCCAAATTACTGCCGCTGCAATCTTGGGTTTTTTTGTGAAGAACTTTTTCGGAAATGAAGCAATTTATGCTTTATTAATTGGCGGTGTTTCTATGTTTATCGCTGCAATATTGGTATTGTTTGTTACAGATGTTGATGAAGATGTGAAGCAGGGATTAGGCAATAGTGAGTAGCCAATAGTTTTCTACTGCTATTTTATTTTGGAAATGAGTCTGTAAAATAATTTGTGTTTCGAGTTCAAGTAAGGAACCTCTGGCAATCATAAGAAATTGCTTGTAACTTCCGCTGGATTTCCTGCCGTATCCTTCAGCAATATTTGAAGGAATTGAAATTGCCGCTCTACGAATTTGCGACTTCAATCCAAAATTTTCTGAAATAGGTAGAACTTCTGTTGAATTGTAAACCAACTCAGTAAAGTCCATACTTTTCTTCCAAACAATTGCCTACTGCCTTCTGCCTCCTGCCTACTGCCCGTTGCCTACTGCCCTGCCTTCTGCCTCCTGCCTAAATACTTCCCTTTCTTGCTGCCTTCATAGCTATCTATCTGAAGCAATACGCCTTCAAGTTTTCCATTAACAAGTGGAATTCTTCTTGATGTTTTCAGTCCAATACTTTTCCTCAAGCTGGGCTCGCCTGTATAAATAAAAGCTTTTGTTCCAGTACAGTTTCTTTTTATAAAATCACCAAGTTCTTTGTACAACTCTTCCACCTCATCTCTTTCACCAAGACGGATACCGTAAGGCGGATTTGTAATCAGTAATCCATTTTCAAAACTGCTTACGTGATCGAAAGGATGGCATTTCAATTCTACACTCTCAGAAAATGGGAGCCTGGATAAATTATCTTTTGCAGCATCAAGAACTTTTTGAAATTTATCACTTCCCCTAATTATGCCCGCAGGAAGCGGTCTTATTTTTTTGTCTAACTTTTCCTTTATCTCCATCCAAATATCTTTGTTGAACTCGGGTAAATTCATAAAACCAAATTTCTTTCTTAAATATTGTGCTGGAATATTGCAGTAATGCATTAGGGCTTCGCATATTATTGTTCCGGAACCACACATGCAGTCCCACAAAGGATTTTCTCCATTCCAGCCGCTAAGACGAATGATTGCAGCGGCAAGTGTTTCTTGCATCGGTGCATCGCCAGCAAGAAGCCTGTAACCTCTTTTATGAAGCGATTCACCAGAAGTATCTAAACTTATTACAGCAGTATTATCTTCGATATGGAGATTAATCCTCACATCCGGGTTTGATACACTTACATCCGGTCGTCTGCCAAATCTTTCACGAAAATAATCTGCAATTCCATCTTTCAAACATTGAGCAGCGTAAAGAGAATTGGTAATTTTACTTTTGGCAACCGATGATGTAATTGCAAATGTATTGTTTAGCGATATTAATTCTTCCCATCTGATTTTTTGTGCAATTTTTATTAGATGTTTAGCATCTTCACAGCGTTCTGTTTTTAGAGGCGCCAAAACTCTCGATAGCATTCTGGATGTGTAATTTATCTTATACAAGTCTTCAATACTTGCATCAAAATAAACTCCTCTGTAAGAAATTTTTGTATTTGCAGCGCCAAGTTCTTTTAGTTCGGCTTCACATAACTCTTCCATCCTGCCTGGTACCTGAGCAAAGTAACTGCTGCTTTTTTGATATTCGAACATTATTACTCTCAAATATTTATTGTACAAAAGTAATTAAAAGAGAACGCTTAATTATTATAATTCTCCATAATGAAAATGTTTGGAAATAGAAAATAGAATTACGAATTTAGAGCCGTAATTTTAGAAAACAAATGAAGCGGTAATAACAAACCGCCATTAATTAATAAGCAGACCCGCTAAATGATAACTAACAAAGAGCTTGCCGAGTTAGCAGTAAAAGCCAAATCTAAATCAATTGCACCTTACTCAAATTTTCATGTTGGAGCCGCATTACTAACCAAGGGAGGAAAAGTAATACTTGGCGCTAACATAGAAAATGCTTCTTACGGATTAACCATGTGCGCCGAGCGTACAGCAGTATTTTCGGCTCTTTTAGATGGAGAGCGAGATTTTATTTCTATAGCAGTAGCTGGCGATTCTAAAGATTACACACCGCCGTGCGGAGCCTGTCGGCAAATTCTGATGGAATTCTGCGGCAAAGATTTAGATGTAATTATGGTAAATGAAAAGGGGGATAACTTCGCCTTGAAAATGTCTGAGTTACTTCCCCACTCTTTCAACGAGGAGTTTCTAAAATAATGCAAGAGTTTGCGCCTCATTCAACACCAACTGGTACCGGCTGGATAGAAGTTATTGCCGGTTGTATGTTTAGCGGTAAAACCGAAGAATTAATCCGCCGTTTACGCCGGGCAAAAATTGCAAAACTTAACGTAAAAATTTTTAAACCTAAAATTGATAACAGATATTCTGCCGGCGAAATTGTCTCTCACAGCGAGCAGTCGCTTCCATCTATTATTGTTGAAAATCCTTTCGAGATTATCGAATACTCTGAAGACGCACATGTAATTGGTATTGATGAAGCACAGTTCTTCTCTAAAGAAATTGTTGAAGTAGCTAACAAACTTGCAGACCGCGGAAAGCGTGTTATTGTTGCCGGACTCGATCAAGATTATAGAGGATTGCCCTTTGACCCAATGCCTCAGCTTCTTGCCGTTGCAGAATACATTACTAAAACTTTGGCAATTTGTGTTAACTGCGGCAACCCGGCAGATAGAACTCAGCGTAAAGTTGTTTCTGCAGAGCGTGTTCTTGTTGGCGCTACAGACAGTTACGAAGCCCGATGCAGAAAATGTCATTACATCCCCGAATAAATTAGGTGCATAATGGAATTTTGGAGCAATCTTTTACGTGGAACAGTCGGTATTTTTATTCTACTGGCTATCGCTTTCGCAGTTTCAAACAACAAACGAAAAATCAATTGGCGTTTAGTTGCAACTGCAATTGGCATGCAAATTTTATTTGCCGTTTTTATAATTCACAGCGAATATCTCCGTTCTATATTTTTTCTACTTGGATTGCCTAAAGATGTTATTAATACGATAGGAGCCGGAATTGTTGCCCTTCTTGGTTTTACTCAAAAAGGTGCAGAGTTTGTTTTTGGAAAATTAGTTTACAATACAGGTCCCGAAAGTTTAGGATTCTTTTTTGCATTTCAAGTTCTTCCTACAATAATATTTGTTTCAGCGCTAACATCAATTCTCTATTACTTAGGTATTCTTCAGCTTATAGTTAAAGGAATGGCTTGGGTAATGGC
The DNA here is from genome assembly GCA_964575995.1 of uncultured Melioribacter sp. Taxonomy (GTDB): domain Bacteria; phylum Bacteroidota; class Ignavibacteria; order Ignavibacteriales; family Melioribacteraceae; genus Stygiobacter. The sequence continues at coordinate 32,991 of CAZNTN010000028.1, read as the reverse complement.
TAAACTTTTAGGAACAAGCGGCGCAGAATCACTTTCAAACACTGCAAATATTTTTGTGGGGCAAACAGAAGCTCCGCTTCTCATTCGTCCATTTATAGAAAAAATGACAAACTCTGAACTTCTAACCGTTATGGTTGGAGGTATGGCAACTATTGCCGGCGGAGTTATGGCAAGTTATATTCAAATGCTCGGTCAATCCTTTGCCGAGGCTAACAATATTCCTTTGCAGCAGGCGCAGCTTAAATTTGCCGTTCAACTGCTTGCTGCAAGTGTTATGGCTGCACCGGCTTCTTTAGCTCTTTCAAAAATTATGTATCCAGAATTGGAAGAACCAGTTACTAAAGGAACAGTAAAATTAAAAGTTGATAAAAATGCTTCTAATGTTATAGAAGCTGCCGCAACAGGTGCAAGCGAAGGACTTCAGCTTGCTCTTAATGTTGCAGGTATGCTGATTGCTTTCATCGCTTTGATTGCTTTGTTTAATGCAATTTTTACAAGCGTTGGAGATATAATTGGAATTAATGCTTACTTAATGCAAACCTACGGTCAGCCGCTTTCTTTACAATTAATTTTTGGTATGGTTCTTCAATACTTAGCTTATGGTATTGGCGTTCCTTGGGCAGATTCTTTTCACTTTGGCACTTTGATTGGGACTAAAGTTGTGCTTAATGAATTCGTAGCTTATGCAGATTTAACAACTTTGATAAAATCTCAACTTATGAGCGATAAAGGTGTTATGATGGCTACTTATGCTTTATGCGGTTTCGCTAATTTTTCTTCGATAGCAATTCAACTTGGCGGAATTGGACCTTTAGCTCCAAACCGCAAAAAAGATATTGCTGCACTTGGTTTAAGAGCTGTACTTGGCGGAATGCTGGCAACATTAATGACTGCAACTTTAGCTGGAATTTTAGTACAATGATTAATGTGAGCGCTAAATACAGAGAGGCATATAATGCAGTAGCAAATCAGATGCCTTTTGAACCAGAAATTTCTGTTGTTCTTGGAAGCGGTTTAGGTGATTTTGCTGAGAAAGTTGAGACTGTAAAATCTATTTCTACTGCTTCCATTCCTAATTATCCAGTTTCTACTGTTCAGGGGCACGAAGGATATTTGCACTTTTCTTACTACGCTAACAAGAAACTCTTAATAATACAGGGAAGAATTCACCTTTACGAAGGTTATAGAATTTCGCAATGTATTCTTCCAGTTTTTATTTCTTCTAAACTTAATTGCAAAAAAATTCTTTTAACAAACGCCGCCGGAGGAGTTAACCATCTTTTTAAGCCGGGCGATTTAATGCTCAATTCTTCTTTCAATGGAATTAATATTAAGAAAGAACTGGCAGATTTAATTGGCATTACTTCTTTAGAAAAGAAAAAAGCGTTTTTAGATTTTCCTTCTTCAGCTTTCAATAACACTGTGAAACAAGCTGCCATTGAAGAAAACATTTCTCTTAAAGAAGGTGTTTACTGGTATAACAAAGGTCCAGCCTACGAAACGCCGGCAGAAATTCAGATGACAAGAATTTTTGGAGGAGATGCTGTTGGTATGTCAACTGCTCACGAAGCAGTCTATGCCGCTTATTTAGGTATGGAAGTTGCCTCTGTTTCCTGCATTACAAATATGGCTGCCGGTTTATCCTCGCAAAAACTTTCTCATGCCGAAGTGATGGAAACGGCAGAAATGGTTAAGAAAGACTTTGAAAGATTAGTTAAGAAAATTATCGAGCTAAGTTAGATGCTAAAACAGAAGCAGCAGCTACTATAGCTGTTTCGCTTCGCAAACGGTTTTCTGTTAATTTTACTTTATTCTCTTCACTCATCACTATAGACTCTTCATTCGAAAATCCTCCTTCCGGTCCAAAAACAAAGAACAAAGAACTATTAAGTAAGGATTGATTAGAAAAAAGATTAGAAAGAGTTGATTCTGCATTCTGGTATAAGAAATACTTTTTCCCTTCAAGAGCAATAATTTCATTTATAGATTTACAGTAGCTAACTTTTGGGAGCCAAGCGCGAAGTGATTGCTTCATTGCAGATATCAGAATTTTCTCCCATCTGTATAACTTTTCCCCTTTTGCAACTGTTCTGTTAGAATCGAACACAATAAAATTTGTAATACCAAGTTCTACACATTTCTCTAAAGCAAATTCAAATCTATCGGCACTTTTCAAGCGCGGTATGCAAAAAGTAACATTCGAAAGCTCGTTAGCATACAGAATAGACGCTGCAATATCTGCAGACAGCAATTTCTTCTCTATTAAGTTAATCTTAGTTTTATAGATAACTCCCTTTCCATTTGTAATGAAAATCTCATCTCCTTCTTTGTGCCGCATAACATCTTTAATATGATGAAATTCCTCTCCGGAAATCTCAATCGTATTACCGTTTACATTTTCCCAGAAGTAAAGCTCTGTATCAGAAAGAAAAACCTGCTGCAAAGATTATCTCTCCTTTTCCTAGTTCGTTAATTGCGTACTCAAATCTAATTGCATTATAAGGTAAGAGCAACAAAGTTAATCCTACTCCGTAACCCGAATGAAATTTTTTAAGAATAAGGGGCTCTCCATTGTTAAAAACCGTTCCAGCATCTGCAAAAAGATTGAAATGAATTCCAACTCTTGCAGAGGTTAAATTTTTGGGTATCAATGGAAGTTTAATGCTGAAATTCCATTCATTTAAAAGCGGATAGCTCAACTCTAACGAAGTAAGCAGAGAATTATGGGCATCATAAAAAATGTTGTTGTGTCCTCTAATTTTTTCAGAAAAACCTAAAAAAGAGTAATCGTAAAAAGGAACCTGTCTGCCAAAAGTTCTACTATGAAATAATCTTAATTTGCTGGAAAGTTCTCCTGCAATTATTTGGTAGCCGCGTAAATCTATTTCCAAAGAATTATAGCTTATTCCATCAACGCCAAAGCCTTTGTGAGCAAAACTTAAGAAAGAATAAATTCCATTTTGCGAAAACAATTTCAAATCTCTTGTATCATAGAATTGATAAAAGCTCAAGCTCGGTAAACGATCCCTTTTGTTTCCCGAAGCTGTAAGAGCGCCTTTTGCACTTGTGTTTATCTCCCAATAATCAAAAGCTGCTTTAGTACCTACTAAATAAAATTGATTAATGCGTTTCCAAAATCCAACCGTGCCTCGAACCACTTTATAAATAAAATCCCCTTCATTTAGCTTTTTCGCCGTTTCATTAACATTGGTGTAGTTGTAATAACTTACCAATGCTGAAAAACCAATTTCGTTATCATAAAACAATGCCGGATTATCATACTGAAGAGAAAAATACTTATCGTAACCGATTGCAATGTTTGCTTTAAGTGTTTCGTTTCTTCCACGAAAATTTCTGCGAAGAAAATAAACACCGTAAGTAAGTGTTTCGATTGAATTGTTTTTTGTGTACCAATAAGGAATTGGATACAAGTACCAAGATTCTTCCACTTCGATAATCAAAGTATTTTTAGCATTGATTTTCAGTACACTTAATTCAACACGGTTGAACAAAGCCAAGCTGAAAACTCTTTCGCGGTTGAAGTGCAGCAAAGTACTGTCAACTACATCCCCCGTTTGGAAAGTAAGCTCCCTTAATATGATAAAATCTTTAGTGGCTTCATTCCCCTTTATAACTATCGTATCTATTTTGGCAGGTTCAGTTAGATTATTACGGTTTGAATCCGGAAGATTTTGAGAAAAGCTGATGATGTTAACTGTTAAAAAAATAGCAAGGATAAATAAATTTCTCATCAGCTTAAAACTAAACTGCTTTACAAAGAGTGAAATAAACAGCAATACATTTATCCTGGAAAGTCTGAATACCTTTATCAATAGCCGGTTTTACAGCTTCATCATTTCTAACGCCCTGCTGAAGCCAAAGAGCTTTTGGTTTTATGGCAAGAACATCATCAATTATTTCTGGGATAGTTTCGGAGCGGCGAAATACATCCACTATATGAATTGAAAAAGGAATTTCTTTTAAACATGGATAAACATCGAAACTGCCGGCTTTTTTTATAGTTGGATTTACGCCGACAATCTTATACCCTTTTGCAGCCATAAACTCTGCAATCTGATAACTTGTTCTGCCGGGATTATCAGAAAGCCCAACAACTGCAATAGTTTTTGAAGAATGAAGCAGATCGCAAATCTGCTTCATTTCATCTCTGTCGTTCAATTCTCAACCTCTTCATACTCAGAAATAGGCAGACAGCTGCAAACTAAATTTCTATCACCAAAAGCGTTATTCACTCTCGCTACAGTTGGCCAAAATTTATTTTCCTTAGCAGCTTTTACCGGAAAAGCAGCTTTCTCTCTTGAGTAAGAATGTTTCCATAGACTGCTTGTAACAGAATCGGCAGTGTGAGGAGCATTTTTTAGAACATTATCATCTTTTGGTGAAGTGCCATTTTCAATTTCAGAAATTTCATTTCTTATATGAATCATAGCCTCAACAAATCTATCAAGTTCGTAAAGCGATTCGCTCTCGGTTGGTTCAACCATTAATGTCCCCGGTACAGGAAAAGAAACAGTTGGAGCGTGAAATCCATAATCCATTAAACGCTTTGCAATATCTTCAACTTCAATACCGGCAGTTGCTTTAAATTGCCTGCAATCCAATATCATTTCGTGAGCGCAGAAACCATTTGTTCCGCTGTAAAGAACCGGGTAATATTTTTCCAACTGTACTTTTAAATAATTTGCGTTAAGTATTGCAGTTTTGGTAGCATAGGTTAAACCGGCTTCACCCATCATTTTAATGTATGCGTAAGAAATTGTAAGAACACTCGCACTTCCCCAAGGTGCAGAAGAAACAGAAGTGATTGCATTTACTCCGCCAACTTTTACAACCGGATTCCCAGGCAAAAATGGGGTTAAATGTTTTGCTACTGCAATTGGTCCAACTCCAGGACCGCCGCCGCCGTGCGGAATGGCAAAAGTTTTATGAAGATTAAGATGGCAAACATCAGCGCCAATAAAAGCCGGGCTTGTTAAACCGAGCTGTGCGTTTAAGTTAGCGCCATCCATATAAACCAAGCCGCCGTTATCGTGTATTATTTTGCAAATCTCAATTATACACTCTTCAAACACTCCGTGTGTAGATGGATAGGTTACCATTAATGCAGAAAGAGTATCTTTATACTGTTCAGCTTTTGCTTTTAAGTCCATAAGATCAATGTTGCCATAGTCATCACATCTTACAACAACAACTTTTCCGCCCGCCATTACAGCACTTGCAGGGTTTGTACCGTGTGCAGAAGATGGAATCAGAATAACATTTCTTTGTTTATCGCCTCTGCTGTAATGATAAGCGCGAATTACCAATAAACCCGCATACTCTCCTTGTGCGCCGGAATTTGGTTGAAGCGAAACTGCATCAAACCCTGTTATAGCAGCTAATTGTGTTTCTAATTCTTTTATCATTTGCTGATAACCGGCAGCTTGTTCAATTGGAGCAAAAGGATGCATGTTTCCAAACTCTGCCCAACTCAACGCAAACATTTCTGTGCTTGCATTAAGCTTCATTGTACAAGAACCGAGTGGTATCATAGAAGCCGTTAATGAAAGATCCTTTTTCTCTAACGATTTAATGTAACGCAGCATTTCCGTTTCTGAGTAGTATGAATTAAAAACCGGATGAGTTAGAAAGGAACTTGTTCTGATGTTATTTTCTTGAATCGAACTAACCAAATTTTCTTGAGAAAGTTTTGCTGCTTTATTCCCTGCTGCTTCTGCAAATAATCGAATTAATTCATCAACATCATTCAAATTAGTCTGCTCTGAAATTGAAACACCTACAAAAGTTTCTTCATATCTGAGGTTATTTTTTTTGTCTTCAGATAATGTTTTAAGTCTATCTGCCTGCTCATATTTCAACTCTATTTTCAGTGTATCAAAGAAGTAATCATTTAGCTGTTTAATGCCTATTACCATTAAACTTTCGTTCAGATACTTTGCGAGCCAATTTACTCGATTAGCAATCTTAGCCAAGCCGTCTTTACCATGATAAACTGCGTACATTCCCGCCATAATAGCAAGCAAAACTTGAGCGGTGCAAATGTTGCTTGTTGCGTGTTCTCTTTTAATATGCTGCTCGCGTGTCTGTAATGCCATTCTAAGTGCACGGCTGCCATTTGCATCAACCGAAACGCCGATTATTCTTCCGGGGATTTGCCGCTTGAATTCATCTTTAGTAGCAAAGTAAGCTGCATGAGGACCGCCGTAGCCCATAGGAATGCCAAATCTTTGAGTTGAACCTACAACTACGTCAGCTCCAAATTCACCCGGAGCTTTAAGTAGAACTAAGGAAAGAATATCTGCTGCAACAGCTTTATATATTCCATTTGCTTCTGCTTGTTTGAATAAATCAGAATAGTCATAAATTGCACCATCGCAAGCCGGGTATTGAACAAGCAGACCGAAAATGTCATCGGTTAAATCAACATTCCTATGATTACCAATTCTTAGCTCAATACCAAGAGGCGCACTCCGTGTTTTCAAAACATCTATTGTCTGAGGAAAACATTCTTCCGAAACAAAAAATATATTAGCATTTTTCTTGGCAGTTTTTCGGGCAGTATAAAGCAAACTCATAGCTTCTGCAGCCGCGGTTGCTTCATCAAGCAAAGAAGCATTTGCTATTGGCATTGCTGTCAAATCGCATATCATTGTTTGGAAATTTAGTAGTGCCTCCAATCTGCCTTGAGATATTTCTGCTTGATAAGGTGTGTATTGTGTGTACCAACCCGGATTTTCCAAAATATTTCTTTGAATAACCCCCGGCAATATAGATGGATAATATCCCAATCCAATGTAATTTTTGTACATTTGGTTTTTTTGAGATAATTCTTTCATCGATTTCAAAAACTCGGTTTCGGTTTCTGCTTCGTCTAATTCAAGTTTGTCTTTTAAGCGGATTGAAGCAGGAACAGTTTTGTCAATTAAATCATCAAGAGAAGAAACCCCAATTGCAGCACACATTTTTTCAATATCGTTTTGCCTAACACCTACGTGGCGGTGAACAAACTTTTCGAAATTTTCTAAGCTCATAATTCATCCGGATTTTTGAGTTTTTAAAATTTTTTAGTAATGAAATATAAAGATTTGGCGAAACTGAAAAGAAATAATTTAGCAGAGTTAACAGCTTAATTTATCGGTTGATAGATAAAACCAGATTTGTCTTTAGAAAACCGCTTCGGCTATTTTATTAAAAATTTAGCAGCATATCCATCGGTTGTAGTTTTTCAAAGGTTTAAAATAGTTGTAGGCGTTAGCTCTCGTTTGTAGTTACGTATGTTTAGGAAAGGTTAAACTCAAAACATGCCAGATTAGCATTTCGGCTTATAGAGATACAAAGCTGCGTCTGCAGCTAAAACTCATAATTTTGAATTACCTTTTCATTTCCATATTTGTTTCTCTTACTTGATTTTTTGCACAGCTTTCATTCACAACATAAAACTTATCTTATTATAATAAAACAACTTAACTCAATTTTTTCTATGTCAGTCCTTAGAAACTTTTTCTAGTAATAAATCTTGGTATTTATCAACATTCAACTTAGTAAGTGCTTCTTTAGAAGCTTCCTGCTCAGCAAACTTTTTGTTTTTTCCCTGACCAGTTCCCCAAACCTGTTCTCCTAAGTAAGCATTCACAACAAAATTTTTATTATGATGAGGTCCTTCCTCTTTAACAACTTTGTAAGTAGGAAAAGGAAGTTTGAGCGAGTGAGTTAATTCAAGCAACTGACCTTTGTAATTTTTGTCTTCTAGAAAAGCTACATCTTCTACAAAGGGCTCAATAATGTATCTGTGAACAAATTTTGCAGATTCATTGTGTCCTTTATCTAAATCGATCGCGCCAATTAGCGCTTCAATAGCATCTGCCATTATAGTCTGAAAACCATCTTTTGAACCTCGTAGATATTTTTCATTATAAAGAAGCATTTCTTGCAAATCTATTGATTCGGCAGCAGAGTATAATCTATCCCGATTAACCATTGTAGCTCTTACTTTGGTCAAAAAGCCTTCATCCTTTTTCGAAAACCGATGGAAAAGATATTTAGCAACAACCATGTTCAAGACAGAATCTCCATAAAATTCTAAGCGCTCGTTAGATTTTTTTAGATTAGGATGTAGCTCTAAATAAGAGCGGTGAGTTAAAGCTTTTAAGTAATATGAATGGTTATGAATCTTGAAACCTAACAAAGACTCCAGCTTTCCAAGGTTTTCAAGGAATTTTTCGTCAACAACAAAGCGAATCTTTTTATTCTGTATTAGAGCCGAAATTCTGGCTAACAACTTTCCAAACAAAATTATCCTTCAAACTTTTTGAACAAAAGGGATGCATTATGCCCTCCAAAACCAAATGTATTACAAATTGCGAAATTAATATCTCTTTTTACAGCAGCTTTTGGTGTATAGTCAAGGTCTAATCCTTCACCAGGTTCATCGTGGTTAATAGTAGGAGGAATTACTCCATTCTTAATTGCCAATACAGTTGCAATTGATTCAACTGCGCCAGCAGCACCAAGCAAATGTCCAGTCATAGATTTAGTTGAACTAACAGCCAACTTGTAGGCGTGATCGCCAAAAACAGTTTTAATTGCTTGAGTTTCATTTATATCATTCAACTCGGTAGAAGTACCATGAGCGTTTACATAATCTACAACGGATGGCTCTACACCGGCATCTCTTAAAGATTCTCTCATAGAACGAACAGCGCCTTCTCCACCTGGCGGTGGTGCAGTAATATGGAATGCATCACCTGTCATACCAACACCAACAACTTCTGCATAAATATTAGCGCCTCGTTTCAAAGCATGTTCTAATTCTTCAAGAATAAGAAGACCGCCGCCTTCTCCCATAACAAAACCGTTGCGGTCTTTGTCAAAAGGACGCGATGCTTCCATGTAACGGTCATTCCATGTAGAAAGTGCGCGTGCAGAATTAAACCCGCCAACAGCCATTTGAGTAATTGGAAACTCTGAACCGCCGGTAAAGATAATATCGGCAGAACCTCTTTGTACAAGAATAAAAGCATCTGCAATTGCATGTGAAGAAGTAGCACAGGCAGAAACAGTTGCGTAATTGGGTCCCTTTAAACCATACTTTATTGATATTTGTCCTGCTGCAATATCCGGAATCATCATAGGAACAAAGAAAGGACTAATTCTCTTTGGTCCGCCCTGCATAAAAGCGGTATGCTGTTCTTCAAATGTTTGAATACCTCCAATACCGCTTCCAAAAACAACACCGGCAAGCTCGAGATTGATATTAGACAAATCTAATCTCGAATCTTCCAAAGCCATAGCAGCAGTAGCAAGAGCGTAATGAGTATAAGCATCCATGCGTTTTACTTCTTTCTTATCAATATAAGTTGTAGGGTCAAAACCTTTTACTTCGCAGGCAAACTTAGTTGTGTGATTCGTAGTATCGAATTTGGTTATCAGCCCAGCACCGTTTTTACCGTTGATAAGACCATTCCAATATTCATCTTTAGTATTTCCGATTGGGGTTAAAGCTCCAATTCCGGTTATTACTACTCTTCTATTACGCATTTTAATTCCTATAAATTGTTTTATTTAGTTGGCGAAATTTGGGGGCTGCTCAAAAAGTAATAAATGTTTTAAAATCGAACGCAGACTAAACCGATTTTAACTCCTCTCTGCTCCTCGTCTCGCTTCGCATCGTAGATGCGGATGCCGTTAGAGGGAGTGGATTTTCGCTGATCTAATCGTTGTATTATTACTTTTTAGTCAGCCCCTACAAATTTATCCTAATTTTTCAGAGAGATATTTTGTAGCATCTCCAACAGTGGCGATCTTTTCTGCATCTTCATCCGGGATAGAAATATTGAAAGCAGACTCGAACCCCATTACTAATTCAACTATATCGAGAGAGTCAGCGCCAAGGTCGTTTGTGAAGGAAGCTTCCGGTGTAATTTGAGATTCTTCAACACCAAGCTTATCCATAATTATTTCTTTTACTTTTGCTGCAACGTCCATCTTTACTCCTTTTATGGTTGTACAAATAGTTTGTTAAAATTACCCAAATTTCTTAGTTGATTGTTCTAAGACTTACTGAGCCTTTAATTTGATGTAAAAATTTTGTTAAACCTACGAGCAATCCGTTCTGCTAAACGTTACTGATTAAGACTGAAATAGTATTTCAGATATTTCGACTACATTACCATACCACCGTCAACAGTAAAGACCTGTCCGGTAATATAATCAGCATCGCTGCTTGCTAAAAACAAAACCGCTTTAGCAATATCTTCAGGTTTACCTAACCTTTTAATAGGCACATTTTGAAGAATTGCTTCTTTTTGCAGTTCGTTAAGTTTATCGGTCATATCAGTTTCAATAAAGCCTGGGGCAACACAATTTACATTAATATTTCTAGAAGCCAGCTCTTTGGCGTTAGATTTTGTCATTCCAATTACACCTGCTTTTGAAGCAACGTAATTAGCCTGCCCGGCGTTGCCAATAATTCCAACTACAGAAGAAATATTTACAATTTTGCCGCATTTTTGCCCTAAAAAAGTTTTGAGAACAGCCTTAGTGTAGTTGAACACGCTTTTAAGGTTAGCATTAATAACAGTATCAAAGTCTTGTTCATTCATTCTAAGCAGCAAGCCGTCTTTAGTAATACCAGCATTGTTAACAAGTATATCAATTCCGCCAATTTTTGCTAAAGCAAATTTTACAGTTTCATCTGCCTCAGAAAAAGAAGACGCATCTGCTTTAAAACCATATACTTTTACCGTATCTGTAGATAGTTCTTGTTCTATCTTACGAGCAGCTTCATCAGAACTGTTGAAAGTAAAAACAACACTGCAGCCGTTATCAACTAATTCTTTAACAATTCCTTTACCAATACCTCTGGTTCCACCAGTTACAATGGCTTTTTTGTTTACTAACTTCAATTCTGCCTCAATTAGTTTTGCTTAAGAACTCTTCTTTGTAAAATTCTAATTCTTTGAATCCATCTTCGCCGAGAAGATGCTTCAACTCGTTTTTACAACAATCAAAAACGGTAGAAATTTGATTTTCTACCTTGCTGCAATAGTGCATTCTGTCTAAATGGTCATCATCAACAGTAAGCACACCCTCAAAAATTACAAGCGGAAACAAAATACAATATAACGGCTTATATTTCCACTTAAATTCATCATCTTCAATAGCAATCTTCTGAAGAGTGCAGAAACCCTGTCTATCAAGAAAAACGCACTTTCCATTATGCAGTTCAGTTCCTACAGCTATGCCTGAAGGAAAATCTTCATCCGGTTCAGGCGCTTCAAACCATTTAGCAGCGTCTTTAGTTTGAGAATCATCCATCGATTGACTGATTCTCTCTTTAACACTTGTTATTAGTTCAAACTCGGTCTTATCTGTATAAACACCGTAATAGCAGCACTCGCCAGAGCAAATACATACATCGCAAGCCTTAACAAACTTTTGAGTAAAGATTAACGGGTCTATATATACTCCGTTAATCATTTTTTCAAATTTTGGCTTTGTCACAAATATTTCTCAACTTCAGAATATTTATCAATCCCAAAAACTTTTACATTAGGATTAATTCTCTTTACCAAACCTTGTAAAACTTTGCTTGGACCAATTTCATAAAACTCATCAGCGCCATCATTAATCATATTAACAATTGTTTCTTCCCATCTAACAGGTTTGGTTAATTGCAGATTTAGCAAATCTTTAACATCATCTTTAGATTGAGCCGGTTTAGCAGTAACATTTGCATAAACAGGAATCTTTGCATCGTAAAAAGGAGTTTCATCCAATTTCGCTTTTAATCTATCTCTTGCGCTTTCCATTAGAGGAGAGTGAAATGCGCCGCTGACAACTAATTCTTTAACTAGTTTAGCGCCTTTTGCTTTACACAATTCCATAGCAGCTTTAACACCATCAACCGAACCGGAAATTACAATCTGACCTGGCGAATTAAAATTTGCACATTGTACAACACCACTTTCGGATGCTGCAAAACAAGCTTCTTCAACAATCTTTGTTTCTAAACCAACAACCGCAGCCATTGTTCCTTTCCAATCAATGCCGGCTTGAAGCATAGCTTCTCCGCGAACGCGCACTAATTTAACTGCATCATAAAATTGAATAGCTTTAGCTGATACAAGAGCAGAGTATTCTCCTAAGGAGTGCCCGGCAGCCATATCTGGTTCTAAAGTTCTAATTAAACTTGCTAGCACCACACTATGCAGAAAGATTGATGGCTGAGTAATATCAGTCTGCTTCAGAGCTTCTTCCGGTCCTTCAAACATAATGTGAGAGAGTTTAACACCAGTAGCTTCTTCGGCAGTTTTAATCATCTCTCTGGCTTCAACAGAATTTTCATACAAATCTTTTGCCATGCTTACGTATTGAGAACCCTGTCCCGGGAATAAAAATGCACGTTTCCCCATTAGTCAATGCTCCATTTCAGATAAATTGAACCCCAAGTGTAGCCGGCACCAAAGGCAGCTAAAATTAAATTATCACCTTTCTTAACTTTTCCATCGCGGTAATACTCAGTTAAACACATAGGAATAGTAGCTGCTGTTGTGTTGCCATACTTATTAATGTTTATCATAACTTTATCTTTAGAAACGCCCATACGTTCAGCCGTGGCATCAATAATTCTTAAATTAGCTTGATGAGGCACTAAGTAAGCAACATCATCGCTAGTCATTCCGTTTCTTTTCATAATTTCGTAGGAGACATCTGCCATACCTTTTACAGCAACTTTAAAAACCGCTTTACCGTCTTGATAGATGTAGTGCCACTTTTTATCAATCGTTTCGTAAGAAGATGGGTTTAAGCTTCCGCCGGCTTTCATATAAAGAGCATCTTTACCTGTTCCATCTACAAAAAGCATTTGGTCAATAATTCCATCTTCTAAATTTTCAGTTGGTTCAAGAAGAACAGCAGAAGCTGCATCGCCAAAAAGTATGCAAGTATTTCTATCTGTGTAGTCTGTAATGGAACTCATCTTATCGGCGCCAACAACTAAAACTTTTTGATAGGAGCCGCTTTCAATTAAACATGCGCCGGTTTTAAGTGCAAACAAGAAGCCGGAACAAGCAGCAGAAAGATCGAATGCCCAAGCATTCTTTGCATTAATTTTATCTTGTACCAAACAGGCAGTTGCCGGGAAAAACATATCTGGTGTAACGGTTGCAACAATAATACAATCAATTTCTTCCGGATTTACAGAAGTAGTTTTGAAAAGGTCTTCGCAGGCGCGGGCTGCTAAATCGCTTGTAGCGCCCTCTTCAAGCATTCTTCTTTCACTAATTCCAGTGCGCGTTAAAATCCATTCGTCGTTTGTATCAACAATTTTTTCAAAGTATTTATTATCTAAAATTTTTGGCGGAACATACATCCCAACGGCTGTTATCTTAGCATTTCTTAATTTATTTTTTGACTGCATAAGGCTTTAATGCTTCCTCAAATTTTGTGAGTAGATTTTTATCATTCATTTCTTTAGCGCGGATAATCATGTTCTTTATGGCAAGCGGCGAACTTGATCCGTGCCCAATAATACTAATTCCGTTTACGCCAAGTAACGGAACGCCGCCGTGTGTTTCGTAATCCATATCGCTTAGCGTTTCTTTTAGAACACCTTTTACTATTAACGCTTTTAATGAATTTACAATTCCTTTCTTTGCATAATTTTTAATTCTCGACTTCATAAAAGTTAAAACACTTTCGCCAAACTTTAATACAATGTTGCCAACAAAACCATCGCACACAATTACATCGGTTGTTCCTTTTAGAACATCTCTTCCTTCAACATTGCCATGAAAATTAAGATTAGATTCTTTAAGAAGTTTATAAGTAGAAAAAATAAGTTCATTGCCTTTAGATTCTTCTTCACCAACACTAAGCAGCCCAACAGAAGGGTTCAGATTTCCGAAAATTTCTTTTGCAAAGATAGAGCCCATAACGGCATACTCGAGTAAGTGCTGCGGTTTGCTATCAACACTAGCGCCAACATCGAAGACTAAACAAAACTTATTTTGCACTGTAGGAAACATTGCACCAATTGTAGGTCTTCCAACCCCGGGAATTCTGCCCATAATTAAAGTAGAAGAAGCCATCATAGCGCCGGTATTTCCAGCAGAAACAAACGCATCTGCTTTTTTCTCGCGAACTAACTTTGCACCAACAACAAGAGATGAATCTGGCTTGTTTTTAATTGCATCTGTAGGTTTATCATGCATATCAATAATCTGAGAAGAATGATAAATCATCTTTTCATCAACAGATACATTTTCTTGCTTTGCTGTTTCAAGAATTTTTAGTTTATCTCCAACCAAAATAAGCTCAAGAGAATTATCTTCTTGAATAGCATCAAGAGCACCAAGAATTTCGTGCTTAGGGGCGAAATCGCCCCCCATAGCATCAATTGCAATTCTACATTTTCGAATTTTAGTTTCTGTCATCCGGTTGAAAAGGTTTATTGTTCTGGAACGAACATTGATCTGCTGGCATAATAACCACAGTTTGGACAAGCTCTATGCGCGAGTTTAATCTCGCCGCAATTTGAACAGCGAGTAAGAGATGGAGCCGTTGCTTTGTAATGTGTGCGGCGTTTATCTCTCCTGCTCTTAGACATCTTACGTTTCGGATTTGGCATCGTACGACCTTATATTAGTTGTTAAATTTATCTTTTAAGCTCTTCAGTGGAGCCCAAATATCATTTTCAATAGTTAGAACGCAATTGCAAGATTTTTCGTTAAGATTAATTCCGCACTTTGAACAAAGACCTTTACAATCTTCTTCACATAGCTTTTTCATCGGAAGTGAAAGTTCTGCATATTCATATACATCTGCGCTGAGGTCAATCTTGTCTTCTTCAGGAGAAAGCATCTTAAAATTAAAGTCATCCGACTTATGTTTCTCCTTTGTAAACATAAAGCTAAGCAAAAAATGAGTGGAAACCTCTTTAATTGACTCTTTAGCGCAACGGTCGCAATCATACTTTGCATTAGCAGATAAAGAACAGTCTAATACAATTTGGTGCGGGCTTTTATCCATCTTGCAAAAAATAAAAACATCGCCAAAGAACAAATCTTCCAAACCAAGTTTCTTTGATGGCTCTGAAAGATTGAACTCATGAAGTCCGTCAGAAAAATTAGTATATTTAATTATCATATCAAGAATGCAAAAAATCGGGTCAAAATATATACACCCAATCCTTTATAATCAAGAATTTGCGTTTTTGAAATAAAAACAAACTTTGATAGGAAGAACCAGAATATGCCAATAACAGCTTCAGTTTGGGCGGCAGTTTTGCCAATGGTTTTCTACCTTTTTTTGATCTGGCGAATGGATAAATATGAACCGGAGCCAATTAAATTTGTTTTACTGCATTTTTTCTGGGGCGCATTTGGAGCTATTATTTTAAGTGTTATTGGCACTGCATTTTTAGGTTTTACAACCGGAATTACCGGGCAAACTAAAACCGAAAGTGCAATACAAACAGTTTTTTTTGCACCACTTGTTGAGGAGATTGCAAAAGGTATTCTTTTGCTTTGGACTGTAAACTCCAAAAAGTTTGATAATATAACAGACGGGATAGTTTACGGAACAGCAATTGGGCTTGGTTTTGGAATGACAGAAAACTTTCTTTACTTTGTAACTTATGGCGATACAGCATCATCTTGGGTTTATCTTGTTATTGTACGTTCGCTTTTTTCTGCGGTTATGCATGCAATTTCAACCGGAATTTTTGGAGCAGCTTTAGGTATAGCAAAGTATTCCAGCTCTTTTGTGAGGATATTTTTTCCTTTCTTAGCACTGATATTTTCTATGTTCGTACACTTTTTCTGGAATGCTTCGGTATCGTTCGATAGTACCTATTTTTTGGGGTTTGTATTTATCATTATTCTGGTTATTGTATTTCTCGTTGTAATACAATACTCTATCGGCAGCGAAAAGAGAATAATTGAGCGTGAATTGTTAGAAGAGGTAGTACTCGGAATTATTCCGCAAAATTACCTGCCTATTATTTCTACAAGACTGAGATTAAGAAAAGGCTGGATGGATGAGAGTACAAGAAAAATTTATTTTAGAACAGCAATTCACCTGGCATTTAGCAAAATGAAGTTCAAAAAAGTTAAAGGTGTTAGAAGAGAGTTCTACTACAACGAAGTAGTAAAGAATAGAATAGCTTTGAAAAGTATAATAGATAATCAAGCAACTAAATGAGAACTGAATAATGGCAATTGGTTTATATGGAGGCTCTTTCGATCCTGTTCACTTTGGACATTTAATTACTGCGCAGTCTGTTTTAGAACTAAGAAATCTTGACAGAATAGTTTTTATGCCGAGCCATATTTCACCACTCAAACAAGATGCCGAGCCAATAGAAGATATCCACAGATTAGAAATGGTAAGATTGGCTGCTGAATCGAACCCTAAATTTTTAGTAAGCGATTTAGAAATAATTAAAGGAAATGTTTCTTACACATACAATACTCTTTGCGAGCTGAATAAATTTTATGATGAAATAGAATTAATAATTGGGTTAGACAACATACTTGTTTTTGAAAAATGGTTTAAGCCAAACGAAATTTTTGATATGGCTAAAGTTGTTGTAATGAAACGAGAAGTTAAGAATATAAGGGTAGGCTCATCTATTTTTTTTGAAAAAGCAGTTTTTGTGGATACACCTAACATAGAAATTTCTTCAACAGAAATTCGTGAGCGCATAAAAAACGGCTTAACTATAGATTATCTTGTTCCCCAAAAGGTAAAAGAATATATTTCTGAAAACAGATTATACTTATAAGACCTCCAAATGAACTCAAATAGTTTTATCGAAAAAGTTTTTCAACAAGAAAAGAAGTCCGTATCGCGTGCAATTACATTAGTTGAATCCGGCAGTGAAGAAGCAACTAAGCTGTTAAAAGAGTTACATAAAAAAACAGGCAATTCTTATAGGATTGGAATTACAGGACCGCCCGGAGCTGGAAAATCTACATTAACAAATCAACTGACCAAGTATTTTAGAAAGCAAAATAAAACAGTTGGAATTATTGCCGTTGACCCTACAAGTCCATTTACCGGCGGAGCTTTGCTTGGCGACAGGGTTAGAATGAGTGAAATAGGAACAGATTCTGGCGTGTTTATAAGAAGTATGGCAACACGCGGAAGTTTAGGCGGACTAAGTAAAAAAACTATTGACGCCGCCGATGTACTTGACGCTGCCGGATATGATTATATTATTTTTGAAACTGTTGGCGTTGGACAATCTGAACTGGATATTGCAAATGCTGCCGATTCAACAATTGTGGTTCTTGTTCCAGAGTCGGGTGATTCTATTCAAGCAATGAAAGCTGGGTTGATGGAAATTGCAGATTTTTTTGTTCTTAACAAAAGCGACCGTCCCGGTTCTGATAATGCTATTACTGCGCTTAGAACAATTTTAATGATGCGGGATCACACAGAAAAAGATTGGCTCCCAAATATTATAAAAGCAGTAGCTTTAGAGAATACCGGAATTAAAGAAATTGCAGATGAAATTGAGCGCCACAAAACATTTTTGGAAAGCCACCAATTGTTAATTTCAAAAAGAGAAGAACACTTTAGAATACGAATAAAAGAGATTGTTGAAACACTGCTTCGTGATCATTTATGGCGGGATAAAAGAATTGGGATATTGGAAGAAAAACTTTCCGTTGTGGTAAACCGTGCAGAGTCTCCGTATGAGGTTGCAGAACACTTGTTTTCAGATTTTCAGAACCAGATAGTAAACCAATAAGAGCGAAGTGAAAAATAAGCTATCTTATAGTTTTGTGCTTCTACTTATGTTACTCTTAAATTATAAAGTTCTTGCCCAAGAAGAAGTTTCATTTTATGGCGGATTGTTTTTCCTATCAAATTTTATTGCTTCCGAAGAGTTTTCAAAGTTGAAGGAAACTACTTCGGATTTGGAGCAGGCAGATATAATCTATGCAAAAGCAGTTAGTTTCTTTAAAGGCAATATTTCGGAAGCATTACTTTGTTTAACATTTTCCTGCCTTCCCTTCAACAAGATTGATTTCAAAACCCCATTAGGCATTCTGAAAATTCCACTTCCTTCTCCGCCAAATGAATTATTTAACAAGAGGCTAAAAAATCTACCCAAAAATTTATTTATCAGTTCACCTAAAACTGATTTTGGAGACAAGGATAAACTTTCCCACTTTTTTGGGAATGCATTCTTACACTACAACATCAGCGTTTTCAACTTCTCAAAATTTATGGGTATCTTTGTTGAGAAAACGGAAGAAAATTTTTTTGTTAATGGTGGATTTGATAGACGCGATATAATTGCAAATCATCTTGGAGAATTATTTGCAGAGATGTTAAAGCTGAATCCGGGCGCAAATCCGTCTAAAGCACTATTAGCCTATCAACTACTTTATTTAAGAGATGTATTATGAGATCTGTCTTAATTATTGATGACGAGCGAACTATATGCGAAAGCATTAGAATGATTCTTGAATATGAAAATTATTTGGTTGATTACACAACCGATTCGATAGAAGGTTTGGCAAAGTTGGAATATGGAGACTACAACGCTCTTCTGCTTGATATAAACATGCCGGAGAAAAATGGTTTTGAAGTTCTCAATTGGATGAGAGAAAAAGAGATAGATATAAAGACCATTGTAATTTCGGCACATAGCAGCATAGAAAATGCGGTTAAAGCAACAAAACTTGGCGCGTATGATTTTATAGAAAAACCGATAGACCGAGACAAACTACTAATTGGTGTGCGCAATGCAGTTAACAGCGCTTCACTCTCTAACGAAAACAAAAAACTAAAAACAGAACTTCTCAAGACTGATAAAATTATTGGGAACAGTTCTGCTATTCAGATTATTTTAGAAACAATTACACGTGTTGCTAAAACCGATGCAAGAATTTTAATTACGGGAGAAAACGGTACCGGTAAAGAATTAGTTGCTCAAGAAATACACAAACAAAGCGCAAGAACAAACCGCGATTTAATCGAAGTTAACTGTGCTGCAATTCCACAAGAGCTAATAGAATCAGAATTATTCGGACATGAAAAAGGTTCTTTCACCGGTGCAATAAAGCAGCGTATAGGAAAATTTGAATTAGCAGATGGAGGCAACTTATTCTTAGATGAAATTGGCGATATGAGCACGCAGGCACAATCGAAAGTTTTGCGGGCTATTGAAGAAGGAAGAATTGAAAGAGTAGGCGGTACTTCTAAAATTGCCGTTGATGTTAGAATTATCTCTGCTACAAATAAAGACTTGCAGCAAGCAATTGCAAATGGAATTTTCCGCGAAGATTTGTTCCATCGCTTAAATGTGATACCGATCCACATTCCTCCGCTCCGAGAACGCAAAGATGATATTCCTATTTTAATAGAGCATTTTTCAAAATTGATTTGCGAGAAAAATAAATTTCCCCAAAAAACTTACTCTCCTTCTGCAATTAAAGCACTGCAAAACTATCCGTGGAAAGGTAATGTACGCGAACTTAGAAATGTTGTTGAAAGAATAGTTATAATGGTCTCTAAAGAAGAAATAACAGATAAAGAAATCAGCGCATTTCTCCAATTAACTTCTTCTCCTGCCGAAGATCTTTTTAGCATCACAAACAGCTTTCAAGAATTTAAGGAAAAGGCAGAGAAGGCATTTATTATTAAGCAGCTTAATGCCAACAATTGGAATATGAGTAAAACTGCGGAGATACTTGGGATACAAAGAAGTCATTTGTACAATAAATTAAAAAAATATGATATAGATAAGGATTAACAATGGGTGAAACAATTTTTGCAAAAATAATTCGTAAAGAAATTCCGGCTCAAGTTGTTTTCGAATCGGAAACAGTTTTAGCTTTCAAAGACATCAATCCGCAAGCACCTGTTCATGTTTTAATAATTCCCAAAGTAACTGATATTGAATCGGCAAGAGATATTTCTTCTGCTAAACATTCTAATCTTTTAGGAGAAATGTATGATGCAGCAAATACTGTTGCTAAAGAATTAGGAATTTTTGAAAGCGGATTTAGATTGGTGTTGAATTCCGGTTCAGATTCGGGTCAAGAAGTGCCGCACATTCATATTCATCTTCTTGGCGGAAGAAAAATGAATTGGCCTCCGGGATGATTTAGTTTTTGTTTACAATGCCCTTATCAGAAATATCTTTTCTGAACTGCATTCCATCAAAAAATATTTTTGAAATTGCATCGTATGCAGTTTCCTTGCATTTCTTTAAATCATTCTCTTCCAATGTGGTAACTAAGCCCAAAACACGTCCACCATCAGTTACAGTTTTGCTGTTCACTTCCTTTGTTCCGGCGTGAACAATATGTGAATTTCCAAATGGAAAATTTTCTAAACCATAAATCTCAATTCCATTTTCAGAGCTATCTGGGTAATTTTTCGAGGCAATTACAATACAGATTGAAGTGCCATCAGAAATTTGAACAGAATCAACTTCTAATTTTCCAACAGAAGCAGAGTAAAGCAGCTTCAAAAAATCTCCTTTAAGAAGTGGCAGAACAACCTGTGTTTCCGGATCGCCAAAGCGGCAATTGAACTCAACTACTTTAGGACCTTCTGGCGTCAGCATAACACCACAATAAAGACATCCAACAAACTCGCAGCCACTTTCTTTCATTGCCTGTAAAGTTGGCTTAATAATTTTCTCGGAAACAAAATGCAGTTCGCTTTTCCCAACAAAAGGAGTTGGAGCATATGCTCCCATACCGCCGGTATTTTTACCAGCATCTCCATCATGAATTCTTTTATGATCTTGCGCAGCAGGTAAAAGCACAAATTTAGTTCCATCTGTAACGGCAAAAATAGAAGCCTCCTGCCCGGGCATATATTCTTCAATTACAATTCTATCGCCTGCCGAACCAAAAGAAGAGTTTACAAAACACTCTTTTACAGCTTCTTTTGCATCATCAAAAGTATCAGCAATAATTACTCCTTTACCGGCTGCAATACCATCGGCTTTAATAACAATCGGATATTTAGTTGTAGATAAATATTTTACAGCATCTTCGTAATTCTCTTTTGAATATACACGAAATGAGGCGGTAGGGATGTTGTTTTCAAACATCAGCTTTTTAGCAAAGGATTTTTCCCCTTCTATTCTGGCAGCTCTTTTTGATGGACCAAATACAGAGAAACCAGCGTTTCTTAAAGAATCGGATAATCCTTCAGTAAGCGGCTGTTCTGGACCAATAACAATTAAATCTATTTTATTTTCGGAGCAGAATTTAACAATAGCACTATGATCTGAAATATTCAGTCCAATATTTTCTGCAATACATTTTGTTCCGGGGTTGCCGGGTATAGAATAAAGTTTTGTTAAACTTTTGCTTTCTGCAATTTTAAGAGCAATTGAATGTTCTCTGCCTCCGGAACCAATTATTACCACTCTCATAGCTATGTCCGTAAATAAAATTGAAATTCCCTAATTAATTGTTCAGTAAGAAACAGCCTGTCATGTTTAAGAACAAAATTTTCGGTTGGAACAGGTAAGTTCTTATTTTTGAAAAGATTGTAAATTTCTACTAAAGTATCTTTAATATCCTTAACATAATCTGGATAAGTTAAAAACGAAGCACCATACTCTGTTAATGCGTTTCTTGCAGCACCATCTGGAACGCATCCTAAAATTGGTTTTCTCGTTCCAAAATATTCAAACAGCTTGCTTGTAGAAATAGTATCTGCATTTGGAATGTTTCCTACCATCATCCAAAGAACATCTGTAGAAACTAAATATTTTACTACCTCTGAATGCTCCAGATATCCATGCTCCTTCACAAATTCGGATAAATTCAATTCCATAATCAGCTTTTTATTCTCTTCTCTTAGATGACCTATAAACTCAAGCTCTATCTGAGAAGCTATTTGAGGTTTTTCTATACTCAGTTCCTTAAAAGCGCGCAACAAGAATTCCGGTGTAATATTCTCGTAAAATATTCCAGAATAAGTAAGTTTCATCTTACCAGATGTTCTTTTGATTACTTCCGTTTGAGTAAAGTCTTCCGGATCAAAACCGTGTGGTAGAATAATTACATCTTCATAATCTAAAAATGGATACGTTAAAAGTATTTTCTCTTTGATTCTTCTATTGATTGCAACGACTTTAGTTGTATTATGTAAAGCATTATATTCTAACTTTTTATGCTTATATCTGTGATATGGTGTAACGTAAAAAGCATAATGATTATCATACCATAAATCTCTATAATCTACAAATAGCGGTATATCAAACTCTTTCTTAAGATTAACGGCAGTTAAATATTGAGAGTAAGGTGGCACAGAAACGTAAATAATATCGAACTTCTCTTTAAGCAAAATTTCTTTAGCTGTCTTGTAAGCTTTTTTAGACCAAGAATTTTTGTTATCGGGGATGAAAAAAGTTTTACTGAGTTTAGAAAAAAATTTACGCAGCAATTCTTTGGGCATATTTACAGTTTTATACTTTGCTCCAAGTAAGGAGTTTACATCGAAAGCACCTGTGCGGATAATCTCTACACCAGCGTCTTCAGCTTCCTTTAAGAGAGAAAGATCGTGCGCATAATAAGCTGCATTGCCGGCAGTAATTACAGTAGGCTGCCAATTAAACTTGTGCATGTACTTTGTAAACTTTAGAGTTCTTTGAACTCCGCTTAAACCCATTGGTGGGTAGTAATATGCCAAAACTAAAACTTTATACATTAGGCTTAGATTAATGTTTATGAGTAGTTTGATAATTAGGCGCTTCTTCGGTAATCATAACATCGTGCGGGTGGCTTTCTCTAAGTCCTGCATTAGAAATCTTAACAAATTTTGTTTTTGTTTTGAATTCATTAATACTATTAGACCCGCAGTAGCCCATAGCAGCACGCAATCCTCCAACAAATTGATAAACAGTTTCTGCTAAAGGACCTTTGTATGGAACTCTTCCTTCAATGCCTTCGGGGACCAGCTTTTTAATATCATCTTCTACATCTTGGAAGTACCTATCGCTGCTTCCTTGCTTCATTGCGCTTAAAGACCCCATACCGCGATAGACCTTGAAACTTCTACCTTCAAAAAGAACTTTTTCACCTGGAGTTTCATCGCAGCCAGCAAGCATACCACCCATCATCACTGTATCTGCTCCGGCGGCAATTGCTTTTGCTACATCGCCGGTTTGTTTGACACCTCCATCAGAAATAAGTGGAATCTTTCCTTTAAGCGCACTTGCTACTTCAATTACAGCAGTAATTTGTGGAACTCCAACTCCTGCAACAATTCTAGTAGTACAAATTGAGCCTGCTCCAATTCCAACTTTAACAGCATCTACTCCAATTCGTTCAAGCTCTAAAGCAGCCTCCTTTGTAACAATGTTACCTGCAATTATCTGAACATTTCTAAATTTTCGTCTTATTTCTTTAACGGTTTTCAGTACACCATCGGAGTGACCGTGAGCAGTATCGAGAGCTAAAATATCCACATTTGAAGCTACCAATGCTTCAACACGCTCCACAGTATCTTTTGTTACACCAACAGCAGCGCCAACTCTCAAACGTCCAAGCTCGTCTTTGCATGCGTTAGGAAACTTTTTCTTTTTGAGAATATCTTTGTAAGTAATTAATCCTTTAATAATTCCCTTCTTATCAACAACAGGAAGTTTTTCTATTCTATGGCGATGTAAAATCTTTTGTGCATCTTCTAAAGTTGTTCCAAGAGATGCAGTAATAAGGTTTTCTTTTGTCATTAATTCGTAAACAGGTAATTCTCTGTTAGTTTCAAATCTTAAATCGCGGTTAGTAAGAATGCCTACAAGTTTGCCATTGTCTTCTACAATTGGAATGCCGGAAATATGAAACTTAGACATAAGTTCTTCTGCTTCTCGAATAGTTCTATCAGGAGCAAGAGTAATAGGGTCAACTATCATTCCGCTTTCAGAGCGTTTTACTCTATCAACTTCTTCAGCTTGTTTTTCGATACTCATATTCTTATGTATAATTCCAATTCCACCTTGAGCAGCCATAGCAATAGCCATTTGAGCTTCGGTTACAGTATCCATAGCTGCGCTGAGAAAAGGAATATTCAATTTTATTTCTCTTGTTAGATATGAAGAAATATCAACATCCCTTGGAAGAACAGAAGAACGTGCAGGGATAAGCAATATGTCATCGAATGTTAATCCCTCAAACCCGAACTTGTTTTTCATTACTATGCTCCATATAGTTATAAAAAAGACCACACAAGGTGGTCTCATTTGTTCTTAATCGAACGCTGCAAAACCTGTTATGTCTTGCCCAATAATTAGAGTGTGCATCTCGTGAGTACCTTCATAAGTTTTAACAGATTCTAAGTTGTTAGCGTGTCTCATAATCGGGTATTCATCTAAAATACCGTTAGCACCAAGAATTTCTCTTGCTACTCTTGCAATGTCTAAAGCTTTTTCACAATTATTTCTTTTAGCCATAGAAACATGGGTGTGATTACACTGCCCTTTATCTTTTAATCTTCCCATCTGTAAATTTAACAATTGAGCTTTAGTAATTTCTGTAATCATATAGACCAATTTCTCCTGCGTCATTTGATAAGCAGCAATTGGCTTGCTGAATTGAACACGCGATTTAGCATAATCAAGAGCAGAATCGTAGCAAGCCATCATTGAGCCAACCACGCCCCAGGCAATTCCGTAACGTGCTTGTGTTAAGCACATTAAAGCAGATTTCAATCCTTGCGTATTAGGAAAAATGTTAGCTTCGGGCACAAACACATCTTGAAAAATTAATTCTGAAGTTACAGAAGCTTTAAGAGAGTGTTTACCGTGCATTTCGGGCGCTTCATAGCCTTTTGTTCCTTTTTCTACCAAGAAACCGTGAACAACACCATCTAATTTTGCCCAAACAACAGCTAAATCTGAAACAGTGCCATTAGTAATCCACATCTTAGCGCCGTTAATTAAATAACCACCATCTACTTTTTCTGCGCGCGTAATTAATCCGCCGGGATTCGACCCGTAATCGGGCTCGGTAAGACCAAAACAGCCAATTTTTTCGCCGGTAGCCAGTTTAGGAAGCCAATAATCTTTTTGTTCTTCACTTCCAAATGTATAAATCGGATACATTACTAAAGCGCTTTGAACGGAAACAAAGCTTCGTAAACCACTGTCTCCTCTTTCCAATTCTTGCATCGCAAGTCCATAAGAAACATTATTCATCTCCGGGCAGCCATACTTTTGCGGCAGAGTAATTCCGAATAAACCCATTTCGCCTAATTTAGGAATTAAATGAGAAGGAAATTTTTCTTCCCGGTAAAATTTTTCTATGATAGGAAGCACTTCAGCATCGACATAATCTCGAATAGAATCGCGCACTAATATTTCATCTTCGTTCAACAAGCTTTCAATGTTATAGTAATCAATTTTGTTTAATAGAGGCATAGTATCACCAATTTTTGTTACTCAAAAATAAAGAAGAGTGCTGTGAGAAAAAAATTAATCTTCTTTGGCAAGTTTAAGTTTTTCTACTACATTACGAATAACATCACTTTCGTACCCCTTCGATGTTAAATAGGCGAACAGCTTTTGAACAATTCTTCTCTTGTCTGTTTCGTTTCTCATTATTTGGAAGAGTTTTCGTTCGGCTAAACTAAGTGCGTTTTCAAAGTAGTTTTCTTGATCAAGACGGCTTAAAACAGAATTAATCAACTCTCGGTTAATTCCTTTTTTCAATAGTTCAGCATTAAGTTTAGCGGGTCCATCTTTCTTTCTACTAACTCGTTCGGCAGTAAACTGAGTAACAAAATCTTGATCGTTTAGATAGTTTTCTTTCTGAAGGTACTGCAAAACACTTTGAATTACACTGATCGAAAATTTTTTCTTTTGCAGCTTGAGTTTAAGTTCGGCACTTGAGTGAAGGCGCATACCCAAATATCTGAAAGCCGAATCTTTGGCTTTTAAAAAACTGCTCTCATACAAGAGCAGCTCCAACTTCTGTTCATCAATTTCTTGTCCTTTCCAAATTCCGTTATTTACTACAACACGGTAGTCGAGAGCTTGGTAAGTTCCATCATCAAAAGCTACAGTAACGTCGTTTCCTTTTTTAATAAGTGCAGCAATTATCATTTAGATTTTTTTGTTTTCGTATCTGTTTCTTCTTTAACAGGTTTGGTTTCTTCTTTAATCATTCCAAGAGCAAGTTTAACATCTCTTTCTAGTGAATTAAAAAGGATTTCATCTTCGAGCATCTTTTGTTTTAATTGGTCTCTGCCTTGGAAACGTTCTTCTTTATATGTAAACCAGGCACCGCTCTTTTTAAGAATATCGTAACTTGTAGCTAAGTCAATAATATCGCCTGCTTTGCTTATACCTTCATTGTAAAGGATGTCGAATTCAACTTCTTTAAATGGAGGCGCTACTTTGCTCTTAGCAATTTTAACTTTAGTTCTGTTTCCAATAACATTAGCTCCATCTTTAATTGCAGCAATTCTTCTAATATCTAAGCGAAGAGAAGCATAAAATTTGAGAGCATTACCGCCGGTAGTAGTTTCTGGGTTGCCAAACATTACTCCAATTTTGCTGCGAAGCTGATTAATAAAAATTACACAAGTTTTAGATTTACTAATAGCGCCTGTAATTTTACGGAGTGCTTGGCTCATCAGTCTTGCTTGCATCGCCATTTGCGGATCGCCCATATCGCCTTCAATTTCAGAGCGGGGAACGAGTGCTGCAACCGAATCAACTACAATTATATCAAGAGCATTGCTTCTTATAAGAGTATCAACAATTTCTAAAGCTTGCTCGCCAAAATCTGGTTGCGACAGTAAAAGATTTGTTGTATCAACTTTAAGTCTTTTTGCATAGTTAACATCTAGGGCATGTTCGGCATCAACAAAAGCAGCTAAACCGCCTTTTTTCTGTGCTTCAGCAATTATGTGCAAACAAAGAGTTGTTTTACCTGAAGATTCCGGTCCATAAACTTCTACAATTCTTCCGCGTGGAACGCCTCCAATTCCCAATGCGTTATCTAAAGTTAAAGAGCCGGTTGGTATAGAATCTACCGGAGCAATAACCCCGTCCCCCAGTTTCATAATTGTTCCTTTCCCAAACTGCTTTTCGATATTACTTATTGTGTCATCAAGAATTTTTAATCTTTGATCTTTATCTGCTGCCATAACATCTCCCTTTGTTTTCTAACCTAAAATTTTTAATTGATGAATAAACAGAACCAGTTTGTTTCAATTCACTTTTGATTAATGATATTTTATCTGCCTCAAAGCAAAGTGCTGGAAGTTTAACTTCTAGCAAACTTAAAACTTTTGCATCATCTTTGCACCCGCGAAATCTAAACAAGGTTATGTGAGGCTTAAATTTCTTTTCCTCTATGGGATAGCCAAATTTACAAAATGATTTTTCAATCTCTTCTACAAATTTTGATAAGTGATAATTCTCTCTCATTCCAATCCACAATATTTTGGGCTCTTTTCCTTTTCTAAAAACGCCAAACTTGCTAACTTCCAGTTTAATAGGCTCGTATCTGTTTACTATATTTTCCAGTTCTGCGGAGATATTATTAATGAGTGTTTCCTCAGTATCACCGAGAAATTTAAGTGTTATATGTAGTTTTTCTTTCTGCTCCCATCGGATAAGTTTTTCTGAGCTAAGTAGCTTATCTCTTTCGAAGAGAAGAGCCGAAATTATCTTTACGGGAATTTCCAACGCAATAAACAGTCTAATCATCGTATGGAATGCCGAGCAAGTGTCTTCTAAGCAATTCTAACGCAGCTTGAGAAGCTCTATCTTTGTTTAATAATCTGTCATCACCAAAGTAAAATTCTTTTGCTGTACAAATTTTGTCATCGCACAAACCAACGAATACAAGCCCTAACGGTTTAGTTTCTGTAGCGCCTGTTGGTCCTAAAATACCGGTTACACCAATACCAATATCGCATCCGCTTATAGCTTTTACACCTTCAGCCATCTGTCGTGCAACTTCTAAGCTAACGGCGCCGTTTTTGTGCAAAGTATCTTCATCCACGTGAAGCAATTCTACTTTAGCAGCGTTAGAATAAGTAATAACGCCGCGTTCAAAGTATTTACTGCTTCCACTTAGATTGGTAATTCTATTAGAAATTAACCCCCCGGTACAAGACTCTGCAACAGATAATTTAAGTCCGCGTTCTGTAAGCAGCTTAGCAACAACTTCTTCCAATAAATCATTTTCCTTTCCGAATATATACCTGCCCACAAGTGCACGAATTTTTTGTTCAATTTCGTCCAATTTATTTTGAGCTGCGTCAACATGTTTGGCTTCAACAGTAATTCTCATTCTAACACCAAACTGATTTGGGAGAAAAGCCAATTTGCTGCCATCTAGAAGGTGATCAATACTACCTAATTTATCGAAGAGCATTGATTCTGGGATACCTGTAGTAAGAAGATTCTTTCTAACAATAACTTTAGTTTTAGCAGATTTGGTTTCTAACATAGGCAGAACAAAATTTTCCATCATACCTTTCATTTCGATAGGAACGCCAGGCATAGCAACAAAAATTTTCTCATCTTTTTCAATCCACATTCCAGGCGCAGTGCCTCTTATGTTTCTAATTGGAGTGCATATTTGCGGAACCAATGCTTGCTCTTCATTAGTCTTGGTAAGAGTTCTACCTCTAACTTCAAAAAATTTTTTAATATCGTTCAGAACGACTTCATCAACAATCAACTGAGATTTGAAAAAATCCACAATACATTTTCTTGTAACATCATCGTGAGTTGGTCCTAATCCACCGGTAACTAAGACAAGATCGTTAGCATCAAGCGTACGTTTAAATTCTTGAATAATTTGCCTCGGATCATCTCCTACAACACTAGAACTGTAAACATCAATTTGGATGTTAGTTAGCCGCTCTCCAATCCAAGCCGCATTGGAATTAACAATTTGCCCAATTAGAATTTCATCCCCTATAGTAATGATGTGAGCTTTCATCTTTTAATATTTTTTAACCTATCAACTTGTTGAAATAAAAAATTATAAGATGTAGAAGGATAAAAGAATAAATACCGGCTAAGATATCATCGAGTAAAACGCCCCAACCATTTTTGAATGATTCAAGTTTTTTCACTGGATATGGTTTAAGAATATCAAAAGCACGCCAGATAAAAAATGCTAGAAGAATCCACCAGATGTTTTTAGGAACAAACAAAAGAGTAATCCACATACCTATTACTTCATCGTTAGTATATTCTTTAGGGTCTTCTCCGTAAATAGATTCGAATTTTCTTGCAATTGGAACGCCGATAAGAATAAATAGAGTGATAAAGAAAAGCATCAAAGATGGGTTTTCAAAACCGGGTATTAAATAGATAGCAATAGCTGCTAAGCTTGCAAATGTACCGCTAGCCTTATTAATATAACCGGTATAGAAGCCGGAACCTATAAATTTTTCTAAGAAATTAATTTGCACTTGTAAATAACTGTTTAATTAAAGTTCTATTACTAATTAAATAAGTGATACCAGTAACAACAGTAAATGAAGAGACTGCTAACATAGTCCAAAAAATTAATTGCTTATCTAAGAGCCAATGAAACAACCAGAAATAGCTTTCATATAAACATGGAAATGTTTTCAATGTATAAATTATCAGAAGATAATAGAGAAAGAACATTTGTGAGAAAGTTTTCCACTTTGCAAGGTTACTTGTAGTGAAAGATACTTTTCTATAATCTGCATAAGCTCTAAGAAGAGTAATAAGAAAATCTCTAAAAACTATGGCAAGAACCATCCAAAAGTTGAGCATGCCTACAAACACAAACCCGAAGAAAGCAGTTGAAGTCAAAAATTTATCTGCAAGCGGGTCCATAAATTTTCCCCATTCGGTTATGTAGTTGAATTTGCGTGCAAGCCAGCCATCGTACCAATCTGTTAAAGCAGCAATAAGGAATACAACGAGTGAGATTTGAATCATCAGCGGGTCACCACTCAAGAAGAGAAAGATAAAAATTGGAGTAAGAATAATTCTTAAAACAGTTAACTGATTAGGCAGAAGCATTTAGTTACGCGCACCTTGTTCTGAAAGTAGTTTAAGAAAATTAAAATCATAAATACCGGTATTGTGTTCATCGCCCCAGCAAATACCTATAGCGTAAGTGCCAACCAACTGAATGCTCTTTACTTTAAGCTGCTCATCGGAGTAAATTGGAATGTAAGAGCTGCTTTCAAATTCCTTTTCGGAGGCACAAAGAGCACAAGGGCACTGCCTTCGCAAGTTAGATAATTTAACCTGGGAAGAAGAGTTGTCATCCCAATTAATTTGAAGAAACTTACTTTCTCTAACTTTTAAGCTAAGAGGCTGCATTAACTAAGTTTTTCTCCAGTCAATTTTAAAAGCGCTTCTTCATATTTCTCTGAAGTGTTTAGTATAACATCATAGGGCAAAGTTGGCGCCGGGGGTTTTTTATCGAAATTGATTGATAACAAATAATCGCGTACATATTGCTTATCGAAACTATTTTGAGTTCTTCCTTTTTCATATTGGCTTAAGGGCCAAAACCGGGATGAATCCGGCGTAAGCAGTTCATCTATCAGAATAATTTTGCCTTGATGATAACCAAATTCCATTTTTGTATCAGCAATAATAATACCTTTAGTAAGCGCATACTCGGCTGCTTTATTATAAATTTTTAATGCAGTTTCTTTTATAAACATAAAAGTGTCTTCTCCAATTATTTCAACGGCTCGCTGTTCATCTATATTTTCATCATGTAGTCCAACATCAGCTTTTGTAGATGGGGTAAAAATCGGTTCCGGCAATTTTTCAGATTCTACTAATCCTTGCGGAAGTTCTATGCCGCAAATTCTTCCACTTTCTTTGTAATCATTCCATCCGGTTCCAGAAATATAA
Organism: uncultured Melioribacter sp.; assembly: GCA_964575995.1. Classification (GTDB taxonomy): domain Bacteria; phylum Bacteroidota; class Ignavibacteria; order Ignavibacteriales; family Melioribacteraceae; genus Stygiobacter. The sequence continues at coordinate 2,108 of CAZNTN010000028.1, read as the reverse complement.
CCTCTCACAATGCACTCAACAGGAATCAATTCAGCTTTCTTTACAAGCATCGAACGCCCAAAAAGTAAGTCTTTGTATGTAGAACAGACTTCAGGGTACTCATTTACATTTGTTGTTATTAAATGGTTTTCTACAAGTTCTTTAACATACTCAAACCAAAAGCTGGAAACTCGATTAAGTATCTTTCCTTTTGCCGGAATTCCTTCATTCATAATTACATCGAATGCAGATAGTCGGTCGGTTGAAACGATTAAGTAATATTCACCTAAATCAAAAACATCTCTAACTTTACCACGTTTAAAAAGTTTTAATACAGGTAAATTAATTTCAGTAATTGCTAAATCCATTTAATACCATTTTGCTTGGCTAAATATAAGAAACATCTTATACTCAAAAAATTTATTACACATCGTTTTTTTGAGATAATATTTCAGAGTTTACGTTTTTTCTATCTTGTTTTGCAGAAACGAATAGGGCTGACATAATCTTTTAACACTTTTTTGCAATAGGATGCTCTGTGTTAATTTTTAGAACCTTGTAGTTTTTTAATTCTTTGTTCAAGATTTTAGGATTTGGACAAACGCTTTCGAGTGAAGTCCAAAAACGGCAGCTGTGATTTTTAATAATAGTATGCACTAATTCATGTAAAAGTACATAGTCTATTAGGTGATTAGGAAGAGTCATCAAATGCGAGTTCAGTGTTATTTTGTTGCTGCTGCTGCAGCTTCCCCATCGTGTCTTCATATTCCTTATAGAGATATAATTGTAAATCAGCTTGTGTTTTACCGATAGCTCGTAAATCCTAAGCGGTAAATACTCAAGAGCTTCTTTCTTTAACGCAATTTGCACCCCTTTATTAATAGCATCTTTTAATTCGGCTTGGTTATTGTTTTGCTGCTCATTATACATTACCGAAATAATTCCATTGTGCACTCTTACTGCAGCTCCATCTTGATCGTGTGGTATTAAAACAAGTTTATGATTCTTAGTTATAAACCCTGAGGCAGTTGTAAAGGGCTCTTGGCTCGAATGTTCTTCAAACTTTTTGAGATTTGTAAATATCCAATCTCTTTTTTGCAAAGCAAATCTTTCTGCTTCCAAATAGGATGCATATTTGGGGATCGTAATTCTAATTGTTCCGTTAGTACGTATTGAAATTGAAATCTTTTTAGCAAGGTGACTTTTGTAAATTTTAATTTCAAAATCATCAAGAAGAAATATTTTCATTATACACAAGTATCTTTAAGGTATTGAGCAGAGTTGAATTACTTACAACGTTACAAAGGTAAGGTTTAACTTCTTAAAACAGGCTTCTTTATAAAGTAACTCCATAGTTTTTGCGGCTTTGCGTCTTGGCGAGAAACCTCTTTTCCCTCGTAGTTCTGGCTTCTGCAGGCGGATTACACGAAGAACTCACAAGGTGTGTAATTTCATCTACTTAGTTTACTCAGAATCTTCGGCATTGCAAATAATACATTCTTTGCAATTGCAATACTCGTAAATTTCTTCATAGTCATAATCTATTAACAGTTCTGAACCGGCTCGAATGTCTTTATCAGCTATCAAAAAGAGAGAATGCTCGTTTCGATCATCAACAAAGCAGTTTGGCTCACACAAATGATTTATATGGCGTAAAAGCGTGTTATTAGATGTATCTATGTAATTATCACCATTCCAAAATATGTAAACATTGTTTTCTTCTTCTTCACGGCGTTCACATTCATCGCCATCAATAACTTCTCCTTCAATAACACAGATAATATCACCCTCAGCAATATCTACTTTGGTGAATAATCCTTTTCCATGTAAATCAGATTCCTTTGCTTCCAGACAATTTATATAATAAGGATATACTTGGTTCATAATAGAATTACTCTGTTGTAAAATAAAGAAGGGATGATCTCTCATCCCTTCTTTGTGGGCAGAGACGGAATTGAACCGCCGACACAAGGATTTTCAGTCCTTTGCTCTACCGACTGAGCTATCTGCCCAAAAACGTGCGGACAAAAATAAATATTTTATTCTAATCCGCAAATTTTTCAACGGAAAATCTTACATAACTAAAGCCATAATTGCTTTTTGAACATGTAATCTGTTTTCTGCTTCAT
>CAZNTN010000027.1:0-41953 GCA_964575995.1 uncultured Melioribacter sp. | reverse complement strand
GTGTTAAGCACGCCGCCAGCGTTCGTCCTGAGCCAGGATCAAACTCTCCGTTGTAAATTTTATTAAAATCGCGTAATCTTATTTTTAAGTCGTACTACCTAAAGTATTTCTTTAGTCGCTCACTCTATCAAAGAACATTTTATTTCAAATGCGGATTCGAAACTTAATAGGTTTTTTGCCGTTTGTCAAGTTCCCAAAAATATTTTTTGGATTTTCTGACTAAGTTTCTTCGTAGGAGAAAATTCAGTATGTATTTAGAACAACTTCGTAAAATTGAGATGCAAATTTATGTTAGTTTATCTTAAAATGCCAGAAATTTTAATATAATTTCGAATCAGTGGCAATTATTTTTGCTATCTGTTGTGTATGTTTCTTTGGATTTTCTATCAGCTGCAGGTTTTGACATTGGCGGCTCGGAAACTGAGTAGCCGAGTATTATTTTCAGAATGATTTGGAGCTTTGTTAAATTTTTTAGGACGAGCCGATTTCTACTATTAGTATTGTAAGGTAATATAGTTCTGTATCAGAAAAAGAAAATTAGTTTAGGAATTAAAAACTACTTGACAGATTAAGGGTTATATAATATTTTACACTTAGAGCTTTTACTACTAGCTTAGATATTGACTGCAACCATGCCCAGCGAACACTGGATTTTTTTAGGGTAGTTCAAACGTTTTAAAAAACAAAGGGAGGCTATAGATGAAATGATAATGAGCAAGGATAAAGAGTGGATTTTAGGAATTGATCCATTGTGAAATGAAGATAGAGAGATGACATTAACCAAGATAATAAAATTATGTGCGGCGTCAAGAGTACATAAACTCAAAGACTGTCTCTTGACACCCAGAAATTTATGAAGGGATCAATTAGGCGAAGAAAATGATTTGTAGAAAGTGATTAAAACAGCTAAAAACTTAATAGTTCTTTGACAAGATGGAAGAAGAATCATAGGATTCATTTAGTTTAACTAACAGACCCGTCTTTGCCTGAAAGATTAATTGATGGCAGTAATATGATGCTAGTTCGGCATAATTAGGAACAGTTTGATGTGAGATTCCAAGGGCAAAGAAGTTGCGAAGAATATGAGCGGTTTTACATGCAGTAACAGCATAAGAAATATGAATATAATGACCAAAGCAAAAGTATTAACGCTGTTATGAATCTAGGAGATATCGACTTTAAGAGTAATTGGAGAAGAGATATCTAAATCTTTAGGCTTAAAATGATATTTTATAAACTGGTAAGAGAGCTTAAACTGAGAAAACCTTTTCTTTAGGAATTTCTTTTCATTTCTGTTCGACTTACTTAACTGACGCAGACGATGAGAGCATTTTTGTTGTCTCACTTATAAATAGTAAGTTCTTTATTGGTTTTCTAGAGTAAGAGAGCATAGCTGCAATAAGGAGAGAAATATTTTGATTTACTGGAATATTTTTTTCAACATGAAAATAGAATTGCATACTTTACATTTAAGCTGAGATTTTTTTACACCGTTATTGAATTAGATATATTTTTTGTCTTGACTGGTTTTAAGATTTCGCCATACTTATTGATATACTCATCGAGTAATAGCTTAAAACCGAACTGTTCTTTGTTATGTTTTTTAGGAGATTCAGTTAAAGGAAGTAAAGGGACTACCTTGAATTGTCTGTAATTAGGATGTCTCTGCTTAAAGTAATTCTTGGGCTTAAGTCCCGGCTTTTTATTCTCAGTTACATTAAGAAGTTCAACTATGATTTCTTGAATTTCATCACAAGTAAATTTTTTACAAATCCAGATAACAAACTTGTCTCAATTTGTAAGTAGTTCGTATACAAATAAACCCCCAAAAACGGAGGGAGGCAAGTCCTTATAATAAAAAATTTTTGACACTACCTTTTTTAGTAAATGGAGAGATTATGGCAAAGGTAAAGAAAAGTATTAAAGAATCTAATAAATCATTTTTTTCGCCATTTCAGGAGTATTGGGCTAAAAAGAATTATGTATTACTATTTTGTGGTATAGCAATTTTAGTATTGGGCTATTTCTTGATGGCACAGCCTCCATGGGATGGTACGACAAGCTTAACTTTATCACCTATAGTTTTGCTAATTGGTTACGTGATTGTAATACCGTTAGCTATTATGCTAAAATCTACTTACCACAAAAAGTAAAATATGTTTTTAGCCAAAGTAATAGGTAATGTGGTTTCGACACCAAAGAACAGACATTTAGTTGGACACAAGCTTTTAGTAGTACATCCAATAAACGAGAACCAACAGCTATCTGGTAATAAGGACGTTATTACTCTCGATTTGGTAAACTCTGGAATTGGCGATAAAGTATTAGTAGTGCAAGAGGGAGATGCCGTGCAGCAAATGCTTGGACATTCTGAAGCACCTGTAAATACAATGATAATAGCAGTAGTTGATGCCATAGAAATCTCTGAATAATATTGTGGACCCAGAAAAATTTAACCAGTTAGTATTACTTAAAAAATTATATTCTGTTGAAGGAATTGGTCCACAAAAAATATTTTCACTCCTCAATCGGTTTAAAACCTTAGAACAAATTTTTGATGCTTCTCAGTATAAACTACAAGAAGTAGAGGGGATTAACAAACATTTATCTGCAAAAATTATCAGGTCATCTGAAAGCAGGGATAAAGTAGAATCTGAGTTGTATAAGGAATTATTTGTTTTAGAGAAAATGAATGCCCGTTTAACATCCTATTTTGATGAAGATTATCCCGAGATATTAAAGAACATTTATTTCCCTCCACTTTTTCTCTACATAAAAGGATACTTTGAACAATCCGATTATAATGCAATTGCAATTGTAGGAACACGCGAGCCGAGTAATTATGGAAAAACAGTTGCAGACACTTTATCTCGTGAGCTGGCTGAAAAAGGAATAACAACTGTGAGTGGATTAGCCAGAGGCATTGATACGATTGTACACCAAGCAACTTTAAAGGCTAATGGTAGAACTATAGCTGTAACTGGTTCCGGGTTGGATGTAGTATATCCTTCAGAAAACAAAAAACTATTTGAGGAGATAGCAGAGAAGGGATTAATAATTACTGAGTATCCTTTAGGAACAAAACCTGACGCTCAAAACTTTCCAAGAAGGAACAGAATTATTTCGGGGTTATCGTTAGGTACTGTTGTTGTAGAAACGAGAGTAAACGGCGGAGCTATCAATACGGCAAATTATGCACTGGATCAAGGAAGAGAGGTTTTTGCTATTCCTGGTATGATTAATTCGAGGGCAAGTGAGGGTCCTAACTTATTGATTCAAAAGGGCAATGCTAAACTCGTAACTAAAGTTGAAGATATTTTAGATGAGCTAAGAATTAAGTTTGAAGGGAAAAATCAAAAAGTGAAGATGGAATCTTATGTTCAGCTCAATCTTTTTGAAGAAAAAATATTTAGTGTATTAAGAGATGGAGAGAAACAAATTGATGAGATATCTCAACTGAGTGGCTTAATAACATCCGATTGTTTAGTTCATTTATTAAGTATGGAATTTAAAGGTATAGTAAGGCAGCGACCGGGCAAGGTTTTTACAATTGATTAATCGTACTTCTTTTTATTCTTCCACAAATTTTTCAGCCTTTCTTTAATCGATTTTTCGTTTCCGTTATCCGAAGGGAAATAGAACTGTTTTGTGCTTAGTTCTTTTGGTAAATAATCTTCATTTAAAAAATTATTTTGAAATGAATGCGGATACTGATAATTTTTTGCGTATCCCAGTTCTTTCATAAGTTTAGTAGGCGCGTTTCTTAAATGCAAAGGAACGTGAACAAGATCGGATTTATTTACTTCGGCTAAAGCACTATCAATTGCGGTGTAAGAAGCATTACTCTTTGGTGAAGAAGCTAAATATGTTGCGCATTGAGCAAGTATGATTCTTGCTTCAGGCATTCCAATTTTGTGAACTGCGTTAAATGCGGCTTCAGCAAGCAGCAAAGCGTTAGGAGAGGCATTGCCAATATCTTCAGCTGCTAAGATTACCATTCTACGGGCAATAAAGAGCGGGTCTTCTCCACCTTCTAACATTCGAGCCATCCAGTAAATGGCAGCATCTGGGTCTGAACCGCGGACACTTTTAATAAATGCGCTAATAATGTTGTAGTGTTCTTCGCCATTTTTATCGTACAGAATATTTTTACGCTGAACTACATTTTCGATAACTGATTTAGTGATGAGGATTTTATCATTTGAAATTTCTTGTAGGACGCACGCTTCCAAAATGTTTAGCATAGTTCTTGCATCACCGCCGGAAATAAAAATGAGATAGTCTTCATCATCTAGCTTGATATTAAGCTGGCTGAAAAACTCATCTTTTGTAACAGCGAAATTGACAATGTTATGTAAATCGGTTTTCCCTAATTCATCCAGCACAAAAATTCTTACACGAGATCGTAGAGCGGGAATTACTTCAAAAGATGGATTTTCTGTAGTAGCTCCTATCAAAATAATTTCGCCGGATTCTACTGATGAAAGTAAAGCGTCTTGCTGTGCTTTGTTGAAGCGGTGAATTTCATCAATGAAAAGAATTGTTCTTTTGAAGAGTTGAAGATTCAAACGAGCTGTTTCAATAACTTCTCTAATTTCTTTTACACCGGAAGAAACAGCGTTAATTTTATAGAATTCAGAGCTTGTGGCTTCAGAAATTATTTTTGCAAGTGTAGTTTTTCCAGTTCCGGGCGGTCCCCAAAGAATGAAAGAACTAAGCGTATCGTTTTCAACCATTGTTCTTAACGGTTTTCCTTCGCCTACTAGTTTAACCTGTCCATAAAAATTTTCTAATGTCTTGGGTCTGCATCGTTCTGCAAGAGGTGTATGTGGAATTTGTATATTGGTCTTCACAAATTACTTCTCTTCTACACGAAAAACGCTTTCGGTTTTTTTTATCATGTGGTACTTTTCTCTAGCTACTCTTTCAAGTTTTTCTTTGCTTGATTTTAGTGAATCAATTTCTTGTTCAAGCACTTTAAGTTTTTCTTCTGCATTTTTAATTTCAGTATCCATCTGGTTCAATTCGCTTCTAACTTTTAGATACTTTATTAGACCGTTTTCATTCAAAATTATAAATGCAGAAGCCGCTATGAATAAAATAGCAATTATGATAAGAACAATTAGATTGTTATTACTTGACCGCATTTTTTACAATTCTATCAATTAACTCAACGAAAGAAATTCCGGCAGCGTTTGCCGCTTTAGGCACAAGGCTTAAATTAGTCATACCAGGAAGAGTATTAATTTCGAGGCAATATGCTTTGTTTTGTTCTGTTAAACGAAAATCAATTCGAGAATAGCACTTGCATCCAACAGCATTAAAAGCTTTAACAGCTTGTTCTTGAATAATATTTCTAACTTCTTCGGGCATTGGGGCAGGAACAATATACTCTGATTTACCGGCGGTGTATTTACTTTCATAATCATACAGACCGCTTTTAGGAACAATTTCTAAAACCGGTAATGCTTCGCCATCAAGCACAGCCACAGTAATTTCTCTGCCAGGTATAAATCTTTCAATTAATGCTTTGTCGGAGTATTTCAAAGCAAGCAGAATAGCCGGAATAACGTCTTCATCTTTTTCGCATATTGTTAAACTTACACTCGAACCTTGATCGTTAGGTTTAATTACGCATGGATAGCCTAATTGTGCTTTAACTTTTTCGGGATAATGTGAATAATCTTGTTCACTAATATCTGCAATTAGCCACTGAGGGGTTGGAACGCCAAAGTGTTGAATAATAACTTTGGTCATTGCTTTATCCATTGCGAGTGAGCTGGTTAGAATTTTGGAGCCGGTATATTTAATTCCACGCATTTCAAGCAGCGATTGAATTATACCATCCTCGCCCCATCTTCCGTGCAATGCTAAAAAAGCTAAATCGATATCATCAAAAAGACTGGAGTTGATGATTTCTAAATAATTTCTGTTAGTTATCTGAGTGTAGTCTTTTTCAGAAAAATAATCGTATTCATAAACTGGCTGGTTCAAGCCGTAAGCAGGATCAACAAGTATAACTTGGTGTTCTAATTCTCTTAGTGCAGTAAGTATGGATTTGGCTGTATTCTTAGATACTTCTCTTTCCGGCGAAGTGCCGCCAAGTAACAATGCAATCTTCAATTTTCTTTCCACTTAATTCTTAACTTGTTGTTTTACAATTTCATCTACTATTTTGATGTTTGTTAAGCTGTCTTCATTAGAAATAGGTGCGGGCTCATTTTTGAGAAAAATTTTTTGAACAGTACGGAGCATAATAACAAAGCTGTTCATTCTTTTGCGAAAAACTTTTCTAGCTTCACCATTAATATCAATAATGAGTTTAGAAGCAGTATTTTTCTTTCCAAAAAAGTTATCTATTATAAGTGAACCGTTTAGCCCAACAACTTCAATTCTGTTATTTAGTTTTTTGCAGTTGTACGAAACGGAAAAATTTCCGTAGCCGCCGTTTTTGAATTTAACTAAAGCCGAGGCAAAATCTTCAAAATCGCTTTTATAAATTACATTATCGATAAATGCTTTTGATTCAGAAATTTCACCGCCAAAGTAACGTAACAGATCTATCATCTGTGCGCCAAGATCGTGAAGTACACCGCAACTTAATTCTTTTTTTGTTCTGAAATTATTTGACAGAGGAAAATCGGAATGATAGGAAGCAGCAATTGAAACAATCTTTCCAACAATTTGTTTTTCTAAAAGCTCTCTGGCTTTTTGTACTTGCGGATGAAAACGGTGCAAGTTATTTATAATCAGATGTACTTTATTCTCTTTGCAAACTTGCATCATTAGTTCTGTTTGCTCCGAAGTGAGAGAAATAGGAAGTTCGCAGAGAATGTTTTTCTGTGCAATGGCAGCTTTTGTAACAAGTTCGAAATGGTTTGTATTTGCGCTAGAAATGTACACAGAATCAATATCACTGCGAAGAAAAGCATCATAATCATCAAGCGTATTAACTACACCAAATCTAGAAGATATTTCCTTTGCCCGATTGATATTATTGCAGAAGAGAGATACAAATTTGCTTCGCTGAACAAAATGGAGCGCTGGCAAAAAGAATTCTTCTGTATAGTGCCCGCAGCCTGCAACTCCCCATTTCAATTTTCTGGGAATTGGTGAAGGGAGTTTAATTTTACTTGTGCTTACTATCATTTTATAATTTTAGTTTGTTCATAAGAAGTTTGATCGGTTTCGAATTTTGCATTACATAAAAATGAACCGATGGCACATTGTTGTTTAATAATTCTTCAACTTGTTTTTTAGTCCATTCAACTCCCACTTCAATTACATGTTCAGGTTTAGCTTCTTCAACTTCTTCAGCAAGTTCTTGAGGAATATCAATAAAGAAATTTTTAGGAATTGACCTTATCTGAGCTTTAGATGTAATAACTTTTAATCCGGGAATAATGGGAGCGTTAATACCTTCTGCTCTACATTGTGCTAAGTAGTCAAAATAAAATTTATTAGAGTAAAACATTTGCGTAACAATGTAAGAAGCACCGGCATCAACTTTTTCTTTGGTATGTTTAATATCAGTTTTCAAATTAGGAGCTTCAAAATGTTTTTCAGGATAACCGCCCGCACCAACGCAGAAATCCATCGGTTCTGCATCGAGTAAACCATCTTCAATATATTTACCTTTGTTCAAGCCGGTAATTTGTTTAACTAGATCAACTGCATAGTCATTCATACTTCTTCCAAACTTGAGCGGTTTTTTAAAAGCTGCATCATCGCCGCGTACAGCTAATACATTATCAATACCTAAATAGTGAAGTTCTATTAAAAAATCTTCTGTTTCTTCGCGCGTAAATCCGCTGCAAAGTACATGAGGAACTGCATCAATGTTATATTTATTTTGAATAAGAGCGCATAAACCAAGTGTGCCGGGTCTTTTACGCTTGACTTTCATTTGCATTCCGCCGCCGGCAGTTTCTTCGTACATTACTTCTGCGGCGTGACTTGTAATATCAATGAAAGGCGGATTATACTTCACAATATCATCTAAAACGTGAAGCAGTTGTTTTACATTTCCGCCACGTTTAGGTGGAATTATTTCAAAACTAATTAATGGATTTTTTGCTTTCAAAAGATGTTCTATTACTTTCATACTTTCCTATAATTATACGGATGCAATTTAATACTTTGTTATAACAAGTTCTCAGTTTGGAAAAAGAGTTAATGTACTCGCACTATTTTGAATAAATTCACTTTCCTTTAGAGGCAGCTTAAGATAATAACCCTTCAGCCACATTTTGCTCATGTCTTTGTAATTACTACTCATAAAATGCCCGGACTGCCCAGTTGGTAAAATAAAATAAAAATAATCCGGTTGAGAATAATCATAAATGTAACGCATAGATGGTCCAAGTATATTTTCAAATTTTTCTGAACGAAGCGTACTGTTTGTGCGTGGCTCTTTTTCGTAAAGTTCAGAAAAAGAATACTCTGTGTTGAAAACAGTAGTGCCATCGCCTCCAATTTGAAAGGGACCAATGTTAATTAACTTATCGAGCAGCGTAAATTTCCCTCCGAATATGTTTTTGAATGAAACTTTGTGAATTTCTCCCCATTGCCAATTAGCAGCATCTTTGCCGTACTCGTGTTCAAGCTGGTTCAAGGCATCAACCAGGCTTTTTCTTATCATATCGTCTTTTGTTTCTACTGTTTGTGTTTTTACATCATCAAAAAAAGAAGAATTAGTTTCCATGAGTTCTTCAATTTTTCTGTAAGGAATGTTTGCTACAAAGACATATTCCTTAAGCAGATCATCGTTCATTTTGTTTCCAATTACATTCTCAATCATATTTTTCAAGAAGAAAGCATAAATAGTTGGTGCTTGGCTTCTTATGTTCATTTCGCCATTCCAATTTTCAAGTAACTCTAAAGCTGTTATGAGGTTTTTATCTTTAAGCTTAACATCATTAAAAGAGCTTAACAAATGTTTAGTTAGTTTTCTTGCATAAGGAGAAACAATATCATTTTGATAATTTTTAAAATCTGCTGTGCTATGTTTTCCTTTTGAAGTAAGCAGCTCTGTAATTCTTTCTATTCTAGAAGAGGGCTCCCAAATGTTGGAAATGTGATATGGAAAGTCATTGACGGTTTTGTTGTTAGCAGAGGCAATATAATTATGGTGCGGATTGTAAATCTTGGGCATTATTTCGTATGGAACAAAACCTTTCCAGTCATTAGCCGAACTTGTTCCATCGTAAATTAAAGAAGGAGAGTTGTTGGCACGGATAGGAAGTTTTGCTGCACAAACATAACCAATATTTCCAAAGGCATCTGCGTATATAAAATTTTGACCAGGCAAAGTGAAATATCGAAGGGCTTCTTTGAAATCTTCCCAATTTTTTGCTTTGTTTAAGGAAAGAGCCGCAAACATTTCATCGCTAAAATCTTGCCCTGTCCAGCGCATACTTAACGCGGCGGTTTCAACTTCTGTGTTAGGATAAATTTTTCTTAGTGGATGAATATCTGAAATAATTGCGCCTCTGTGTGTCTTCTTGATTTCAAATACAACATCAACAGAATCTTTAACGCAAATTGTATCTTTTGTAATTGCAAGTTCACGCCAGCTTCCATCTAAAAAATAGTTTGTTCCTGAAGAATCAATTTTCTCAGCATAAAAATCTGCATCATCTGCCATTACATTTGTAATTGCCCAAGAAATATTTTTATTCTTACCAATAACAACTGCTGGCAAACCGGCAAGTGTAAATCCTTCAACGTTCCAGTTTTTGCTTCTAACGATAACAAAGTACCATCTGCCCGGCGCTGTATAAGCTAAATGCGGGTCATTAGCAATCATCGGTTTACCCGAAACGGATTTGTTTCCATTGACAACCCAATTATTGGAGCCGATGTGAGTTCCGGTAAAACCAACTAACTGGCGGTAAGATTTATCTACTTCGATTAAACCTCTTGAAATAGAAGAAATACTTTTCAGACCGGAAGGAATAATTGTTGGGGCGTTTTGAGGGAAATACGGGATCAATTCTTTCGCTTTATTTTCTCCAAACTTTTGTATCAGGTGAGAGAACATCAAATCTGACCACCAGCTTATGTTCAATTCCCATCCCATTAACTTTGCAATCAGCAAACTATGCTCTGGTTTCCAAGGATACGGATCGTAACCGAGCATATCTAATTCCGGCGTGTAATTACCTTTGGCTTCTCTCATATACTCATTAACACCTTTAGAGTAGGCAAGAAGAATTTTTTGAGAAAGCGGATTTAGTTTTGGAAAACTTTCTTTTGCTGTATTATACATACCAACAGTTCTAAACATTTTATCAACATCAAGGGTTAAGTTTCCAAAAATTTCGCTAAGCCTTCCTTCACCGGCACGGCGCGCAACATCCATCTGGAACAATCTATCTTGTGCATGAACATACCCAAGAGCAAAAGCTGCGTCTTCATCGTTTTCTGCTTTGATCATAGGTATTCCCCACTTATCACGAAATATTTTTACCTCGCTAGAAATTCCGGTAAGTTTAATTTCTCCTTCATACTCAGGCAGAGTGTTTCGGAGCATGAAATAGGTTATTCCCGAAAGTACCGCAAGAATAATTATTAGTGATGCAGAAAGACCGATAGTTACCTTTTTCCAATTTTGCATTTAATCTTTTCCCGAATTACCGGCTGTAATTTATTAATTGATTTGCTGAATAAGAATATATTTGATAAATAAGTTTTCAAATTCAATTCTACTTGGGATATTTATGAACGAAATAGTAATACTTGTCTTAACTGTAATACTGATAGCAATAATTATAGTTTTTATGCTGCTTAACAAAAAAATTTCTGTTCTGGCTTCCAGCGGCAATAATCAAGATGAATTTATGCGGCTCGATAAATCATTCCGCGATGAAATAGCTCGCTCAAAAGGTGAATCCGCAAGCAATGCTAAGGAACAGCGCGAAGAGCTGAATAAATCGATTTTGAACTTAGGGTATCAAATAACAAACACGATTGGCGAAATGTCCAAAAGGCAAAAAGATCAGTTAGATATTTTTTCTGCTCAGATCAACACTCTAACTCAGAGCAACGAGCAAAAACTTGATAAGCTCCAAGAAAAAGTAGAAACTCAGTTGAGAGAAATTCAAGATAAAAATGAAAGGAAACTTGAAGAGATGCGAAATACAGTGGATGAAAAACTTCACTCTACTTTAGAAAAGCGGCTTGGCGAGTCTTTCAAACTTGTAAGCGAAAGATTAGAAGCTGTACGGGAAGGCTTGGGTGAAATGAGAAATTTGGCTGTTGGTGTAGGCGATTTGAAAAAGGTTTTAACAAATGTAAAGACACGCGGCACTTGGGGAGAAATTCAGCTCGAAAATTTAATTGAGCAGATTCTTTCACGCGATCAGTATGATAAAAATGTTGCTACAAAAAAGGGAAGCAGCGAGCGAGTTGAGTTTGCAATTAAAATGCCGGGCAGAAGCGAAAATAAAGATGGCGCTTGCTGGCTTCCTATAGATGCTAAATTTCCGATGGAAGATTACCAAAGACTACTTGCCGCTCAAGAGCTTGGCGATGTTAATGCAATTGAAGAAGCGTCTAAGGCTCTCGAAGTTAGAATACGCTTCGAGGCAAAATCCATCTTCGATAAATACATTGACCCGCCAAACACTACTGATGTTGCAATTATCTTCTTGCCTGTGGAAGGTTTGTTTGCAGAAGTTTTGCGACGCCCCGGTTTGTTTGAAAAACTTCAGAATGATTTTAAAGTAATTATTGCAGGACCAACAAACCTAACGGCAATTTTAAATAGTTTGCAGATGGGATTTAGAACCTTAGCAATAGAAAAAAGAAGCAGCGAGGTCTGGAGCCTCCTTGGCGCTGTAAAAACAGAGTTCGGAAAGTTTGGCGATGTTTTAGAAAAAACTCAGAAGAAACTACAAGAAGCAAGTAACACAATTGATGATGCTTCCAAACGTACAAGAGCTATAGAGCGCAAGCTGAAAGATGTAGAAACAAATTCCACTTCAGATCAAAAATTATTAGAAGAATAAATGTAAGTGCATCTGTTTAAGTTTCTTAGCGCTCTTTGCGAAACACTTTGCGCACTTTGTAGAGCTTTTTTGCCGCAAAGAAAACAAAAGCACTATGATCTTGATAAGCTACGCAGAGCTCTGTGGAACTCTGTCCATTCTACTCGGCTCTCCCTATAGTTTCTTTTTCTACAATATTGGAAAATTGCAGACATACTCAGTAAGGCGTAACGCCGAGCTTCACAGAGTAACAAAGAATTAACTACTCTTGGATTTCGCAATCAACAATTTTTAATATTTCCTTTTTTTACCGATACTTTTCTGCTGCTTGCCGAAAAGCGATTCTCTTAAGCTGAACCATTCAATATTTTTGCCGTCAAAAGAAATGATACAGAAGGAGATATATAAAATGGCACGTGGTGTTCAAAGCCGTGTAATTATAGGAATAATGCTTGTTTTAGTCGGCGCTATGTTATTCCTCCGTAACAGCGAATTTTTAAATTTTATAATACCCGAATTCTTCTATCAATGGGAAGTGATATTTATAATCTTCGGTTTACTCTTTATAACTCTTGCACAAAACAAAACTGTAGGTTCTGTGTTTGTATCTATCGGGTTGTTTAGTCTCTATCCAGAACTATGGCCTTTAGTATTTGTAGCTATAGGCGCATACATCATTTTCGGTTTAAAGGGCAAATCAAAGTTCAATTACGAAGCAAATGATTTTGCTGCAAGGAATAACCAAATAGAGCAGGTAAGCATCTTTGGCGGCGGAAATAAATTTGTAAATGCAGAGTCATTCAAAGGTGGAAGTATTATTTCAATCTTTGGGGGCTCGGAAGTGAACTTTACCGGAAGCAAACTTGCCGAGGGCGATAATGTGCTCGATACAATTTCTATTTTTGGCGGATGCACAATTATTGTTCCTAAAGATTGGAATGTTTTAATTGATGTATTTCCATTGTTTGGCGGATTTAGCGATTCTCGTATGAGAGACCCAAACCAAGTTTACGAACCAAACAAAACTTTGTTAATTAAAGGTATTGCACTGTTTGGCGGCGGCGAAGTAAAGACTTTATTTTAAGGAGACCAAAATGAAAAACTCTAACGGCAGAAATCTTTTAGGCGTAATTTTAATTATTGTCGGCGGTTTATGGATTATAGACAATTTTAATCTATTCGGATTTTTGAACTTTCAATTTCACCATCTAATTTTTTCTTGGCATACTTTCTTTATAATTGCCGGAGCTGTAATTATTTTAAACAACAGCAAGACCTTTTGGGGATATTTGCTCTTAGGTGTTGGTTTAGTCGGTTGGCTAAAACATATACCGTATGTTCCTTTTGCTCACTTTCTAACATTTAACGATTTGTGGCCCCTTATAATTTTCGGATTGGGCTTGTGGTTAATTCTAAACCAGAAAGAGAAATCGAGCCATATTAATGAAGAACAAAAATGTGGAAGTGGGAACAATAGTCCGTTTACGCAGACCTGCACAAATAATTTTTCTTCAAATAATGCCGCAGAATACTCGTTAGATTATATTAATGAAGCGGCTTCTTTTACATCTGTTGAAAAAAGAATTACTTCTCAATCATTCAAAGGTGGAAAGGTTGCCGCAACTTTTGGAAGTGTTCTATTAGATTTTCGCCAGGCAAAGATTGCACAAGGCGAACATATTTTAGATCTCAGCGCTGTATTTGGCGGTGTAGAATTATACTTTCCGCAGGATTGGAAAGTGATTGTAAATGTATCATCTGTATTTGGCGGATTTGATGACCAAAGATATCCGAATATGAATGCTGCTGCAGCAAGCGATTCTATTCTTATTATTAAAGGCTCCGTCGTTTTTGGCGGCGGCGAATTAAAGAACTAAGGTGTTTGATGAGCAATCCCTTTACAAATAATAAAAAAGTTTTTGCTGCTTATTCTTCAATGTGGTTTCTAGTTTTTCTTTCTCACGTTGCAATCATAATGATAGTTCAAGATATTCAACTTTATGCAGCGCTGGTTGATTCATCTATTTTTAATTTCTTCTACCTTGTAATTGGAATTGGCATCTGGTACACAGTACGTTTTAACAATCTTGAACATTATACACCGCTTAAAATTTTTCTTAATCACATTGTTTCTGCAGTTATTACGGCGGGAATTTGGGTTGCTGCCGGCGAGTTTATTGTAAGTAAGATTTTATCACAAGAAAAATTTTATTTAGAGTTTCTTGGCAAATCATTAATCTGGCGTTTTTTAATTGGAATACTCTACTACATCGCGCTTGTTTCGATTAACTATGTGATAATCTACTACAACAACTTCCAAGAGAAAGTGTTGAGAGAAGTTGAGCTAAAAGGCTTGGTAAAAGAAGCAGAGCTTAACGCGCTTAAGTATCAGATCAATCCCCATTTTATTTTTAACAGTCTTAATTCTATCAGCTCGTTAACAATAAGCAACCCGCAGCGCGCTCAGGAGATGACAATTAAGCTTTCTTCATTTCTAAGAAACACGCTCGTTAAAAACGATACTCAAAAAAGCAAACTTATTGATGAGCTCAACAATGCAATGCTCTATATGGATATTGAAAAGATTCGCTTTGCAGATAAGTTTGAGTTTGTAGAAGAATTAAAACCCGAGTGTAAAGAAGTTGAAGTTCCTAACATGATTTTGCAGCCTTTGTTTGAAAACGCTGTTAAACATGGCGTTTACGAAAGCTTGGATAAAGTAATTATAAAACTTTCCTGCAGTATCGAAAAAGAATATTTTAAAATTACCGTAGAAAACAATTTTGACCCGGAATCTGTACCTAAAAAAGGGGCCGGTGTTGGAATTAAAAATATTCAAAACCGGATGAAATTGATTTATAACCAGGATAATCTTGTTTTAGTGGATAAAGCTAATTCTCTTTTCAAAGTAACTATTTACATTCCAATGAGTTAAAAATGAATAAGATAAGAACATTGATTATTGATGACGAGCAGCTTGGCAGAAATTTAATTAAAGCTTACCTCGAAAAGCATGAGGGCTATGAAGTTCTTGCAGAGTGCAACAACGGATTCGACGGAATAAAGCTGATAAATGAACTGAAGCCCGATTTAATTTTTCTTGATGTTCAAATGCCCAAGCTAACCGGCTTTGAAATGCTCGAATTAATTGAATCTCCTCCAGTAATTATTTTTACTACTGCTTACGATCAGTACGCACTCAAAGCTTTTGATGTAAACGCAATTGATTATTTGCTCAAACCTTTCTCAGAAGAAAGATTTATTGAGGCTCTCTCCAAAGCTGAAAAACTTCTTTCCAACAAAGCTGTATCACTCTCTAAATTCCAAAAAATTCTCAAAACATCTGAAACAAGCCGCGAGGCATTAGAACGTGTAGTTGTAAAAAATCAGCACAAGATAATATTGATTCCTGTTGAAGATATTAAATACATAGAAGCCCAAGACGATTATACTATGCTTTATACCGAGAAAGGGAACTTCCTCAAACAAAAAACAATGAAGTATTTTGAAGAGAATCTTAACCCAAAAAACTTTATTAGAATTCACCGCTCTTATATTGTTAGGCTTGCCTTAATTAAACAAATAGAATTACTGGAAAAAGAATCTTACCAAATTCTTTTGCACGATGGAAAAAACTTGCCTGTAAGCAAGACCGGCTATTCCAAATTAAAAGATTTATTGTAGGGCACTCAAAAACATCAAATACTTTGCGTTTTCTTTGCGCACTTTGCGCTAAAATTTCTAGAACTAGTTTTGAGAAGTGCTAAGCAGATATTAAATCACGTTTTTCAATTTAGATTGAAGTTCAGTAGAACGGTATTTATATTTCGTTAGACAAACAATGGCTAATAGATGAGTTTAGATAAAGACCTTTTATCAATACAAGAAGCGCGCAACTTTGCTTCTCAAGCTAAACAAGCACAACTCGAGTACAAACATTTTAACCAGGGACAAGTAGATAAAGTTGTTAAAGCAATGGCTGATGCCGGTTTTAACGAAGCAGAACGGCTTGCTAAAATGGCTTACGAAGAAACCGGCTTTGGTAAGGTTTCGGATAAAATTATTAAAAACCAGTTTGGCACCAGAGATGTTTGGAATTCGATTAAAGACTTGAAAACAGTAGGTGTTATTGATGTGCGCAGCAATGGCAAAATATTGAAAATTGCCGAGCCAATGGGAGTTGTAGCCGCTTTGGTTCCATCAACAAACCCAACTTCTACAGCTATGTTCAAAGCAATAATTTCTCTGAAATGCAGAAACGGAATTGTTGTCTCGCCTCATCCAAAAGCTATAAATTGTACAAAAGAAGCACTCAAAGTAGTTTCTGACGCTGCAGAAAAAGCCGGCGCACCTAAAGGTTTAATTCATTGCTTGTCAATTCCAACAATAGAAGGCACAGATGCTTTAATGCACGATAAAAATATTGCAGTGATTTTGGCTACAGGCGGTATGCCGATGGTTAGGGCTGCTTACAGTGCCGGAAAGCCGGCTTACGGTGTTGGAGCCGGAAACGTACCGGCATTCATTGAAAGAACTGCAACCATAGAAAAAGCTGTTGCCGATATTGTATTCGGAACAACGTTTGATAACGGAGTGCTATGCTCTTCCGAACAAGCAATGGTAGTTGATAGACCGATTAGTGAAAAAGTAAAAGAAACTGCTAAAACGAAAGGCTGCTATTTTGTTAATGCCGATGAGAAGAAAAAACTTGAAGATAAAATTGCAAAAGGTGCAAAACTTAATGCTGATATTGTTGGCAAATCCGCTGTGTGGATTGCCAACTATGCTGGTTTTTCTGTACCAGAAACCACAACTGTTCTTGTAGCAGAATGTGAAACCGTTGGAAAGAAAGAACCTCTTTCAATCGAAAAACTTTCTCCGGTTTTAGCCTACTACACTGTTGATGGCTGGATGGATGGATGTCATAAATGTATTGAACTACTTGAGTTTGGCGGAATTGGACACACACTTGCAATTCACTCGAACGATAAAGATATAATTATAAAATTTGCTCTTGAGAAACCGGCTTTTAGAATTGTAGTTAATACGCCTTCATCTGTTGGAGCAGTGGGTTACTCTACAGACTTAATGCCTTCTATGACTTTAGGACCGGGCACTTGGGGCGGTTCAATTATTTCGGAAAATGTTAGCGCTATGCATTTGATGAATGTAAAAACTCTTGCTTTTGAAACCAGAATTATAAACCAAGGCAATAGCTTATCTTCCTTAGAAGGATATTCTGCCATTTCTAATTCCAAAACAGGTTACAACGAGGGAAGTTTTACAAAACAAATTGAAGAAAGATTAAGAGCCAGAGCAGGAAACCCGAATTTTGAATTAAGTAAAACTGGAACTTCGGTAAAATCTGAAAGTAAAAATGCTCAATTTGGAAGCGGGATTTCGGAAACAGAAATCAATAAAATTATAAGGGAGTTTACAAAATAATTTGTTGTAAACGTACTTGTTTTATCTCTGATATTTACCATTCTTTCACTTATAAATTTTGGCTATAATGGCGGCAAATTTGAAAGACAATAAAAAAATGTACCAGCCAGATAAGAACTGGTCTATTGAGAAAGGTGATTACAAGCGGGATGACCAAGCATCTTGGACATATCAAAGAAATCTCAAAAGAAAAAAAAATATTAAGTTAGTAGTGATGATAATTTTATATGCAATCGGGGTTTCTGCCATTACTTATTTTGCACTTTCTCTTACTTAAGAATATCTATCCAACTTGAATTTTTCGCCAAGATAAAGCTTGCGTACATCTTGGTCTTCAGCCAACTCGTGTGCAGTCCCATCTTTGAATATTTCTCCGTTTATTAAGATATAAGCTCTATCTACAATGCTAAGTGTTTCGTGTACATTATGGTCGGTAATTAAAATTCCTATGCCTCTGTGTTTGAGATTAGCAACAATGTTCATAATATCTTCAACGGCAATTGGATCAACACCGGCAAAAGGTTCATCAAGCAAAATGAATTTAGGATCTGTTGCTAAAGCTCTTGCAATTTCGCAGCGCCTTCTTTCTCCTCCGCTAAGCTGAAAACCAAGAGTTTTTCTTACAAGGTTCAATCCAAGTTCTGCCAGAAGTTTTTCTTGCTTTTCAATTCTTTCAGCAGCTGTTAAACTTGTCATCTGAAGCACAGCCATTACATTATCTTCTACACTTAGTTTTCTAAAAACGGAAGCCTCTTGCGGCAAATATCCAATTCCCATTTTTGCACGTTTGTACATAGGCTGGTTTGTAATATCTGTCTCATCAAGAAATACTTTTCCTTCATTTGGTTTTATCATTCCAACAATCATATAAAAAGTTGTTGTTTTACCCGCTCCGTTTGGACCGAGCAGCCCAACAACTTCTCCCTGCTCAACTTTTACAGAAACGTTGTTTACTACTGTTCTTTTTTTGTAAATCTTCTTAAGGCTTTCGCTCTGTAAGATTAAATTTTTCTGCATAATAAGCTGAATCCTTTGTTAAAAAATAAAGAACTTTTTTGTTTCGTCTAAGTAGTTCTTCTTTAGTTGGTTTGTTTGTGAAAATTTTGAATGAAGGAATTGTAAACTCTTTTTCCTTTCCTTCAAGTAAGTTTTCCGGATGATATTCTGTTGCCGGTTTACCATAAAGCCTAACATCCTGTACTTCTCCGTTTTCAAAATAGATTTTAGCGCTCTCGGAACTCGATTTTACTAATCCGTTAGGTTCCTCTTCATCATATACATAATAAATGCTAAGTACATTTCCGGTTACATCTGTAAGCACAATTTCACCATTTTCAATGAATATTTTAACCGATTTGCCGGAAATTTGATCGAACCGGTACTGCTTATCTTTATGTTCAGAAATGATAACCGCGTTAGAATTAAGATTAATGCGGGTGAGCCGGCTATCTTTAATAAAAATAAAAACAGAGTCTCCGCTTAGTTGTGTTTCGTCACTCCAAATTACCGGAGGAAGCTCATCCCCTTCTCTTTTAAAAGTATGTATCTCATCATTTGCTCTAAAGAAAAAAGTATGATTATTAGAAGAAGCAAACCCTGTTTTTAAAATTTTTACTGAATCGGTTACAACAATTTTTTGAGAGCTGTCATCAAATGCTTCCATCAACATAGCGCTAACCATTAAAGTATCTAACTGACCATCAGATGTAGTATCAATTCTGGCAAAGAAAGGATTATCCCAAATCTTTGAGTATTTATTTTGACCAACATCTTCTAATCGCTCTCCAAAGAGTGCGATTCGGTCTTTTGAGTTATAGATTCTAATATTATTAAATGCAAAAGTGTTCTTTGAATTTCTAAAATAGATTAGACTATCTGCAAGCATTGTAGATGAAGTATCGCTCACAATAACATTTCCACCTGCTATTACTTTGTCTTCATCATCAAAATAGTTAAGACGTGAAGCAAAAAGATTGGAAACCCCTTCTTTCAATTTAACTTGATCGTAGAAATATGAACGTTTTTCATCGAAATAGTAATAACCCGATTTTGAGTGTAGCCGAAGGTGTCCGTCTGTTAAATCAATTCCGTTGTTTGAAAATGCAATTTTGCTGTTTCCGAAATAGTAGCCTCGCACTGTTTTGATAACTATGCTGTCTTGTGTAACAACAACGTTTCCAATTAACTCGGCTTCGTTCTTAGCCAAGTTTTGAATTGCTGTATCGCAAGTTATTCTTACAGCACCTTGTGTCATTACAACATTTCCATGAAGCTCTCTAATGCTTTCCCCGTTTATCAGCTTGCCTACAAGACTATCGCCTACAGCAACAATACGGTTATTTTCTTGCGCTATAAAAGTTGCGAAAAATAAAAAGAAGAAAAGAAGCGCTGCGCTAAGTTTCATTTAGATTTCTCCTCTTTTGCAACAGAAGCAGTGTATGTTGGATTGAAGACAACATAGTTATTCAAACTTTGGTCTGCTTCTAAACCATAGCCTTGTATAATTTCCTTTTTGGTAGTTATTGAAACAAATCTATCTGTAACAATTTTTTGGTCTGAATTACGCCATTTTAATTCTTCAGTTTTAAGCACAACGCCGCTGTCGTTTTTAGCAACAACATTACCTGCTGCGTACATATCCCGCAAAACATCATCAACCTTTCCGGTTAATGAAGTTAGATTAGAAGTGCTTTTCTGCTGCTTATCATAAAAATCTATTTTAACGCCTTCGAGCAAAGTAATTTTTTGTATTTCGAATTTTTTAAGATGATTGGAATACAAAATTGCTTTAACTCTTCCTTCATCAGTAAAAATAATTTTAGAGTTCCAGCTTTCGTGAGAAGGTATTTCTCCCTCAATTTTTGTTTTATCAATTTGAGGCTGGATTTTTTCTTCTGAGCAGGCAGAGACAAATAGAATAAGGAGAAGCGCGCAAAACTTTTTCATCTTGATTGTAAACCCAATTTCACCAAATCGTGAAGGTGAACAACACCTTCGGGGCGCTTATCTTTATCAATAACTATCAAAGAGGTGATATTATATTGTTCCATTTGCTGCAAAGCAAAAGAAGCCAAAAGTTCTTTTGTAATTGTTTTAGGTTTTCGGGTCATTACATCGGATGCTACAAGGTTTCGCAAGTCTAAAGATTTTTCGAGCAGGCGGCGTAAATCGCCATCTGTAATTATTCCGGCTAGAAATCCTTCATCGTTTACAACACAAGTTACGCCTAAACGCTTAGAAGTTATTTCGAGGATAGAATCTTTGAGTGAAGTTTTCTGGTTAACACAAGGGAAATCTTTACCGTTTATCATTATCTCAGAAATTTTTAATGAAAGCCGTTTTCCCAAACTTCCGCCTGGATGAAGAAAAGCAAAATCTTCCGGCGTAAAACCGCGCATTTCTAAAAGTGAAATTGCCAGGGCATCGCCCATAACAAGCGCGGTAGTTGTTGAAGATGTTGGTGCAAGATCGTGTGGGCATGCTTCCTCTTTAACACTTACATTTAATATCAAATCGCATTCATCAGCAAGTTTAGAATCTAATTCTCCAAGCATTCCAATTATAGTTACTCCAATTCTCTTAAACAAAGGCAGCAGATTTAGAAGCTCTTCTGTGCTGCCGCTTTTAGATATTAGAATAACCGTGTCTTCGCTTCTAACCATACCAAGATCGCCGTGAAGAGCATCGGTTGGATGCATAAAAATTGAAGCCGTTCCGGTTGAGTTTAGCGTAGCAACAATTTTTCTTGCAATTAAACCGGATTTCCCCATTCCAGTAAAAACAACTCTTCCGTTAGAATTTAAAATATGTTCTATTGCTTTGGCAAAATTATCATCTACAGCTTCAATAAGATTTTTAACTGCTTCAGATTCTATACGAATTACTTCTTTGCCTTTGGTAATTATTTTCTCTCTATTCACCTATTCCTCTTACCTTTTTAAGAAATCAAAAAATGATTTTTTACGCTGAACCATTTTAGGATCGAAAAGAGAATAATCCACATCTATTCTGTTCCAGTACTTGTTGTAAAGCAAAAATGCCTGTCCAAGTTTTTCATCGGAATACTCGTTGAGATTTGTAAACAATCTGTTAGGATTTAGAGCAACTTCGGGGTTTCTCTCATCCATTATCAACATCAACTCGTTGTAAAAGTTTGTAACGGGAATCAAATAGTTTACTTCATCCTTTGCATTGTAAACCCAAATCTTTCTGTGTTCGGCAGCTATAACAAGAACTAAAGATTTCAGTACAAGATGAATTTCCCTTGTGGCAGAATTATCGAACGGTGCTTTTTGACCGGGTACCCAATTTGAGTATGTCCATCTGTAATGCTCTTTCATATCACTAATTTTAGGAGTCAAATCGAAATTTTGAATATCAATTTCGATTTGGTCTTCAACTTCATGATGAATAGTTACATAAATCTCATGATCATCGTAAACAATTTTAGAGATAGCAAAAATAGGTGTCGAATTTGATTCCAAGTCAAGTATGCTGTCAATAGGTCCAAGAATAAAATTACCGCCTCCAAATCTGCCATGCCCAAGCACAACCATTCGCTCAATTTTATCTCTATAAAATTTATAGCCAATTTTATTTTCCGGAAGTGCTGTAAAGAGCAGTTCTTTTTCTTGCGAAGTCAATTCACGCGGGAAATGTTCTAAGTTATTTGTCATGGCAATCACTTCTTAGTTTGTTTTAAGTAATCTAAAATTTCTGGCAGTACTTCGCCACTGTTAAATTTTGTTATAAAGTTTACAACTCTTTTAACTTCTCTTCTTCCATCTTTAGGGGCGCCAGATATTCCAACTTTCTGAAGCAAAGGAATATCGAGTATATCATCGCCTATGTAAAGAACGTGTTTGTAATCAATTGTAACGTTCTTCAAGTAATCATCCACCATTTTAACTTTATTGATGGAATTAGAAAGCACAACACAATTACTGGTAGTCTTAATTTTCTCTAAATAATTCTCGCTGCTCGCAGTAACAATTCCAAATTTTAATTTGTGCTTAGTAAATTGTTCACATGCTGTATATATCTGATGAAGTAATTTATTTTTGCTTTCGCTACAATTGGCAGAATTCTTATTTATCAAAACTCCTTCTAAATCAAACAAGAATAGTTTAATATCTCTTAGCTTAGTAAGAATATCAATTTTCATTTTTTACAATTTCATCAATCTGCTTAATTGTTATTAATAGTTTCTTTAACATATCGAGCGGGAGCTGGCTTTCAGCATCGCTTAATGCAATTGAAGGATTAGGATGCACTTCTAAAAATAATCCATCAACACCAACAGCAGCTGCAGCTTTAGCCAAAGCGTAAATGAATTGTCTTTCTCCGCCGGATTCATTTCCTATACTTGGCAGCTGAACTGCGTGAGTTGCATCCATAATAACCGGATAGCCAAAACTGCGCATTATTTGTAAACTTCGCATATCCACCACAAGATTATGATAGCCAAAAGTTGTGCCCCGCTCTGTAAGCAATATTTTTTTACTCTTAGTGGTTTCTATCTTTGCAATTACATGAGCCATATCTTGAGGTGCTAGAAACTGACCCTTCTTTACATTAACAACTTTGCCAGATTTGCCTGCCGCAATCAGCAAATCGGTTTGCCTGCATAAAAATGCCGGTATTTGCAGAACGTCTGCAACGTGAGCAACGGGTTCAATTTCTGGCTCAGAATGAACATCGGTTAATATTGGAACAGAGAGTTCTTTCTTAACCTTTTCCAAAATTTTTAGCGCTTTCTCAAAATGAATACCGCTAAAAGAATGGATGCTTGTTCTGTTAGCTTTTTTGTAACTGGATTTGAAGATAAAAGGAATTTCAAGTTCTTCTGTAATGACTTTAATAGCTTCTGCAGTTTTAAGTGTAGTCTTTTCGTTTTCAACCACACAAGGACCGGCAATTAAGACAAGTGGGCTGCCATCTCCTATTTTGATTTTGTTAACCTTTACCATATTCCACTCTGTTTATTCAAAAAGATTTTCTTGCTGCTTAATTTTGCCACGCTTTTTATTGAATCGAAGATAAGCCAAATCAGTTGCTTCCCTTCCGCGCGGTGTACGCTGAATGAATCCCTGCTGAATTAAAAATGGTTCGTAAACTTCTTCTATCGTTCCAGAATCTTCGTTAACAGCTACGGCAAGAGTGTTTAATCCTACCGGTCCGCCGTTAAACTTTTCTATAATTGTAAGAATAATATCTTTATCCATTTCATCTAAGCCAAACTCATCAACTTCTAGTGAGAGCAAAGCTTTTTGAGCAATTTCAATGTCTATCGTTCTTTTGTTTTCGTAGTCTGCAAAATCTCTCGTTCTTCTAAGCAATCTGTTGGCAATTCTTGGTGTGCCTCGCGAACGCTTTGCTAATTCGTTTGCCGCATTATCTTCGATAGCAATATTTAAGATACCGGAAGATCGTAAAACAATTTTCTTGATTAAATCGCTTTCATAGTAATCTAAACGGGATTTTATTCCAAATCGATCGCGCAAAGGAGCAGTTAACAAACCGGCTCTTGTTGTAGCGCCAATTAATGTGTAGTGCGGAAGTTTAATTTGAACTGTACGTGCGTTTGGTCCGCTGTCAATCATAATATCTAACTTGTAATCTTCCATTGCTGAATAAAGATATTCTTCAACAACCGGACTTAACCGATGAATCTCATCAACAAACAAAACAGATTTTTCTTCGAGATTGGTAAGAAGTCCGGCTAAATCACCCGGTTTTTCAAGTACGGGACCGGACGTAATTTTGATTTTTACACCCATCTCATTAGCAATAATGTTGGCGAGTGTAGTTTTGCCTAATCCTGGAGGGCCGGTAAGAAGAACATGGTCTAATCCTTCGCCCCGCTTTCTTGCAGCACCAATAAAAACTTTTAAATTGTCTATAATTTTAGCCTGTCCTGTAAAATCATCAAATCTTTTAGGGCGAAGCGATTGTTCTAACTTCTTTTCTTCCTCGTTAAGATTCGGAACTAAATTATCAGCTCTTTTAGCCAACTAAAACTCCTAAACTTTAGATGCTGCAAGATTTTTCATTAATGCCGGTTTATATTTATGAATCAGATGAACCATGTAACCCATAAGTGCAATCATTGCCGCTGCTGCAAGTATAGACCAAGCTAAATTAAGAGATTTTGGCCAGAACATAGCAAAACCCGGAATCCATGCGCTGCCATAGAGAATAATTATGTGCACAGCATAAACTATCAAAGTGTATCTGCCAACTTCCTGCACGAGCAAAGGAATTTTTTTGACCGAAGTGGCAAATATAGATAATGAACTAATCAGCAAAGCAACAACACCCAGCCTTAGCAAAATAACAAACGAATTATCGGTAAAGAAATATTTATTACCAATAAAATAAGATTGAATAAATGAAATAATAGCCGCCGCCGAAAGAAAAGTTAATCCAACTGAAGTAAGTTCTTTATTAAATTTTTTTGTTTTATAAACACCCGGGTTCTTTGCCAAAAATGACCCAAGCAAAGCACCGGCGAGAACATAGCCAGCCCAAGGGAAAACCGGAAACAAAGACCCAGTTCCCGAATAAAAATAAGCAGCAAAAGGAATAGGCAGGTAGTTTGCCCAGTTGATGTATTCCGTAACATTCCAAACCATAAAGAAAAATGCTGCGGCAAGTGAATAAATCCAGTATTCATTTATTTTCATTTTTTCTGATAAATATGAAAAGAAAAGAATTAATAAAATTCCTATTCCAATAAGATGAAGTGCGTCCACAGTAAAAAAAATGTGCCACTGCTCGTTAGAAACATAGCTAAAATCCACCATCCGGTAAGTTGGAAATCTGAGTAAGTAAGCCGTGAGCAACAATATTACAAAACGCATAAGTCCTTTTGTAACTCTTGGGTTTTGATTAAACGGCAGATCAACAGAGCGGAATAAGTAAGCAAACGCAACTCCGGATGAGACCATGAAAATTGGCGCTGTAAAGCCGCGCAGTGTTACCCAAAATCTGTAAATAAACGAATCGTAAGTGCGGTATTCATCTGCCAGAAAAGCATCTATTGTGTGTCCTTGAACCATCATTATTACGGCGAAGGCGCGCATTAAGTCTATAAAAACAATTCTCTCTCTTGTATTTTTTGCCATTGAACTCAAATAATTAGTGCCCAAAAATAAATAAAGAATAGCACTATTTGAAGTGGTAACTCACCTTACGCAAGAAAGACTTAACATCTTAAAACAGGTTTCTACGGAACGTAACTTCAGTAGTTTTTGCGGCTTAGCGGCTCTGCGAGGAAAAAAGAGGTTCCCCGCCAAGACGCAAAGCCGCAAGTTAAAGTTGTAACTAACCTCGTTATTGCTTCTTTAATTACGTTGAGAAATAATTAACCCGAAATTTTATAAATAATCGCCCAGCTCTCAGTTTTAGGCGCTGCTGGCACTTCGATTTGCGATTTTTTGTATTCAAATTATTGGGAGAGATTTTAAAAGGATCAAGAACATGAACAAGAGTAAGAGTAAGAACAAGAACTTATTTACTTAAGTTACACAAGTAAGGTTTAATGTCATCAATCAGGTTTCTGCGCAATGTGAGTTATTTAATTTTTAGGGTGCTGTTCAACCCATTCTTTTAAGTACTTAATAATATCTTGTGTAGAAGTTCCAGGTGTAAAGAGCATTCCAATACCCATCTCACTAAGTTTTACAAGATCGTTTTCAGGTATAATACCACCGCCGAAAAGTAGAATATCTTCAACTTCTTTATCTTTCATCAATTGCAAAATTCGAGGGAAGATCGTCATATGCGCGCCGGAAAGAATGCTGATTCCAATTGCGTGAACATCTTCTTGAACTGCGGCTTCAACAATCATTTCTGGTGTTTGGCGTAAACCTGTGTAAATAACTTCCATACCAGCATCTCTAAGAGCAGCAGCAACTACTTTTGCGCCTCTATCGTGTCCGTCTAATCCAGCTTTGGCAACAAGCACTCTAATTTTTTGTTCCATCTAAATAACTCCAAATTTTCTTACTCAAAAATAGCACCGATGCCTTGAAAAGACAATTAATTTGAGCTTATAAAGCATTATCTCTTAATTTGTCTTTCGTAGAAACGGCGGGCTAAATCAAGATCGCGCGGTGTATCTACAGAAAGACTGTCATATTCCGTAACAACAATTTTCATCTTGAAACCATGTTCGAGAAATCTTAACTGCTCTAATTTTTCGATTTGTTCAAGATCTGTTGGTCTGAGTGTTGTAAATTTTAAAAGCACCTCACGGCGGTAAACATATAAGCCGATGTGTTTATAAATTTCTGCCGATTGAACTCTTTCGAGATTTGTTCTTGCGTCCCGCACAAATGGAATTGGTGAGCGTGAGAAATACATAGCAAAGTTGTGATAATCGAAAACTACTTTAACTGCTGCCGGAGTTTTCATCTCTTCCACATTTGTAATTCTTCTGGCAAGTGTTGAAAGATTTACTTTTTTATCGAACAACAAAGGCTCAATCGCTTGATCAATCATCTTTCCTTTTATAAACGGCTCATCACCCTGAATATTAACAATTATATGAGCATCTGGAATATTTTCTGTTACAAGTGCTATTCTGTCTGAACCACTTGCACAGTCTTTAGGTGTCATAAAAGCTTCGGCGCCAAAACTTTTTACAACTTGAAAAACTTTTTCATCATCAACGGCAATTATTACTTTATCAAGCAGTTTGGATTTCTTAGCGCTGTTGTATGTGTGTTGTATCATTGGTTTGCCGCCAATTACTGCAAGCGGTTTTCCCATTAATCGTGATGAAGCGAACCGGGCGGGAATTATTCCTACTATCATTCTCTATAAAATTATTGGTTAATTACTTTTGGCACTCTGAAATATTCTTCGGTTTTGTCTGGAGCGTTTTTCAGTGCCTCTTTAGTTAAAGTGGAAGGATGAAGTTCATCCTTACGAAAGACATTATTATTTTCAATTGGATGAGAAAGAGGTTCAATATTTTTCGTATCAAGTTCATTCAGCTTTTCTACATAAGCAAGAATATCGTTCAGTTGATGAGTAAAATTATCCAACTCGGCTTCTTCAAATTTAAGTCTGGCAAGCGAAGCAATATATTCAACATCTTTTTTAGTAACTGACATAATTTACCTTTTACCAGCCCGGATAACTTACATTTACGGAATGTAAACTTCCGTGCATACGAATTGAAATTGTGCGTGTTTTGTAACCACGTTTAGGGCTTGTAACAGTGAGCATATAAAAACTTCTCGAAAAGTTTTCGAGATAAGTTTTTAAGTTTAGCAAGTAGGAACTAAAATCTCCACTTAAGCTGCGGTTAAAGTAACCAGAAACACCAATCAACTTTAAAATATCTTCGCGAAGATCGCCTGCGTAACCTATTGTATAAACTCTTTTAGCTGCAACTGCATTTGTTGCTTCTGCTAAATTTCTTTTGCCTGCAGTATCATCTCCATCGGAAAGAACAACCATAACATGATTTTTAACTTCATTAACCGTATAAGAATTAAACATAGAGCTTGCAACATCGGCAACAGCGCCGTACAAATCTGTTGAAGCAGCTCCATTTTGAATGTTGGAGATTTCCAACTTTGCTTGATCTGCCGAAACGCCTGGAGATGATATTGTTCCTACCTGAGGAGTTAAATTTTCGCTGAACTGATATATATTAAAATATGATTTAAGAGTTGAAATTGAGGATAAGCGGGTTACGATTTCTGCTGCATCGGTTTTCATTTGAGGCAGCCGATTGTTTGCTTTAATGCTTGTGCTATTGTCTATCAAAATGTTTACCGGCATAATTATTCTTGAAGGAGGTAGTGGAGAAAAACCTAACTGTGCTTCGCGCAGCTGTTCACCATCTTCTAAAACTTCAAATTGATCTTTAGTTAAATTAATTATTCCGCTTCCTGCCGGGTCCGTAACCTGAAAAATTATATTAATTATTCTGTCTTGATTTAAGTTATTCGGGTCGAAGTTTGTTGCGTAATCATAAACTTTGAGAATGTTAGCAGCAGATTGAGGAATGTCTTCTGTTTGAAAATACTGAACTGGCGAGTCTATCCAAGAACCGTTTGCAAGCAGAGCCCTTACTCTCCAAGCGTACCACGTTGTATATGTTAATTGTCCTGTGCTGTAAGTTGTAGATGTAATGCCTGCAGCTTTTGGAGTTGTTATCCAGCTCGAAGAAGCCGGCGGCATATTTTTTCCGGTAGTAGGTTCAATAAAAACCTGAAATACAGTTCCAATTGCTGCCGTGGTTGACCATTGCAGGTTAGTACCAAAAACTGAGATACCTGCTGCACCATCTTTTGGCGTTTGCAAATTCAGCACCGAAATATTGCTTCCATTTTCTGTTGGACTAGATGTACCGTTATCAAAAGAACAACCGGAGGCAAGCAGCAGCAATGCTATTGCTAACAAACTATATTTTTTGATTATCTTTTTCATTGAACTTCCGATTGATCTTCCGTTCAAATATAAATAAAATAAAAACCCATCCCAACCCTTCACTAAGAGAAGGGCTTTTAAGGTCGGACGAAGTATTTAATCATCGACCTTCGTTCTAAGAACAAAACCTGGACGCAACTGCCCGACGTTCGTTGGCTCCCTTAGCCAACGGACGGATTGGCAGGAGTGGAATCGGGGAAATCTTTCGATTGAATGAACGTATGAATGGATGTCTGCGCAGCAGCAATCTACTATGAAGTTTTTGTTAAGGGCAGCTCTAATAATTGTCATTCCGGTCTAGTGTTTTGTTACTACACTTCTGTACATACTTTTAGCTCACAATTCTGCCGAAGGACGTAAATCATAATGCTATTTTGTCTGATAAGTTATAAGGTTAATTAACTTGTGGTTAGGTTTGTTACTAAGGTAAAAAAAGACAAAATAAAGTTTTTGATTAGCCGGTATATTTTAATTCAATAGAAGGAAGAAAACCTTATTCATTTGAGAAACCTTAGTAGCTATAATAAACAGTTATGAATCAACCTTATTCCCTATGTGAATGAGGATGAAACTCCCCGCCGCAAGCAGCGAGTAATTTAACCCTTAGTGATTAAATTTATCAGATACCTACCAACATAATGTATAGTTATTAGGGTGACAGAACACTAGACAAAGCGGGATCGGAATCTCGGCTTAGTTTATTTGAAAGAAGTCGCTCCGTTCCTCAGAATGACAAACATTTTTTGTTTTTAGAGATGCCCATAAGAGTAAAATTAGATTTGACCGATAGCTTCTTTCTTAACCCAGCCAATTTTTCCATCTATCAAACGAATTTTAAACCATTCGCCAACAGAGTCTTCAAGACTGAATTTAACTCCTTCGTTAATAACAAAAGCATCGTTGCTTTTTTCATCGGGTGATACTTTAGCCGAGTAAGTTAGCTCTGTTAGTATGCCGTAATCTTTATCAGTTTCTCTATTTACTCTTGCAAATAAGATTGCGATAAGCAATACAAGTACAGAAAGTGAAATTGACCCGCTCATAAAAGTAAATCTCTGCAAAGCGGTTTTACGTGAAAAAAAGTAAACTGCTATGCTGCCAAGTAAAAACCAGAATGTAAGTACAACTAAAATCGACCAGCCGCTAATGCCTAATGATGTAACTAAACCTTCCCACCAAGAAACTAAAAACAATTTTGGTACTTCGGTAATCTTATCAATTGTTCTAGAGTTTGCAATCATCAGATTGTATTGCAGGTCTTCATCGTTTGGTTCAAGCCTAAGTCCTTTTTCAAAAGAAAGAATTGATTTGCCAATTTTTCCATCCTTGAAGTAAGCGTTGCCAAGGTTATAATACAAAGTCCCGCTTTCAAAACCTTGCGAGAGTATTTTTTCGTAAGATAAAATTGCCTCTGTAAAATTCGTTTCTTGATAAAACTTGTTAGCTCTCATCATCAGCTCATCAGGCGTTTGAGCAGTTAGAGTGTTGAATAAAGTTATTACAGACAAGAAAGCAAAGAGATAGAAAGGAATAATCTTTTTCATTTTTTGCCTCCAATCGAAGAATCCAAATCAACAATTACTTTTACGGTTTCTTCATACATTTCTTTTGCTGCTGCCTGCATTTCTCCCTGCGGCGCAAAACGGTTAAACTCGCATCGTTCAGCAATTTTCTTAACCCGTTTAATCAATGCTTCATTTACATTTTTCATAATCAATTTTTCCGCCGCTGCTTCAAGAGTAAACTCAGATTTTTGAATGGAGAGTTTATCTTCAAGATAACCGAATAAAGCAAATGAAATTTCCGAATAGAAGTTAGTCGTACGCTGGGAATCGAGTGCGGCTTTAGCTGATTTCAAACGCTTGCGTGCCTCTTTCTCAGCTTTCTGAAATTTCATCAGTTGTATATTGCCAGAATGTTTGTCTTGATTACTTTTATAAACAAATGCTCCTATCATTGCAAAAAGTGGAAGAATAATTGATACCCAAAACCATGGTTTGATAAATGAAATCTCTTGCTTAGGCTCCAAATTAAAATCAGCTAATTTTATGTAACGGATATCCTGGCTTAACAACTTAACATCTTCTTTTGCATAATTATTAGAAGCAGATTCTCCGCCAACACCGGGGCGAACATTGATTCTGAAAGCAGGTGATTTAAGAGTTACATATTTTCTCGAAGCCGGATTAAGGTAAGTAAATTCTATTGGTGTGATTTCTTTCATACCAGATGCTCGCGGAATCAAGAGATAATCAACAATTTTTTGTCCAGATACTACTGTGCTTCGGTTAATATTTTCAACCGTTTTAGGTTCATACTTTTCCATACCGCCCGGTAATTGCGGCGCAGGCAGGTTTATAAGTTTAATGTTTCCGCTGCCGCTTAAATTCATTCTCAATGTAACGCTTTCATTTGCAGTTACATCATTTTTATCAACTTCGGCTCTAAAAGTAAAATTACCAACTGCACCATTAAAAGATGCAGGCGCACCGGAAGGAAGCGGCTCTACAATTACTTTTAGCGTATTAGATTTTGCCAAGAACTCAACTGTTTCCGACCTCCCGAAAAAGGAATCGTTAAAAAATTCATCAAATAAATCGTTGCCTGTTCTTTTCTTTTTAACTATAACCGGAACGTTCAACTCAAAGGGAGTTACATTCAAAGTGCCGGTTTTACTTGGGAACAAGGCAACTTGCTTAATCTTTGCAGCACGAAATCTTTCCCCGCGGTACATTTCCAAATCAAAATTAATTTGCTTGATTGGACCAATTTCTTCCGACCAAAAGCCTTCGTAAGAAGGTAGTTTTGTTATTTGAGGAGAAGCAATGTTAAGTTTAGTATAAAGTTTATAAGTAACAGTAATTTGCTCGCCTTGAAGCGCTCTAGTTTTATTTGCTTCTGCAACAATAAAAACATTTTTAGCGAGCTCTTGCTGGCTGTATCCGCCGCCGGAACTTTGCTGCTGCTGTGATGAACCTTTTTCAACTTTAATTTTAATTGGCTGTGTTGAATAAGTTCTTCCGGCATAATCAAGCGAAGCAGAGGCAATTGAAAACTCGCCACCGTTTGATGGCATTAAAATGTATGAAAAACCAAGCGAGCCGCTTGCTTTGCCATTAATAATTTGCATGCTAGAAGATTGATTAGGCCCGCTTAAAACTCTAAAGCCGGAAAAAGTTGGAGGACGAAAATTGCTTACATTGTTTATATCGCCTCCTTCAAAATTAAAATCTACCTGGAAACGATCATTTAATCCAATTGTTGTTCTTTCAATTGAAGCAGAAAATTTTTGTGCCAATAAAGTATTTGCACAAACGAGTATAAAAACTATCACAATGTATTTCGATAAAGTTTTCATCTTAATTCTCCAAACCGAATTGGACTAAAATAATTTTCAATTCACCATTCTCAAGCCGCCAAACAGAGAGCAGCAAGTTTTCGATTATCCTTACCAGTCTTTATCCGTTGCGTATGGTTTGCCTTTAACTTTGCGTAGTTTCTTCTGCATATCTTTTTCATTGTTCTTCATAGCTTCCAAAATACGCTGTGCTTCTTCTTTAGATATCTGATTCTTTTGCTGTTGCTGCTGTTGTTTCTGCTGCTCATCTTTGCTTTGGTCTTTCTTATCCTGCTGATTTTGCTGCTTCTGATCTTTATTTGGGTCTTCGTTCTTATCGTTCTTGTTCTGTTGATTCTGCTTGTTTTGATTTTGTTTAAGCATATTCAGCGCATAAGAAAGATTGTATTTTGTTTCCAAATCATCCGGGTTGCTCTTTAACGCATTTTTGTACGCCTCAATTCCCTCTTGAAATTTTTGCTGTTTTAATAGTGAGTTGCCGATGTTATGAAATGCTTTAGATTTATTTTCTTTATTGTCTGTCAATCCAACGCTGTTTTTGAATGATTGAACTGCCTCATCATATCTGCCTTGTTTGTAATAAGCATCACCCAAATTAAAATGTCCTTGAAACAATTCGGGGTTCTTTTCCAAACTCTTTTTGAATTTTACTTCTGCATCAGAATACTTTTTTTCTTTGTATAAGTCAACGCCCTCATTGTTCAACCCTCTTGTACTCTGAGCAAAGAGCGAACCGGAAACGCTTACTATCAAAAGAAGAATTACTTTTTTCATTTCAACTCTCCTTTTTTCATCTGTTCTAACTTCTCAATCCATTTTGTTCTTTTTGATGTCATCATAAACTCTGCAATTAACAGAAAGATAGCCGGAAATAAGAAATAGTGGAATCGGTCTTCGTACTCTGTAACTTTTTTCGACCCGTATTCGGTTTCTTGAATTTTAGCCAAATCATTATAAATTTTATCTAGCTCATCTTCTGTGTTGCTTCCGCGGTAATACTTTCCATTTCCTTTTTCAGCAATGCTTTTCAAAGTTTCTTCATCAAGCTTCGTTAAAACAATCTGCCCTTGATTATCTTTTTTGTAACCTGCTTGAGTTCCACTTTCGTTATAAACCGGAATTGGCGCTCCCGTTTGCGAGCCAAAACCGATTGAATACACTGCTACATCTTTAGAAACAGCTTCGCTTAAGGCGCTATCAATGTTTCCTTCGTGATCTTCTCCGTCAGTAATAATTACAATTGCTTTCTGTGTTCCATCATCGTACCGAAATGATTTTAGCGCGAGTTCTAATGCAGCTCCTATATTCGTTCCGGGCTGCGGTACAGAATTAAAATCTACCGCATTCAAAAACAAATTTGCAGCAGCATAATCCGAAGTAAGCGGAAACTGAACGTAAGCCTGCCCAGAAAAAACTATTAATCCAATTCTATCGCCTTCAAGTTTTTGGATGAGTTTCGAGATTTCAAATCTCGCTTTTTCAAGTCTGCTTGGTCTAATATCTTCGGCAGCCATACTTCTGGAAACATCGAGGAGAATGTAAACATCTATACCAACTTGCTTTGCATCTTCAATCTTAGTTCCTACTTGTGGATTTGCAGCAGAAAGAATTAAGAGTGTTAATGCAAATAAGAAGACACCAAACTTTATTGCAGACTTAAACAAACTTCTTTCTGGGAAGAGTATTTTGTGAAGTTTTGTTCCAGCAAACTTTGCAAGAAGTTTGTTTTGATTTTTTTGAATGTACCAATAGAATACTGCCAACACAGGTACAAGCCATAATAAATACAATATTTCGCTATGTCCAAATCTTATCATAATGTTTTATGAAACGCCGATTGGCTAAGATTTTTTATGAACATAATAATCATAACAGATCTGCGTTCTATTCTTTTCTCTTTACGGTAATCTTCTTAAATATATTTTTGATAAACCAACTTCTACAAAAAGGAGCAGCAACCCGCCAAGTGCCCAGCCAAAGAACAATTCTTTAGCGTGGCGGTAAGATGTAACTTCAACGCGAGTTTTTTCCAGGCGGTCAATCTCTTCATAAATTTGAGCAAGCTTACGGTTGTTAGTGGCACGGAAGTATTTTCCACCTGTAGCTGCGGCAATCTGCTTCAAAATATTTTCATCTATTTCAACTGGAACCATTTGATAGCGAACGCCGAATGGTGTTTGAAAAGGATAAGGCGCCTGCCCGATTGTTCCAACACCAATGGAATAAATTCTGACTCCAAATTTTTGGGCTATCTGCGATGCAGTGAGTGGATCAATATGACCGGCATTATTAACGCCGTCGGTCAAAAGGATCATCACTTTGCTTTTTGCCCTGCTGTCTTTTAGTCTGTTCACACCGTTTGCAATTGCGTTGCCAATCGCTGTTCCATCTTCAATCATTCCCATCTGAATATCTTTCAGAAGATTTCTTAAGACAGAGTAATCAATAGTAAGCGGGCATTGAGTAAAACTTTCGCCCGAGAAAATAACCAAACCAATTTTATCTACAGTTCTACCTTTTATAAACTCATCAATAACTTTTTTTGCAGCTTCAAGACGGTTCGGCTTGAAATCTTCTGCAAGCATACTGCCGGATATATCCAGAACCATAGCAATGTCAATTCCTTCGGTATAAATATTTTCTCCGCTGCTAAAACTTTGCGGACGGGCAGCGGCAATTATTAATAAAGCAAGGGCAAGCAAGCGAAGATAGTTGGGAACGTGCGCCAATTTTTCTTTAAAAGTAACCGGCGCTTTGCCAAATACTTGAAGCGAAGAGAAAGAAACATCCGGCGAAATTTTTTCTTTCTTCTTCCAGAACCAATATGCTAATGCTGGAATTACAAGAAGCAAAAAAAGCACATAAGGATATGCAAATGTAACATCACGGAACATTTGCTTCTCCTTCTGTAGAATTTGCCCGTGAAGGAATAGTATGTTTAACTATTTCGTAAGCTTGTTTTAGCATTTCATCATTCACCTGAGGCATAGGTTCAAATTTTGCAAACTTTACAAGATCCGCATTAGTAAAAAATTTATCGGCGGTTTCAACTATTGCTTTTCCTTCTGCTAAAAAACTAAGTACCGGAAGAATTTCTGATGAAGGCATTTCGAGAGCACGGAAATTGAAGCGCTTTTCAAAATAACCGCGTACAATTTCTGTTACTTCGCTGTGATACTCTTTTACTCTGCCGCTCTGCCAAAGCCTCTTGCCTTCTAATTCATCTAATTTTGCTAACGCTACTTCGTGCGGCGGAAGTATTATCTCGGGTTTAACTTCAACTTTACCTTCTTTACCTTTTTTCAAAAATTTATACAAATAATATATGCCTACGGCTAAAGCCACTACACCAACAAGCATTAGAAGAATTATCCACCAAGGAAGTGGAATTGTAATTGGCTCTTTTACATCTTTTATATCTTCTTGCGGGTTCACTTCTAACTTGTTTATGGTAAGTGTAATTGGCGCTGTAGCTAAAAATTTTTTGTTTTGGTTATTCCATTCTGTGTAATAAACAAGAAGCGGTGGAATTGTAACTTGTGCAGAATCATATTTTGAAAAGATAAACTTGTGAACTTCTGTAATCTTTCCATCATTTTCTTTTTTATCCGATGGAAGCGTTTGAATATAGTCCAATATTTTTATGCTGTCTTTGACCGGAGGAATGAGAACTTTAATACTCTTATCGTAGCGGAGTTCTAAAGTAAATGTAATGTAATCGCCAACTTTGTAAGAAGTAGTATCGGTTGCAGCAGAAACAGAAATAGATTGAGCTTTAGCAGAAGCAAAAATTACGACAAGAAGAAGAAAAGCTGCACTAAGAAATTTTACCATCTTTTCTCCCTTTGTTTGAAGAAATCAACAAGCGGTTTTACATAAGATTGTGATGCTTCTATTTCAATTGCATCAAGCCTGCTTGAAATAAAAAGCTGTTTTCTGCTTTCATTCCATCGGCGGCTGTGTTCTAAAGCTGTTTTCTGAACATTTTTATCAGATGTATCTAAGTAACGTATTTCACCTGTTTCAGAATCTCTAAACTTCATCAGTCCTGCATCAAACAAATCTTTTTCTCTTTTGTCTTGAAGTACTACGCCGATTAGATCATGTTTGCGCCCTACAATTTTCAAAATTTTATCGTAACCGCCATCAATGAAATCAGAAATCAAAAACACGATAGCTTTTTTCTTAATTGTATGGTTAAAATATTCAAGCGCTGCTTTAATGTTTGTATGTTTTTCTTGCGGCTCAAAAGAAAGTACTTCGCGGATGATTCTAAGTGAGTGAGTCTTTCCCTTTTTAGGAGGAATAAATTTTTCCATCCTGTCAGTAAATAATATCAACCCAACTTTATCGTTGTTCTTAAGAGCAGAAAAAGCGAGAATAGAGCTAAGCTCTGCTGCAATCTGCTGTTTTGTTTTTTCTGAAGAACCAAAACCAAGCGAGCCGCTCATATCAACAAGAAGCATTACAGTAAGTTCGCGTTCTTCTTCAAAAATTTTTATGTAAGGATGACCGAAACGGGCTGTAACATTCCAATCAATGTTTCTAATATCATCGCCAAAATCATATTCGCGCACTTCGGAGAATTCCATTCCGCGCCCTTTAAACACAGAATGATATTCACCGCTGAAGACTTCGTTTACAAGCCCGCGTGTGCGAATTTCAATTTGCTTTACTTGTTTTAATAGTTCTTTTGTAATCATGTTTTTAAGTATTAGATGTTAGCTGTTAGTAATTAGTTAACCGCCAACATCTAATTGCTAATCTCTTACTGCTAACAGTTTGTTAAGGTACTTCAACTCTGTTCAAAATTTTAGTAATAATGGCTTCGGAAGTAATATCCTCGGCTTCAGCTTCATAAGTAACAGCTATTCTGTGGCGGAGAACATCAGCGCAAATTGAACGAACATCTTCCGGAATTACATAACCTCTGCGGCGGATAAAAGCCATTGCACGTGCACCAAGCGCCAAATTAATTGTTGCACGAGGAGAACCGCCATAGCTTATTAAATCTGTTAATTCATCTAAACCAAAATCTTTTGGGGAACGTGTTGCAAAAACAATATCAAGAATATATTTCTCAATCTTTTCATCTACATAAACTTCATTTACAAGTTTGCGTGCACGCAGAATATTATCCTGGGAAATTACAGCATTGATGGATGGAATATCCGCAGAAGTATTTAGCCTCATAATCTTTTGTTCTTCTTCGCGTGTTGGATATGTAATTTTAACTTTCAGCATAAACCGATCTACTTGAGCTTCCGGCAAAGGATAAGTTCCTTCCTGCTCAATTGGGTTTTGCGTAGCAAGAACTAAGAATGGCTCATCGAGTTTAAATGTAGTTTCCCCAATAGTAACCTGGCGTTCTTGCATCGCTTCAAGAAGTGCGCTCTGAACTTTTGCAGGTGCGCGGTTAATTTCATCGGCTAAAATAAAGTTTGCAAAAACAGGTCCCTTTTTAATCGCAAAGTTTCCATCCTTCTGATTGTATATCATCGTTCCAAGTAAATCTGCCGGAAGCAAATCCGGAGTAAACTGAATACGCTGGAATTTCGATTTCATTGCAGAAGCCAGCGATTTTATTGCAAGAGTTTTTGCAAGACCCGGAACGCCTTCAAGCAAAACGTGCCCGTTACCAAGCAAGCCAACTACAAGACGCTCAAGCATTTGTTTCTGCCCAACTATAGTTTTGCCAATTTCGTTGAACAGAATATCAATAAACTCACTTTCTTTTCTGATCTTCTCATTTAACGCTGTAATATCCAAGGTTTCCCTCACTGATTTTTAATTTCGTGTGCCTTCTACAAACCGAACCTATGTGCGGTTTCTAAAAAAGTGTTAAAAACTGTTAAAAGTTTTTTTAAGCGGGACAAATATAAAAAATGAACGCGTGATTTAGCTACTTAAGGACACCATTAGTTGGCTGGAATTTTTAACCCTTTCTTTTTAATCTCCTGCGCGAGTAAACGGCTATCAAACTCTTCCGGTGTAAACCCGATAGGTTCAATTCTAGTATCAATTCCCCAAGTTAGTTTGCCGAGTTTTACATTATCTCTAAACCGGTTGTCGCCAAATGATTTCGATATAACTGCCAAGTCAATATCACTGTCACTAGAAGCAAGTCCATCTGCATGAGAACCAAAAAGGGAAACACTATCTATCTCAAAATGCTTTTTGAGAACATTTACGTATTTCATTATAGCAGGATATATTTCTAAAGCATAAATATCAGCCATTGAAATAGCTCCTTAACTTTTTCTAGTTTAGTAAATGTAAACTCTTTAGTTGCTAATTTGTGAACGCTAAATAATTCATCTGGATATCTTGTGCTCAACTGAAATTGATTTAGTTCTTCGAAAGTTGCAACGTACTATCATCACATTTCAATTCCGATAATTCAGCAAGTCGCAAAAAGTTATGCGTTTTGGGCGGAAAATCATTTGTAGTTTTTACAACAAAAGCATTCAATAGCTTTTCTACAGACAAATGACATAGAAACAAACAAAAATGAAAGTTCTTCCCGGATTCAAAAATACAACTGCGCTTTGTAAATCTAGTGAAGCAGTTTTTCTCCAGAATTCTATTTGCTTTGTTTGTTCCATAGTGAAAAGTAGTTATAAAAGCCAAATGTTTCGAAACCGATTCAAAGAGCTTTTATTAACGCAAATTTCAGATACTCTGTTTCTTTCATAGCCGGCAGAGATGGATGATCTAGCGAAGCTCCATTTGTGTAAAGAAGCTGGATAATTTTTCTGCTCTTTACAGCCGCAGAACGGATTGTATCAACAAAATCTTCTTTGCTCAAATGATGAGAACAAGAAGAAGAAAACAGAAAACCGCCATTGGTTACAACTTCCAGGGCAAGACGGTTTAGTTTTTCATATGCTTTTATAGCTTTAGGCAGATTCTTTTTGTTTTTGGCAAACGCCGGTGGGTCAATATTTACTACATCAAACTTCTTCTTTTCGGCGATGCATTTTACCAAATAATCAAATACATCAGAACAAAAATATTCTGAATCTGTTGTAAATCCGTTAATGGCTCTATTGTATTTAACATTTTCTATTTCGTTTAAAGAAGAATCAACAAACGTAACTCTGCTGGCTCCGTTTGCAATTGCGTGCAAACCAAATCCGCCGGAATTGCAGAAGCAATCCAAAACAGTTTTGTTTTTACAGAATCGGCCAAAATATTCTCTGTTGTCGCACTGGTCAAAGAAGAAACCGGTTTTTTGCCCAGTTGCAAAATTTACTTTGTATTTCAGTATTCCATCGGAAATGATTTCTTCGTCTGCTCCGCCAAAAAAAATTTTATCTTCAGCGGTCAAGCCTTCGAGCGTACGAAAGTATTCATCGTTCTTTGTAAAAATGTTTTTGGCATTTAGTTTTGATTCAAGCGTGCTAATTATATGCTCAATATTTTTTTCGATTCCTGCAGAATAGACCTGCAAAACATATGTATCATTGTATTTATCAATGATTAGTCCGGGTATGAAATCGCTT
Organism: uncultured Melioribacter sp.; assembly: GCA_964575995.1. GTDB lineage: Bacteria > Bacteroidota > Ignavibacteria > Ignavibacteriales > Melioribacteraceae > Stygiobacter. The sequence goes on along the minus strand of CAZNTN010000027.1, from coordinate 2,207 downwards.
TCGCTAAAAACCAAGCGGAATGAATTTCGGTTCGGATAAACACCTTTGCGGTAATTGCAGGCAGAAAGAATTCTGCTCTCTAAAATCTCTGCAACGTTAATATTTTGTTCAGTAGAAATAATTCTAACCGTGATTAGTGAATTTACATTATAAAATCCGGAGGCAACAAAATTCCCACTAGAATCAAATACTTCTACTAATTCTCCATTTTCAATTCTCAATTCTCCATTTTCAATTGACTGCACTTCATTACTGAACACCCAAAGATGCCCTTGCTTTATACGCCTTTCTTCGTTCTTACCTAATATTACTTTAGCCACTGTTCTTCAATTTGTTTATGTAAAGATAACTCTCTTTGCATTCAATCCGCATCAATTTGGTATCTTTAAAATAAAATTTAGGATGCTTCTTGAACGGTTTAGAATTTTTAGAAAAATATTTTGGGCATAAATCTTTCCGCGGCATGCAAGAGCAAATTGTAAACCGCCTGGTTAATGAAAACAAACACAGCTTAGTTTTAATGCCAACCGGCGGCGGTAAATCAATCTGCTATCAACTGCCGGCTATGATCTTTGATGGCGGAACTATTGTTATCAGTCCGCTAATTGCTTTAATGCAAGATCAAGTTGATACACTCAAAAAGAAAAACATTCCAGCAGAATTTATTAACTCAACTGTAAAACCAGAACAGAGAAAAGAGCGTTTACAAAAATTTGTTGATGGAAAAGCTAAACTGCTTTATGTAACTCCGGAGCGCTTCCGCAAAAAAGAATTTGTTGATGCAATTTCTCAAACCAAAATTTCTTTGCTCGCTGTAGATGAAGCTCACTGCATCAGCGAATGGGGGCACGATTTCCGCCCCGATTATTCACGCATAGCAGAGTTCCGTGCGCTGATGGGAAACCCATTAACAATTGCCCTTACCGCTACTGCTACTCCAGAAGTTCAAAAGGATATTGTTGCAAAACTTGGTTTGCAGAAAAGTGAAATCAAAATTTTTCATGAGGGAATTCAGAGGAATAATCTCCGCTTGGAAACTGCAGATATTTATGATGAAAAAGAAACACTCGAAGCAATTTTTAAGGTACTGGATAATTACAAAGGCTCCGGAATAATTTATTTCGCACTAATCAAAAAGCTGGAATACTATTCTCAGATTCTCAAAGATAAAGGCTACGTTCACGGAGTTTATCACGGAAAGTTAGAACCGCAAGAGCGCAAAAGAACACAGCGAAATTTTCTGAGCGGCAGACAAAATCTTATTCTTGCCACTAACGCTTTCGGAATGGGAATTGACAAGCTGGATATCCGCTTTGTTATTCACGCGGAAGTGCCTTCTTCAATTGAATCTTACTACCAAGAAATTGGAAGAGCGGGACGCGATGGAAACGATTCTTTGTGCTTAATGCTTTACAATCAGCAAGACCTTTATACCCAAATGGAATTTATTAAATGGGCAAATCCAAATGCCGATTATTACAGCCGAATGTATGACTTACTAAAAAATCAGCCGCAAGTTGTAAACGCAGAAGGATTGGATTTTTTGCGCGAGCAGATGAGCTGGAAAGATAAAAGCGATTTTCGTGTGGAAACTGTTTTAGCAATGTTAGATAGATACGGCGTTACAGAAGGAACTATCGAAACACGAGACTTGCAAATTGTTGTTGAACTTCCCAACGAGCTTTATGATGAAATACATCTAAACAAAAAATTATTGAACGATAACAAGAAACTTCTTTCCGTAGTTAATTATTTCAAAACTATTGAATGCCGTCGTATATTTATTTCAGAATACTTCGGCTTTCACAATGAAAAACCATGCGGCAACTGTGATTCTTGCGTATGAGATAAACTACATTTCTGCCGCTAAATATTTTTCCTTTTTTTTCGAAGATTAATCAGGCAAAAAAGAGAATACCATCGAAACAAACCCTAAACATTATCTTATAGAAGCGCACGAATTAGCGGCAATGCTTAAACGCGATGATATATTAGTTATAGATACCCGCGAGCCGGAAGATTACATAGTATCTCACATTCCCGGCGCAATTAATGTGTATGATATTTTTACTTATCTAACTACTAAAGAAAACGGCGGCTATGCTAAGATGCGTAGAACTTTTGTAGAATTGTTTTCTTCAGCCGGAATAGATGGTACCTAAAATTCTAAAACGAAAAGCAGAAAAAGTGGCGTAAGTTGTTTATTT
>CAZNTN010000026.1:18998-42004 GCA_964575995.1 uncultured Melioribacter sp. | reverse complement strand
AGCGATAGGCTCAACTTTTGTCAAAAATTTCAAAAATTAAGTTGACGCCTATGCGCAAACAGAGCGGGACAAGTTGCCCGTGCTTGAGTATTGTTCCGATGAGTTTTGTATCTCTTATTGGTGATCCCTTTTTCCGGGAATCCCGTTTAGCAATCTAAATAGTATTTCCTACTCATCGGGCTTGTTAAGTCTTTTCTTAACCATCTATAGGTGATTTATGGCTAAGCTAAAAACTCAAAAATGTCCCGGGTCGTAAAACCGATGCTGCCGATTGCCAATGGATTCAACAGCTTCATTCTTATGGTTTACTTCGTGCTTCATTAGAAGACTTCAAGCAAAGAAAGGCAAGCTCACTGCTATGAAAGCTGCTGCAAGAAAGCTTGCTGTTATCTACTACAATGTTATGACAAAAGGTGTTGAGTATGTTGAATATGGTATCAACAACTACGAACAAAAAATCAAACCTGTACACCTTTGGTGTAGAACAACGAATTAAATATTTACAAAAACAAGCCGTACGTTATGGCTTCTCGCTTACTCCGCTTCTTGAATGAGTAAGTTCATTAGCAGCCACTGGTTATGTTGCAAACGGGTCTATAATTGTTGTTTGAATGCTTGAAACATTTTGGTCTCTGAAGATTTTATCCAACAATGTTATTAAGTCTTTGCTAATGGATGTCAAAAATTCCCAGGTAACAAAATCTACTGGAACACCAATTGTAAAATTATATTGAACACCTTTATAATTTATAGTTTGATTTGAACCGTTCCTATGAAAGTAGACTCCGTTGTTGTGAATTGTATTGCGAACTAGTCTTAACAAATCTAATAATTCGATGGAATCTTCTGGTTTAACACTAAGTTTTGAATTCAATAAAGTATCATAAATTGACTTAAACTCAGCCGTTCCACCACTACAAGAAGTTGAATCAATTGCTCGAAGTATCAATCGAATACCACTTTCAACGGATGAAAAAATAAATTGTACAAATCCTAATTTTGTGAAACTCTGCACTTCATTGGAATATATGTTTTTGTCTGATGTAGGTATCTCTTTTTTTGCGGTTTGTTTCCACCATTCTACATCCAATAAATGTTGACCAATAAATGTGAGCAAAAGTTGAGTTGAGTTTGCAACATTTATAAATTTTGAAAATGTTGTTATTCTCGCATCTTTGCTATTATCGTAGTGTGGAAAGTCACTTATAAGTTTACTCTTCTTATCAGTAGCCAAATCTCTTATAGGTTCAATTTCTCTTACAAGATTTAATATTTCTTCTGAATGAAAGACAAATGCCATAACTCACCTCTATTTAATGCAACATAACGGCGTTGCGCCTAACACGCCGCCCAGAACAGCAATGACGGAATGAAAAGCGCGACTGAATAATTAAACAAACATTTATTTAGTAAAACAACATGAACAACAAACTAAATCTGAAAAACCCAACCCAAGAACCAGCACAAAACCGAGCATCGAAGATGCGGTCGGGCTGAGTCCACCATTACGGACTTGCCTTAAATTTCTTATTTGATGAACTTAACTTATACTTAACAAGCAGTATGACAGTCTGCGCACTGGTGCTGCCATCCCGCAGAGCGGGACAAGTTGCCCGTGCTTGAGTATTGTTCCGATGAGTTTTGTATCTCTTATTGGTGATCCCTTTTTCCGGGAATCCCGTTTAGCAATCTAAATAGTATTTCCTACTCATCGGGCTTGTTAAGTCTTTTCTTAACCATCTATAGGTGATTTATGGCTAAGCTAAAAACTCAAAAATGTCCCGGGTCGTAAAACCGATGCTGCCGATTGCCAATGGATTCAACAGCTTCATTCTTATGGTTTACTTCGTGCTTCATTAGAAGACTTCAAGCAAAGAAAGGCAAGCTCACTGCTATGAAAGCTGCTGCAAGAAAGCTTGCTGTTATCTACTACAATGTTATGACAAAAGGTGTTGAGTATGTTGAATATGGTATCAACAACTACGAACAAAAAATCAAAGAACAACGAATTAAATATTTACAAAAACAAGCCGTACGTTATAGCTTCTCGCTTACTCCGCTTCTTGAATGAGTAAGTTCATTAGCAGCGGCTTGTTAGCCTTTGAAATTTATTTTCTTGACAATATGTCATATCTGACATATCTTTACGCCATGATAATTCAAGATAAAACTCTCATCTGGTTGCATGGAGAGATTAAAACTCCTCCATTTTCCTCTGCTGCAAGAATTGAAGCTGGGTTTCTTTTCAGACTTCTTCAGATGGGAGAGAAATTGCAGATGCCACATTCGCGACCAATGCCAAGTATAGGTTCTAATTGCCATGAACTGAGAATAAATGATGAAAGAAATACTTGGCGGATTATTTATAGAGTTGATGCCGATGCAATAATAATTCTTGAAGTATTTAAAAAGAAAACTCAACAGACGCCTAAGAATATTTTGGATATATGTAAAAAGAGAATAAAGGAGTATGACAATGAATAGACAGAAACAAAAAAACTTAGAGAAAAAAGGGTGGAAAATTGGTTCGACCGCCGAATTTCTTGGTTTATCAGAAGAAGAATCTTCATACATAGAACTAAAATTGAAACTCAGCACCAATTTAAGAAAGTTGCGTACAGAGCAAAAACTAACACAAGTTGAACTAGCAAAAATTCTTAAATCAAGCCAATCGCGAGTTGCAAAACTTGAAATAGGTGATCCTTCTGTTTCACTTGATCTCATTATTAGATCCTTATTAGCTCTTGGCACATCAAACAAAGAAATTGCTAGAGCTATCTCCTCTTAATATTTTGTGAAAAGGCTAACGGCGTTGCCGATAAGCGGCGCCCCAGAACAAGAATGCCGAATAATACCAACAACTTTTTATTTATTAAATATTTTATTTAATGGACTACTTTACAAAGAAACTTTACACGTAAGAACAAAGCCAACAATTACACAAATGCCAAATGCGAAAACAGCTTGCCCCGCTCTGCGGGGGCGTCCGTCTTGATTGGCTGGTTAGCTTGCGTTTAAAATATTTCTTTAAATATTTGTCCTAATTTCGCATCGTCATAATCACCATTTAAAGAAAATGGTATTCTAAGTTTCGTAAGAACTTCACTGAATTTTTTATAACCATTTGCATTCCTTAATTCAACCCAATTCACATTCAAACTATCAAGTTGATTTTTATTCGTTTCTGGAAGTTTGTCTGCAACAAACACTTTACTATCTCGTGCGATAACTGCGTCTGCGCTTTCTGGATTACCCTTGCCCATTAACTTGACTTCACATTTATGATTATTATTTCCTTCCACCAAATAAAAATCTATTTCTCTTTCAAAGGTTGATTCATCAGAATCGCTTTTCCCTTTTAATTTTACTGCATAATTTGAATCTGAAACTCCGTATAATTTGCAAAGAGTTTGCATTAATGGTTTTTCAACACGCTTACCAGCAGTGCTCCACAATCCACCTCTCAATGCAGCTCGTTTTACCGCCAATGTGTTAATGACAATTAGACTTTCACTGATATTCAATTCTACACTAACAGTTTTCATTTTTATAGTAAGTGTCAAACTAAAATCACTTTCGTCATCAACAAGAGCACTAATAGCATTATAAAGTTGGTCATAATGTGTATTAGATGCTTCAATTACAATCTCTCTTGTCGCTGAATTATACATATTAGAAATTGTTTTTTTGTTTAATCCAGAATTAATAGCAATTTCTTCGGTGGTTAAATCACTTGATAGAAATTCTTTTTTATACCAGTCAGTTGTAATCTTTTCATTCTTCAATTTGGCATCAACAATCTTTTTGAAAAAATCGATTGAATATTGCAGAAATTGTGCATTAATAAGTGTAACGATCTCAATCCGATAATCTTCACCTTTCAACAGTTTGATGATAATATTTTTCGCAACTTGTTCGGTAAGCGTCATTTGTTAACCTCAATAATTTTATAGAATTCTTGGAATGAATAATATTTATTTGGAAAGTCTGTATTAAACAAAACATTTTGACCAATATTTTCTTTTATTCGTTCGAAATATTTATCTGATATTTCGGTTGTGAAATAGAATCGGTCAAGGGATTGTGCAGCTTTGCTAAAAGTTCCGCTACCACCAAATGGATCAAAGACTAAATCGTTTTTAAAGGAATAATATTTTAGAACCCGAAGGCATAATTCCAATGGAAAAACGGCTGTATGTGTTTTATCAAATGTAGGATCTATATTCCAGGTGTTTATTTGGTCAATTTCACCGAAGACCTTGCTTTCTTGAACCGTTTTATAGTCGTATTGCCGAATATTCCAATCAATTAATTTGTGTGTCTTTTTACGGTATACCATTAGATATTCTGTTACAGCCGTAGGTTTGTATGCTAAAGGTTTTCTGTGCTGACGAAAACTAGAATTGCGGTCCTTTGCGCTGAATTCTGGTTTTACCCAAACAATATCGTCAATAAATTCCCAACCCATTTCAATTAAAAAAGGATGTATGTCGAATGGAATTGGGTATCTTTTGCTCGAATGTTGGCGACTAACTCGTGGAATAATTATTGGAGAAGTATTTAATATAAAAAATCTTCCGTCTTTCGTTATTCGATGAACTTCTTTAAAAACGTCTCTCAAAAATTCTAAATATTCATCATAGCTTTGATAAATTGAATAATCCCTTGCATTATAATAAGGTGGTGATGTGAAAGTAAGATGAATAGATTCATTAGGAACGATCTTTAAAACCTCGAGAACATCACCGTTAACAACAACATTTTTAAGATAGTCTGGAGATTTGCAGTGATCTCCGTTGTATTCAGATTCAGATTGGTCAAAATATTCTTTCTCGATTACGTTTTTAATTACTTCGTTGGGGTGATCAATTAATTTTTTTAATTCAGCAGCAACTAAGTCATTATCATTAAAAACTAGCAAACCTCTAATAGCTTGTAATACAATTTTAGGATCAGAATCTTTCAAACTTTTGATAAGGATTGGTATTGCATTTTTATTTCTCATTCTTCCAATTGAAGAAATAGCTTCCCGCCTAATCATTGTGCTCTCGTCCGAAATCGAAATATTTTCTAACTGAGTTAAATATTTTTCATCACATAATTTGCCTATGTTTTTAACTGCCAATAATCTAATCTTTTCAATTGGATGCTTACAAAGGGGAACGAAATATTTACCATCAAAATTGTCTGGTAATCTTCCCAATTTATCTAAAGTAAAAAATAGTGTCTTGGTATCATTAGCAGGATTCAAATATTTCCCAAGATCACCATTATTACCGTTTTTTAATTCAGTTATCTCAGCTTTTGTCACAATGTTATCCTTAAATATTAATTTCTTGTCATAAATTTAACCAAATATTCGAACGGAATGTTAATTAAAAAAAGAAGCAAGCTAACGACTTTGTGCATAAGCCGCCGCCCAGAACAAGAATTTAGCTTTGAACACAAATGCCAATTATTTTAAAATAAATTTGTTTAGCAGAATAACCTTGAACAAGATAGCCGACACGGAATGACTAACTTGAAGATTATAAAAATGCCGAGTGCGAAAACAGCTTGCCCCGCTCTGCGGGGGCGTCCGTGTTGAGTCCACCATTACGGACTGCCTTAAATTTCTTATTTGGTGAACTTAACTTATACTTAACAAGCAGTATGACAGTCTGCGCACTGGTGCTGCCATCCCGCAGAGCGGGACAAGTTGCCCGTGCTTGAGTATTGTTCCGATGAGTTTTGTATCTCTTATTGGTGATCCCTTTTTCCGGGAATCCCGTTTAGCAATCTAAATAGTATTTCCTACTCATCGGGCTTGTTAAGTCTTTTCTTAACCATCTATAGGTGATTTATGGCTAAGCTAAAAACTCAAAAATGTCCCGGGTCGTAAAACCGATGCTGCCGATTGCCAATGGATTCAACAGCTTCATTCTTATGGTTTACTTCGTGCTTCATTAGAAGACTTCAAGCAAAGAAAGGCAAGCTCACTGCTATGAAAGCTGCTGCAAGAAAGCTTGCTGTTATCTACTACAATGTTATGACTAAAGGTGTTGAGTATGTTGAATATGGTATCAACAACTACGAACAAAAAATCAAACCTGTACACCTTTGGTGTAGAACAACGAATTAAATACTTACAAAAACAAGCCGTACGTTACGGCTTCTCGCTTACTCCGCTTCTTGAATGAGTAAGTTCATTAGCATTGGCTTGTTATACTTACGCTCTATAAAACAGAAGGCAGAACCAAATTGATTCTGCCTTCTTTACGAAACTTAAGATCACTTGATCAACAACATTTTTCTAACCGTCTGATAATTACCAGCAGTTAATTTATATACATAAGTTCCGCTTGGTAATTCACTTGCATCAAATTCAACTTCATGGTTACCAAATGGTTTTACTTCATTTACAAGTGTTACTATTTCTCGCCCGAGAATATCAAACACTTTTAATGTTACAAAACTAACATCAGGTAAAGAATAAGATATTTTCGTTGAAGGATTAAATGGATTAGGATAGTTGCTGTATAATTCAAAATTATGAATATTTTCATTCGATACTTTAGTATTGGCAAAATCGTTAGTATTAATTTTTGGTTGAGGATTCATTATCCCGGTTGTTTCTACCTGATTGCTTGGCGCCGAAGATAGACTAGTATTGTCTACAGCAACAAGATAATACTTAACAGACTTTGCCCAAATTGGTTTTGTAAAGCTGACCGCATTATCTATAAATGTATTCGTTGGATGCGTAACATTACCAGCCAAATCCCATCCGGTGTTGTCATAACTCCGGTATATATTATAGCTTGAAATATCCGGTTCGGTGTTTAAATCCCATGCTAACGATGGATTATTGGGATTGGAATAGGTAAAACGAAAATTTTGAGGCTTTGATGGTTTACCAGCATAAGGGTTCGTAAAGTAAAATTGAATTGTGTTTGTTCCAGTTACTTCAATTGTAAAATTCAATGAACCGCTGTTAGTTGAACGTGGATTACTGACTGGAGATAATACATTGTTAAATGTCAAATCAAAAGCATCTTCGTTATCTCCCCAAGCTGCGTTTTCATGATATACCGGTGTATAACATGAATATATTTCCGGCCAACCATCTGAATTAGAATCATGCCAATAATGAATATTCATCTCATCCGTAGTGCTAGATGGATTTTGAGTTAACCGAGTTATTGTAAGTGTGCTGGTATTGAAATTAAAATTCCAATTACCATCGGCACAAAGCACATCTATGGTTGGTGGGTATGATTGAGCAGCATTTATTTTGTAGAAATAAAAACCTGTATCACCTGCTTGATCGTGTGAACTTAACTTCTGCCTATTTTCAATTAAGAAATATTCACTACTGTTTATTGGAACACGGCAAACTTGATCAGAGGTTAAATAATCAAACATTGTTACAGAACCATCAGTTGTTTTATCTGTATAAGAAATCCAGCCTAATTTTTGCCTTTCCCATGAATGCATTCCACGGCTTGCGTTCCAAACCGGTAAGCCAGACATTAAACAAAGATTTGAAGCAAAATCAATATGACCGCCACCAAATAAATAATGCCCCATTTCATGCGCTGCAACATAAAGTGTATAATCTCTCCCATTGTATCCGCCTCTTTGTTGAACTCCTCCACCAATGTAAGAATTATTTACAATTTGTTTACCATCTACATTTATTGTTGAACTGACTTCTAAAAGAGCTATACCAGAATAATACATTAAAGTATCGCCAGTTACGTTTCTATAAATGATATAAATGAAATCTACTTTTCCGTCACTTCCAAAGCTGTTGCCATTTAAGATATCATAATTAGCAAAATTCACAAATGGGTCTACTTCGAGTATTATTTCTCTATTGACTTCACCTATATTGTTATATTCACTTTGATTCTTATCAGTGGTTACTAATGAACCATATACGTCACCATAAACTTGAAAGGTGCCGTTTGACATTTCATTAAAGTAATGCGATAAATTGTTCCATGGATAAGCTTGATTAGGTGAAGAATTAACAAATGTACTTCCCCAATCTGGAAAACTATCTTTAGCCCAGCCATAATGATTGACCTGAGGATCATCTTTAAATTGTGCAAAAATTACCAATACCTTTATATTCCCGCTTGTTGGTATATAAGGCGCGGAGCTGCCTGAAGTAGTTCCGCATTTATCCTGAATACCAGCAGATAAGTTTATACTAAACATTACGCATAAAATTAGTATCAGAGCAAATATTCTAATTTTCATTTTAGACCTCTTTACTTAATTAAAATCATTGATTTAGTAATTCTTTTTGAGCCGGATGTTAAAGAATAACAATAAACGCCGCTTGAGAGATTTTCTCCATTAAATGTAACGTTGTAATAACCGCGTGATTTTTTTTCATTAACCAAGCTGGCAACTTCTCTTCCAAGCGCATCATAAACTGTAAGTGTTACGTAACCATCTTCCGGAATTTGATATCTTATTACAGTACCAGGGTTGAATGGATTAGGATAATTGTTTTCTAATTTCAATTCAGTGGACAGAGATTGGTCAATATCCTCAACACTTACAACAGTCCCGTATTTCTTTCCATTAATTATTGCACCGCTACAACCAGAAGGTGGTCCTTCAAGCATAAATAAATAGACTCCAAATTTTTCGATGATGTATTCACCCCAAAATAGTTCAAGGATTTCAAAGTATCGTCTGGTTACTGTGTCTCCCTCTATTTTAATCCAGTCTATATATTTGACAAGAACTGTTTTAGGCCCTGGTGAAAAAGTAAAAGGATTAGGTTTAGCAAATGAGTATTTAAAGGTTATATAACGTGACCAATACGAATTTTCTAAACTATCAAGCGGGAGTTCTTCAAGATAATCTCCATTTTTATTTACATCTTCAAAATCAAGCATAAATGAAACTCCGCTTGCTGTATCATTCCTTTCCCAAGAAACAAAATTGGTAGTCGGCGGATTATTTTGATAAGATATTTTTTTAAAATACTTTTTACCATTAATAATACTATCCTTCACAACTCTTGTTGTGAGTAATGTTCCGCTTTCCCCGCCGCGGTATTGCCAGATGTTCCCAACATGTAATGGATTATACTCACGTTTTTGACTGTAATACTTCTTCTTAAATGCTTCGCTGACATCATTTAAGTATTCTATTCGTATTTGGGCAAAATAAATGTTACTTAAAATTAGAAGTAATATTATGCTTAGTTGTTTCATATTAACTCCAATGAAAAAAATACAATGACTGCTAAGAAAAATACTTTTACAAAAAAACTGTAGCATAAAAATGTTTTAAACCGTTCATACACATTTAACTCTTTTTAGTAAGTATAACGGCGTGTTATGTTAAATAACAATACCGATTGAGTTTTTTTATCCCATATTCTTTACGGGATTAATTATTACCACTCGAAGAAGAAGTTATAACAACCTCCCGCAGAGCGGGACAAGTTGCCCGTGCTTGAGTATTGTTCCGATGAGTTTTGTATCTCTTATTGGTGATCCCTTTTTCCGGGAATCCCGTTTAGCAATCTAAATAGTATTTCCTACTCATCGGGCTTGTTAAGTCTTTTCTTAACCATCTATAGGTGATTTATGGCTAAGCTAAAAACTCAAAAATGTCCCGGGTCGTAAAACCGATGCTGCCGATTGCCAATGGATTCAACAGCTTCATTCTTATGGTTTACTTCGTGCTTCATTAGAAGACTTCAAGCAAAGAAAGGCAAGCTCACTGCTATGAAAGCTGCTGCAAGAAAGCTTGCTGTTATCTACTACAATGTTATGACTAAAGGTGTTGAGTATGTTGAATATGGTATCAACAACTACGAACAAAAAATCAAAGAACAACGAATTAAATACTTACAAAAACAAGCCGTACGTTACGGCTTCTCGCTTACTCCGCTTCTTGAATGAGTAAGTTCATTAGCATGCACTTGTTAGGCAACTGCATTACCAATTAATTTAAAATTGGGTAATTGATTTTCTTACCAGAAAGGCTTATTGAAACATTATTCAATCTGGTTTTAACAAACTCTAAATATTTTTTTGTAAAATTACAATATGATGAGAAATCTCTTTTGGATAATGTATATCTTGGACAAGCAAAAGCACAAAAACCGAAAACATCACAGGTATAACATCCTCTTTCTGAAAAACCATTTTTTATATAAGAGTGAAAAGAATCTAGTTTTTCTGAACTAAGAATATTTTCAAAATTATCTTTCAATACATTCCCCAAAACTAAATTTACATCATCCGTTTCCAAGTCACAGGCAAAGACGGTTCCATCAGGCATTATACAAGGAGTTCTTCCACAAGCTAATCCTTCTTGTAAATTACAAATAGTAGGGGTATAACCGAGGATAGCTGAAACAGTTTGTTCAAACATTCTTATGTTTACCAAGTTTGATTCGTCTTTATTATATAGCCACAAATCAAACAACTTATATATGAATTGCAGAAGGTCTTCAGCATTAGCTTCATAATTACTTTTAGCAATACTTTCTTTTTCAGATGTTCCAGCTTCAATATACAGTGCTATATCTATTTCATTAATTCTGTTTTCTTGGAAGAAAGAATAATAATTTTCCGGAGAGACTTTTAATGATTCTTTAGATATAACCGAAATCGCAGAAGGAAATAAATCGGATGCTTGTAATCTTTTTATGTTATTAAAAACTTTCTTAAATGTGCCATTTCCTTTTTTATCTATTCTAATAGCATTATGAATTGATTCTGGTCCATCAATCGATACGGAAACACCGAAGCAACCTTCTTTAAATATTTCAATCCACTCTTCATCTATAGTCATCCCATTTGTTTGAATTGCTAATGAAAGTCTTATTCCATTATTTTCGTGTGAAAATTTTTTTACTTTTTCAACAAGTTGAGATGTCCATTTTTTACCTATTAAAAGTGGCTCACCACCGTGTAAACATATAGTGTGAAATTTATCGGGAAGTTTTTTAAAACCATCAAAGATTATATCAATTAAATCAATTGACATTTTTGAATCAGCGTGTGTGGTTAGTTGTGGATGACCAGATTTATAATAACAATATCCACAACTAGCTTGACAGCTTAATCCTACTGGACGTAATAATAAAAACATTATCTCCCCAAATATTTTTATGAATCTTTATGGTCGTGCCAATCTGTCCAACCACAACACATTATACTGTGTTTCGAGGAAGTGTATTTATGATAATCTCTATGATTATTCCAATTTCTATGTCCCATCTGGATATCATTTCTATTTATGAATCTTTCACTAATCTTTTTTAGTGTTGGGACTCCAGCTACTTCTTCCTCAGTTTTAGAAATTTCTTCAAGAAATGTTTTGGGTTCCAAAGTAACCTCCTTATTTTATTGTAGATTTTAGTTGCCTAACGGCGTTGCGCTTAGCCCGCCGCCCAACACAACAACGACGGATTGAAATGCACAACTTAATTTATTAATCTATTTATTAGTACAATCACACTTTAAAGAGAAACTTACTTTGAAAAGCCAAACCCAATAACTTTTCATTACGACCGCATCAAAGATGCGGTCGGGCTGAGTCCATCATTACGGACTGCCTTAAATTTCTTATTTGATGAACTTAACTTATACTTAACAAGCAGTATGACAGTCTGCGCACTGGTGCTGCCATCCCGCAGAGCGGGACAAGTTGCCCGTGCTTGAGTATTGTTCCGATGAGTTTTGTATCTCTTATTGGTGATCCCTTTTTCCGGGAATCCCGTTTAGCAATCTAAATAGTATTTCCTACTCATCGGGCTTGTTAAGTCTTTTCTTAACCATCTATAGGTGATTTATGGCTAAGCTAAAAAGCAAACTGCAAGTTATCAACGAACACGCTGCTGGTATTGATATTGGCAGCCGTCAAATTTTTGTTTCTGTTCCTAATAAAGAAGTAAAATCATTCAATACTTTTTACCTCTTCTTTGGTTAGGACTACTGGCAAATGCTTTTTACGGTGAACAAACTTAGGCTCTCCTATCCAGCCAACGTAACTCTCTTCTGTTTTTGGTGAATAATGATTCGTACGCAAACTAATCCGCACTTGCTCCAAAAGCTTAACCTTGTTTGGCGCCTTTGTTGTTAATTCAAAACTCATAACTCATAACTTCTTTATTGATTTGACTTACTGCTTATATCTACCGAAAATGTTTATGAACCACAGAATTTATTAACTCTACACTCTACGTTTTACACTAAATCTTCGGTTCCCCTAAAAATCTTGCGGAACCCCTTTTACTTCGTGCAAAGTACTAATTGAAATCTTAAATATCAATGGAAAAAAAGAGGCTAAGTTACTTAGCGGCTATGTGCCTGAGTTTCTGAGTGATTGAGTGAAAACAGGAAAACTATTAAACTCTTTTACAAAACAGAGAAACTCTGTGCAGCAGAGTATTTTAAGGAGAAAAACAGGGCTAATTCACAAACAATATCTCAGTGTAACCCGGTAACTTCTCCGTGTGCTTTCTTTCAATAAAAAACTTTAGCAGGTACTCAAAGAAATTAAATATTTACTTATTGCACCCGCCTGCAAAGTATATTCTATGCGGTGTGGTGCTATTCTTTTTCTCCGCAGAGATTATTAATGTCGTTCACGAGAAGACTTCCTAAAACAAGTCTCTAATTTCAACTAAGTCTGTTATTTGCCGTTTACTCTTACTTTGTAACAATTCTTTCAGTTCTGCTTAATTACTTTGATAATCATACCATCGTTTCCTATTTTTGAGCGCAATTAAATTCAAGGATAAATAGTCTTAGATGTATAACTATAAATCTCTTATCTGGAAATCTCTGCTGTTCGCAGCAATGTCTTTTGTGATTATTGCCGGTATCACTTTCCCAATTGTACCTCAGCCAAAAGTATGGTACGAGTTTCCTGTAATACCTGGTCTTGAAGAAAAAGCAAAAATCATTTTCTTTCATGTACCAACAGCCTGGCTTTCTGTTTTAGCTTTTTTAATGGCTATGATTTACGGAATCCGCTACTTAAGAAATAAGAATATTGATGATGATTTAAGGTCTGCGGCTGCTTTACAGCTTGGAATGATGTTTACATTATTAGCTACAATCACAGGTTCAATTTGGGCAAAGTTTACTTGGGGAGCTTTTTGGCATTGGGATCCGCGCGAAACGAGCATTTTCATATTGCTTTTAATTTACGGTTCACTTCTCGCTTTACGCTCTGCCGTAGAAAATGAAGATAAACGTGCACGCCTCTCGGCAGTTTATTCTATAATTGCATTTTTAACTGTACCGTTCTTTATTTTCATAATGCCAAGAATAATGGTTGGGCTGCATCCCGGCTCAATGGAGTTTGACCCTGTAACCGGTAAAGTAATTCAAGGTACAAGTCCCGTTATAGATTTTAGAATGAACGTTAATATGAGAATTGTATTTTTTACATCACTCTTTTCATTTACTATACTTTATTTTTGGATGTATATACTTCGATACAAAACGTTAATAATTAAAGACAAACTCTCTAAAAAATAAAAGAGGTTAATTTGGAAGAAGGATTCTTCGGTTTTCTCGAAAAAAATTCTATTTACATTGTAATGTTCATTGTACTTGTTGTGTGGCTCGGGATATTTTTATTTATGCAAAACACTGACAAGCGTCTTGAAGAAATTGAAAAAGAACTGGGTGAAAAATAAACCCGCAAGAAAGGAGTATTAAGTGAAAAACAAATATATGTTCGGCGGCGCCATAATAGTTGTGTTTCTTGGCGTGATGGGCTACTTATTTACTCAAACAAATATTCAATACGAAAACGATTTCCAGCGTATTGTTACTTCCGGGCAAACTGTAAAGGCGACCGGTGTTTGGGTTAAAGAAAAAAGCATTCAAGTTGATAAAGCATCGAATATTGTGTCATTTTATATTAAAGATGCTACCGGTGTTGAAATGAGAGTTATGTATAAAGGTACAATTCCTAACAATTTTGAATCCAGTACAAGCGTAGTTGTAACTGGAAAATTCCAAAATGGTATTTTTACTGCAAGCGATATTCTCACCAAATGTCCCTCTAAATATGAAGAAACTTACGATAAGCAGGCTAATGCATAATTAGCAGATAGGAGAAATAATGGTTGGCAATATATTTTTAACGTTAGCACTTCTTGCCGGAGTGTTCACTGTTGTAATGTATTATTTAACTTACAAAGGATATAAAAATACATTATCATTAGCGCGAATTGGCTATCACGCCACTGCCATAATGATATTGGCGGCATCGGCGCTTTTACTATACGCAATTCTTACTCATCAGTATCAGTATAAATATGTTTATAACTACAGCAGCAGCGGAATGGCAACCGGATTGCTTATGGCAACTTTTTGGGCGGGGCAGGAAGGAAGCTTTATGCTGTGGATTTTCTTTACTTCTGTGGTTGGCTTAGTTTTGCTGGAATATACTTCTAAGCGCGGCGATCTCGAACCTCGTGTTATGATGATTTTTACTCTTGCTCTTTCTTTCCTGCTTTTAATGGTTAGTCCGCTGCTTAAATCACCTTTCAATTATATCTGGATGCATCAAGACTATCTTGACTTAAAAAATATCAATCAAGCATTTTTAAACATTCCTGCTCTGCAAAGCTTCTTCTTCACAGATCAAGAAACCAATAAAAGCTTTGTGCAAGTTGGAAAAGAACTCTATGCGGTACTAATGGCAAACAATATCCCGATAAATGATTTTATAGTAGATGGGAAAGGATTAAACCCGCTATTGTATAATTTCTGGATGCAGATTCATCCGCCTATTCTCTTTATCGGTTTTGCAATGTCTTTAGTGCCGTTCTCATTTGCAATTGCTGCATTAATAAAAAATGAATACCGCGACTGGGTAAAGCAATCATTGCCTTGGCTGTTAGTTTCTATGTGTGTTTTAGGGCTTGGCATTATGATAGGCGGTTACTGGGCTTACAGTATATTAGGCTGGGGCGGTTATTGGGGATGGGACCCAGTAGAAAACTCATCTTTAATTCCTTGGCTCGTTGGTGTTGCAGGCATTCACACTATGCTTGTACAAAAGAAAACCCAAGAAAAAGGCGGCAGCAGCAGGTTTGTAAAAACAAATTTGATACTCAGCATAATGACATTTATTCTTGTTGTTTATTCTACTTTCTTAACAAGAAGCGGAATATTGGGCGATGCTTCTGTTCACTCTTTTGTTGATCCCGGTATGGCTGTTTATTTATTCCTCATTATCTTTTTAAGCACTTTTTTATTGATGGGCATTGGAGGGATCATATACAGATGGAAATATCTAACAGAAAATTTTTCGTTTGAAGAAAATATATTGTCAAGAGAATTGGCTCTTTTCACCGGCGCTGTTGCATTAATTGCTTCCGCTATTATTATTCTTGCCGGTACATCCGCTCCAATTTTTGGCACTAGTGTAGATATTCGATTCTACGACGAAATGAATCTTCCTATTGCTATCATTATTGGTATTGTAAACGGTTTGAGCATTCTTCTAAAATGGAAAACTAACGATGGAAGAACTTTATGGAAGCAAGCCAGATTTCCATTAATTGCTGCTGTTATTTTAACTCTCTTGATGATTATTATTGGCGGGCTGAATGATATTATGCTTATCGTTCTGGCTCTTTCTTCTTCTTTCGCTCTTTTTGTTAATGGAGAAGTTGCCTGGAAAATTATTAAAGGAAAGAAAAGTTACATTGGCGCTTACGTAGCTCATACCGGTATTGCATTATTTCTTGTAGGTGTTATTGCAACTGCAGGGCATACACAAAAGCAAAAAGCAGATCTTGTTAAAGGTGAAAAAGTTAGCGTTCTCGATCATAATCTAACTTTTCTTGGCTACGAGCCTTTTGAAAACGGTACAAAGTATAAATTTAATGTAAAAATTGAAAAAGGTGGAAAAGAAAAAGTTATTGCTCCGGTTATGTTTGTATCAGATTTTAATAACAGCCTTACACGAGAGCCGGATATTTTAGTAGGCTTCACAAAAGATTATTACATCGAACCTCTTAGTTATGAAGATGGAAGCCACTCCGAGCACAGTGGTACGAGTGTCGTTCTCAAAAAGGGTTCCTCTTATAATTACAATGGCACAGAAATATTCTTTAAGCAATTCAGTATGCCTAAAGATATGAGCGCTATGACTGGCGGCGGTACATTTAAAATTGGAATTGAATTAACCGCAAAGAAAAATGGTAAAGTGTATTCTTTAGAGCCGTATATGGAAAACGCCGGTCAAGGTCCAGTCTATCATTCGGATGAAGAAACTCAGTTGAATTTAAAAGCAGCTATTAAAAATATGAATGCTTCTCAAGGTGAAGTTGAATTGATATTTTCTCAAATTGATGAGGAATTACAAACTGCTGCACCAAAAGAAATACTCAGCATAGAAGCCAGTATTAAACCATTCATCAGTTTAGTTTGGATTGGTGTAGCTGTATTATCGGCCGGTTTTCTTATTGCTGCTGCAAGAAGAACAAAAGAGTCTATAGTATAATCCCCGATGCCTGCCTGCGTCGTGGGTTTTGTTCTTAGAACGTAGGTCGAGGATTAAATACCTCGCCGAGCTTAAAAGTCCTTCCCTTTATGAATGGCTTATATTTTTCTAAAGACCCTCAATTTTGAGGGTTTTTTTTGTCTTTGACCTTCCTTCAATTTTTAACAGATGACTTATTTTGAGAATTTCCTCTTAAAGACACTATAATTGCCTATTTTCTCGAGTTTCAACGGGGAAAAAACCAGTAGCAGATATCCTATTATCATAAAGCAGCTAATTCTGAGCAAAAACAAAATAATTGCTTTGAGCAAGTAATAGTTTAAAATGAATCATTTTTACCTTGCTTATCAAAATGAAACACTTTACTAAAATTTTAAGCTAAAAAAATTAAGAATACAGCTTAAAAAGGGGGTTATGTATGGCATCTCAATTGCAAAGTTCTTCCCAAATAATCAATAAGGGAGAAGTAAAGTGAATAAAAAAGCAACAGCAATAAAGAGAATGCTGATAGCAATCTTACTGTTGGCATCATTTTCATATTCCGCCTTTGCTCAGAAAATTACAGGCGAGAAAAAAGTAACGGATCATACAAGTATAGCAAAAGTTACATCTCACACAGATGGTGTAAGCGTAACTTATACCAACCCATATACAAACGCTGCTCAATCTACATTTGCTGGTGCATTTGATGGAACTTTGAATTCTACAGCAAAGAAGTTCTATTGCATCGACTTAACAAATAATTTAGCTACAAATGAAGATTACTGGGATGAAGGGACAACGCCATCTAAAGTAACTCACGTGCTAAATAATTATTATCCATACAAAACCGGTTATGCCGGAGCTATGACAGATATGAAGAAAGAAGCAGCAGCAATTCAGATTGCTATTTGGCATTTTATGGATAATTTGAATGCAAACACTGTTACAGATGCAGCCATTAAGACGCGTGCTTTAGCTATTATTGCCGATGCTAATGCTAATCATGCCAACGTTAATCCTTTACAGACTTTACAAATTATTCCAGCTAATCAATCGGTGCAACAGGGCAGTCCAGCAACATTTATAGTAAAAGCAATTTCTTTAGCAGGCACTCCGGTTGCAGGTTTAGCAATATCATTATCAACAACAGCCGGTACATTAAGCACATCTGCTATTACAACAGGAGCAAACGGCGAAACAGCAGCAATAACATTAAATAACGCTTCTGCTGCTATGGCAACTGTAAAAGCGAAAGCAACAGTTGAAGTTCCTCACGGCACCAGATATGTTCATAAAAATTCTCCAAATAATAAACAAAAATTAGTACTTGCTACCCCAGCCATAGATATTAAAGAAGTAACAACAAAAATTGAATTTACTGCCTGTTTAAACAAGATAGGTGATTTTGTTTGGCACGATAAAAACGTGAACGGCATTCAAGATGCAGGCGAACCTGGAATTTCCGGCGTTGTAGTAGAATTAGTTCAAAATAATGCTATAGTTGCTTCGGCTACTACAGATGCAAACGGTAAATATGAATTTACCAGCAGGCCAAGCGGTTCTTATTCTGTAAGAGTAGCTGCTTCTAACTTTACAAGCAGCGGAGTTTTGTTCAGCACAGCTCAAACGAAATGGTACGCTGCCAAAGTTAATCAAGGTACAGATGATACTAAAGACAGCGATGCAGCACTAAATGGTTCTGTTTCTGTTAATTTATCTTGTGCCGATAATTTGACTATAGATTTCGGATTTTATAAAACAGCAGTAACTCTTAAAAAGACAGCCAACAAAACTTCTGCTAAACCGGGCGATGTAATTACATATACTTTTACTATTGAAAACACCGGCGATATTGTATTAAGCGGCGGCGTAGATGTATTCGATCCTATGTTCGATGCTGTAAATAGAATTGGTCATTTTACACCTGTAAATCCAGGTGATATTAAATCCTTTACTAAGAATTATACGGTTAAGACCACTGATTGCGGTAATATTGTTAATACTGCAAAAGCTGTTGGACACCCAATTGATAGTTCGCCAAAAATTGAGCAAAGCTCTTCGGTTACAGTTGCAGTTGATTGTAATGCTTCTTTAGGAGATAAAGTTTGGAAAGACACAAATAAAAATGGGATTCAAGATGCAGGCGAAACAGGAGTAGCCGGCGTTACAGTTAAATTATATACATGCGCAGATGCTTTAGTTGCAACAACAACAACTAACTCAATCGGTAATTACATATTCGGCAATTTAGCACCTGGCGATTACTATGTAGTATTTGTAAAACCAAACGGAATGGTATTTACAACTGCTAATGCAGGTACAAACGATGCAGTTGATTCTGACGCTGATGCAGCAAACGGTAAAACAAGCTGCACTACACTAACAGCAGGCGAAAACGATTTAACTTGGGATGCAGGTGTTTACGATGCAGCAAGCACATGCGACCTCACTAAATTTTCTACTTACACTCAAGGCGGATGGGGAAGCCCATCTAACAGCCAGCCCGGCTCAATTAGAGATGCTTACTTTGCAGCAGTTTATCCAAGCGGTTTAACTGTTGGAGGCAGCTTCACTATTAAGCTAACTTCGGCTCTCGCTGTAAAAAATTATTTACCTGATGGTGGCACTGCGGCTGCCCTAACACAAAATTATGTTAATCCAACCGCAAGTATAAATGTATTGGCTGGTCAAGTTGTAGCATTGAAGTTAAACGTTGATTATTCTGCAGCAGGCTATTTAGGCGCTACATCATTTAATCTTGGTTCTCTAAACATTCTTACTGGACCGTTTGCTGGAATGACAGTTAATCAATTCTTAGCTGTTGCAAACAGCGCTTTAGGCGGTGCTTCTACTACTTATTCTTTAAGCGCTATCAACGATGCAGCAACTGCTATTAACGAAAACTTTAATGAAGGCGCAAACAAAGGATTCTTAGGATGCGATTCCCCTAAAGCTTCTATTGGTGATAAAGTTTGGGAAGATGTAAATAAAAATGGAATCCAAGACTCGGGCGAAAATGGAATTGCTAACGTAACGGTAAAATTATTTACATGCGCCGATGTATTAGCTGCCACAACAACTACTAATGCAAATGGTGAATATTCTTTTACCAACTTAACGCCAGGCGATTACTATGTAGTATTTACTGCTCCTTCAGGAATGATTGCAACAACAAAAGATGCTGGTTCTAACGATGCAGTTGATTCTGATGCAGATGCAGCAAGCGGAAAAACAATTTGTACAACTTTATCCCCTGGCGAAAATGATATGTCTTGGGATGCAGGATTCTATACAGAATGCAAGAACAAGATAGGCGATTTTGTATGGCACGATAAAAATGTAAACGGTATTCAAGATTCTGGTGAACCGGGAATATCCGGAGTTAAAGTTGAACTACTAAGCGGCAGCACAGTTGTTGCTACAGCTACAACAAATGCAGGCGGAGCTTACCTATTTTCTAATTTAGCTAACGGAACATACGGAGTTAGAGTTGCTGCTTCTAATTATAACAGCGGCGGTGCTTTATTTAGTACAACTCAAACAAAATGGTATGCTACAAAGAAAAACCAAGGCACTAACGATGCTAAAGACAGTGATGCTAACAAGAATGAAATAGTTACGGTTATTGTAAACTGCGGCGATGATTTAACAATAGATTTCGGTTTCTATAAAACTTGTGTTAATGTTTCTAAGACAGCTAACAAGCAAACAGCAGCCGTTGGCGATGTTATTACCTACACAATTACTGTTGAAAACTGCGGCGATGTTAAGCTGGGCGGCGGCGTTGATTTAGTTGACGCTATGTTAGGCATTAACATGAACTTCTCTCTCGAACCTGGCGCTGCGAAAGTTGTAACAGGTACATATACTGTTAAATCTTCAGATTGTGGTAATTTAATGAACACAGTTTCTGCTGTGGGTCATCCAGAAAATCACAATGAAACAGTTAAAGATAATGCTTCATTTACAGTAGTAGTAGATTGTTCACAAAAAGCTGATCTTAAGATTGAAAAGACATCGAACCTAACAAATGCTAACTGCGGTGATAATGTAACTTATACAATCAAAGTTACTAATCTTGGACCCGATGCAGCATCTAACGTGGTTGTTAACGAGGTACTTCCAGCAAGCTTATTATATCAATCTGCTTCAGTTACTCAAGGTTCATTCAACAGCACAAGCGGCTTATGGACAGTTGGTACTTTAGCAAATGGAGCAAATGCTACATTAACATTAACTGTAAAGATTGATTGCGGTACAGCAAACTCTACTACATTTGATCTTGGCGCAGCTAAACCATTCAACTTGTTTGTATTAGAAGATTTGAATCAGCCATCTTCAGATACGGAAGGAAAAGCTGCTGTTGGTCGTAACGCCTCATTAGCTGCTTATAGTGTTGGCGATAGATTACCAGCCAACAGTGGTGATGTATTGGTTGTAGGAAATCATTTACAATATACAAGCGGACAGGTATTTAGCGGTAACGTTGTATATGGCAACACAACAAACTTACCACAGAACTCGGTATCTATCTCTGGCGGTACTTTACGTAAAGACAACCCAATTAACTTTGCAGCAGCTAAAACTTACTTGCAAGGTTTATCAACTTCAGTAGGAAACTATACTGTTAATGGTACTTCAACATTCCAATGGGGTTCTTTAACTCTAACAGGAAACGACCCTTACTTGAACGTATTCCATGTAAACGGAAGCGATTTAAGTTCTGCTAACAGTGTAACAATCAATGCTCCAAATGGTTCTGTTGTATTAGTTAATATCAACGGCACTTCCGTTTCTTGGATGGGCGGTTTAGTTGTAAACGGTACAGCAATTACAAATGTATTATATAACTTCTATCAAGCTCAGAATTTGAAAATCTCCGGTATTGATGTACGCGGCTCTGTATTAGCGCCTTTTGCAGCTTTGGATTATCCAGCCGGCGTTATTCACGGGCAAGTTATTGTTAAATCTATGACTGGCAGCGGTCAATTCAACCTTGCTTTATTTGGTGGCAACATACCGATTGATAAAAAGATTACTAACGTAGCTATAGTGTCTGCAGCTACAACAGACCCGCAGCTTGGCAACAATACTGCCAGCGCTACTATTACAATTGGAAGCACTAACGGCACTGGAACCGGTACTGGCACAGGAACTGGTACGGGCACAGGAACTGGTACGGGCACAGGTACCGGAACTGGCACAGGTACTGGAACTGGCTCTAATGGCGGAGGTTCTTGGTCGGCTGTATGTTCTTTTGCTCAAGGTCAAATTATTTACACACTATTATATGATGGTGGAACAATCTACGCCGGAACAATGGGCGGTTTGATCTACAAATCTACAAATGGTGGACAGAATTGGACATTGATCAACAGTGGAATGAGTGTTGGATTTATCTGGGCATTTACAAATAACAACGGAACAATATTCGCAGCGACAGAAAACGGTGTTTACAAATACACAGGCGCAGCTTGGGTTCTTACATCTCTAAGTGGTAAAGATGTTCATACATTAGCTGCTCATAACGGAACATTGTATGCTGGAACATGGGGCTTCGGTATCTTCAAATCTGTTGATAACGGCACAACGTGGACAGCTATAAACACAGGTCTAGAAACTTTCTTAACAATTCAGGCTATTACAGTACATAACGGAATAGTATTTGCCGGAACAGTTGGCGGCGGTATGTTCAAATCTACCGATGGTATTTCTTGGACTAAGGCTCTTTGCGGTTATCAAGCAATATGGGCTCTTGGTTCTAACGGAAGCGCAATTTTTGCCGGAACTTATGGCGATGGTATCTATAAATCAGTTGATGGCGGTTTAAGCTTTACAAAACTAACTACATTGCCGGTTGCATTCATCTACTCAATCGTTACAGATGCAAGCGGTAAAGTTTATGCAAGCTCTTTAACAAACGGTGTATTTGTATCTGCAGATAATGGCGCAACTTGGTCTGCACTTGGAATGAGCGGTTACGGCGTTAGCGCACTAATGGTTAACCATAAGACAAGCGATGTTTATGCAGGTACTAAAGAAGGTGTAATCTATAAGATTAGCGGTGAAAAGAATGCTACTTCTGTAGAAGGTTCTGATGAAATGCCGATAGAATTTGAGTTAGCACAAAACTATCCGAACCCATTCAACCCAACTACAACTATTAAGTTTGCTGTTACTAAAGCCGGTAACTATGCTATCAAAGTATATGATGTACTCGGTCAAGAAATTGCATCTCTAATAGACCAAAACTTGAATGCCGGAAATCATAAAGTAACTTTTGATGCAGGCAAACTTTCAAGCGGTATGTATATCTACAGATTAGTAGGCAGTAATGTTAACATTACCAAAAAGATGATGTTGACAAAGTAAAATAGATTTCTTCCCCCTTACACAGAGAGCCCCGCCACAAGCGGGGTTTTCTTTTTTAAACGGTTCTGGATACTTGATGCTGGATTCTTGATGCTGGATTCTTGATGCTGGATTCTTGATGCTGGATACTTGATGCTGGATACTTGATGCTGGAT
>CAZNTN010000026.1:0-18898 GCA_964575995.1 uncultured Melioribacter sp. | reverse complement strand
CTTGATGCTGGATACTTGATGCTGGATACTTGATGCTGGATTCTTGATGCTGGATTTTGATTGATTTTAGTTTACGGCTGTTAGCTGAAAGCTTTTTCTTATTGCTTAACTAAGTTGTGTTAGCTAAGTTGAAAAAGTAAAATTGATTTCTATTCTGTAATAACGGGAACAGGGAGTGAACAAGGAAACTTGCCCGTCTTAGTCGGTGAAAACGAAGAACGTAGAGCGTAGAGCTGAATAAATTCTGTTACTCAAATAAATTTCGGTAGATAGAAGGGCAAGACAAAATGAAACAATAGCAGCAAGAAATAAATAATCATTGTTTACTATATCTTTAACCATGACAAAAAAATACTTATCAAATTTATTCAAGACTTATCAAAAAGGAGATGCCAGAGAGGAATCTTATTACGGACATCTCGAAGATTTTCTTAAAGTTTTTTCTGAATCTAAACGCAAAAAGATAATTGATGTTACTATTCTTCCTAAAAGAACAGAAGCTGGAAATCCCGATTTTAGAATTTGGGACGGCAGACAAAAAATAATTGGCTACATTGAAGCAAAAGATTTAGGCGTTGATCTTGACAGAATTGAAGATTCAGAACAACTCGAAAGATATTTATCAACTTTCCCGAATGTTATAGTAACAAACTTCACAGAATTCCGTTTATACAGAAACGGCGAAAGAATAGAAAAAATATCAATTGCACGTCCTTTTGTTATTAAAAAACTTTCCACAGTTCCGCCTCTTGAAAACGAAGATAAATTATTTGAACTGCTCGAAAGATTTTTAGATTTTTCACTTCCTAAAACTTATACTGCAAAAACTCTTGCCGTTGAACTTGCAAAAAGAACAAAGTTCTTGAAAGACGAAATTGTAACCGAAGAATTAAAACTCGGCACAAAATCTATTCACGGTTTTTATGATGCCTTTAAAGAGTTTTTAATTGCCGGAATAAATGAAAGTGAATTTGCCGATCTTTATTCGCAAACAATTACTTACGGATTGTTCGCGGCTCGTCTCCGTGCGGAAAAAGATTTTAACAGAAAACTGGCTTACTCATACATTCCAAAATCTATAGGAATTTTAAGAGATGTTTTCAAATTTATTTCTTTGGAAGATTTGCCTCAGCAAATGGAAATAATAATTGATGATATTGCGGAAGTTCTTAATGTTGCGGATGCTAAAAAGATTCTCGATCAGTATTATCACGACGGCAAAGGAAGCGATCCGGTTTTGCATTTTTACGAAACATTTCTTTCGGTTTACGATCCCAAAACAAGAGAGAAACGCGGAGTTTACTATACACCTGAACCAATAGTTTCTTTTATTGTTCGCTCACTTCATCAGATACTTAAAGATAAATTTAGTATTTCAGACGGACTCGCTTCCAAGAATGTTACTTTGCTTGATCCAGCCGGAGGAACACTTGGCTTTTTAGCAAAAGCAATTGAAACAGCCGTTGAAGAATTTGAGATCAAATACGGCAAAGGTGCGATTAAAACATTTCTTAAAGATCAGATTCTGCGAAACTATTATTCGTTTGAATTGATGATGGCTCCTTATGCAATTGGGCATATGAAAATGTCTTTTCTTTTGGAAGAACTTGGTTATAGAATGGGTGATGATGAACGAGTTAAATATTACTTGACGAACACTCTTGAAATGAAAGAACTTGATGAATCAAAATTTCCCGGAATGTCATCACTTTCCACAGAAAGCCACGAAGCCGGAAAAGTTAAAAAAGAAGTTCCTATTCTTGTTGTATTGGGCAATCCGCCTTATTCAGGTCATTCTTCAAATACCGGTGAATGGATTTCCAATGTAATTAAAGAATATTATCATGTTGATGGAAAACCGCTTGGTGAAAAAAATTCCAAATGGCTTCAAGACGATTATGTTAAGTTCATTCGCTTTTCACAATGGAAAATTGATCAAGCTGGTGAAGGCGTTCTTGGTTTTATAACTAACCATAGCTATCTAGATAATCCGACCTTCAGAGGTATGCGCCAATCTTTGATGAACAGTTTTGACGAAATCTATATTCTTGATTTACACGGAAATAATCTGAAGAAAGAAAAAACCCCCGATGGAGGCAAAGATGAAAACGTTTTTGATATACAGCAGGGAGTTGCAGCAGCCTTCTTTGTTAAATTCAAGAGTAAAAAGAAAAAGCAAATTTATCATCATGAAAGATTTGGATTAAGAGAAGAAAAATATAGCTGGCTGAATAAACACAACATTAAAAATGTGAAGTGGAATAAGATTTATCCAAGACCGGAGTTTTATCTTTTTATTCCAACCGATAATAAATTGGCAAATCATTACTATTCCTTTTATAAGATTACCGAAATATTCCCGGTTAACAGCGTGGGAATAGTAACGGCGAGAGATAACTTTGTAATAGATTTTGACAGAAAAAAACTTGAACAAAGGATAAAACAATTCATCGATCTAAAAGTTGATGAAGAAATTTTAAAACAAACATATGATTTATCGGAAAACCAAAGTTGGAAAATTAAAGAGCAAAGAGAAAAACTTAGAAAAGATTTGGATTGGAAGGATTCGGTTACGAAAATTCTTTACCGCCCTTTTGATGAAAGATGGATTTTGTACCACGATGATATGATTGAACGTTCGAGAAAAGAAATTCTGAAACATCTATTACATCAGAATTTAGCCCTGTCAATAGGAAGGCAAAGCAGTGTAATTGGCTCGGATGATTATGACATTGTGTTTATTTCAGAACTAATCGTTGACTTTAATTTATATCGGCGTGGCGGAGAATTAGTTTTCCCATTATATCTTTATCCGGGAAAAAGAGAAAAAAAGAAAGGCGCAATTATTCAAATGGTGATGTTTGAACCCGAAGTAGAATATCAAACGCGTCAACCAAATATTAATCACGTATTGTTTGAAGAGCTTAAAAAGAATTTCAAAAAAGAAATTACACCCGAAGAAATATTTTACTATATCTATGCCATGCTTTACAGCAACACCTACCGCACAAAATACGCCGAATTCTTAAAGATAGATTTCCCGCGTGTTCCTTTCACAAGAGATTACAAGATTTTTACTAACCTTGGTAAACTCGGCAATCAACTTGCTGACTTGCATTTGCTCAAATCAAAAGAACTAGATAAAACAATTTCCAAATTTCCGGTTGACGGAAACAACAAAGTTGAAAAACCAAAATATGAGAATGAGAAAGTTTGGATAAATAAAGAACAATTTTTTGATGGGATTAAAGAGGAAGTCTGGCTTTATCAAATCGGTGGTTATCAAATATGTGAGAAATGGTTAAAAGATAGAAAAGGAAGAACGCTTACTTTAGAAGAGATACAAACTTATTGTAAAATCGTGTCTGCACTTTCAAAAACACTCGAAGTTCAGAGCGAGATTGATAAATATTATGAAAGCGTTGAAATGACCGTAAGAAACTGCTAATTAGGGTCCGTTTTTCCATTTGGCATTTATAAAGTTTTATTGTTTGTTTTCCCAGCTATCCTTGATGTATTAAAAATTGAAGTAACTCTATTTAGGAGCCTAGATGAAATACAAAATTATTAAAGGTACTTTTCATGTTTCCGGTTATTCGCCGGATGGGGATTCGATTAGGTTCCAAGCAGAAAATCCGAAGCACTGGGATTTCTTTAAATGGGGAAGCGACAGCAATAAGAAAAAATCTAAAAAGCAGCTCAGATTCGAAGCTATTGACGCGCTCGAAACACATTACGAAGAATCTCACCAGCCGAGATCGTTCGGCATTGCTGCTCTCGAAGTATTGTTAGAAATGATCAATATCCGCAACGTTATTTACAACATATCAATCTCCAAAATTAAGCATGCAGAAGATGGAACCAGCGGTTTTGTTGCTTCATCTTCTTTAGATGTGTACGATAGACCAATTTCGCTTGTCTTCCACGGCGAAGAAAAACTGCGAGATGGCGCAGAACTAAAAGTATCAGATTTACCGCTTGCTAAATCCGTTAATATGAAACTTCTGAAACTAGGTCTAGTGTATCCTACTTTTTATAGCACTATGGAAAGGGAACTGATTGACGCATTTACTTCTGCTACAGTAAAAGCCAGAAAAGGAAAAATAGGCTTGTGGGCGCTCGATAAAACCCATGATTTTACTTTATGGAATAAAGAAACAATTCAGAATGATGTTGTGATTCTTCCAAAACTTTTCAGAAGGCTGGCTTCATTCTTCATTGAAGAAAGCAGTTATGATGAATTGAAAAATTATCTTGCAAAAACCAAAGACGTAGTTTTAGTAAAACCGTCTATGGAAAAGAAAAAACTGCATGAAATTATTGAAGTAAACGGAAAGAGAATAACATTTCTAAAAAATCCAGAAGATATTATATTTGCTCCTAAAGGTTAGCGTTTGTTAGATAGATAACATCATATCAACTAAAATGGTACAAATATGGCAGTAACACTCAAAGTAGTTCTCGCTCAGTTGAAATCTCTTGGTAACGAAAAAGTTTTTGCGCACAATAAAAAATATGGCGCTGGAGATAATCAGTATGGCGTTAAGCTTGGAGATATTAGAACGATAGCAGCAAAAATTAAGTGCAATCATAAATTAGCTTTAGCTCTGTGGAAAACAGAAAACTTAGATGCAAAACTTTTAGCAATACTTATTATTAATCCACACAATCTCTCCGCCGATGAGTTAGATAAAATGGTTCGTTCTGCAGCTCAATCGCAGGTTGCAGACTGGTTAAATTCTTATATAGTTAGAAATCATCCGGATAATGAAACGCTTAGGCAATTATGGATGAAGGATAAAGACCCTTGGGCGGCACGTGCTGGATGGAGTTTAACTTCGGAGCGTATTGGCAGGAACTCAGTAGGTTTAGATATTTCCGCTTTGCTGGAGCGTATTGAGTCTGAAATGGGAAAATCCGAAGCGCCGGCGCAATGGACTATGAATTTCTGTTTAGCAGGAATTGGAATTCACTTTCCTAAGCTTCGTAAGCGGGCAATTGCTATAGGCGAAAAATTAGGAATTTACAGAGACTTTCCGGTTTCTAAAGGCTGCACATCTCCATTTGCGCCAATCTGGATTAATGAAATGGTTAGGAGACGAAGCGCCGATTAGTTGCCGCATCAAACAAATTCAAATAAAGTATTCCATAAAACCAAATTTCTTAACCCGCCTGCCTCAAGTGGAAAACCGTGTTAATTTATTCACAAATAAATTGATTCATCAATTTTACTTTTATCAATTACCAATAGCGGATGATATGAGTGTCTAGGAAACCGCATTTCAAATTTGCTAACAAGCCAAAGAAGTCTGCTGTATAACCTAATGCAGTTTTCATTTAACAAGCGGTAGGTTTTTATTTCGCCAAATCTTTCTAACCAATTGTAGCTGTGAGCATAAAAGTAAATTTTTCTTTTACTGTTGGGATTAATACGTTTTTCCGTCCAGTTCCACAACTGCAAAGGAAGCGATAAAATATTAACAAGCTTAGCGTGTTTGCCTGCATTGTACACAATATAGCATTTGTTTTTTGTTACTCTAATTAGCTCCTTAATAGCTGCTTCTTGTTTATCCTTATTTACATGATAAATTGTATGCATCGAAACAGTATCTGCAACACAATTATTTTTTAAAGGAAGAGAAGTAATATCTCCAAGCACAAAAATACCATCCGGCTTGTTCCTTTTTGCTTCGGTTACGGCAGTTATACTAAAATCAATACATAACTGCTTTTTTCCGTTTGAATTAAATGGAAAAGCGCCGCATGCAACATCAAGTAATAGTTCTGAACTCCCGATTTGTTCTCTAAGTCTATTATGACATTTTTTTTGGTAATCATCTCCTTTTGTAGTTGTAAAGGATAAAGCATCAACGTATTTACCTTTCTGCTTTGTCCAGCCGGTTTTGTTGTAATATTCTTTAACACTTTTCATTTTATTTCGCATTAATTATTTGAACGTACGAAAAATATAAATCGAAAAGGGAAAGAGCTAATAATCTTCTGCATAGCACGAAGATTAGTTGGTTTGAAGAAAGGGATTGCGTTATTCTTCGCCAAAATAATCAAGATCAATTTTTTTTAGTTGATAATTGGTAACGGTAGCAACAGCCAGATCATAATCAATCATATACTTTGCTAATTGTTCTCCATCAACTAATACAATCTTAGTCTCATTCTTAGGTGTATATTCAAGAGCTTCTTTTGAAAAATATGAAGTTGTTATAAATATTCCCTTTTTTGCACCTTGACCAGCAAGAGCACCAACAAATTTTTGCAATTCTTGGCGCCCTACAACTACAACGCTTTCCCATCTTTTTGCTTGGACATAAATTAAGTCGAGACCCAACTTATCTTCTTTAATAATTCCATCAATTCCTTCATCACCGCTTTTCCCAATTGCTTTTCCAGCATCTTTTATCGAACCACCATAACCCATCTTAACAAGAAGTTCTATTACAAGTTTTTCAAAAAATGAGGCTGACATTTTTTTGATTTTTGCTGGCAAATCTTGTGCAAGTGATTTGTTTATTTTTTGAAATGAGTATTCCAAGCTCTCTTCGGGAGTAAGATTTTCGTCTGCGGGGTCTAATTTAGATTCTTCAGCATTACTAACATTATCTTTTTTAAAGGATTTGGTATGCTCAATGTATTCTGGTATTGTTTTAAGCAAGCGAAGATTAACAATCTCTGGTTTAGATTCTAAAAGAGTCAAACCATTGCTTGTTATTTTATAATGTCCTCGCTTAGTATTTTCCAGAAGTGAGCCATCTTAAAATGAGCAATTGCCCAATGTACTCTCTTACTAAATGTGCTTTGCGTTCTAGTTGGAAGAAGCTCAGATGATTCCTCTTCGGTTAATTTATAAAACTGAGCTAAAAATCTGGACTGCTTCTTTTGTTGAATATTCATTACTATTAGAAAAAAACTTTAATAGTGGCAGCATTAAACTCTGGAAATCTGGAATTGCCATTAAACCTCAGTATTCTGCGTTTTACTATTTCTTATCCTAATCGATATAAAGACTATAAGAGAGAATAGATTAATTAGAGCTGAATTCTTTTTTTGTAAAACCAACCGATGTAGCTGGCAAAAACCAGACTTAAAACGGCTTGCAGCCAAATTGGGGATGCCGCTAACTCTCCACCTAATAAACCTGCGTGCAGCAAACCAAACTTGAGTAAGTAATAGTAAATTTTGCTCATAACTATAGAGAATAATGCAACGCCGAAATAATTGCCTATTTTTTTGCTCAGCAGATAGAACAAGAAGATATTCAAAGCAAGTTCAGAAGAAATTAACGCAGCCTTTACAAACGAAGGATGAGATGAAATCATAAAAGAGAATAGCGGAAGTATCACAGTAAGCAAGTATGCGTTTTTCTTAGATGTGTGAACCAAAGCAAGCAGAGCAGCAATTCGCATTGGCTCTAAAAAATAGACAGGTAATGCACTAATGTGAGATAATGCAGGAGTTAGAGTAATAAACGCAACGGCAGATAAATCAAACAAAATGTCTTTGATTTTGCTTTTTTCAAGCGGCAGGACGAGAGATTTCATTAGTACCTCAATTAATTTCTTGAATACAAAATAGCAAATTGATATGTTGCCACAAAATTTTTATAAATTTTTTGCGGAAGATGAAATGAAACGTAGAGAGTTCTTGAAATCTGGTTTTTTAGCCGGCGCATCTGTTACATTGCCGGGTGTTTACGGAAGTATGCTGGCAAATACAAGTTCCACAACTCCGCCAGCATTTGATTTAGTGGCTATTAAAGGAGGCGAACCGGATGTTATGTTTGATGAAGCTATAAAGCATCTCGGCGGAATTAAACAGTTTGTTAAAAAAAATCAAAAAGTAGTAGTAAAACCAAATATTGGATGGGATGTTGTGCCCGAGCGGGGCGCTAACACAAATCCTAAATTAGTATCGCGTGTAGTTAAACACTGCTTCGATGCTGGCGCAAAGGAAGTTTATGTATTCGATCATACATGCGATGATTGGAAACGAAGCTATGCTAACAGTGGAATTGAAAAAGCTGTTAAAGATGCCGGCGGTACAATGGTGCCCGGCAACAGCGAAGGTATGTATCAAGAAGTATCTATTAATTTTGGAAAATCTTTAACAAAAACTAAAGTGCACGAGCTCGTTTTGGATTCAGATGTTTTTATAAACATACCAATTCTTAAACACCACGCCTCTACTAAACTTACTATTTGTATGAAAAACTTGATGGGAGTTGTTTGGGATAGAGGTTACTGGCACCGCAACAATCTGCATCAGTGTATTGCAGATTATTGTACTTACACAAAAAAACCTCTGCTTAATATAGTTGATGCATATTACGTAATGAAGCAAAACGGACCGCGAGGTGTTTCTGCTGCTGATATAGCTTTAATGAAATCTCAAATTATTTCTACAGATATGGTGGCTGCAGATGCTGCTGCTGCAAAAACGTTCGGCTTGGAACCTTCGGATGTTAGTTACATTAAAATAGCAGACTCTATGAAGATTGGAACTATGGAATTATCTAAGCTTAATATTAAACGCATTATCTTGTAAGCCGGTGATTGATTAATGAACACGCCTCTTCTCCGGAAAATTAGAATTGTTGTTTCGATATTTTTCTTATTAATTACTACTTTTTTGTTTATAGACATATTCCATTTAGTAACACCTGCAATATCGAACAAAATAATTTTTCTTCAATTTGTTCCATCACTGTTAAAGTTTGCTGCCCTTTTCTCATTTACAACTTTCGGATTTATTATTATTCTTTTATTAACTATTCTCTTTGGAAGGGTTTACTGTTCAAGTATCTGTCCGCTTGGTACTTTTCAAGATGTTATAAACAATATTGCCGGTAGATTTAGAAATAAAAAGAAACGCCGAAGAGAGTATCTAAAGGAATATAAAGTCCTAAGATTTTTTCTGCTTGCTTTGCCTGTTATAGTTCTCATTTTGGGCAGTGCAGCAGCTGTAAGTTTTTTAGACCCTTACAGCATTTACGGAAGATTTGCCGGCACCTTTTTTAGACCGGTTTTTGCTTTTGTAAATAACATTGCAGCTTCAATTTTAGAAAACGCAGGAATTTACTGGCTGTATCCTTTCGATCTTAAGGCTTTCCATTTAATACCATTCGCTGTAACATTTGCATTTTCTCTTTTAGTTATTGTGATGGCATGGAAAAAAGGAAGACTTTACTGCAACACAGTTTGTCCGGTAGGAACTCTACTCGGTTATTTATCTAAGGTTTCTCTTTTTAGAGTTATTATAAAAGAAGAAGATTGTTTAAGCTGCGGTGCATGCGCTCGTGAGTGTAAAGCAAACTGTATAGACAGCGATAACAAAACTATTGATGTTACAAGATGTATTAGCTGTTTCAACTGCCTAACATCCTGTCCTACAGAGGGAATTTCATACACGTTTTCATTTAAGAAAAAAGAGGGGCAAGGTGAAGCCGCCGACAAATCGAAAAGAGATTTTTTTACAAAGACTTCCATCTATTTACTTTCTTTATCTGCAATTGGAGCACAAGTAAAAAAGAAAATTAAAGCTACAAAGCCAAGTACTGTTCCTGTATTTAGAAAAGTTGCCTTATCGCCGCCCGGCTCCGAAAGTATAGAAAGGTTTAATTCTAAATGCACTGCTTGCCATTTATGTGTTAGCGCTTGTCCTACTCAGGTATTGCAGCCATCTTTTTTGGAGTATGGTTTTTCTGGAATGTTACAGCCGCGCGTAGATGTTATTGCAGGCTTCTGTAATTTTGAATGTAAAGTGTGTGGAGATGTCTGTCCAACCGGTGCAATTCTCCCTTTAGAGTTAGAAAAGAAAAAATTAGTTCAGCTTGGAAAAGCAATTTTTGTTGAAGATAATTGTATTGTTAAGACAGAAAAAACAGATTGCGGAGCTTGTTCGGAACATTGCCCAACAAAAGCAGTTCACATGATTCCATACGAAGGTAAACTTGTCATTCCCGAAGTAAGAGAAAAATATTGTATTGGCTGCGGCGCCTGCGAATATGCCTGCCCGGTTGCACCTTACAAATCAATTTATATTGAAGGAAATTCAATTCACATTCTGGCAGAAAGAAATACTGAATTTAAAGAGCAGCAAAAAGTAGATTTGAAAGAAGAATTTCCTTTTTAATTTTGTAAATCTTACAAGACTTTCTTTCTCGCACAATGCAAAGCTTAAATCCTGCACTATAAACTTTAATTTCAACCAGCGTTACTCAAGATCTGGAGAGTTGGAAACTTTTGGTTCTAAAGTCCACATCCTTGCAGCTTTTTAGCCACATCCTTAAACCAAAATTTGTAATTAAGAATTCAGTAAGCTGTAAAAAAATATTTTTGATACCGCTGCTTTAATTTTCTTAGACTGTTTCTTACTTTGAATTTTTCTGTTTCCACAAGCCAAATAAAATTTATCTTATTCTTATAAAGCAACTTAACTCAGCTTTTTCTAATGACAAATCTGGGTTAAATGTTGTGTATAAATTGTAAAATAGTTGGCATGGGCAGCTCTTATGCTGCGGTTTTATCAAAGAAGCGCAAACTTGCACCATGCTCTCTTGCCTTAGTGCCCGTCTCATGTTGGTGAGGCGGCTGCAATAATAGTTTTGATATTAACATATTGTCTTGGCGCTGTGGTTAATAAAACATCAAAACTCTTAGTCTTTAGCCGCAAAGCGCTTAATTTTTGTACTAATGAAGTTGATTCAATTTTTCACTATTTTCTTTATGAAAATTGGTTAGTTGTAATTAAGCAAGATAAAGTTTCTAAATACTGTTGTTAGAACTACTTTGGGTTAATTATGAAATCGCTAAACTCATTCAAAATTGGTTTCGGGAATCTTTTAGTTGTTTTTCTCTCGCTCGTTGTATTTCTTATCGATCTGTTAACTCCTCTCGGGTATTCAGTCTGGCTTATTTATCTGATAATCGTTCTTGTTGCATTCAAGTCGTTTGATAGCGGTTTTCAATTTTTTATTGCTTCTCTATGTACAACTTTAATAATGGCGGGTTATTTTTATTCGCCATCTGGAATAGACCCAACCGTTGGATTATTTAACAGAATCGCCGGCATATTCGTTTTGTGGATGGGCTTTTACATCTTAATAACCCGCCAATTCAATATAAAACGACTTTATGATAATGAAGAATACAATCGGATACTGTTTAAGATTTCGCCGGTAGGGCTTGCTCTTTGTAAAATGGATGGCTCTTTAGTTGATGTAAACCCTGCTTACTCAAAAATTATTGGTTATTCGGTTGATGATACTTTGAAGCTTACTTATTGGGATATTACTCCCAGAAAATATGAAATAGAAGAAAGCATGCAACTAGAAAAGCTTAAGAATACTGGCAGATACGGTCCATACGAAAAAGAATATGTCCACAAAGATGGTCATTTTGTTCCGGTTCTTCTAAATGGAATAATCTATAATATGAAAGGGGAAAATTATATTTGGTCCAGCGTTGAAGATTTGACCGAAAGAAAAGCTGCAGTAGAGAAAGAAATGAAATCTGCTTATCAGATCAGCAGTATTCTGGAAAACATAAGCGATGCATTTGTATCACTCGATAAAAATTGGTGTTATACGTATATGAACAAAAAAGCGGGCGAAATATTCAACCGTAATCCGGCAGAAATGATTGGGAAACATATTTGGACCGAGTTTCCGGAAGGAATAGGAGAGCCGTTTTACAATAATTATTATAAAGCCTTTAATGAACAAGTATTTATCAAGATGGAAGAATATTATCCGCCGTATGATAAATGGTTTCAAAATAGAATATATCCTTCGAGCCAAGGGCTATCCATCTTCTTTTATGATATAACAGAAGGAAAGAAAAACGAAGCTAAACTTGAACAAAACAGGCTGTTTATTGAGAGCATTTTAAATGCTTCGCCCGATCTTATTTATATCTATGATATTGAGGCAGCGAAAAATGTTTATGCTAACAAAACCATTCAAAGTGTGCTTGGCTACTCAGAAGAAGAAATAAGCGGAATGCAGTCCCAATTGATTTCTAACTTAATGCACCCGGATGATTTTGCTTACTATATTAAAAACACTATCCCCAAATATTATGAAGCAGACGATTTGCAAATTATAGAAAGCAGTTACAGAATGAAAAGAAAAGATGGAGAGTGGCGGCTGCTTCAGTCTAAAGAATCAATTTTCAAACGAAAAGAAGATGGCGTTCCACAACAAATATTTGGAATGGTTGAAGATATAACCGAAAGAAAAAGAATGGAACTGCTGCTCGAATCTGAAAAACAAATTTTAGAAATGATTGCAAAGCGAAAATCTATGCCCGAAATTTTGGAATCAATTGTGCTTAACATAGAAAAACTCTCTCCAGAAATTACAGGCTCTATATTATTACTTGATGAGGATGGAATTCATGTTCGCTACGGCGCTGCGCCAAATTTGCCTAAAGAGTTTAACGATGCCATTGAAGGATTAGATATTGGTCCAACCGCCGGTTCCTGCGGCACTGCTATGTTTACAAAAAAGCAAGTAATTGTAAAAGATATAGAAAACGATCCGTTGTGGAAGGATTATAAAAATCTCGCTTTGAAATTTGATTTGCGTGCATGCTGGTCTAATCCTATCATCGGTAAAAATGGAAGAGTGCTTGGTTCTTTTGCACTGTATTCTAAGACTCCCGCAGTGCCAAGCCAACTAGATTTAGAAATGATTGATAGAACATCTCACTTAGCAGAAATTGCAATTCAACGAGTGAAAGAAGAGGATGAAGTAATTAGAGAAGGCAAAAAAAGAAAATTGTTATTGGACAGCGCTCAAGACGGTATTTTTGTGCTTAATCAAGATTTTAAAGTAGTTGAGACCAACCCCAGCTTTGCTAAAATGATTGGCTATACAATTGAAGAGACACTGCAATTATATTCTTGGGATTGGGATGTAATCTATTCTACAAAAGAAAAACTGCAAGAAACATGGCCGGAAATTCCAGATGAGAAACAATACTTCGAGACTCGGATAAAGAACAAAGAGGG
The DNA here is from genome assembly GCA_964575995.1 of uncultured Melioribacter sp. Lineage (GTDB taxonomy): Bacteria > Bacteroidota > Ignavibacteria > Ignavibacteriales > Melioribacteraceae > Stygiobacter. The sequence goes on along the minus strand of CAZNTN010000026.1, from coordinate 5,872 downwards.
AAAAATATTCGATGTGTTCATAAGCGGCAGCCCGGCATACAGTGAAGTTAGCGGGGAGCGGCTTATGCTTTATATTTGCACTGATATTACCGAACGTAAAAAAAACGAAAACGAATTAAAACTTTACCGCGAAAACCTTGAACAGCTTGTTAAACAGAGAACCGCTGAGTTGGAAATTGCTAAAGACCGGGCAGAATCTGCCGATAAACTTAAATCTGCTTTTCTTGCTACTATGTCTCACGAGCTTCGCACTCCACTAAATTCGATAATTGGATTTTCTGGAATTCTGATGCAAGAACATCCGGGTAAACTTAATCCCGAACAAAAGAAACAACTTGGTATGGTGCAGAATAGTTCGCGCCACCTTCTTTCTCTTATCAACGAGATTCTGGATCTTTCAAAAATAGAAGCCGGACAGTTAAAACTAAATCTTGAACCTGTAGAACTTCCTAAGATTATTTATAAAGTAATTGATTCTAGCAAACAATTTGCGTTAATGAAAAATTTAGAGATCGGTGTTTTTATTGAGCCGGGTATTCACATAATAATCAGCGATAAGCTAAGGATTGAACAAATACTGTTAAACCTGGTGAACAATGCTATTAAATTTACAGAGAAGGGCTTTGTTAAAGTTGATTGCTTACAAGGAGATAACTCTCTTGTAATTCGAGTGCAAGATTCTGGTATTGGAATTAAGGAAGATGAATTGGAATTGTTGTTTAAACCTTTCAGCCAAGTTGATATTGGTACAACACGCAAGCATGATGGAACCGGGCTTGGTTTATCTATCTGCAAAAAATTAGTTGAATTACTGAATGGCAGAATTACAGTCGAATCAGAGTTCGGTGTTGGCAGCACATTTACAGTTTCATTACCCGTTAAGTAAGCAGAGGCAGTAGGCTGAATGCAGTAACAAAAAGATTTTTGAGTTTTCCAAGGCAGAAAATGAAAAAATATGAAGGGTTCAGAGATTTAGTAGTGTTTCAGCTTTCATATAAGTTAGCGATGGAGATATTTGAATTGACTAAAAAATTTCCTAAAGAAGAACTCTATTCTTTGACCGATCAAATTCGCCGTTCGTCACGGAGTGTTCCTGTAAATATTGCAGAAGGATTTAGGAAAAGGCAATATCCTAAAATGTTTGCAAATAAACTTTCCGATTCAGATGGAGAAGCAAGCGAAACTCAAGTATGGTTAGATTTATCAAAGGACTGTGGTTATATAGAGGAATCATTAAGAAATAAATTAGTTGAACAATATGAAGAAGTAGGAAAAATGTTAGGCAGAATGATTCAGCAGGCTGAAGATTTTAAACCTTTTCAAAATTAATTTGAAAAACGGCTCGCTGCATTCTGCCTACTGCATTCTGCCTAGTGTTCATGTTACTACTTAACTTTATTTTCCAAAGGGACTAAAGACAATGAAGCGAAAAATCTTAATTATAGAAGACAATGTGCAGAATATGTATATGCTTACATATCTTCTTGAGATTAATAACTTTCAAGTCATTCAATCTTTCAATGGAGTTGACGGAGTTTCACTTGCAGAAAAATCTGCTCCCGATGCAATTTTATTAGATATTCAACTGCCGGAGATGGACGGATATTCAATTGCACGGGAATTAAGGAAAAACCTTAAATTAAAAGACACGCCAATAATTGCTGTTACATCTTTTGCAATGCTTGGTGATAAAGAAAAAGCTCTTGAAGCCGGCGCAACCGGTTACATTGAAAAACCAATTGACCCGGATACATTTATATCTCAACTTGAATCTTTTATGAATAGTAATTAAAAGGAGGATTAATGTCTAAAGTATTGATTGTTGATGACAAGGGAGAAAATATTTATCTACTTCAATCGTTGATGGATACAATTAACCTTGAAACAATTGCAGCCGGAAATGGAAAAGAAGCATTAGAACTTGCTAAAAAAAATGTGCCGGATATAATAATTTCGGATATTCTAATGCCTGTAATGGATGGTTATACTTTCTGCCGTGAATGTAAGAAAGATAAACTCCTAAAGAATATTCCTTTTATTTTTTACACGGCAACCTACACAGACCCCAAAGACGAAGAATTTGCCTTTTCGCTTGGCGCTGCCAGGTTTATTCTTAAACCACAAGAGCCCGATGCTTTTATTACCATTGTTCATGATGTTCTTAATGAAGTTAAAAATTGTTCGTTTGTTGATAATCCGCCAGAAGACAAACCCGAAATAGTAATTCTAAAGCAATATAACGAAGCACTCGTCCGAAAACTTGAAGATAAATTGCTTGAAACCGAACGAGCTGAAAAAGTACTAAGAATATTAGCCGAGAAACTGCAAAAAGAAATTGATGAAAGAAAAAGAACGGAAAACTCTTTGCGTAAAAGCGAAGAAAAATACCGCACTATTTTTGAAAATGTTCAAGATGTTTTTTATCAAGTTAAACTTGATGGAACAATTTGTGAATTAAGTCCTTCTATTAAATATCATTCTGATTTTTCTAGAGAAGAATTGATTAGCAGTCATATTACCAATTTGTATTACGAACCTGATGACAGAAAGGCGTTTTTAAAAAAAATTAAAGAAATAGGCGAGCTAAGAGATTACGAGCTTAGAATAAAAACCAAGTCAGGCAAAATTGTATATGCTTCAATAAATGCCAGATTAATATTTGATGCCGATGGAAAACCGGACCATATAGACGGCTCTATTAGAGATATTACAGAACGCAAACTTGCCGAAGGAGAATTAAAAGCAAGCGAAGACAAAATGAGAATGCTTGTTGAAGGAACTCCCCATTTTTTCTTTTATACTCAAGATGCAAACGCAAATATTACGTATGTCTCTCCAACAGTAGAAAAGATAACAGGTTACTCGGTAGAACAATGGCTCGGGCAAAATCACTGGTTCGTTAGCAATTCAAAAATTAATGCTCTTGCAATCGAAAGAGCTAAAAACCACGTTGAAGGGCAAATTACAAGCGGACCAATCTTAGTAGAAATTATACACGCTGATGGAAATATGGTTACACTTGAAGTATATGAAAAACCGATAATTAAAAATGATACGGTAATTGGGCTTCAAGGAGTAGCTCACGATATCACCGAACGGAAAAAGGCTCAGAGTCATATTAAACTCTTAAACAGATCTATTGAACAGAGCCCGGTTAGCGTATTAATAACAGACCTTTTAGGAAATATTGAGTACGCAAATCCTAAATTCTCAGAAACTTCCGGCTTTAGCGAAAATGAAGTAATTGGTAAGAACCCCAGCATAGTAAAATCTGGTAAGCAGTCTCAAGACTTTTATAAAAATCTTTGGGATACTATTTTATCCGGCAATGATTGGCATGGCGAACTACACAATAAAAAGAAAAGCGGAGAGCTGTTCTGGGAAGATGTAATAATTTCTCCAATCAAAGATGAGGAGGGAATTGTTACTCATTTTGTTGCTATCAAAGAAGATATTACAGAAAAGAAAAAAATGTTAGCGGAATTAATTGAAGCCAAAGAAAAAGCTGAAGAAATGAACCGGCTTAAATCTAACTTTATGGCAAACATGAGTCACGAACTCAGAACTCCATTAGTTGGATTGCTTGGCATTTCGGAGTTTATGATCGATGAGTACGAAGGTGAATGCAAAGCTAATGCAGAAATAATTCATGCCAGTGGTATTCGATTGCTAAATACTGTTAGAGAAATACTAGATTTTGCAAAACTGGAATCTGATAACCTTTCTGTTAGTTTATCTGTTTTCAATTTAACTAAACTTTTATCTGACGAAATAACTTTGTACAAAAAGACTGCGGCTCGTAAGGGTGTCTCTTTAATTGAAAAATATTCTACTGAAGAGATGCTGATAAACTCTGACGAACGATTACTTAGAGAAATTGTTGATAATCTTATCAACAATGCAATTAAGTTTACTAATGAAGGCAGCGTTACAGTTTCTGTTAGCATATTAGATGATAAAATAGCAGTTAAGATTGCAGATACCGGCATTGGAATTCATAAAGATAAACATGATTATATCTTTGAAGAGTTTCGTCAAGTAAGCGAAGGAATGGGACGTCGTTTTGAAGGTACTGGGCTTGGTCTTACAATAGTTAAAAAATTTCTGCATCTGCTTAATGGAAGTATTGAGGTTAAAAGCGAAATAGGTGCTGGCTCTACATTTACAATTCTGCTGCCTTATTCCAATTCTCTTCTTAACGCCAATAAAATTACTAAAAGAGATGAGCATAAACATAATGCAAACGTTACTTCAATAAATACTAAATATAAAATTCTTCTTGTTGAAGATGACGCTATTAACTGCCGAGTAGTAGAGGCTATGTTACAAAAAAGCTATAATGTGGTTTCTGTAAACAACGGTTATAATGCAATTGAAGAAGCCAAAAATCAAATCTTCGATATTATTTTGATGGATATAAATTTGAAAGATAAACTTAATGGTTTACAGACAGCTCAATTTATTAGGAAAATAGATGGGTACGAAAACAAACCTATTGTAGCAATGACTGCATACGCTTCATCAAATGACCGAGATGAGTTTTTAAGCTCTGGCTGTTCACATTATATATCTAAACCTTTTTCTCATAAAGATATTTTGAAATTGTTGAATGATATTACAGGTTAGCAGTTTCAGAAAATGGCTAAGCCAAAATTTCTGTTAGAAAATCTTGACTTATCATAAAGTAAACTTGCGGAATTTAAATGAATCATTACATAATTGACGGCAATAACTTAATTGGAAAGATTACATCTCTTAGGGAAATACAGTCTAAGGATAAGCAAGCAAGCCGGGTGCAGTTGGTTAATTTGTTAAACGGATTTTTTGCCGGTAAGAAATGCAATTTAACACTGCACTTAGATGGTTTTGCAAACACTCCTTTACATCTTTCAAAAGGGAAAATTGTTTATTCCGAGAAACACATTTCCGATTATTTTATCAAGCAAGAAATTGACCGTTCTAAAAGCAGAAAGCTAATCATTCTGGTTTCATCGGACCATAATTTAATTAAGTATGCAAAGGATAATAGCTGCACAGTTTTAAAGAGTGAAGAATTTTCGAAACACATTCTTAGTAAAGGAGAAATAAACCAAGAAGCTAGAGCCTTAAATGAGCTTGAAAGAGATAAGAGCTTTTTTTTAGAGATGTTCAAGAAATAATGAATGCTGATTTAGACATCATTATCCTTGATTTTCGGGGCTAACCTCGCTATTTTGGTACTATATCAAACAATATAAAATGGAGGCTAAGATGGCTAATGAAGATAATGGAATGGGAAAAGGTTTATTAGTTGGATTTTTAACCGGCGCTGCAGTTGGTTCAATTATTGCGCTTCTTTTCGCACCAAAATCGGGCAAAGAACTTCGCTCGGATATTAAAAATAAATCGCAAGAATTTATGGATGATGCAGAAGGTTATTTATCCACCGCAAAAGAGAAAGCTACTCAACTAATTAACGAAGGGAAAAAAAAATCCGAACGTTTAGTTGCTGAGACAAAAGAGAAAGTTGATTCTCTTCTAGACGAAGCAGAAAGAATTTTAGTTGAAGCAAAAGATAAAGCCGGCACCGCAGCAACAGCCGGAAAGGAAAAAATAGAAAAAGAAAGCGAGCGCCTTAAAACTGCTCTTAAAGCAGGTATGGACGCATACAAAGCTGAAAAGGAAGCATAGTAAATTATGTCAGTCTTAGTACAAATTTTACTTGTCTTGTTAATTATTACTGCAACTGCTTTATGTATTTATTTGATTCTCGTTCTTAAAAAACTTACTGTTCAATTAAACAACCTTCAAAATGACATAAAGCAGTTAGTTGATTCTACAATCCCCGTTCTAAAAAACCTCAATGAAGTCACACTCAGAGCAAACCGGATAG
>CAZNTN010000025.1:0-45771 GCA_964575995.1 uncultured Melioribacter sp. | reverse complement strand
AAATTCATTAGAGCTTGTCTCTAAAGGTTTAATCCGTCATGGTGAGCTTGTCGAAGACTGACATTTTTTAATCAAAATCACATTTCGTCATTGTTCAGTGTGACCACAAAAATACTTTAATAAAGCCACCCATCCTTTAACTTAACAATTGCGGCTTGAAAATTTGAGAATCTTTGTATCCATCTTATATCTGCATTGTTTTTTATCACTTTATACTCACAAAAAGTTTATCAGTTTGGTACAAATTTTCATTTAGAATGCAGCCCGTTTTTAGGATTTAAGCTTCTTTTATTTTTATCATTTATAATTTCCAATTTCTACTTCTATCCTCGTAAATCCAAATTCTTACTTCCTAATTCCTAAATGTTAATTCTTATTACTCTATTCTGTTTTTATAATTTACAATTTATCATAGATCATTTACTATTGCTAATTCCAACCTCGTGCATCAAGCAGCTTCCTTCTTTCCACTCTGTACTCAGTTCCTCAGGCACTTATGTACTCTGCCCATTCTGCCCTCTGTTACTTTTTTACATCAAACCTATCAACTCATCAGTCACATAGATACTCAGTGCCTTCCCCGTTCACTCTTGTGTATCAATCTGCCAAATAAATTTTTGTTTATTAGAGTTACATCTGCTTTTATTTATTTTTGCCATTTCAGCATCAAGTTTTTGAAGAGCGATAATTATATTTATCTTCTCTTCAAAAGGCATTTTTGCTTTTGATAAATGAAATTTCTTCTTTGAAACCGCCAAATTTTTAATATACTTTTTATTCATTTAGTTATGAATGATTTTTTTATACAATTCAAAATTAATGAAATGCTTTAATATCTTATCTCACATTACGCAGAAACCTGTTTTGATGACGTTAAACCTTTCTTACGTAACGTAAGTTAATAAGTTCTTGATAATATTAAAATATCCCACAAAAATATGCATACAAAAAATCGCAAATCGAAATGGCAGCAGTGCTAAGACGGAGAGCATGGCATTATTTATAAAATTTCGGGATAATCTTTACGCAGCGTTAATTACAGATGCTGCAGCGAGGATAGTTAACAACTTTAACTTGCGGCTTTGTGTCTTAGCGGGAAACCTCTTTTTTCTCGCAGAGCAGCTAAGCCTCAAAAATTATTGAAGTTACGTTCCTTAGTAACTTGCTTTAAGGCGTTAAGTCTTTCTTGCGTAAGGTGAGCTACTTAAAATATTGTTGTATTTCTATTATTCCGTTCATGAAACGATCAAAAAATTGTTAAGAAAATCTTTGTGAAAATGTATAGAAATTAGTGAACATAATTATTTGAGAAGGGACAGCGTTCTATTCTTTTGTTATGCTTTTCGTTTCAAAAAACAGATCACATTTACAGTTTGCAGACTTCTAATAGTTGATTATTACATTCCTCTTATCTTTTGTACCAGCTCAATAGAAGCTCTTACATCATTTATACAGAATCCGTTTCCTGCTAAAGTTTCCTGATATACTTTCGAGTGCAATTCAGAAAAGCCATCGCTGAATTCTATTTCATTATCATCAATTATAATAGAGCGGAAAGTACTTCTGCCTTGCTCCTTATATGCAGCGGGCAAATCGTTCTTATCTATTGATAAATGCCAGCTTACAAAAGCATTCTCGAGTTCAAGTTCTCCCTTTGAATTAACAAGTGTATTATTATGAACTCTAACATTAAGAGGCTTTCCAAAAAGCCAAATCATTAAATCGAATAAATGAATACCGATATTAGTTGCAATGCCGCCCGACTTCTGGCAATTTCCTTTCCATGAATAATTATACCATACGCCTCTGGAAGTAATATAAGTCAGCTCAACATTATATTTCGTTTTACGTTTAACCTTTTCCGTCTCAATCTCTTCTTTCAGTTTCATAAGAGAAGGATGCACTCTTAATTGTAATATTGTATAAATTTTTTTTTCATACTCTTCTTCAAGTTTTTGCAGCAGATCAAGATTCCACGAGTTTAATACAAGCGGCTTTTCGCATACAGCATCAGCGCCATTTCGCAGAGCAAGTCTTATATGAGAATCGTGCAGATAATTAGGAGAGCAGATAGTTAAATAGTCGATCCCTTCGTTAATGTTTCTGAGTTTATCTAAGTGGCGGTCAAATCTTTCTATTTCTGAAAAGTAAGCTGCCTCCGGAAAATATTGGTCTAAAATTCCAACCGAATCATGCGGATCTGCAGCTGCAATTAAAATATTTCCTGTATCTCTTATTGCTTTTAGATGTCTTGGTGCAATGTAGCCGGCAACTCCTGTAATTCCAAATTTTTTCATAAGCAGAAATTTTTATTGAACGAAATTCTGCAGTAAAGTTAATGAGTTTAATGAATAGATGTTAATTAACCCCAAAAAATTCTTCATCAAATCCAGCATCCAGCATCCAGTATCCAGCATCCAGCATCCAGTATCCAGCATCCAGTATCCAGCATGCTGCCGACTACTTATTCTTTCCGAACTTTAGTACAACTGTATCTCTTGCAGTTGAGGGAAGTTGATCGGATTTGTTAGTTGTCTTAAAAAGATCGAACAAGTGAGCTTCTTCAGACTGCGGGCTCATCTCCAAATTAGGTTTTACGTTTGCATGATGCAGGCTTTTTGCACCTTCGTTTATTCCAAGTGCTTGTTTCAATAAATCTACAATTTCTTCGCGTAGGTCATTTATCTTTTCAGGTGAAGGAGAAGTCAATCTGTTTAAGCTGTGTTTAGCAGCATGCTTGTCTTCGGCAATTTCTAATTCATCAATAATTTCAAATTTTCTGGTGCTATTCGAATTGTTAATTCCGGCATCAATTTTTCTGGCAGTGGTTTCTACATATTCTTCTTCCGAAAGAACATCTTCAAAAGCAAAAATTGCATCAGCAAAAATTTTATCGTTTTGATTCTGAGCTTCAAAGGCTTTTAAGTCGAATGAATAAACTTCGTTAAAACCGGTTTCCGGGGCTTTGCTTTGCTCTACAAATTTTGACTGCACAGGCTCTGTACTCTTTTTGTTAAGAGTTGTTAATCCAGCCTGCTGTATCTTAAAGCGAAATTGATCGGGGTCTAAATCGAATCTAAGGTGGCGTAAATCTTTTATTGCAAAAACTGGATCGAAATAAATTAACTCAACTTTACCATTTATGCTGATAAAGTAGCCATACTTTGTTGAATAAGCATCTAAGTGGTTTACATTTGTTAGAAGACGGTAAATAATTAAATTTTTCGGCGCAGGGTCCTTTACAAATGAGCATACATCAAAATAACTGATGCTTCTTACACGTTTAACTTTTTCATTCTTGTAAATGATCTTGAAGTTATCGTTAAAATTGAATTTGTTTTGAGAGTAAATCAAAACATCATTTCGGCGTAAATCTAAAGTTTCAAGTAACATTTAGAGAGTTCTCAGTTTTGAGTTTTTAGTTTTGATGGATTGTTTCAAAAATACTTCTTTAGGTGAAGGCGCAAGTTGCAACTCTGTTTATTATACGCTGGTTAAAGCTTACGACAACATCTAAATTTTAACTTTTGATACAACCTCATTGTGTTTTAGTCAAAGATTCCTTTGTAGTTTTAACAATGGATGTTAGAATTTTATTTAACTCATTAATTTCTTGCAAATATGACTTTAAATCTGTCTTTGTTAAATTACTTTCAAAAAGTAGTTTAATCCAGTATTCAGTTTCGCGTGCTTCTTTAGAAGCAATGGTCATTTTATTAAGAAAATCTTTTTTTGATGAGGCAGCTTCTGCTTCATGTACATTTGCACCTATACTTGTACCGCTTCTTAATAACTGTTTGGATAAAATAAATTCCGAATTCTTATTCAATTCTTTATACAGCGCAATAATACTCAAAGCAAAATCAAAACTTCTTTCTTTAATCTTTTTACTTTTTTCCATGCCACCCCTTGATAATATTTTAGATTAAATCCATTCTTTTAATCTCATAATTCATATCTAATGCTCAACACTCATATTCCGTATTTACAACTCAACACTCATAATTCAAAATTCAACACTATCCTCACGCCCATCTTATCAAGCCAAGCTCAAAAGAATTAATAAGCATCTGGTGCTGAGGTAAAATTCTTAAAGTAAAACCAAATTGTCCGGTATCCTTACATTCTATTTCTCCCCGGTAAGTATAAATGGCGGTTTTACCTTTCTTAGGTATATGGTTCATCTTAACAATAGATTTAGTATTATCTTCACCGCTATCAACCTTACCGAAATAGATTTGCACTTCTACATCGTCTGGTGTTAAGTCTCCAAGCTCAACTTCTGCAATTACAGGATATTTTAAGCCGACTCTAATTTCATCAAATTTACTTTCTTCGGAGATGCTTAAAAATCTAACCCTGTTCCAATTATCGCTTAGTTTATGTTTCCAAGCCGAGAACTCTTTTCCTTTAAGCCAGTTGTTCTTCATTAAGCCCATACGTTTTTCGTAAGAAGCAAAGTAGAACTTGCGCGAATATTGTTTAACCATTCTATGAGTATTATAAACAGGTCCTAAATTTTTCATAGAGGATTTCATCATCGAAATCCAGCCGCGCGGAAGTTTGTCCTCGCCTCTGTTATAGAAAAGCGGAACAATATCTTTCTCAATTGCTTCGTAAATTAATCTAGATTCAACTTCGTCTTGATACTCCAGATTTTCATATTCTTCTCTGTTTCCAATCTTCCAGCCTGCGTCAGGCGTGTATGCTTCATCCCACCAGCCATCCATTACACTAAAGTTCAGTCCGCCGTTAGCAATTACTTTCATACCGGAAGTACCGCTGGCTTCTAAAGGTCTTCTTGGGTTATTGAGCCAAATATCGCAGCCTTCAACTAAATAACGAGCAACATTCATATCATAGTTTTCTAAGAATACTACTTTCTTTCTCAACATAGGTTCTTTAGATAAAGCCACAATTTCTTGTATCAGCTTCTTACCTTCTTCATCTTTTGGATGAGCTTTGCCGGCAATAATTAACTGCACTGGATAATCGGGATTGCAAAGTATGCTTACAAGCCTGTCAATATCTCTAAAGATCAGAGTAGCTCTTTTATAAGTAGCAAATCTTCTTGCAAAACCAATAGTAAGGGCTTGTACGTCAAGTACTTCACGCGCAAAAGCTAATTCAGATTTTGAGCCGCCCCGCTCTGTAATTTGTTTTGTTAAACGGTTTCTGGCAAGAGCAACTAAACGCTCTCTTCTTCGTTCATGTGTCCGCCATAGTTCTTCGTCCGGTATCTCATCTATAGCTTTCCACACTTCAGGATCGGAAGGATTGCGAACAAACGTTTCTCCCAAATATCTATAGAGCAGTTCATTCATATCATTAGAAAGATGTGTAGGAGTATGAACGCCGTTAGTTATATAATCAATAGGAATTTCATCGAATGGAATTTCTGGAAAGCCAGCCTGCCACATTTTCTTGCTAACATGTCCGTGAAGTTTACTTACACCATTAACATAACCAGCCATGTTCATGGCTAAGTGAGCCATATTAAAGTTACTTGGCGCTTTGTCTTTTATTATAGTTCCAAGACTGTAAAAAGTTTTATCAGAAATATGAAGTTCGTTTCTATAGTAGAAGCCGAAATATTTTTCAATCAGTTCATTAGCAAAAATATCTATACCAGCCGGCACAGGCGTATGAGTAGTAAATACATTTGAATAGAAATTCATATCCTTAGCTTCGTTAAAAGTTAGATTATGAACTTTGATTAAATCTCTAATTCTTTCTAAAGATAGAAAAGCAGAATGCCCTTCGTTCATGTGGCAGACTATAGGTTTAATTCCTATTGCACTTAATGCTCTAATACCGCCAATACCCAGTATTATTTCCTGCTGAATTCGAGTTTCAATATTTCCACCATACAGCGTTCGTGTAATCTTTTTATCTTCATCGGAGTTTTCAGGTACATTTGTATCAAGCAGAAATAGAGGAACTCTTCCAACTTGTATCTGCCAGATTTGCACAGCAACGTTCCTTCCAGGGAATTCTAAATCTATCTTAACAGGATTCTGTTCTTTATCTACAACAAGTTTCATCGGCTGATTATAAAAATCTGTAATATCATATCTTTCCTGCTGCCAGCCATCGTTAGTTAAATACTGCTGGAAGTAACCCTCTTTATAACAAAGCCCAATACCAACAAGTGGTAAACCTAAATCGCTGGCAGATTTTAGATGATCACCCGATAGCACTCCAAGTCCGCCAGAATAAACTTGAAGACATTCCGTCAATCCGAATTCTGCTGAAAAGTATGCTATAAAATTTTTCCCTTCAATATTGTAATGCTTCTGATACCATGTTTTCTCCTGCATATAAACATGTAATTGAACATAAACTCTGTTCATATGAGAAATAAAACTGTCATCGTTAGAAACGTTGTTTAATCTTTCCTGACTAAGTTTACCAAGCATAGAAACTGGATTATGATGTGTTTCTTCCCATAGCTTTCTATCAAGCCTTCTAAACAATTCTATTGCATCATGATTCCATGTCCAGTACAAATTGTGTACAATTTCTCCTAACGGCTCCAACTTCTCCGGTAATGATGGCGTTACATTAAAACGCCCTACATAATTAATCAAACTGCCTCCGTTTTGCTTCTTATGATTTACCACTCAAGATAAATAAAAATATTTACGCATAAAAATTAGGTTAGCGCTAACTATAATAAAATCAATATTTACCTGAAACATCTGAATTATCGATATTGTCATTCCCGTGAAAACGGGAAACGATTGATTTCCTTCAGGTTCCCGCTGCAGTTTATTCCGCTCTTAGCTAAGTTGGAATGACAAGTGACTAATTAATAACTCACCTTACGCAAGAAAGACTTAACGATTTAAACAGGTTTCCGCAAAACGTAACTTCCATAATCTTTGCGTCTTAGCGGCTCTGCGAGAAAAAAGAGGTTTCTGCCAAGACGCAAAGCCGCAGGTTAAGGTTGTTTACTATCCTCGTTACAGCATCTTTAATTAACGCTGCGTAATAATTAATCCGAAATTTTATAGATAAATACCCATCTCTTCGTTTTAGGAACTGCCGCCATTTCGATTTTTTGTGTGTAATTTTTTTGGAGGGATTTTAAGAAGATCAAGAGCTTATTAACTTACGTTTCGCAAGAAAGGTTTAACGTCATCAACGCGGTTGTTCGTAAGGTGAGTTAGTATTTAATTCTTTATCTACATGTTGTGTGAGTTAAATCTTTAAGTTGCTAAGAAAGTTAGTGCGATTAATCAAAAAATAATCAGAGACATCAAGATAAATCCGTTTAATCCGCGTTCCAATTTTAGTGTACTAACGCTTTTGAATTAATGAAAATTAATTAACACTACAGTTTTTAAGTTAACCAATCTAAATAATTTTCTTCATGAATTAAGCTATAATTTGAAGCTGGGTAATTTAATTTCCATGCTTTTGGCTCACGTATTTTTTTATTTTTAAACTTAAGTTCATAAGCGGATAAAACTCCTTCTCTTTCTTCTATCCAATCAATTTCTTGCTGATCATATGTCCTCCAGAAATAGTTATCCCAAATTATTCAATAGAATAATTTGCGCTCCGCGCCGCAAACTGTAACTATATGTGTTTACTTGCCTTAGCAATGATTCTAAATTTTCGTTGCTTGTAATAAAAAAATATCCCGATTTTCGGGACGCCCTACGGCAATCCCGCTTATATTTAGCGGGACATTTCTAATGAATTTTTTGGGATTATCTTTTCTCTTTTCAACTGTTTCAATCTTAATAATTTCTTCTTCCGATATTGGGAATAATCTTATTTCATATTTTCTGCCTGTTAAAGGTTCTCCAGCCAAATTGTAAATATCAAATGCCGATGAACCGGTTACAACAATTTTCAGTTTATCAAATGAATCTACAATCAGCTTTAGTATGCTGCCAATCTCGGGAACCTTTTGTGCTTCGTCAATAATTAACAGCTCACTGTCGCCAAGCAAATTCTTGTAATTTTGAACGCTTCTTCGTTTCAGCAATTCGTGAATTGCAAAATCTTCTCCGTTGAAAAAGAGTGTCTTTGCATTATTCTCTTTCACATATTCTTTTAGCATGAATGTTTTGCCAACACGCCTTGGTCCTAATATCACAGTAACTTTACCGGGCGCTACTTTCATTTTTAGCAAATCTGAGGCTTTTCTTTTGATATACACGTTAATTCCGCTATTTGACTGACTAAATTTACGTTAATTTAGTCCATTACTCGGCACTATTTCACGTTTATAATTGTCTATTCGCAATAAATACATTAAAACTGCACCATTTTAACGGAACAAAAGCTCACATAACGCTATAAAATAAATTAATCTGAAAAAAATTTATTTCTTAAATTTGCTAAAGACCAAAGTTTGAGACTGAATTTAGCGAAATTAGCGCTTAGGAATTCATAACTCAGCTTACTTACACAAAGGAAATAATAATGAATTATATAATTGCACTGCTAATCGGTTACATAATAGGCTCATTCCCCACAGCCTATGTACTTTTACAAAAGACGCACGGAATAGACATAACGCAAAATGGCAGCGGCAATGTAGGCGCTATGAATTCCTTCAATGTATCAAAATCTAAAAGAATTGCTTTTTACGTGTTTCTAATTGATGCTTCAAAAGGATTCTTAAGTTCGCTGACTGCATATTATTTTGTTGAAGGAACCTTTATAATAACAATAGCAGCGCTGATAGCTGCTGTTTTTGCACACTGCTATTCGCCGTGGTTAAAGTTCAAAGGTGGAAGAGGCTTAGCCACTGCTGCTGGCGGAGCTTTCTTTATTTCACTTCCGGTACTTCTAATTTGGGCGCTTAATTGGACAGCAATTTACTTATTTAGCAAAAGCATTCACCTTGGCAGCTTTATGGCTACAATATTTACAGCAGTAAGTTCTTTTGCTTTGTCTCAATTGCTTATAATGTACTCCTTTATAAAACCCTATTCACTCGAGCAGTTCAGCTATACAGTTTCGGTATTAATGTTAATTATTCTCTCCAAGCATATTATCCCAATGAAGGATTACATAAAAACATTTAATAATAATAAGGATTAGTAACAATGAAAATTCAAATTCTGATTTTATTTTTTGTGGTTACACTTACATTGTCCGCACAAAATATTAAACTCGATAAAGCTAATGATGAAATCTTTTCTTCACGCCAGACAATTATCACAAAGACGGTTAAAGAAGTTAGTCCGGCTGTAGTTGGTATTAGTGTAACTGAAATAAGACACTACCAGGATGTATGGAGCACTAATCCGTTTTGGAGCCAGTTTTTTCCACCAAGAGTTTACAGCCAAAGATTAAAACAACTTGGAAGCGGTGTAATTATTTCACCGGATGGATATGTGCTTACTAACGATCATGTTGCCGGAAATGCTGTAGAGGCTGCTGTTACTCTTACAGATGGAAGAATGTACACGGCAAAAACAATAACCAGCGATCCAACATCTGATATCTGCCTTTTGAAAATTGAAGCAGATAACCTCCCTTATGTTAAATTTGGCAATTCCGATAAAATTATGATTGGCGAATGGGTAATTGCTCTTGGCAATCCTTTTGGTCTTTTTGATATTAATGATAAACCGACTGTAACAGTTGGAGTTATCTCTGCTACAGAAATGACTCTCTCTCCAAGCAGCAACCGTTACTACGTAAATATGCTTCAGACAGATGCTGCTATTAATCCCGGTAATAGCGGCGGTCCTTTGGTAAATGCACTTGGCGAGCTTGTTGGTATGAATACTATGATTTACACTGCTTCCGGTTCAACCGGAAATGTTGGTTTAGGATTTTCTATCCCCGTAAATAAAATTAAAAGAGTAGTAGAGGAGTTAAAAAACAAAGGGAAAGTTGACCGCGACTTTTGGACCGGTCTAAACATTATGACAGTAGATGAAAACTTTGCTAAGACATATAATTTATTTGCCAACCGCGGCGTTATAGTTTCGCAGCTTACTAAAGGTTCTCCGGCAGAAAAAGCAGGATTAGCAGTTGGAGATATAATTGTAAGTTTAGGGAATAATAAAATCAGCAGTTATGAATCTTTTCTTAGTTACATATTTGAATATAGAACGGGTGAAACTGTTGAAGTAAAATTTATACGCGGTGAACAAGAACTTTCGTGCAAAATGAAACTGGAGAAGAAATAAATGATAGACCGCTATACACGCCCCGAAATTGGAAGAATTTGGACTGATGAATTTAAGTTAGAATCGTGGCTGAAAGTTGAAGTGCTGGCTTGCGAAGCCCGCGCTCTGATGGGTGAAATTCCGCAGTCTGATTTGGATGAAATAAAAAGTAAAGCAAAGTTTGATATAAAGCGCGTTCTCGAAATTGAAGAGACAACCAAGCACGATGTTATTGCTTTCTTAACTAATGTTGCAGAAAACGCTGGACCGGCTTCACGTCATATTCATTACGGAATGACTTCTTCCGATGTGCTAGATACTGCACTTGCCTATCAATTAAAATGCTCTGGAGAAATTCTTCTTAAAGACTTGCATACGTTAAAAGAAGCTCTTAACAAACGAGCACTTGAACATAAGCGTACTATTTGTGTAGGGCGTTCGCACGGCATTCATGCAGAAGCATATTCTATGGGGTTAAAGTTTGCTAACTGGTTTGAAGAAACAAAACGCAGCATCGAAAGATTAGAGCAAGCTGTTAAATCTGTTTCCTGCGGTAAAATTTCTGGCGCTGTTGGTACATTTGAACATCTCTCTCCAAAAGTTGAAGAGTATGTCTGCGAAAAATTAGGTCTTACTCCGGAGCCTGTTGCAACTCAAGTTGTTCAAAGAGACCGCCACGCGCATTTTCTTTCATCGCTTGCAATAATTGCCTCTTCGCTGGAGAAAATTGCAACCGAAATACGTCATCTTCAAAGAACGGAAGTTTTAGAAGCAGAAGAATATTTTTCTAAAGGACAAAAAGGTTCCTCTGCTATGCCTCACAAACGCAATCCAATTGTAAGCGAAAGAATAACCGGCTTAGCAAGACTGCTCAGAAGCAACTCTATTGCTGCTCTCGAAAACGTTGCTCTCTGGCACGAAAGGGATATTTCACATTCCTCAGTGGAAAGAGTAATTTTACCAGATAGCTGCATTGCACTTGATTATATTTTATCTCTAACTATCAAATTAGTTGATAATCTCATTATCTATCCAGATAATATGCTCAAGAATCTTAATCTTACTCGTGGTTTAATATTCTCTCAATCTGTTCTTCTCCGATTGACAGAAAAAGGAATGAGCCGCGAAGATGCTTATACCTTTGTTCAGAAATCTGCAATGGATGTTTGGGCTGACACAAACAAAAATCTTAAACAAGAGCTTCTCACTTCTATCGATGTCAGAAAACATCTTTCGGAAAGCGAAATCGATGAATTGTTCGATTCGGAGAAACTGCTTAAAAATTTGGATTACATTTTTGCACGCTCCGTTGAAATGTGATAGAGCTTTTATGCCCTCGTTGTGTTAAACTTTTTACTCTCATCTGTAAAAATTTTTGCAGGCAGTTCAATAAACCAGCCCGTATGATATTGTGCTCTTGCTGCCTATAGTCGTTTATCCTAGTTCTAACAATAGAAAAAGTTTCTAAAGAAACAGTACAATTAACGAGCAAGAAAACCGACTAAGAAAATAAATTTGGATTTCAAAAATATCTCTGTACAGCCGAGTGAGTTTTAATGACAAATCCAGGGTAAAAGCTGTTTTAAGTGTGTTATCACCTGGTTTTTTCTCTACCGCATTTACGCCAAAATGACTTATAGCTTGTATTATTGCGTCTTGACAAGAAATTCTCTCCTTTATATTTTAGCACTCGTAAATACTGAGTGCTAATCAACAAAATAATAATAAGGAGGAATCATGTCCAAGTTCAAAATTCAACCTCTGCAGGACCGAGTAATAGTAAAACCAAAAGAGGCTGAAGAAACAACAAAAGGCGGTATTATTCTGCCTGATACCGCAAAAGAAAAACCAATTGAAGGAACAATTGTAGCAGTTGGCGAAGGCAAAACAGCCGAAAACGGCACTTTAACTAAACTAACTGTTAAAGTTGGTGATGTTGTTCTGTACGGAAAATATTCCGGTACAGAAATTAAAGTTGAAGGTGAAGATTACTTAATTATGCGCGAAAGCGATATTTACGGAATTGTAAAATAGTATAAGGAGAAATAGAAAATGGCAGCAAAAATAATTGAATATGGCACCGATGCACGCTCTCAGCTAAAAAATGGTGTAGATAGATTAGCTAACGCAGTAAAGGTTACATTAGGTCCAAAAGGGCGCAATGTAATTATTGATAAGAAATTTGGCGCACCAACAGTTACAAAAGATGGTGTTACTGTAGCAAAAGAAATCGAACTAGAAAACCCGGTAGAAAATATGGGTGCTCAAATGGTTCGCGAAGTTGCATCTAAAACAAGCGATGTTGCAGGCGATGGAACTACAACGGCTACTGTTTTAGCTCAGGCTATTTACCGCGAAGGTTTGAAGAACGTAACCGCTGGTGCTAATCCTATGGACTTAAAAAGAGGTATCGATTTAGCAGTAATAAAAGTTATCGCAACTTTGAAGGCTATGAGCAAAGAAGTTGGCGGTAGAGAAGAAATTGCTCAAGTTGGTTCTATCTCTGCAAACAACGATAAAGCAATTGGAAACTTGATTGCTGACGCTATGGAAAAAGTTGGGAAAGACGGCGTTATTACTGTTGAAGAAAGCAAATCTGCTGATACAAGCTTGGAAGTTGTTGAAGGTATGCAGTTCGACCGTGGTTACATCTCCCCTTACTTTGTTACTAACAGCGAAACTATGGAAGCTAGCCTCGAAGAACCATATATATTAATTCACGATAAGAAAATCTCGGCTATGAAAGACCTTCTTCCAATATTGGAAAAAATTGCTCAGTCCGGACGGCAATTATTAATTATTGCAGAGGACTTAGAAGGTGAAGCTCTTGCAACTTTAGTTGTAAACAAACTAAGAGGAACATTAAAAGTTGCTGCTGTTAAAGCACCAGGATTTGGCGATAGAAGAAAAGCTATGCTCGAAGATATTGCTGTATTAACCGGCGGCACAGTTATCAGCGAAGAAAGAGGATTCAAACTAGAAAACGCTACTTTAGATTATCTTGGACGCGCTAAAAAACTTAACATTGATAAAGACAACACAACAATTGTTGAAGGATACGGCACATCAGATGATATCAAGAAGAGAATAAATGAAATAAAAGCTCAGATTGAAAAAACAACATCGGATTATGATAAAGAAAAATTGCAGGAACGTTTGGCTAAATTAAGCGGCGGTGTTGCAGTATTAAAGATTGGCGCTGCTACAGAAATTGAAATGAAGGAAAAGAAAGCACGCGTTGAAGATGCTCTGCACGCTACCCGTGCCGCAGTTGAAGAAGGAATAGTTGCAGGCGGCGGCGTTGCTTTCGTTCGCTCTATCTCAAGCATAGACAGCTTAGAAGGTGAAAATGTAGATCAAACAACCGGTGTTAAGATAATTAAGAAAGCTCTCGAAGAACCGTTAAAGCAAATTGCTGCTAATGCAGGTTTGGAAGGCGCAGTTGTTCTTAACAAAGTGCTCGAAGGAAAAGATGATTTCGGTTTCAACGCTGCTACTGAGAATTATGAAAACTTAGTTAAAGCCGGTGTTATAGACCCTACTAAAGTTGCAAGAACGGCTTTAGAAAATGCAGCTTCAGTTTCTTCTCTTCTATTAACTACAGAAGCAGTTGTTTATGAAAAGAAAGAAGATGAAAAACCAATGCCGCAAATGCCTCACGGCGGTATGGATGGAATGTATTAATAAAAAACAGCTATAAGCCGTAAGCTTTAAAAAGAAAAACCCCAATCACTTGGGGTTTTTTCTTTTATTCTTTTGTTTGTTCAGCTTAATGCTTACAGCTATTTCACTTCTTTCCTAAAATATTCTAATGTTATTTTTAATCCCTCTGCCCTATCTACTTTTGGCTCCCAGCCAAGAATTTCTTTTGCGCGTGTTATATCCGGCTGGCGTACTTTTGGATCATCAACAGGCAAATCTTTATAAACTAATTTAGATTTTGAGCCGGTTAGTTTTATTACTTCTTTGGCAAAATCTTCAATAGTAATTTCGTTAGGATTGCCAATGTTTACCGGCATAGGCTCGTTAGATAAAAGCAGCTTATAAATTCCATCAATCAAATCGCTTACAAAGCAGAAACTTCTTGTCTGCTTACCATCGCCAAATACTGTTACCTCTTCACCTTTCAATGCCTGCGAGATAAATGCTGGAAGTGCCCTTCCATCATCTAATCTCATACGCGGTCCGTAAGTATTAAAGATTCTCACGATGCGCGTATCAAGTTTATGATAACGATGATAAGCCATAGTCATTGCTTCGGCAAATCGCTTTGCTTCATCATAAACTCCGCGTGGACCGACGGGATTAACATTACCCCAATAATCTTCTTGCTGAGGATGTATAAGAGGATCGCCGTAAACTTCGGAGGTTGATGCAATCAAAAACCTAGCATTTTTTTCTTTTGCTAAACCAAGTGCTTTGTGAGTTCCTAAAGAGCCCACTTTAAGTGTTTGTATTGGAAACTTCAGATAATCAATAGGACTAGCAGGAGAAGCGAAGTGTAAAATGTAATCAACTTTGCCGGAAATGTGAATAAAATTTGTTACATCCTGCTTGATAAAAATAAAATTTGGATTGCCGAAAAGGTGCTCGATGTTTTCAATTCTTCCGGTTAGAAAATTATCAAGGCAGATAACAGAAATGCCTTCAGAGATAAGACGATCACATAAATGGGAGCCGAGAAACCCGGCTCCGCCAGTAACTACTGCAGCTTTTTTCATCAAACTTTTATCTTGTTCTTTTTGGAAGAACCATCTTTGGGTCTAGAATAATAATAGTAATATTTATAATAAGAGCCGTAACCGCTTCTGTATGTAAAGTTGTTCAGAATTACGCCAATAAAAGAACCCTGCTCATGGTTTAATAATTCTACAGCTTTTTCCATCAGTTCCATTTCTGTATTGCTTGCCGAAACTACCAATACGGTTGCGTCAACTATGCTCGAAAGTATTTCGGAATCTGTAACTGCAATTACTGGCGGAGAGTCAATCAAAATATAATCGTACATTGTCTTTAATTTCTCGATGAATGCTTCCATTTGTGTAGAGCTTAATATCTCTGATGGATTAGGAGGTATTGTACCGGCAGTAATGTAATCGAGATTAGTAACTTCAGTTTTTCTCACAACTTCTTCAAAAGAAGCCTGACCGAAGAAATAATCTGTAAAGCCGGGGAATCTTTTTTGATTAAATACAGTATGAACGCGCGGCTTTCTTAAATCTGCATCAAGAATAAGTGTTTTAAAGTTTGCCTGCGCAAAACTGCCGGCAAGGTTAATAGTTGTTGTAGTTTTACCTTCGCCGGAAGTTGGTGAAGTAACCAGCATAACTTTAAGTGCTTCTTTATCAAGCTTAGAAAATTTTATTCTTGTTCTTAAAGCGCGGTAAGCTTCGCTTGCACTTGCATCGGGCTTTCTTGCTACTACAAATTCAAAATCCTTTATACCGCTTTCAAGTCCTTCTATCTGCGGGATCCAAGCAAGTATGTTTAGGTTCTTATTCTGAATATCTTCGGGCGTTTTAACGGTGTTATCTAAATAGTTCCTTACAAAAGCAAAGCCTACACCCATTCCAGTACCTAAAACAAGCCCAATAACAATAATTAATAAACGGTTTGGCTTAGCCGGACTAGATGGCAAAAGTCCTTCATCAATAATTAACACGTTGCCTGGTACCGATTGCTCACTAATAATAGCTTCTTGATATCTTTCTTCTACTTGGATGTAAAGTTTTTCGTAGGCTAGTTTTTCTCTTTCGAGACGTGCAAGATCTGTACTGCTGGTTGGCAGAGCGCTTAGTTTTCTATCGTAATCGCCGCCAATTTCATTCAGCTTTCTAAAAGAGGCGCTAAGAGATTGAAATTTAGTTTCTTCTTCCAAAACTTTAGCAGTCAAAGTTTTGATTTCATCTGGAGTTGAAGCCAGCACTCCCTGTTTATAAACTGCCAATTGGTTCTTCAATCTATTTTCTATTTCGTTAATCTTAGTTTCTGTTCTTTTTACTTCGGCGGAGTTGGCGCCTGCAGCCTTCATAGCTCTATCGCGCCGGGATTTTTCTTCTGCTAAATCTTCCTGCATTCTTTTAATGTATGGCTCGGTTGCCATATTATCAATATAATTTTGAACTTCAGGGTTTCTTTTCTTGAGTTCATCCTTAAACTGATTTAGATTCTTCTCGGTCATTGTAAGATCAATCTTAGTAAGATTTAATTTTGCCTGAATATCTGATGATTGATCGATTAAAGCTCTCGCTTGTTCCGGCAGTTCAACAATTCCTTTCGATTGTTTATATGCCGTCCATGATTCTTCTATAGAAGCCAGCTCGGATTGTTTTTCATCTCGCTGTTGAGCTAAAAAGTTTTTAACTCTTGTTAACTGTTCGCGGTTGTAAGAAAGATTTATTCCCTTATAAGCCTCGGCGTAACAATTTACTATCATAGAAGCTTCAATCGGCGATGGGCTTTCAACAGAAATCTCAACTATGTCTAAACCTCTTTTCTGATCGATAGAGACCTGTTTAGGCAATACAGCAACAATTGTTTGAATAGTTTTGACTCGGAATTTACCTTGTTTTAATTCAGAAGGGTCTTCAAAAATCAAATGGTATTTACTTTTTTGAGTGGATATACTAAAACTATCTAAAAGAGCATTAGCAACTTTTGTTCTTAGCTTATAGCTTTTAAGAATTTCAATTTCGTTTGCAATAAAACGGTCGCTTCCAAAATCCTGAAACTCAGGTAAAAGAGAACCGGAAAGAACAGAACCTTGCGGCTTAGAAAGTTTAAGCACCGTAGTTGATTTGTAAATATCCGGTGCATTAACTGCATAAATTATAGCCACTAATAATCCGGTTAGTGCAATTAAAAATATCGGTACGAAATTCAACTTAACTAAGTTGATATAATCGCGAAGCGTGTGCGATTCTTGAATATGCGGTTGTACGGATGGTTTATTCACAGTTACACCTGCTACCCTTTAATAATATTTAATGCTAGAATAGAAAGAGAAATAAGCATGCTAATTACTGACATCCAGATTGAGAAATGATCTCTGAAATAAAGTTTTGGTTCGCCCGGCACTACCAATACATCTCCGGCATCAAGTCTCGGAACTTTTCTAAATCTGTTTTGCAATTTTGTTTCATACATTACATCATTAAAACTGAATTTAATCATTCGCTGTGTAGAATCTTCATCAACTCTAACAATTCTTATATCTTCCAAATCAGCGCCTTCAAGAGGTCCGCCGGCATACGAAAGTAAATCGCTTACATCTGTGTTAATAGGAATTTTATATTTGCCAGGATATCTAACCCATCCCCAAACCGAAACATAAATGTTTATAGTTTCGGGGTCGGATAAATCGAAAAAGCCTGTCTGCTGTGATGATCTCAATAAACTAAGGTTTGATCCAAGATCGTAATCTTTGGATTGAGCAAAACTCATACTTGTAAATAATATTACAATTAAGAACAAGATTCTTTTCATTAATTACTCCGTACGGGAAAAATTATTTTTTTGCTTAATAATTAAGCGTGAAGATATGTAACTGCCCACAATTCCTAATGAGATGCTAATCACAACTATTAAAGTGTTAAAAGCTAAATAATACGTGCCGAATTTAAGATTATTTACCAAGGCAGTCAATAAAACCAATGTTAAATTGAATAGAGCAACGCAAACAAGTGATGAAATAATACCGATAAATAATCCGTTCAAAATTACAGGTATTCTTATGCTTCCGGCTTTGCCGCCAACTAAACTCATTGTGCGGAATAAGTTTGCATTTTGCTTAATGAGTAATTTGTTGTTGCTGTTTACTAAATAGATTGAGAGCAAAACAAGAAGAACAGAAAGCGGATAAAATAAGTATTGAATTATTTTTAGTGTTTTGAGAAGTTTTAATGTAGTTTCATTATCGTAAACAACATCATCTACACCATAAATATTTTTTATTTTGCTGGATAACCTCTCAACAGCATTTCCGTCTATTAGACTGCTTCTTAGCGAAACTCTAAATGAACTTGGGAGCGGGTTTTCATCTAATACATTTCTAAAATTTTCGCCGGTTTCCTTTACGAAAAGATTACCCGCTTCTTCTTTTGATATAAAGACAGCCGATTTAACTTCACTTAACTTTTCTATTTCAATTTTTATTGAATCTATATTGATTAGTGATAATTCCTCTTTTAAGAAAGTGTTAAGCTTAATTCCACCCTTAATTGTATTATCAAGTTTATGCACGCCAACAACAATTGAAAAGCTTGCAATAGTAACAAAAACGGCAAGCGATGTAACAAAAATTAGAACAAACGAATTGTATCCGTTCTTTCTAAATAATCTAAATGCTTCGGAGATGTAAAATGCTATCATAGTTTTTGCTAAAAGTTAGATTCATCAATCCAGTGAATTATTTTCCACTTTCCACTTTCATCTTTTCCAAGCGTTAAGTTCACTTTACCGTCTATAAAGATAATATCAGTCGGGTTAAATGTAATAGTTAAATTAAAGCTCCTCACAATTCTAGTAGAATCCATAGTCATCGAAACAATGTTATTCCAAGTCAAATCTAATCTTTGTGTATTATGAAAAAGCCCGTTAGAAACTCTCATTTCTTCATCGCGCCCCCAGTTTACATCAACACCCAAATCATAATCGCGGTAGCTGAAAGTAAAAGCTCTGCTTAAAAGCTGGCTGTAGATCAAAGTATCTTTAAAGGTGTAAGCGTACTGAAAATTTTGAAATACGCCCTGCACGGTTTTCTGATCGCTGATTAGTCCGCCCGAAGAACCAAGTGTTTCATCTAATGCAGGTGCAAAAGGATTGCAGCTGTAAATGATAAATAAAAGACTAACCACACTGAGCCAATTTTTAATAAAGCCTCCCTTTCAAATCGCTCCAAGATTTTTGTTCACTCTTGCGGATATCTTCCCACGTGCCAATTACCCATTGGTTTCTTCTATCTAAATATATTTTAAACTGAGCGGTACCTTTGTAATCTCCGGTAATTGATTGGTCTTTGGTAATAACATTGAGAGCATAATCAACTTGATAAATTGAGCTGTCTCCAAGCGGAGTATTTACTTTATTTGTTAAACTAAGCGTTATGGAATTTCCTGCAAGCGAAATAGTTTTCAGATTATTGAAATACTGTCTCTCGGCTTCAATTCCCCAATTGTTCAGTACAGGGAACTGAACTGCTGCTGCTGCCGATGCTACAAATGCAAATTTCTTTGTACTAAATGATGGATCCGCAAAACAAGAAAGATAGTTATCAAGAATTTTTGCTTCTATTGATGTTTTAAAATTGCCAAACAAAATGTCTGGCGTTGAAGCTGGTATTTGCGAGTTGGAAGCAGCCGTAGGCAGCTCCGGCTCTCTTGTAGAAAATAAGCCGCAAGAATAAAAACTAACCAGCAGCATTATAAATGCAATGTATTTCATTTTCTAAAAACCATAATTAATCTGTGAGAATTATTTTCACTAAACTCGCCGCCGTTATAATCGCCATATATTTTATGGATAAAGAAACCGAACCCTTTAGCCTTTTCTAGAATTTCGTCTTTAGAGTATAGTCTGACAGATTCAAAGAACTTAAGATTCTGCTCTTTGTTAAAAACGTTTATTTCTTTAATTACTCTGCTGCCAGAAATTCTTCGGCGTTCAATTACTCTGTTTCCGCTTATATCTCTTTCACTTTGCTTAACAAGGTTTTTACGGAGTGTTTTTTCATTAAGATAATCTAAAATGTAAAAACCTTTTTCGTTAAGTAATGAATAAGCTTGTTTTACAAACGAGAAGTTTTCTTCATCACTTTCAAAGTAGCCAAAACTTGTAAAGAGATTTACAATCAAATCGAAATTATTTTTTAGAGGGACATTTCGTAAATCGCTGCACAAAAATTTTGTGTTTAGATTTTTTTCTTTGGCTGATTTTACAGCTTTCTTAAGCAATGTGCGGCTTAAATCGAACCCAGCAACATCAAACCCAAGCAAGCTAAAACGGTTAGAGTGCCTTCCGGCGCCGCAAGCTGCATCAAGAATTTTTGCGCCTTTTGGCAGATAAGCAGAGGAAAGAATTAAGCGGCACAATTTTTCTGCATCTTCATCATTTCGATGGCTGTAAACCGAAAGATAAAGCTCGGAACTGAACCAATCTTTGTACCAATCATTCATCACACTTGAATTCTTCCTATAAAAGCTCTGCCTATAGTAGCAGAATCTGCAAACTCTATATCGCCGCCAATAGGCAAACCTCTTGCAATTCTAGAAATTTTAACACTTGTCTCTTTCAGTAATCTGCCTAAGTAAAGCGAAGTTGCATCACCCTCAGCATTTGGATTTAGAGCAAGAATTATTTCGCGAATCTCGTTGTTAGTAACTCTCTGCATCAATTCTTTAATTTTAAGCGAATCGGCAGAGATGCCGGAAAGCGGATTAAGAACGCCGCCAAGTACGTGATAGAGTCCGTTATACTCGTTTGTCTTTTCGATTGAGATAATATCGCTCGCATCTTCAACAATGCACAACACAGTTCTGTCTCGTTTTACACTTTTGCAGATAGAGCAAATATCATCTACAGAAATATTAAAGCACTCTCTGCAAAAATGAATTTTCTCTTTTAGTTCTTTAAGAGAATTAATTAAAGAATCCACAACTTCCTTATCATTTTTAAGCAAGTGAATAGCCAGGCGCTGAGCGGTTTTTTTACCAATTGATGGAAGTTTGCTAAGCTCATCAATTGCTTTTTGTAGTGGTTCGGCTATAAGCATTAAAATCCCGGAATGTTCATACCTGGAGGAAGCATCCCTTTAGTTAAGCCGCTCATTTCATCTTCAACCATTTTACCTGCTTTGTGAAGAGCTTTGTTTACAGCGGCAACAACTAAATCTTCTACCATTTCTTTATCGTTCTCTTTTAACACGGTTTCATCAATCGAAAGAGAGATAAGCTCTTTCTTGCCGTTAACGGTGGCTTTAACCATACCGCCGCCGCTTTCTTCAGTCACAATTTTATTTTCAAGCTCTGCTTGTACTTTAGCCATTTCTGCCTGTATCTTCTGTACTTGCTTCATCATACTGCCCATATCTAACTTCATTGTTCCTCCGGAAACTTTTGGATTGATTAAAGGATTGAATTTGATTTGTTTTCTTTCATACTGAACGAAAATTAGCAAAAAAAAGAATCACAAGAAATTAAAGGGAGAAAATATTACATTTGTGCCATCTTTCAACAAACCTTTTCGTTTAATGATAACAAAATATGGCTTAAATACATTCCTAATCAGTTCGGCTTTTGCCGCGGCTTTAATAATTCTTGGCTTTTATATAAACAATGATTGGGTTAAATATCTTCTAATATTTTTTGGAGCTGCTTTCTTTCTTTTCAACCTCAATTTTTTCCGGGATCCGGATAGAACTCCGCCCGCAAGTGAAGATGTAATTGTTTCTCCTGCAGATGGAACTGTAATAATAATTAAAGACCTGGTTGAAGAAGAATTTGTAAAAGATACAACTACTCAGATTTCAATTTTTATGTCGCCTCTTAATGTACACGTAAACAGAATTCCAATTGATGGAACTATTGGAATGATGAAATATATTGAAGGAGAATATTTAGTTGCCTCTTACGAAAAAGCCGATAAAAGAAACGAGCGCACCGAAATTGGAATAGAGAGCAAACATGGTAAGATGATGTTTACCCAAGTTGCCGGTTTTGTTGCACGTAGAATTGTTTGTCCTTTGAAAGAAGGTGAATCTGTAAAAATGGGTTCCCGCTTTGGAATGATTAAGTTTGGCAGCCGTTCCGATGTTTTTGCTCCTAAAAAATGGAAGCTAAAAGTTAAAATTGGCGATAAAGTTTCAGCCGGCGAAACAATACTGTTCGAGTTAGATAAATGAAACAAAGTTTTTCAAAATCATTCATAGCAAACACAGTAACATCACTTAATGTGTTTTGCGGATTCATTTCTATCATACAAACATCGGAAGGCAACTTTCAGTTAGCAGCCATATTTATACTTATTGCGGCAATATTTGACGCGTTCGATGGAATAGTAGCGCGCCTTCTCGGAACTTCATCACGCTTTGGAGTAGAGCTTGATTCTCTTTCAGATGTTGTTAGTTTTGGTGCCGCCCCGGCTTTTTTGATCTACAAATCATTTGCCTTCCAGTTCGGAATATTTGGTATTGTTCTTAGCTCTCTGCTTTTAATATTTGGAGCGCTTCGCTTAGCACGGTTCAATCTTTCCGTAGGCAATCTTAATACCAAATCGGATTTTACCGGCTTGCCAATACCGGCTTCAGCTATAACCGTTTCACTTATGGTATTTTCATTCTACAAAAACGGCTCGCTCGTTTATCCTTTTAATTATCTCGCCTCTCCGCTTATTGTTGGATTAGCAGCATTAATGGTTAGTAAAATTAGATATAATGCTCTGCCCAGAATGAAAAACAAAAGTTTAACGCACAAGTTAGTTTTGATTGCGCTGCTGACTGCAGCTTTGATATTGACAATTTTGACCGACGGCGTAATTGTCTTTTTCCTTTTCTTAGGAATGGTTTTATTTGGTGTATTTCGCGCACTTTATTATTTGATGTTTCCAAAAAATACTAACGAACTTGAAAATGAAATAAAAGTTTCGGAGAACTAAATTGTTTAAAGCAACCGTAATAGTAAAAAGAAGACCCACAATAGTTGATCCGCAGGGTAAAGCAGTAGAACAAGGCGCTAAACTGCTCGGGTTCAATAATGTTCGCAAAACAAGAATTGGCAAGTACATAGAGTTTTTTGTTGATACAACTGATAAAGATTTAGCTGAGAAAGAAGTAAAGGAATACAGCGAAAAACTTCTTTCAAATCCAATTATGGAAGATTTTGAATTTACCCTGGAAGAGGTTAGATGAAACCCAAATTTGGCATTGTAGTTTTCCCGGGCTCTAACTGCGATTACGATGCGTACTATGCAGTAAAAAAAGTTTTAGGATACGAAGCTGAGTTTATCTGGCATAAGGATAAAGAACTTAAAGGAAGCGATGTAGTTATTCTTCCCGGCGGCTTTTCTTATGGAGATTATTTAAGAACCGGCTCTATAGCCCGCTTCTCGCCAATAATGGATTCGGTTTATTCTTTTGCAGAAAACGGCGGAGTTGTTATCGGAATCTGCAACGGCTTTCAAATTCTTCTAGAGATTGGTTTGCTGCCCGGCGTTATGATTCAAAATGAATCTCTAAAATTTATCTGCAAAGATTCTTACTTGTCTGTTCTTACAACTAATTCTATCTTCTCAAAAGATATTGGCAGGAGTGTTATCAAAATTCCTATTAAGCATGGCGAAGGCAATTACTATACAGATGATAATACTTTGAGAAGTTTGGTAGAGAACGACCAGATTCTTTTTAAGTACTGCACCATCGATGGAAAGATAGAACCGGAAGCAAACCCGAACGGAGCTTTGCTTAACATTGCCGGCATTATGAACAAAAGAAAAAATGTAATGGGAATGATGCCTCATCCGGAAAATGCCTGCGACCCGATACTTTCTAAAACCGACGGCGCTTTAATTTTTAATTCTACAGCTAAAAATATTTTTTAACGTTAAATGCAGAGGTAACTATGTTTGGCAACTTAGGAGCCATGGAAATAATTCTTATTGTTCTTGTAATACTAATTCTTTTCGGTGCAAAGAAAATACCTGAACTTGCTCAAGGTGTTGGCAAAGGTATGCGCGAATTCAAGAAAGCACTAAGCGATGTTCAAGAAGAAGTTAAGAACGCCGATAAAATTGAAGACAAGAAATAAAAACATTCCGGATTAGTTTTGCTTTCATACAAAAACCATTCAGAAAAAATTCGCTTAATTAAAGAAGGAAAGCTCACTCTTACAGAAAATGTTTCCTACTTTTTAAACCGCATAAACGAGTATAAACATCTCAACGCCTATAACTTTGTTTTTGATAACTGCATTGAAACTGCAGGCAAAATTGAAGAAAGAATTAAAACCGGCAGCGCTGGTAAACTTGCCGGAATGGTTGTAGCCGTTAAAGATGTGCTTGCAATTAAAGATCAGGCGCTTACCTGCTCTTCCAATATTCTAAAAGGTTTTATTTCGATTTACACTGCTTCGGCTGTACAAAAATTGATTGATGAAGATGCTGTAATAATCGGCAAAACAAACTGCGATGAATTTGCAATGGGTTCTTCAAACGAAAACTCGGCTTTTGGCAGAGTGTTAAATCCGTTAGATAAAACAAGAGTGCCGGGCGGTTCGAGCGGCGGCTCCGCTGCTGCCGTTGCAGCAAATTTATGCGATGCAGCTTTAGGAACAGATACCGGCGGCTCAATTCGTCAGCCCGCTTCTTTCTGTGGAATTATTGGGCTTAAACCAACCTACGGAAGAGTTTCCCGTTTTGGCTTAACTGCTTTTGCTTCTTCGTTCGATTCAATCGGTCCATTCGCAAATTCGATTTCTGATATTGCACTTGTTCTTGAAGTAATCTCTGGTCAAGACAGCAAAGATTCTACCTGCCAACAAGTTTCTGTGCCTAAGTATTCTAAATCGCTCGCCGAAAAGAAACAATATAGAATAGGCATTCCAAAAGAATATTTTGCCGATGGGCTTAACAAAGAAGTTCGTGAGGCTATTGAAAAGAAAATTGAAATCTTGAAAGCAGATGGGCATACTTTTGTAGATATAGAACTTCCTCATACAGAGTATTCAATAGCAACATATTATATTTTGACTACAGCCGAGGCTTCATCTAACCTTGCACGTTATGATGGCGCTCATTACGGTTTCCGGGCACAGAAGCCTTCTAATCTAAATGAGCTTTATTCTTCTGCACGCACTCAAGGGTTTGGCAGCGAAGTAAAAAGAAGAATAATGCTTGGTACGTATGTTCTTTCTGCTGGATACTACGATGCTTACTATAGAAAAGCTCAAAAAGTAAGAAGACTTCTTAAGCATGATTTCGATAACGCATTCAAACAAGTTGATTTAATTTTAACTCCTACAACGCCAAGTGTTGCTTTTAAATTAGGTGAAAAAACTAACGACCCGCTGGCAATGTATCTCGAAGATATTTATACTACTTCGGCTAACCTTGTTGGCATTCCGGGGATTAGTCTGCCTATAGGAAGCAACTGCGAAGGTTTGCCGATTGGTATGCAGCTAATGACAAATCAATTTCAAGAAGAAACACTTCTCCAGTTTTCAAATCAGATTCTTTAGCTATGGGCATCTCTAAAAACATTACTGTCATTACGAGGGAGCGAAGCGACCGAAGCAATCTTTCATTTAAAAAGAGAAAAACGAGATTGCTTCGCCAGAGAACGGTTAGCAATGACATTCATACAGTATTTTTAGAGACGCCCATATGTTAACCTTCAAAAAGCAAAAAAGAATTCTTGTAGTTCGCACAGATAGAGTTGGAGATGTATGTTACATTACGCCGGCGCTTCGCGAACTGCGCTTAGCCTTTCCGGATTCTTATATTGCAACTCTAACTCAACCGCATACAAGCAATTTAATAAAGAACAATCCAAACGTTAACTCAATCATAGTTGATGATCTTGTTAAAGATAAATTTTGGAAAGTTGTTAAAGAGCTTCGCAAGCATAAATTTACTCACGCTTTATTAATGCAGCCAACCGAAAGAGCTGCTTACCAGCTTTTCTTTGCCGGAATTCCATACAGAGTTGGTGTTGGAAGAATTCTATACGAAGTAATAACTTTTATGAGAACTGTTTCCCGAAGCAATTACATTCCACTTAGGCACGAAGCCGATTACTGCATGGACCTTGCAAGAAAAATTGGCGTTCTAACAGATAACCTAAAATTAGAAATCTTCTTAACGGAACAAGAGAAGGCAGAAGCAAAAGATTTCTTTTCTAAAAAAGGAATACCAGAAACTGACCTAAAAGTTTTCTTTCATTTCGGCTCTCTTGGTTCTGCCCCACATTGGAACGAAGAAAAGTATTTTTCACTTGTTCAAAAGTTTTGTGCTTCATTTGCTGATAAGCCTTATAGAGTTATTCTTACTGCAAGGGAAATGTCGCAAGTCTTTAGAGAGAAAATTTCTACGTTGAATAATTGTCGTATTCATGATATTTCCGGCGAGATTGGGGAACTTAGAGAAATGATAAAAATTATTTCTCAAGCAGATTTGTTTTTCGCTCCTTCAACAGGTCCATTACACATTGCAGATGCACTTAACATAAAATGTGTAGGATTATTCTGCCATAGAAACGCAAGCAGAGCTAAACTGCACGGAGTCTTAAACAATTGTTCAATCAATCTCGAAGTCTCGGAAGAATATTGCAGCAAACATTGCAGCAACGATAAAGAAAAGTGCGCTATTCAAACCGGATTAAATGAAGAAGATGTACTCGAAGCATTCGAAAAACTCCTTACAATAAAATGAGCTTAAAATGGAAATCAATGAACTAAACATTCCAAAGTGTAAAAAGTTTAACGGTTATAAACCTTGTGTTGCATATAAAAACTGTCTCGAAGAAGGATGCCAGGTTGATTTAGTTGAAAACCAGATTGGGGTGAAGATACTTGTAATTTCTTTAGATGCGCTCGGCACAGTTTTGATGAACACGGCAATTCTTACTTCTATCAAAAGAAAATTTCCGGTAAGTACAATTTATTGGATAACAATGCCGGCAGCAGAAAAAATTCTTTTCAATAATCCTTACATAGATAAAGTCTTTAGTTGGACGGACGAAAACAGAATGATTCTGCGGCAGATAAAGTTCGATTACGCATACAACACAGATAAATCAAACTACGCATGCGCTTTTTTAAATGAAGTTAATGCAGCTAACAAACTTGGTTTTGCCCTAAACGAAGATGGCAAAATTGTTCCGGCTAATAAATCTGCAATGTACAGTTACATTCTTGGGATTGATGATAAATTAAAATTCCGCATTAATCAAAGAAGCGGGCTCGAAATTGTTCACGAAGTTCTTGAGCTTGGTTACCAAAAAGATGAGTATGTTTTTGAGTTTACAGATGAGGAAAAAGAGTTTATCGCTGAGTATAAAAAAGAAATTAGTTATGATGAAACCAAGTACTATGTTGGTTTCAATACAGGCTGTTCAAACCTTTTCCCGAATAAGAAAATGACAATCGAGCAGCATGTTCATCTAATAAAAGAATTGGCTAAAGATGAAAGCCTCAAAATTGTTTTATTTGGCGGGAAAGAAGACACCGAGCGCAATCAACAAATAGTGGATTCTCTTCCTGACGAGATAAAGAACAAGATTTTGAATACACCTTCAACTCTTGGGCTTAGGCGCGGCGCTTGCTTTATGAGCATTGCTGATTTAGTTATTACCGGAGATTCGTTTGGAATGCACATGGCAATTGGAATTAAGAAAAAGGTAATTGCCTGGTTTGGTCTTTCTTGCGTAGCCGAAATTGAAATTTATGGACGCGGTGAAAAAATTTACCAAAAAGATTTGGAATGCTCACCATGCTGGAAGAAAATCTGCCCAAATAATTTAGAGTGCATTTCTATGATTGACTTGGACAAGATTGTTTTGCTTGTAAAGAAATTTGCAAATGAGAGATAATTTATTTTTCTAACTTTTTGTTGATGTTCTGCAATTCCCAAATTTTTGTATAAGTCATCAAGTTTGTCATTGCATGCATAATAGCAACAAGCAACCCGTGTAAACCATCTTTGTAAGCTTTGCGGGAAAAATAATCTGTTAAAAAAGCTGCTATCGGATGCAGAATTATATCTGCTGCTTTAACTTTTTTATCAGCTCTTTGCTGCGCTGCGAGTGATGAATAATGATTTATCTTTCTGTAAGCATCATCCAAACTTCTATATGAATAGTGAATAATGTCACCTTCAATAATCTCAGTCTTGCCTTCAACTTCAAAACCTTCGTGTACCAATACCTCTTCAATTCTGGCTTTATCTTTTCTAAAAACTCTAAGTTGATGGTCTGGATACCAGTGCGCTCCGGTTATCCACTTCCCTAAAAAATAATTTCTTCTTGCAGCTTTGTAGCCGTTTGTTTCGGAAGCATTTTCCAGAACCTTGAGTATAGAATTTTTTAATTCCGGAGTTACTCTTTCGTCAGCGTCTATACTTAAAATCCATTCGCTTGCAGCCATCTCAAGCGAAAGCTTTCTTTGGTGAGCAAAACCTTCCCACTTCTTCTGAAAAATTTTATTTGTGTACTTCTTAGCAATTTCTATTGTTTTATCTGTGCTAAAAGAATCAACAACAATAATTTCATCTGCCCAATTTACACTTTCGAGACACTCGGCAAGGTTTGCTTCTTCGTTAAAAGCAATAATTACAACGGATATTTTGGATTTCCTTCTATTCATAACTTCAAAATTTATTACGGTAAATTTAGCAATAAGATGGCGCTGATTCTAAAAATCTTAGGGAAAATTCATCAGCCTTTCTTAATTTTACCTCAAGAATTATAAATAAAACTAAGGTAGAAGATGAGTATCCTGCTCGATAAGAAAACACGCGTTGTCGTTCAAGGCATTACGGGTGGAGAAGGTTCTTTTCATACAAAACAAATGATTGAATATGGAACCAACGTTGTTGCCGGTGTAACACCCGGTAAAGGCGGTCAAAAGTTTGAGGAAACAGACATTCCAATTTTTAATACTGTTGTCGATGCAGTAAAAAAAGTTAAAGCCGAAGCATCTGCAATTTTTGTTCCGCCAGCTTTTGCAGCAGATGCAATTTTAGAAGCAGCAAACGCGGGAATTAATTTAATAGTTTGTATAACTGAAGGAATTCCGGCTAAAGATATGGTTGTAGTTTACAATCTAATTAAGCAAAAAGGTGTAACTCTTGTTGGACCAAACTGCCCTGGTGTTATTTCTCCGGGTAAATCTAAAATTGGAATTATGCCCGGCTTCATTCACAAGCAAGGTAAAATTGGCGTTGTTTCCCGCAGCGGAACTTTAACTTACGAAGCTGTTAAGCAGCTAACAGATTTAGGTATCGGGCAATCAACTTGTGTTGGTATTGGCGGCGATCCAATTGTCGGCTCACGCTTTATTGATATAGTAAAATTATTTAACGATGATGCCGGAACAGAAGGCTTAATTATGATTGGTGAAATTGGTGGAAGCGCCGAAGAAGAAGCTGCAGAGTTCATTAAAAAATATGTTAAGAAACCGGTTGTTGGTTTTATTGCTGGCAGAACAGCGCCTCCAGGAAGAAGGATGGGGCACGCGGGCGCTATCATTTCCGGCGGCAAAGGAACTGCCGATGAAAAAATGGCTGCTATGAAAAAAGCTGGAATTATAGTTGTTGAAAGTCCGGCTGAAATTGGCGCTACCATGAAAAAAGCTTTAGACAAATTAAAAGCTAAAACTTCTGCAAAAGCATCGGTGAAAAAAGCTGATAAGTCAGTTAAGAAGGCTATAAAAAAAGCAGTTAAGAAAGCGGTTAAAAAAGCTGCCGCTAAGAAAAAAGCAGTTAAGAAAACAAAAAAATAAAAAAATGGAGTAATCATTGAGCAACAAGACACTTGCAATTCTTAAACCAGATTGTGTTAGAAAAAATATAATTGGAAAAGTTGCGGCACAAATAGAAGAAGCCGGATTCAAAATCAACGGTCTTAAGATGGTCCGCTTGACGGTTGATTCTGCTAAAGGCTTTTATGAAGTTCACAAAGAAAGACCATTTTTTAATGATTTGATAGAATATATAACTTCCGGACCATGCGTACCTATTGCACTCGAAAAAGAAAACGCAGTTGAAGATTTTCGTAAACTTATTGGCGCAACCGACCCGGCAAATGCAGCAGAAGGAACAATAAGAAAATTATACGCAGAAAGCATACAGAAAAATATTGTTCACGGTTCAGATTCAGATGAAAATGCAGCTAAAGAAATATCACACTTCTTTTCTAGGAAAGAACTTTTAGATAACAACGGCTGGAGTTAAAAACCGGCACCATTTCAATAGGAATTTTTATCATTTGAAATTGTGTTAATAATGTCATCTTGAGAAAGTCATCTTGAGCTTGTCGAAAGATGACCGCAGTAATAGTAATCGCACCTCGGCAAGCTCGGTGTGACAATGTTACCCATCATTAATTATGAAGTTATTATTTAGAGAGAACAAAATGAAAAAACTTATTTCGGTACTATTTGTAATTGGTGCTTTAGTTACTATTTTTATTTCATGCGGCGGCAAAGAAACAAAAAGCGGCACAGCAATTCATTCAGATAAATTGGAAAGTGTGTCTGTAGGCGATGAAAAAATCTATTTAAAGTACAAATTCTCAAAAGGGGAAACTTTCAAGTATAAGCTTACAACTATCTCTTCAAACGATGAAGTTATTGAAGCTGATTCAACAATCAAGAGCAAGGGAAATCAAACTTTGGTTTATATATTCGACTGCGAAGTTCTTGATGTAGATGAAGATAACATTGCCGAATTAACAATAAAGGTTTCCGATATTAAATTTAATGCGGATATTAACGGAGAGAAGGTAAGCTATTCTTCTTCTGCAAAGATATCTGATGAAGAAAAGTTAAAGTATATGGAATATCAAACAATCTACAACACACCATACCGTGCAAGAATTAATCAACTTGGCGAAGTTATAGAAGTAAGCAGAATTGAAAAGATGGTTGAAAAGATGAATGATTTATCTCAGCAAAAACAAAATCTTACAACCGAGCAGAAACTTCAATACGCTAAACAGCTTGGTGAAACTGCAATCCGCCCTATAACACAAATGTTATTTAGAGAAATGCCTAAGAGCAATGTTGGCAGAGATTCATCTTGGAATATGCAGTATCCTCAACAATTGGGAACTTTGAGAATTGATAACACCGCAAAATATACCGTGCTGGATTTTGTAAAAGTTGGAGATAACAAAGCCGCAAAAATTAATGCTAAACTAACAGCAGTAGTTTCCGGTGAAAGAAAAGCTACAGAAAATGGAGTTACCTATTCTTTCGGCGAACCGAAGATTTCCGGTTACGGTACAATTGTTTTTGATTATGAAACGGGAAAACTTCTTAAAGCCGATACCGGTACAGAAATGAAAATGACTATGAGTATGGAAGGAAAAGATTCGATGCAAAAACTTATAAAGACTAAAAGAACAACTTCTTCGGCAAACAAGAATATTGTAGAGTTATTATAGCTACTTTTTGTGCCGAGCGAAGCACTTTTTACTATCGCTATAACTCCGCTTACAGAACTACTGAATTAAAAAGCTCTGCAATTTTTGCAGGGCTTCTTTATCTTTCCTAAAAGCTAACCGCTTATTGCTACTTGGCCAACAGCATCTTCTTCGTAATTGACGCTGTTGGAGTTGTTAAGCGGTAGAAGTAAACACCGGAGCTTAATTGAGAATTGAGAATTGAGAATTGAGAATTATAAATGCCGGGTTGCTTGAATTCATCAACTAACGTTGCAGCTTCTCTTCCTAAAACATCGTAAACTTTTAGAGTTACGCGGCTTGCTGCTTGTAGCTTGTAACTTATAACTGTGCTCGGGTTAAATGGATTTGGATAATTCTGATAAAGCAGAAACTCATTTGGTATAATCTCATCCTTTGCTGGCTCCGAAATATTGCTGATTATCATATTTCCGTAAGAAAACTTATAATTTATATCGGCAGGTTCACGAACATTCGTTCCAGATGTAGTTGTATATGAAAAATAGAATTCAGCAAAAGAATTATTAGCAGAGCTAGGCAATAAGAAATTATACTTTAGCGTCCCATCATAGTTCATCGAAACAGTTTGAAAAGAACCATTACCTATTCTGTAGTTAAGTCTAACTGAAGAAGAAGTAACACCATCTTTATTAATAAAAATTTTGTTTATCCGATAGCCGGAATTTTCCTGCTTAAGATTGGGATAAGCTACAGCTCTCTTGGCAGAGATGAGTCCCCAGCCGCGGTCGTTATTAGGCGTGTTTGTATTATCTCCACTTTCTAAAAATATTTTTCTAATCTGCTGATTAGTTAAATGAGGCCAAGCGGATTTAAGCAATCCTGCAATACCTGCAGCAATTGGAGCAGCAAATGAAGTCCCGCTGCCCGTGTTATACTTACCACTTGTGTTAGAAACATAATTTGATACACCCATTGCTACAACCTCCGGTTTAATTCTTCCGTCAGAAGTTGGTCCTGGACTGCTAAAAGAAGCCATTCTGTTTGCAAAATCAACGGCGCCTACTGCAATAACATTAATTGCATCTGCTGGAGTAATAATTTTTCCCCAACTATTATTTCTTTCATTTCCTGCAGCGGTTAATGTAGTTACACCTCTATCAAAAGCTAAGTTTAATGATTTAGCGGTAATAGTTGTTTTGCCATCAAAGCTTGACCATGGATAATCACCAATTCCGAAATCGAACTTGTTATAACCAAGAGAACTTGTGGTAATATGCACACCTAGACTTTCCATCCACTCAATAGCGGCTGCATAATTATCTTCTTCGGCTTTTGTTTCGGTAGGCAGGTGTTCTGTTTTTGCTAAAATAATCGAGGCATCAAAAGCAGGTCCTATAAAATTTCCAGGGTCATAACCGGACATTAAGCCAAGGCAGTTAGTGCCGTGTGTATCTTGGTTTGAAGCATCTCCAGCTTGGTTTTCTGTAACATCATCTTTTTGTATAAAATCTCTTTCGGCAATAATTTTCAAATTCTTCAAAGCCGGGTGAGTTTTCCAACGAAAGCCGGTATCAAGCATTCCAATTATAACACCTTTGCCTGTAATGCCAAGATTATGAACTGCCGGAACTTCTGAAAGCGCATTTTGATTTAGTGAAGCTCCATAGTCCAAACTAAAAGCGGTTTGCACATTGTAAGATTTTTGCAATGCAGCATCATTTGTTTCAAAAGGTTCTATAATCTGTGTAGTTTTTACTTTTTCGATTGCAGCTACAAAAGGCAGTGCTTTAACTATTCTCTCTTGATTTACATTTAAATATGCAGTAACGGCATTAAACCACTTAAGTTTATTCTCAATTTTAATTCCGAGAGATTCAATATGGTTTGTGTAAGCTGTATTAATTGGCAGGTCTTCATAAGTAATATAATTCTCTCCCATAGCTTGTTTTCGCCTTTCGATTGCCGCAAGAGTAAGTTCTTTTTCTGCTTCTAAGAACAATGAAGATGATTTGCTCAACTTAGCGGTTTGGGATATTCCCTTGTCCTTCAAATAAATGTAATATTTAGTCTGCGCAAATAGAGCAGCAGTTAGAAAAAATAAGACGAGGAAAAAGTATCTAACATTCATTTTATACCTTCCGATATATTATTAAACCGAGTTACACAAGAAAAGTTAACGTCTTAAAACAGGTTTCTGCGGAAAGTAACTTCAATAGTTTCTGAGGCTTTGCGCGAAACCCTTTTTTCTCGTGCATGCTCTAAGACCGCAAAGAAATTGCGTAAGGTGAATTACTAAGTTAAAAATCAATGAACAATTTTAGCTATACGGTTTACTCTAACGGAACCAAGCAGTTTGAAAATTTCGGCAA
Source organism: uncultured Melioribacter sp. (assembly GCA_964575995.1). GTDB lineage: Bacteria > Bacteroidota > Ignavibacteria > Ignavibacteriales > Melioribacteraceae > Stygiobacter. The sequence goes on along the minus strand of CAZNTN010000025.1, from coordinate 12,133 downwards.
AAGAAATTTCCGGATTCCAAGACCAATAAATCATAAATGCCTGTCCAATAACTTTGTCGCGTGATACAAAACCCCAGAAACGGCTGTCGGCACTGTCATCGCGGCTATCGCCAACCATAAAGTAGTAATCTTTTTGAATAGTGTAAGAATTAACAGCTTTGCCATCAATAAGAATTTGATCACCTTCAACAGTAACAACTCGTTTGCCAAATTCTCTATCTATTAAAGTTCTCCAAGTTTCAACATTATCAGCATTCAAATTAACAACATCGCCTTTCTTGGGAACTACTATTGGTCCAAAATTATCTTCATTAAAAAGAGCGTCTTTAGGGAAAATATTAGGGTTTGGAACTCCGGCTGGCGTTACATAATTATTTATATACTGAATATGAGCCGGGCGCCTGGCTTCTGTACCATTCAAGAAAACCACTTTGTCTTTAATAGAAATTGTATCGCCGGGAATTCCGATACAGCGCTTTACATAATTAACTACTAAAATATTTTTTTCGGGGTCGTTTCTATCGAAGTTATATAACTCATCTCTATCGCCGGGATATTCGAAGACAACAATATCTCCCCGCTCAGGTTCTCTTATGGCAGGCAGTTGAAAGTATGGGAGAACTATACTTGTAAAAGGAATAGTTCTTGGAGAAGATGAGCCGTAAATAAATTTGTTTACGAAAAGAAAATCTCCAATTTTAATTGTAGTTTCCATAGAGCCGGTTGGCACGCGAGATGTTTCAATCAAAAATGTTTTGATTAATAGTGCTGCAACAGCGGCAATCAATAGGTTCTTCCAAAAATCCCAAAACTTCTGGGTTGGAGTTTTAGGCTGAGCTTTCTTTTCCGGTTTAATTTCTTTTTTCTTAAAAAATTCCATGTAATACTTTTCTAATTTTATATTTGCTAATCAGACGATTTTAAGAGCCGTCCGTACATTTAATATTAATCTTCTATTTGCAGTACTGCCAAAAACGCTTCTTGAGGAATTTCGACATTACCAACCTGCTTCATACGCTTTTTGCCCTCTTTTTGTTTCTCAAGAAGCTTTCTTTTTCTAGAAATATCTCCGCCATAGCATTTAGCCAAAACATTTTTACGCATAGCTTTTATGTTAGTTCTCGAAATTACTTTTGAGCCAATAGCAGCTTGAATTGCAATTTCGAACATTTGGGATGGAATAAGTTCTTTCAATTTAGAGCAGACTTTTCTTCCCCAGTCGTATGATTTTTTTTCGTGAACGATAATAGATAGTGCATCAACTTTTTCGTTATTAAGAAGAATATCGATTTTGACTAAATCAGATTCTCGGTAACCGATAAACTCATAATCGAAAGAAGCATAACCTCGAGAAATAGATTTCAGTTTGTCATAAAAATCAAAAATAATTTCTGCTAGAGGAAACTCGAAAGACAAATCTGCGCGAGTTGGGTCTAAATAAGTTGTGTTCTTGTAAACGCCTCTTTTATCCATCGCGAGCTGCATCAAGTTGCCTACATACTCGCTTGGCGTAACTATCTGAGCTTTCACATAAGGCTCTTCAACATGTTCAATATCTCCAACAGCAGGCATATCTGCCGGGTTATCAACTATAATTTTTTGTCCGTTTTTTTTGTAAACCCAATACTCAACATTAGGCAGAGTTGTAACAAGAGATTGGTCAAACTCGCGTTCTAATCTTTCTTGAACAATTTCCATATGAAGCATTCCAAGGAATCCGCATCGGAAACCGAAGCCAAGAGCAGCAGAAGTTTCCGGCTCGTAACTTAAAGAAGAATCATTTAAGCGGTATTTTTCAAGTGCTTCACGTAAATTTTCGTATTCATCTGTGTTGGTAGGATACAAACCGCTGAATACCATTGGCAAAATATCTTTGTAACCGGGCAGCGGAGTTTCAGCGCTGTTTTTAACGTGAGTTACGGTATCTCCAACTTTAGTATCGTGCAATTCTTTAATGCCGGCAATAAGATAGCCGACATTTCCGGCACGTAATTCTGTTCCTTTAATTCTTCCAAGTTTTAAAGTTCCAACTTCTTCGGCAAAAAACTTTTTATCGTTGATAAAAAATTTAATTTCTTCTTTTTCTTTAAGAATGCCATTTACAATTCTAACGTAAGCAACAGCGCCTCTGTAAGAATCAAAAATAGAATCGAAGATAAGCGCTTGAAGCGGTGCGTTTTCATCTCCGGCAGGCGGTGGTACTCTTTTTACTACTGCTTCAAGAATTAAATCTATACCCAAACGGGTTTTTGCGCTTGCAAGTATAATCTCTTCATGCTTACAGCCTATTAAATCCATTATTTGATGGCTCACTACTTCAACCATTGCACTCGGGAGATCAACTTTATTGATAACAGGAATAATTTCAAGTCCAGCTTCAATTGCCATATAAAGATTGCTGATTGTCTGTGCTTCAACTCCCTGCGCGGCATCAACAACTAAAATTGCGCCCTCGCAAGCAGCAAGCGAACGGGAAACTTCGTAAGAAAAATCTACGTGCCCAGGTGTATCAATTAAGTTAAGTGTGTAAAGCCCGCCATCTTTAGATTGATACTTCATTTGAATTGCGTGCGACTTAATTGTAATTCCCCGCTCCCGCTCTAAATCTAAACTGTCTAAAAGCTGCTCCTTTGCCTCTCGTTTAGAAATTGTTTGCGTAAACTCTAACAATCCATCTGCTATTGTAGATTTACCGTGATCTATGTGAGCAATTATGCAGAAATTGCGGATATTGTTCATAAACTCTTTGATATTTGCGCGCAAAATATATGAAAATGAGCTTGGCTTTACAATTTGTAAGAAAATTCTTTGCGCTATAGTTGCTGCATCTCTTATACAAGACTTATTGTTTAACCATGATTTGTCAGCAGGAATTCTTCTTAGGCTAAAATTTTCTTCCTCTGCCAAACACCTATTGTCTTTCGGAGATTTTTTGATAATGACAAATCTGGGTTTAATTTTGTATGCGAAAAATGGAAAGCTATGAAAAATATTCTGGTGTTAGGTTTATGTTTGCTTTGCAGCGTCTCAATTGAGGCACAAAAGAGGAAGACTGCAGCAAAAGTTACTGCTGCAAGTTCTATTAGTGCACAAGTACTAAATACAATCCAGTTGGATTCTACCGCAGCTTTTACAATTTATGCCGAAGGAAACTTTTTAACTTTTACCACAGATGGAAGTTTTGCTTCTGTAGATTCCACCGGAAATAAAATTTGGGAACAACGTGTCTTTGGAGATATTCTTGTTCAGCCGGTTATCAGCAATAAAACGATTGTAATTGCAACCGCTAACAACGAAATAAACACATACAATTTAGAAACAGGCGCTCAGTTGCAATCCATTGGAACTGAAGAAAGCATTACCGCTCCCCTTATAGTTTATAATTATTCCGGCTCCAACGAATTGATGATATCAAAAGAAACAAATTCTAAAAGCGCTTTAGTTTTTGGGATGGCAAATGGAAAAATTTCTTGCATTGATTTAGAAACTTTACAAGAGTATTGGCACAACAAAGATCAAAAAGATACTTTATTTACTAAACCAATTTTGATTAACAACAAATTTGTTTTTACACGCGGAGACGGATCTCTTAACTGCATTGATTCAAACACCGGTTTACTTATCTGGCGCTGGATTGGAAATGAACTTTCCAACTTTTCTAAATCCGAATTAAAAACTGACGGGAAAAATATTTTTGTTGTATCTGCCGACAGCGTTTTGCACTCAATAAATTTTCTGCTGGGCAGGCTAAACTGGCGGCTTGAAAACGCGAAAACAGACCCAAAATTCTTTTACTCACCAAGTCAAAATAATCTTTACTTGATTCATAAGAATGAAAAGCTGATAATTTTTTCTGTGAAAGAAGAAACCGGAATAGATGACTTTAGGTTAAAGAGCAGTCTTGAAAACAATTCATATCACTTCTTCGAGTTTGGCAAGAAAGTTTTTCTTGTCTATAATGGAATAATTTACGGAGCAGCCGAAAAATTGCCCCTAAAAGAAATATTGTTATTGGATAATGCTCTAGTAAAAACGCTCTTTGAGATAAACACAAATACATTTGCCCTGCTTGGCTTTAACGGAAAACTAACCATCTTTAAAATGAGGCAGTATTGAAAAATTTTGACGGATTCATTTTTGATGTTGATGGAACTTTAACCTCTACTAACGAACTGATTTTTTCTTCTTTTAATCACGTAACGCAAAAGTACTTAAACAAACGAGTTTCGAACGAAGAAATAATTGCAATGTTTGGACCGACAGAAGATATTATACTTAAAGAATGGATGAAACATGATTATTATGAAGCACGCAAAGATTATTTCGATTTCTATACTTCGCAGCATTCTTTAATGGCAGATATTTATCCCGGCATGCTTGCAATACTCGAATTTATTAAATCGAAAAACATTCCTCTTTCAATCTATACCGGGAAAGGGAAAGACTCGGCAGAAATCACCTTAAAAGAAATTGGTGTTTATCATTTGTTCGATATGATTGTTACAGGCGATGATGTTAAAGAATTTAAGCCCTCTCGTGAAGGTATAGATATGTTTATTGAAACATTTAATCTTGATAGGAATAGAGTTCTTATGGTTGGTGATGCTCCAGCAGATGTAATTGCATCTCACAGTGCCGGAGTTAAAGCTGCTTCTGTACTTTGGGACAGCTATGCAAAAAATAAAGTTATGCAAATGAACAGCGATTATTTTTTTGAAACAGTAGAAGAGTTTAAAAGTTTTCTCGAAGAGAATATTTAACGAGCTTAAAAATTTATGTCTTCGCGAGCGGAGCGGAGTAAACCATATTATTCATCTTTAAAAAAGATTGCTTCGGCACATAACGCCTCGCAATGACTTAATGGAGCTCTAAAAACCTCGATATCCTTTGCGAACTTTGCTTTTTCTTTGTCGAGCTTTAGCGCTTATGGCGGGTTTAAATATTTAAAAAAGATAGTTTTTAGAAGTACCCTTAACTTTCTTTAAAATATTTTACCGTGAGGCTAGCCAGATTTCCGGATTTTGATAATTGCGTTCGTTCCAAATTTCGAAGTGAAGAATGTTTCCTTCTAAACTTTCGCTTACCCTGCCAATTATTGTTCCGGCTTTAATTCTTTCTCCTTCTTTAACCGAAATTCCGGTTACGTGTCCGTAAACTGTTCTAAAATCATCGCGGTGAGTAACAATAACAATGCTGCCGTAGCCGGGTATCCAATCAATAGCGCTTACAACTCCCTCTGCAACAACAAATACATTTTGAGATGCATTCACGCCGATATCAATACCGTAATTAAGTGTTACGGTGTTTAGTTTTTCATTTTTGTTTTCACCAAACTTGCGAACGATTCTTCCTTCTTTTACGGGCCAGCCCAAACTGCCGCGTAACTGTACAAAACTTTGAAATGAAGAATAATCGAACGATTGAGGAAGTTTACCGGGATCAATTTTCTTATCGGTTTTAACTTTGCTTTCAAGTGCACGCTTTTTTGCTTCACGTTCTGCTTCAACTAATGCAGCAATTATGTTCTTTATTAAAATTTCGGCTCTTCGCTTCAAGTTAATTTCATCGGCAATCATTTTCTTATCTTTTTTAAGAAGAGAAACCAACTCCTTCCTTTCTTTCTCTTTCTTCTCGAGTGCAAGCTGTTCTTTAACTTTTTGATTAGCAAGAGCTTCTTTTTCTTTCCGCTCTTCCTCCAGATTAGTTACTAAGCCTGTAAGTTTGTTTTTATTGGCTGTCAGCTTATCGAGCGTTATTTTGTTCTGCTTAGAAATGTATTTGAGATATTGATAACGAACTAAAGCTTGGTTGAAAGATTCTGAGTTTAATATAAAACGCCACATAGATAAACCGGGATTTTTGTAAAACCAAACAATGTAACGAGAGTATTGTTCCTTAAGGTTTGAAATCCGCTTTTCTATGGATTCAATATCATGTTCAATTCTGCCAATTGCTTCTTCTTTCTGCTTTTCTTCAGTAAAAAGATTATTAATAAGTTTATTGAGAAGTAAGTTTTGCTTGTTAATCTTTTCGAGCGACTGAAGCGATTCTCTCTCTCTTCTAGTTTTTGATTTTAATTCCTTTTCAAGAGTTGCAATATCAGCACGTATATTCTGAAGCTGCTTATTTTGCTGCTTTATACTGTCTTTAATCTGGCAGATATAACTTGATTGAAAAACAAATAGAAATAGCAGCAGATATTTACAACTCGGTAACTTGAGCATCATCCGGAATATCTAATTTTAACTTATCTGTTAGTTTATTCAGTTCAATATTTCTGTATTCAATTCTGAGTTTTTGATTATTCGCTTTATCATTTATGCTGATGTTAAAAGGCAGGTAAACATCATCCACTTTTCTAAATCCATCGTAATCTGCTTGATAAAAAACTTTACCTCTCATGTCGGAAATCAGATACTTAATAATACGTAAGCTCCCGGCATCAATAATTATTGTGCTTAGTGTGTTGTTAACAGAATCGGGATAAATAAGCTCGTAAGTTTCATCATCATTTTGGTTTGCTGCCGGCTCTATTTGAAGTTTGCTTGTTAGGTTAACCGAACCGGTTACTGCATCCATCAATTCATCATAAGGAACATTAATCTTCATCAAATCTTTAATAATTCCGGGACGTATTTTCCCTTTGTAATACTTGTTATTAATAACATCATAAAACTGAAAGTCTTTTTGCGAGATCAGCGTGTAAGCTAAATCAATACCAAATGGACCGAAGAAAGAAACTTTGAGAGAATCGGGTCTTTTAATTTCTACTTGAAAGCTGCTGCGCGTATTCACATCCTTTGTAATAACAATAATAGTTCCTTTGCCGACAAAAGATTTTACCTTGCGCCTGTTTGCCTCCAAACGTTTAACAATTCTTTCAGCAGAAATTGTCCGCTCTTCTTCGAGCGGTTTGGTTGCAGTACAGCTAACTGCAAAAACAATTAAAGCCGAATAAAATATAAATAGTAATTTTTTCATAACTCCCATTTTTCAATTTTAAGTTTAATTTCTGTTTTGCTAGAATCTAACTCAAAAGCCTTTTTCCAATTAGTCATTGCTTTCCTTTTATCGCCAAGTTTAAAATAAACATCGCCAAGATGATCTATCAACGTTGCATTATTTTTTTCAATTTCAACAGCGGCTTCAATATTCTCTTTAGCCTTTTTGTAATCACCAAGCTTGAAGTAAATCCAACCGATTGTATCAAGGTAAGAAGAATTTTTTGGTTCAGCATCCACTGCTTTCTTAGCCATTTTCAAAGCTTCGTTTAGTTTAATTCCTCTTTCTGCCCAAGAGTAAGCCAGATTATTAAGTATCAAAGCATTAGTTGAATCTACCTTCATAGCTCGTGAATAAAGAGAATCTGAAACAACATAATTTTTGTTTGATTCATGTATCAGAGCTGCTATGCTCAGTACCTGTAAATTATGCGGGTCGTTTTTCAACGCACGGTTAAGAACAACTAAAGCTTCTTCATCTTGTTTTAATTGATTAAGCGTATAGCCAAGAGCGCCTAAAACTGTTACATCGTTAGGATTCAAATTTAACGCACGTTTAAGAATATCTTTCGCCTTCTCATGATTATTCTTCTGAGAAAGTGCTAACCCGTAAATTAGATTAATAGGAAAGTTGTTCGGAAACTTTTGTACTGCTTGTTCCATAAACTTAATTGTCTCATCATACTTCCGCGAATCAAATAAAAGTCCGCCCATTCTTACCCAAACATCCGGATTCCATTCAGCAAGCAGAGCTGCTTCTTCAAAATATTTTATTGCTTCTTTTACTTTATCATTTCGTATTTCAATTTCTCCCAGATAACTTTTCACTTGCCAATCAGATGTATCTTGGTTGATTTCTTCAAAAATGTTTTTAGCAAGAAAAAGATTAACCGAGTCTTTTTCTGCATTAGTTAAAAAAGAAAGTCCAACTCGTATTTTGTTCTCAAACGGAATAGTTTTTTCCTTCACCAATTTCAGATACTCGATGCTCGCTTTTTTCATTTCACCTTTTTTTGCAAGTGTTATTCCCCTAAATTCTACTAGATTCAAATCGTTCGGGAAACTAACAAGTGCTTCATCTATCAACTTCAGCGCTTTATCATAATTTTTTGTTTTGATATAAGCATCAATCAATACTTTTTGCAAACTCAAGTCGGCTGGGTTCAAATTAAGCATTTCTTCAACAGTAGAAATTGTTCCCTCTATATTTCCAAGTCTTTCGTTCAAATCAACAATTCTTACAAGTAGTGTCCATTCCGGTCCTATCAACTCTACAATTTTATTATAAAGAGCAATGGATTCGGAAGGGCGCTTGCTTTCGTAAATTTGTGCAAGATTGAAATAAGCGCTAACGTTGGTTGAATCTATAGAAAGCACAGTACGGTAAACCACTTCCGAAGAATCAGGATTATTGGAAGCATCGTAAATTAAAGCAAGCAGATTAAGGTATTGAACATTTTTGTGGTCGGCTTCCACCGCCAATTTAGAATACCCAAGTGCCGAGCCAAGTTTATTTATCTTTAAATAATTTTTTGCAAGAGTATATGCAATCCCCGGCTGTGCATCTAAACTGTAAGCTTGCGTAAAAAGTTTGATAGCTTCTGTAGTCTCCCCTTTCAACTCAAAAATTGAACCCTCTATAAACGCCTCTTTAGCCGCTTTTACATAATCGGGCGGTTTTTCAACTTGAGATGATTCCTTAATTACTTTTAGATCCGAACTGCATGCAGCAATAGTTAAAAGAGTAATTATTATTAATAGTATCTGCTTCATTTATTCCAATTATTTGGTGCAAAAAATAGTTCTAAACGCTTTTAATCACAAGAGCAAGAATTGATGCGCCTTAGCCAAATGCCTATCTTTGTAAAAATCTGCTGGAAGTATGAAACACTTTGATTTAGCTGTTGCTTATACATGGGAATATGATGAAGAGTTCGTTAATCAAATCGAAAAAATATTTCAAGAAGAAGGTTATAAAACTTTTTTGATAAAGCCTTCCAACTATGAGGAAGTAATTGCACTCCTCTTATCGCGCAAACTTCTTTTTACTTCACTGCTTGATCGAGCTTCCGATGATGACCCCTCTTTTATGCCTATAGCACAAATTCTTCAGAGAAGAAAATGTTACGTAATCAATCCTTACCAGCGTGTAAACGAGTTTATTGATAAAGCTCTGATGCACAAAAAACTTCAGCAAAAAAGATTTCGTTTGCCAAAGACTTTTATACTTCCGGCTTTCGATCATGATTTCCGGCTTCAAATTAAACCAAAGGATTTAGATTTTCTAAAAAGACCTTTCATTATTAAACCATCATATTTTAGCGGCGGCGGGCAAGGTGTAGTTGTAAATGCAGAAACACTCGATGAAATAAGAAAAGAAAGAATTAAAAGTCCATCCGAAAAATATTTAATCCAAGAAATTATTCACCCAAAGATAATGCAAGGAAGAAGAGCTTGGTTTAGAGTTTTTTGGGCGTTCGATCAAGCAATACCTGCTTGGTGGGATGATCAAACCCATATTTACTTTCCTGTAACAAAAAAAGAATTGCAGAAATATAATTTGTCCGCTCTCAAAAAAATTACATCGCGTATTGCAAAGCTAACCGGATTAGATTACTTCTCTACCGAAATAGCATTAACAAAAGAGCATACTTTTTTTGTAATTGATTATGTGAATGATCAGTGTGATATGCGGTTAAAATCTAATCATCCGGATGGAGTTCCAGACGAGCTTGTAACCCGGTTCATTCAAAGAATGCTTGTTAAGATATCTTCCCTTTAAATTAGTTCTTTGCTAGAATAGCGCTTTAGAAGTTCATATCATCTTCAATCGATTCGAGAATATTTAGGTAGCTGATATATCTTTCCGGATTAATCAATTCATCATCTACTGCTTTAATTACTGCACAACCAGGTTCGTGTTGATGAGTGCACGTGTTGAACCTGCAGTCATTAATGTATTCTTCAAAGTCCTTGAAAAAATGACCGAGGTCTTCTTCTCTAATTCCATACGGATCAATTTCGCGAATGCCGGGCGTATCAATTACTCTCGTGCTTTCATCAATTATGTTCAAAAAACTTGTTACAGTTGTATGCTTTCCTTTAGAGGAAAAATCACTCACTTCACCCGTCTTTAATTTTAGATGAGGATAAATCCAATTTAACAAAGAGGATTTGCCCACGCCTGATTGACCCCAAACCAAACTTGTTTTACCGTCAAATACTTTGTGCAATTGATCAGCGCCAAAATTTTCTTTAACGCTAGATTCTACAACTTGATAACCAATCTTTCTATAAAGTTCGGAGTATGTTTTGTATTCTCCATCTTTATCGAGGTCAATTTTGTTTATTATAATCACACATTGAATTCGAGAACTTTCTCCAGTTACAATAAATCTATCTATAGCTCTGTTATTAAACTTAGGATTTTTACAGCTGCTAACAATAACCAAATTATCAATGTTAGAAGCAATTTTTTGCTCTAATCTTTCACCTCTAGTGCTGGCGCCTTTTATTCGCGGCGCTTTTCTGGAAATATGATTGCTTCTTGGTAATATTTCTTCAATAACTCCGCTGCCATCTTGATTCATTTCAAAAAGAACAACATCGCCCACAATAGCAATATCGAGCTCGTACAGTTTATCCCTCTTAAGATTGTATTCTTTCTGAAATTTACCCCGAAGTGAACAACGCACTTCCCTTCCAGACTCATCAAAGAGATAATAATCTTTGCTTTCTATTTTGTAAATTGTTCCTTTTATGTTAACTCCCAATCTTATTAAACTACATCAAAGATAAGCGGCATATTCAATGTAGTCAATTGTGATTTTTCTTTGAATTTTGTCCCTGCATAATGCACGGGGCATGACTTTGGATTTGCCTCTATCCAGAACTTGACAAAGTTGCCCTCTAAACTTAATTTGCTACGTGATGTATTGATACAAACGTGGATGATTCATTACATTCAAATAATTGGTGAAGCAGCGAACAAACTCTCTACAACTATTCAAGAAAAATATACTGAAGTTAAGCGGTACCAGGTGGTTGGGATGAGAAACTTGATTATCCACTAATATTTTGGAGTGAATATGAAAGAAATTTGCAACACTATTGTTAACGATATCCCAGCATTTAAAGTAACCAGTATGAAAATGATTAATAATTTTATGATGGTAAATAGCTAAAGGCTGCAACAAAAAAGAAGAAGTAAACTAAAATAATTAACGCATCTATTGCGTTGTTCTTTCTTGAAAACTGGCAATTTACAAGACTACAAGAACGAGCAAGAGAATGCGTCCAGAAATGGACGCACTTTCTTATGTCTTTGTAGTTGGGCATGCCAGTGCCTCAAGAAAAGATGTAATGAAAGTTGCGTCCTTTTTTTGTTCTTATTAAGTAAAAGGCTAGCATCGTAGATAAATAAGCTGATATTTAGTCGGACTTTTTTTAATTGCAACCGGAGGATTTGTGAACCAAACGCCAGATATTCATAATACGAAAAGTGAAGATGATGTGCCAAAATGCAGTGCTAAGGTTTATATCGAAGGAAAAATGGTTAGGTGCCTTGAATCAAAACCAATATGCCAGCATTACATGAATTTTGGAGAAATTATTTTTTGTAATCACCCATTAAAGTTTGAAATTGCAAATGCAGCGAGAAATGAGAACAAAAAATAGTAAGAACTACAAAAAGAAAGCGCCTCAAAACGGGCGCTTTTCCATAAAATCAATTTAAAAAGAAGAATTAGAAATTAAATTTCAGTGAGGTAGTTAGATTGCCAGCGGTAATCTTTTGATATGTTCTGCTAAGCCTGCTGCTATAGTTATCGCCATAATCTTCCCACCAGCCAAAAGCATAACCTATATTCAACTGCATTCCATTAGTCAAATTATAGCCAAGTCCGGCAGTAATAAATTTTTTATCAAATTCACTCGGGTCATCATTAAATGAAGAAGGCATGTACATAAACCCTGCTCTAAGCGAAAAATTAGATTTAGGTACTAAATACTCACCACCAAGATTAAAATTGAGAGTTGTACGCAGCAAATTTTTGATGTCATTATTCTTTTTATCAAGCTCAAACTGATCGAAACCGGAAGTAAACTGCGCAGCCGAATAATTAATAAGCTTT
>CAZNTN010000024.1:0-47483 GCA_964575995.1 uncultured Melioribacter sp. | reverse complement strand
CGCTCCGCCGCGTGAGAATTTGTCTTTTTTCCCGAAGGGATGCATTTGGGACAACCGTGTGCTTACGCTAAGCGTGATGTGCTATGCTTTTACCGATCGTGCAGTTGATAACTTTTCTGCAAGACAAATTACTTTTTCTTACTTTTAACATATGAATTACTGGACACAATTAAGCATTGACTACGCAAATCAAAAGTCCTATTTGGACGACCTTTTCCATGTATATCCGACCATTCCCGAAGGTATCAGAGACATCAATGAAGACAGTTGGAAAAAAATTGAGGATGCTTTCAACAAAAAAAGCAATGAGGTTTTAATCAAGGAACTCCTCCAACTAAATTTATTTCCAATCAAGGACAGTTACATTGCTTATCTCAAGCGGGACAAAACTTCCATTGAAAGAAATCCGAAAACGATAAACAGAATTTGCGGACGGCTTTATGAAATGGGGCATGCAAAAATCTTGGAGCGGTGCAGTGAGCCAAAAGAAACCAACCGGCAAATCGGACCTTTTTTCAGACGGTGGTTAAATAATAAATCGTTGGGTATTCAGCCCATTTCGCTTTATGATTTCACAAAAAATAAAAAGGATGCAATACTCAACGGCAGCGACAAGCAGTTAATGGATTTCGCCTTTGATGAATTAAATTACAAACATTCCAAGGGCTTGATTTCATCGGACGCTTCAACGGAAAATATGTAATTGGCGAAGCGAAATTTCTCACCGATTTTGGCGGGCATCAGAATGCACAGTTCAATGATGCTGTCAGCACAGTAAAAGCAAAAAATGTTCGGGCGGTTAAAATTGCAATTCTTGACGGAGTTTTATACATCAATGGAAACAACAAGATGTATAAAGACATTTCCACCAAGTATAAGGACTTGAATATAATGAGCAGTTTAGTTCTGCGTGAATTTCTTTACCAAATTTAAACTGCGATGAAACTACACTACGTAAATAAAAGAACAGAGCAAGAAATTTTTGACAGCATTCCGAGTGTAAAACTTTATCCGCAAAACATTACCTACAGCTACAGCAAAAATTTACTTGTTCAATGCGAAAATTTATCTGCATTAAAATATCTCATCACCGAGCAAAATTTGAAAGGGAAAATTGATTTGGTTTATATTGACCCGCCATTTGCAACCAACAACACTTTTACAATTTCAGAAGGACGAGCCAACACAATTAGTAACAGCAGTAATGGAACGGTTGCATACAAGGACACGCTTAAAGGTGCTGACTTTATTGAATTTTTACGAGAGCGTTTGGTGCTTCTAAAAATGTTGCTCTCTGACAAAGGTTCAATTTACCTGCACATAGATTATAAAATCGGTCATTATGTAAAAGTGGTAATGGACGAGATTTTCGGAATTGAAAATTTTCGCAACGACATTACGCGAGTAAAATGCAATCCGAAAAATTTCAGTCGCAAAGGATATGGAAATATGAAAGACCTTATTTTATTTTATTCCAAATCCGACAATTTAATTTGGAACGAGCCAATCATTACTTATACTGAAGCGGACAAGTTAAAACTATTTTCCAAAAAAGATAAAGACGGCAGACACTACACGACAATTCCTTTGCACGCTCCTGGCGAAACTAAAAACGGAAAGTCCGCTAAACCATTCAAAGGTATTTTACCGCCAAAAGGCAGACATTGGAGAAGCGATGTAAAAATTTTGGAGCAGTTGGACAATGAAGGTTTAATTGAATGGAGCGACAACGGCAATCCACGCAAGAAAATTTATTTTGACGAGCAAGAAGGAAAACGGATGCAAGACATTTGGGAATTTAAAGACCCGCAATATCCCATTTATCCGACAGAAAAAAATTCCGACTTGCTGGACATCATCGTAAAAACTTCTTCAAACGAAAGCAGCATCGTGCTTGACTGCTTTTGCGGCAGCGGGACAACATTGAGGGCAGCACAAATCAACAGCAGACATTGGGTTGGTATTGACCAATCAGACGAAGCGATTAAAGCCACGACAGAAAAACTTAATGACATCAAAGGCGACTTGTTTATTTCGCAGACCGACTTTCAACACTGGACAGAAAACAAAAACGAAAAAAAGAAGCACAGTATACAACAAGGGGTTAGCGAAATGGCGGGGACACTGCAAAATGAAATTGATGAGCGTTGAATAAGCTTTTGCAGCTGGGGACAGTAATGTGCGTTGAAAGCCGCCACTTTGCCAACCCCCGAACCGGTGTGCGAAAACCTATTGAAAGAATCCATTTAGAAAAGCACTTAGTTGGTTGATATACAAATTTCAGACTTAAAATAGCCAAAATCTGAATTGGCAGTAACGCTTTTCTTGCAGAGTCTTTTTAAGCAATGGGTTTGAAATTATTTCAATTACTTCTCCTGAATATTTAACTACCATAAAAGGTAATCTATTTCGTTTACATAGTTCTAAAGAAACTATAACACTCTTTGCATCAAATTTTCAACCCAAAGATCTCTGGAAAGGCACTTTCACTTTTTGTTTTACATTTGAGTTTAATCTCTCAGATGTCTTCAAAGCAACTTTTCCTGCTTTTTAATAACTTTGCGCCGTTGCAATTGGAATTTATGAACGAATATCAGTTAAAAGAGAGAGAAAAAGCGATTTTGCGGTTTGTTATTCATCAGTTTATACTTACCGCAAATCCAGTAGGCTCGCGCAATGTTTCCAAAAAGTTTGATTTAGGACTTTCGCCTGCTTCAATCCGTAATGTAATGGCGGATCTGGAAGAGATGGGATTACTTGGTCATCCGCATACTTCTGCCGGAAGAACTCCAACCGATAAAGGTTATCGTGTTTATGTTGATTCGCTTATGGATCCACCCTTTATTGATGCAAAGGCAAAGCAAATAGTTGATATGAATTTGATTTCCGGTCAAACCGAAACAGAAGATTTGCTGCGGGTTACTTCTGCAATTCTCAGCGATTTAACCAATCAACTTGCAATGGTAACTTATCCAAAGTTCGAGCAGGCGGTTCTGGAAAAAATTCAAATTGTTCAACTTTCTTCAACAAGAATTTTGGTAGTGGTAAGCGTTCAATCCGGTTTGATAAGAACAATTACTTTGGAAATTGATGCAGAAGTTAAAGAGCAGCAAATTATTTCCATTCAACAATTGTTAAATGAGAGGCTTTGCGGACTTCGTTTTTCGGAAATTAGAATTTCTTTTGAAGAGCGTGTTAAAGATGTTTCAACGGATTCTTACAGACCAATTATCCGTGTATTTTTAGATAGTGTTGATAAAATTTTTACAGATATAGGCAGAGATAAAACTATAATTGCCGGAACAAAGAATGTGTTAGCACATCCAGAGTTTGAAGACCATGAAAAATTCCAAAGTGTAATTGAGCTTGTTGAGAATAAAGATATTATTATTCACGTGCTTGATAAGAACAAACAATCTGGCGAAACAGATTTGGCTGTTAGTATAGGAGAAGAAAACAAAGATGAAAAATTTTCGGAGTACAGTATGATTACCAAAGAATATCAAGTAGGAGATTTAACAGGAACGCTTGGTATTATGGGACCAAAGAGAATGGATTATTCTAAAATTATTGCCGCAGTTGTTTATGTTGCAGAACAACTTGGACAGGAACTTACAAAGACAAGATAAAATTAACGGAGATTTAACCAAAGATGAAAGAAATGAAAAACCAAGACGAAATAACAAACCAAGAATATAATTCGGTACCTATAGAAAGAGCCGTTGAAGAGCATGGGCAAGAGCAAGTTAGTTCTGAAAAAATATTGCTCGAAAAGAACTCTGAACTTGAAAAGCAAGTTGCAGAACTGAAAGACACACTGCTAAGAAAAGCAGCGGAGTTTGAAAATTATAAACGCAGAAACGAAAATGAACAGATGAATTTACTTAAGTACGCTGCAGAACCGTTTATAAAAAATATTCTCTCGGTTTATGATGATTTAGAACGCTCCCTTTCTCATATCGATGACGAGAACAGTTTTGAATCTACAAAAAAAGGATTGTTGTTAGTTTTTGATAAGTTCAACAAAACTCTTGAAATCCAAGGCGTAAAAAAGATTGAAGCAAAAGGAAAATCTTTTAATGTAGAGTTTCACGAAGCTTTAATGCAGCAGCCTGTTGAAGGGGTTGAACCTCATACTGTTTTGGATGTTATTGAACCAGGCTATACTTATAAAGACAAAGTTATTCGTCACGCAAAAGTTATTGTAAGTGCAGAGCTGGCATCTTCGGCACCAGATAATACAAATCAGGAAGGATAAGAGTTAATGGCTAAGCGCGATTATTACGAAATTTTAGGTGTCAGCAAAAGTGCATCTGCAGATGAGATGAAGAAAGCATACAGAAAACTTGCGATGCAGTATCATCCAGATCGCAATCAAGGTAATAAAGAAGCAGAAGAAAAATTTAAGGAGGCAGCAGAAGCATACGAAGTTTTAAGCAGCCCGGATAAGAAAGCAAAGTATGATCGGTTTGGGCACAGCGGTTTGCGCGGCGGCGAGGACTTCCATAGTTATCAAAACGTAAACGATATATTCACCAACTTCTCAGATATATTCGGCAGTGCGTTTGGCGGCTCTTCTATCTTCGATGATTTCTTCGGAGCCGGTACAAGCGGAAGAACGCGCCAGCGAGGACAAGGGCAGCCCGGAACAGATTTAAAAATCACTCTAAAATTATCTTTAGAAGAAATTGCATCAGGAACTACAAAGAAAGTTAAAATCAAAAAGCAGAATAAATGTACAACTTGCAGCGGCGCCGGTGCTAAAAATTCTTCATCGTACAAAACTTGCTCGGCTTGTAACGGAACTGGCGAAATTAGACAAGTTTCACGTTCTATATTTGGGCAGTTTGTAAATATTGCGCCTTGCAATAATTGCAGCGGAACAGGAAAAATTATTGGCGAACCATGTACAACCTGCAAAGGTGACGGCAGGGTTCAAGATGAATCTACTATTAAAATCAGCGTGCCTGCTGGAGTTATGGATGGAAACTACATGACTTTACGTGGTGAAGGAAACGCTGGTAAACAAGGTGGTACAGCAGGAGACATAATTGTAATCTTTGAAGAAATTCCACACATCTATTTTACACGCGATGGCGATAACGTAGTTTATGATTTGTATATCAGTTATACTGAAGCTGTTTTAGGGACCGAAGTTGAAGTTCCTACTTTGAACGGAAAAGCAAAACTAAAAATTGAAGCCGGAACTTCTGCCGGAAAATATTTGAAGATGCGTGAAAAAGGAATACAACACCTGAACAGCCACGGCGCAGGAGATCAGCTGGTAAGAATTAATATTCACGTACCAAAAAACGTTAGTGCTAAAGAAAAAGAATTGTTGAAAGAGTTAGAAAAACTACCTAATATGCAGCCAGGGAAGTAAAATTTTTAGTTCTTTTTGTTTTGATAATGAAAATTAACCGGTTTGTTTTTCACAAACACGGTAATGTTTAATTCATTTCATAAATCCCAATCAGGTAGTTATCGGGGGGAAAGATGAGTAAGTGGTTTGAAATACTTTCGCGGAAAATTGGTTTTACAAAAACAGAATCTCAAATTGTTCTTTTTCTATTGGCTGCTTTCTCAGTTGGTTTTGTAGTTAATTTTTTTAACGATAACCCAAAAAAATCGAAATACTTAGAGTTCGATTATTCGGCAGAAGACAGCTTATTTAATGCCGCACTTGGAAATCTTGAGGGCGATGAAACAACAACTTTGGCTGCTGAAGAAAGAAAAGCCAATTCTAAAAACGAACTTTTGAATATTGGAGCTGTTATAAAATCCGCTAACGAAAAAGTAAAATCGAAAGCTGTTTTAGGCAGTGTTAATATAAACACAGCCGGAATTGCAGAGCTTATGACATTACCCGGAGTTGGAACTAAAACAGCAGAAAATATTGTTGCCTACAGAAATGAAACAGGAAAAATTTATAAAGTTGAACAGCTGCTAAATATTAAAGGAATTGGTAAGGCAAAACTTGCTAAATTACGTAAGCATATTAAATTTGAATAAGAGGAAATGTGTTTAGCAATCACGCTGGTATTAACTTAACAAACACTAAAATGCAGGTAGTAGAAGTCAACTACCGCGATAAGGTTTTCTTCTTAGAAAAAGTTGATCAGATATTTCACTCCGAACATTTCTCTCCAGAGCTGCCTGCAGAAAAAGTAATTTCCATTCTTCAAAACTCTTTTGATAAACTAAACAAAAGACAATCTATATTTTCGGTCAATGTTTCGTTTTCGCTGCCTAATAATTTTTTTAAGATATTCGAGATTCCATACGATGAATCTTTAGTTAAAAAAGATTTGATAGAGCATTTTCGCTGGGAACTTTCTGTTTTGTATCCAGACTGCAGCAGTGAAAATTTTTTACTACAACACATTGAGATTAACAAAAGCGAGTTTATAAGAGAAAAAAGAGCAATAGTAATTGCTATCGATAAACATCATGTTTTTGCTATTAATAAGTTCTGCGAGAAAAATAATCTTCAACTAAAATTTATAGATAATGTGCATCTTGCTTCCAACGCTTTTCTGTATCTCGAAAAGCCTTTGATTGACAGCGAAATCTCCTTGAGTATATATATAGATCAAAAATATTCTTCTGTATCTGCAATGGATGGAGTTCATCCATTTTATTTCAAAATACTGAATCCTTCCTCGAACAACATATTTATAGAATTAACGGAAACAATTAAGAAGATGGAAGACTTTAATCTTTCGTTAAACGATTTTAAGCGCGTT
The DNA here is from genome assembly GCA_964575995.1 of uncultured Melioribacter sp. GTDB lineage: Bacteria > Bacteroidota > Ignavibacteria > Ignavibacteriales > Melioribacteraceae > Stygiobacter. The sequence goes on along the minus strand of CAZNTN010000024.1, from coordinate 40,737 downwards.
CTGCTTTATGGACAGGACATTGCTGAAGAATTTGAACACAAGGTAAAAAACTTTTTTGGTCTTCCTCTCAAAAAAGTTAATCCATTTGAACGGTTGAAAGCGGAAGAAGCAATTCAGAACAACCCATTCTATAAAATAAAATACAATTCGTTTACTGCTGCTGCTGGAATTGCAATTCGTATAATCTGATGAGAATAATTGCCGGAAAACTTAAAGGAAGAACTGTAAAATTTCCTAAATCTAAATTAGTTAGGCCAACAACCGATAAAACAAAAGAATCTCTATTCAATTATTTGGTTCATTCTATAGATTTTGATGGAATAAAAGTCTGCGATATTTACGCCGGCTCCGGTTCACTTGGGCTAGAGGCTTTAAGCCGTGGAGCCGGGGAAGTTCACTTTGTTGAAAATAATTTTCAAGTTTCGAAAATATTGGAAGAAAATATTGCTTCATTAGATGCAAAAAATGAATGTACCGTTTTCAGAATGGATGCGGTAAAGTTTAGCAATATGGCAGAACATCATTTTTACGATTTAATTTTAGCTGACCCGCCATTTTTTAAGTTTGATATTCACAACTCTGCAAAAAACCTTCTCGAAAGAAACTACCTTAACAAAAATGGAATACTGATAATTGAACGTTCAATCCAGACCAAAAAGGAGGATGAAACGGCTTTCGGAATTGAAGCATTCAAGAAGATTGGCGATAGTCTTATTTATAGATTTGAAAACAATAAGTAGATTAACTCCAAATTTGCCTAACAGAGGATTTGGGTTTAACTAAAAACAATCAACTTTATAATTTATGAATAAAGGTTATTGACTTTATTTTTATCAATGAATAACATATTTTTATTTTAGAGGTCTTAGTTAATGTTACGGTTAGGGTAAAAACAAACTAATAGAAAGGGTGCACTAATGGCCGATAAGAAACAAACAGCCCTGGACTTGTGGGAAAAGCTGTCAAAAGCTCATGACAAAGTCCGAAGAGTACAATCCAAACAGATGTTTGAGTACAAACTAACAACACCTCAATTTGGAGTGTTGGATATTTTGAACAAAACTGGACCGCTTCCACTTAAGAAAATAAGTGAAGAAATGATGGTTACCGGTGCCAATATAACATGTGTTGTGGATAATCTTGAGAAGGAAGGTTATGTTAAAAGAATTCCTTCAAAAGAAGACAGGCGGGTTATTCATGCAGATTTAACACCGCAGGGGAGATCAAAAGTTGAGTCGATATTACCGGCATACTCGGACAGTATGGCATCTTTAATTGGTTCTTTAACAGATGCAGAACAAAAAGAACTAATCAGATTGTTGAGTAAACTTCAACAAAGCCATTAGGATTTGAACACAAGTGAAATCCATTCATCTAAAACGGATTGATCTTGCAGCTTAAATCCTTTTGAGGTGTATAAGCCGATAATATCAGTTTCATCAATGTCTAAAAGACCGGAAAGAATTAATGTTCCGGTCTTTTTTATTTTACTTGAAATTAAGCAGGCGATATCAAGAAGAATATGCTTGTTGATGTTGGCAACAATTAAATCGAAATCTGTTTCTTGAACATCTTTTAGTTCGCACTTACGAACTTCGATTTTATTCTCAAGATTATTTGTTTTTACGTTTTCAATTCCGTTTAACAAACACCATTCATCATTATCAATACAGAGAGCATTTGATGCTCCTAAGAGTACAGAGGCAATTCCCAAAACACCGGTTCCTGAGCCTATATCTAAAACAGTTTCACCGCCTTTTATGTGTTTTTCCAGCTGCATTAAGACAAGCTTTGTTGTTGCATGTTCCCCTGTTCCAAAAGACATTTTTGGGTCTATGGTAATAACAATTTGATCTTGCCTGGAAGAATACTCCTTAAATGAGGGCTTAATAACAATTTTGTCTGTAACTTCCACAGCACATACCTTCTTTTCATATTCCTCGTTCCAATTCTTATCTTCAAAAGTCTGTTCTGCAGTTTGGAATGATTCTATCAGTTTTTCATCAACAAGCCTCAGTAAAATGTCTTCAATTTCTTTACAAGTTGTTTTTTTTGTATCGCTTATAAAAACTATTAAGTGTTCATCAAATTCATTTACTCCGTCAATATCAAGCTGCCAAATCATACCGCTAACAATATCGGCATCAAAGGGATGTGTTGTAATTTTAATTTCTTTGTAGGTTTTCATAATTCCTCAAATAAAATTTCGCAGATCTTGTCATGAATCTTTCTTGCCTCTGAAGCGTTTCCTACATAGTTCTGAATGATAATAGAAAAAGCTAACCAGTTTCCCTTTTTAGTATTTATATATCCAGAGAGTGATGCAACTCCGCTGAGTGTACCAGTTTTTGCAAATACACTTCCTTTGGCAGGCGAGTTTCTGTAACGGTTAGATAATGTGCCATCTACACCGCCAACCGGAAGCGAGTTAAAAAAAGCAGCAAATGTTTCGGTCTCTTGTTCATACATATAAACTAAGATTTTTGAAAATAATTCGGACGCAGCTAAGTTATAGTATGATAACCCTGAACCATCTGTAACTCTGTAAGTCTTGGGGTTTGCACCGCTAAGTGTAATTAAACTGTCTATTAATATCTTACCGGTTTTTGAGGATGCTTTTTCGTTGGATACTTTTTTCGATAAGATACGAAGCAGCAGTTCGGCGTTTAAGTTATCACTTACTTTGTTTGTGTTAGTAATAACCGGAACAATGTTTCGTTCGAATGAAAAAACCTTAGTTGAATTGTTTGGTAAAGTTAAAGTGTCAATATTACCCGCAAATGCAATTTCGTGTTTTTCTAAACTTTCTTTTGCGAGTGTCAAAAAATATAATGCCGGATCAACTACATTAAATAATGCTGAATCTTTCTTAGCTGTAACCGAAATACTGCCTCCAGCAAGAATTGTGTTTTTCCTTCTCAACCAATCGCGGTTAATTACAAAACTGGATTTTCCGGTATCGGTTACAGATCCGTTTTCAATTTTGAAAAATGCTGTATTTGGAACCAGTTCTATATTAGCCTGCCTGCCAACTTCTCCCGGCTGATAAATAACTTTTATTGTATTCTTGTTAATGGTTAGCGGCGATAAATATGGAATGTAAATCGCTGGATCGTCATTCCACATCCATCCTTCTCCCCAGAAAAGAGAATCCATTGAAGAAACATCTGCATATAAATTTCCCTCAATTTTTTTAATGCCGAAACGTTTCAACTCGCAAATCATCGAATCTAAATTTATAGGAGTGAATTCAGGATCAAATCCGCCGACAAAAAAAATATCGCCCGTGCAAACCGAATCTTTCACTTCGCCTGTATGATAAAGCGTTGTTTCAAAACTATAGCCGATACCCATAAATGCACACGATGCGGCGGTTGTTAATAGTTTTTGATTTGAAGCAGGGCGGAAAAGTTTTTTTTCGTTGTGCTGATAAATTGGCTGTTTCGATTTTAAGTCAATTACAGAAATTCCTGCATTAGCCGTTGTGAAAAGCGGAGAGATTAACACACTATCAATTCTACTTTCGATAAAAGATTCTCTGCTTTGAAGCGTAGAGCATCCTTGAAAGTAGATCAAGTTACAGAGCAAGACAAGGATCGATAGAATTTTATTTTTCATATTCATTTCTCAAAAATATTCGCGTTCTCTAAAATCAACGCCAACTTCATCTAAAACAAATTTTTTAGCGGCAGCTTTGTCAATTTCATTTAAACCAACAATGGACAAAACTACGTGTGTATAATCTTTTGCTTTTTTAGCAAAGTCAATCATCTCAGCATGCATTGAAGGATCTACGCGCATAAGTTTTGCATATTGCTCTTTGTTAGTTGAGTTTAAGCTGATAGAAACAGTATCAATAGTGCCTTTAAGCTCAGGTGTAATATCACGTTTGTTTATAAAATTTCCGTGCCCGTCTGTATTTAATCTGGTACTGCCTCCATTAGCTTTTATGTATTGCGCAACTTCTTTTACTACATCCCAGCGGATTGTTGGTTCTCCATAACCGCAAAAAACAATTTCATTATAGCGAGCAGGATCCCCAATTTCATTTATATAAACAGCTGCTTCCGGCTCTTGAGATTTTGTCATCTTCAAACTGTATCCATTGATGATAGCTTCTCCTTTGCGGTCGCAAAAAACACAATCGGCGTTGCAGCGGTTTGTTACGTTAATGTAGAGCGATTTTCCAATCAGATAAGTAAAATGCAATTCTGGTTTCATACCAATTCCAAAAAGTTTGTACACGTTAGCCGATGTTGTTCTTGCCACATCTTCAACTGGAAGATGATGTACTTCCGCAAATTTTTCTGCAACAAATTTTATTAACGCTGGTTCGTTTCTTTCGCCGCGGTGTGGAACTGGAGTCATAAAAGGTGAATCGGTCTCAAGCAGCAAATTTTCTATTGCAACGCGGCTTAAAACTTTACGAACGCTATCCATTTTTTTAAATGTAACATTACCCGGAAAAGAAATGTAGTGGTGCATTTCCACAAGTTCGCGTGCATCTTCTATAGTTCCGGCAAAACAATGAAACTGAGCACGAAGCCCGGAATTTTTATATGATCGGATTATGTTCATCAGGTCTTCGTTAGCATCGCGGTTGTGAACAATTATAGGAAGATTTAGTTTGAGAGCCAGCTCGATTTGATCTTTAAAAGCCGAAATCTGTTTTTCCTTTGGAGAAAAATCATAATAGTAATCCAATCCAATTTCTCCAATTGCAACAACTTTGTTTTTCTTTGCAAGTTCTTCAAGTTTAATGATGCAAGTTTCATTCCATTCTTTTGAATCATGCGGATGAACGCCAACTGCTGAGTAGATGCAATTATATTTTTCAGCAAGCTCAATAGCTTTTGCCGAGGTGGCTAAGTCTGTACCCGGAACAATTATGTAATTCACTTCGGCTTTATTTGCGCGCGCTATTACTTGCTCTAAATCGTTTTCAAAATTTGGATAAAACAGATGTGCGTGAGTATCGATAAACATAACGCCTTTCTTAAGATTATTTCTTGATCTTGCTAGTGATCTTAATCTTCCTTTATCAATCTATAAAACGGAACAAGAACAAGAGTAAGATTAAGATCATATCGGCTTCACTTAATTAAACAATTTCTCCAATAACAATAGCTTTTTCTCCAATTGCCGCAGCTGTTTCGAGTACTTTGATAACATCCGAAGAGTTAACAATTGCAATTAAACCAATACCAAGATTGAAAACTTCTCTCATCTCTTCGTCGGCAACATTACCAACTTCTTGAATCAGCTTAAAGATTGGAAGCATTTCCCATGAAGTCCAGTCAATTTTAATCTGCAATTCTTTTGGAACAACTCTTTTTGTGTTGCCTATTATTCCGCCGCCAGTAATATGAGAAAATGCGTTGACTGCAATTTTTTCTTTGAGTTCTGTTATCAGTTTTAGATAAGATTTATGAACGCTCAAAAGCTCTTCGCCAAGAGTTTGACTAAGCAAATCCGGTTTATCGTTTATAGTAAATTTGTCTAACAAAATTTTTCTGGCAAGAGAATACCCGTTTGTATGAAGTCCCGTTGAACCGAATCCGACAAGCACATTTCCTTTAGCTACATTACAACCGTCAATCACTTTATCTCGTTCAACTAAGCCAACAATTGTTCCAGAAATATCATACTCGGTTTCGGAATATAGTCCGGGCATTTCTGCCGTTTCGCCTCCAATTAAAGCAACGCCATTTTCAATACAAGCAATTGAGAATCCTTTAATTATTTGTTCAGCCACATCCGGATTCAATTTTCCGAAAGCCATATAATCCATAAAGTATTGAGGAACAGCGCCGCAGACGGCAATATCATCTACGCAGTGATTAACTAAGTCTTGACCGATTGTATCATGTTTATCCATAGCAAAGGCTATTTTAAGTTTAGTACCAACACCATCTACGCTGGAAACAAGAACCGGATTTTTCCACGCAGCGAGGTCAACTTGATAGAATGCGCCGAAATGCCCAATACCGGAAAGTACATTTTTATTAAATGTAGATTTTGCCAAAGATTTTATTCTTTCTACGGTTTCTTCGCCGGCTCGAATATTGACACCGGCATCTTTGTATGTGTTTGCCACAACTTCCTCATAATTTCTTGGCAAATATAAGACAAACTGGAAAGAATCTGCGACTTGGCTTTTAGCGTTAAAGAATTAGTTTAAGCACGAAAATCGAGTTAGCTGCTATTCCAAAAAAAAGCAGCGGAGTCAAGTTGTACTTCGAAATAATTAATGAGATAGAGGAACTTGATATAATCGAAAGATTTCCAAGATGCCCTGCCTGCCAATCCGTTAGCCAGCAGAAAGCGGGCATGTTGCGTCTTGGTTTTGTTCTTTGACCGAAGGTCTCGAGGATTAAATCTTAAAAGCCCTTCTTTGGAAGGGTTGGGATGGCTTTTATTTGCCATTGAAATCAGCATCAGAGAAATTGAAAGTCTGAGAAATAAGTTTGGTGAAGGGAGATGGAGAAAATTAAAAGGAACTGCTAAGATTCCGCTTTTATACATGATGAATCTCCAAAGCTGCTTATCAAGGAAACAAGACATCCAATTCAAACACAAGCAAAAAAATGCTAAATACGATTATCAATATCGAAGAAATGACTTGCAATATTTTTCTAACCAACAAACCCTTAATTGGGAAGCGGTATTTGAAAATTGCCGAAAGAAGAACAAAACAAGATTGGGGGTTCTTTGTGGGATAGGTTTCAGTTTGTTTATACTCACAAACTTGGCAGTTGGTTGAACATGGCAGAGATTGAATTAAGTGTACTAAACGGGCAATGTTTGAATCGGCTGATAGACAAGGCAACTATAGCAGTGTCATTTTTTGAAAATAATCTAATCCCATTCGTTTCACCTTTCACGTTTCACTTCTTACGCTTTCCCTCTTCCATTTCCAGTCTATCGTTCCCATTTTTCCCGCGCAAACTCATTGCTATTCGGGAACTGTTTTAGCTAAATTTATTTGCAAAAATTTCGAGAGGTAAAATATGTTAACGCAGGTATCTGAAAAAAACACTAAGATGCAGATATTACAAGCATATAATGAGGCTCTTGTAAAAATTAAGGAGCAAAAACTTGAGGATAGAAAATCCGAAAAGAAAAAAGAAGATGAACAGAAAATTGTTAAACAAGCTTCTGAGAATTCGCTTGAAAAAATAGTTTACAGCATCGGGTAGACAAAAATTGAAATAATTAACGCTTTAGATGTAGTTGGAGATAAACTTTCTTTGGAATATAAAAAGTTAGAGGAAATAAAGAAGGCAATTGAGATTGAGCAAAATTATCTTGAAGATATATATGAGGTAAAAATAGCTGCCGATACTCTAACTGCTATGCTGTTAGCCCAGAAAGAAAAAGATGCGGACTTTAAGATCGAAATGGAAAATAAAAAAACAACATTCGAAGAAGAATTGCTTCAAAAAAGACTGCTGTGGAAGCAAGAACAGGATAGTTATGAAAACTCTAAGAAAGAAAGAGAATCTTTATTAAAAAAAGAACGGCAAAGAGAAGAAGAAGACTATAATTATAATCTTCAGCTTAAGAGAAAAAAGGATTCAGATGCATATACAGAGCAGAAAGAACTCCTTGGAAAAGAACTTGTAGAAAAGAAACAAGCAGTTGAAAAAGAGTTATCCGAACGGGAAAATATAATTGCTTCAAAAGAAAAAGAATTTGCAGAACTTAAAACTAAAGTAGAGAACTTTTCTAAGGATTTAGATAAAGCTGTTAGGGAAACCGAAAAATCTGTAATAGAAAAAATTGAGCTGAGGTATAAACATCAATCCGAACTTAGTCTTAAAGAAATAGAAGGCGAACGAAATTTACATAAACAGCTTGTACTATCACTTGAAAGCAAAATAAAAGAACAAACAGAACAAATAAAACAGCTTGTACTAAAAGTAAATGAATCTGGACAGCAAGTTCAAACTATTGCCATTAAAGCAATTGAATCTGCCTCGGGCGGAGCTTCGTTACAAAGGGCTTTTTCTGCCAGTGTAGAAAAAAACATAGAGCTTAAATAAGAGTGCTTTTGGCTTGCTTACAGGTTGTGCTTCTAAAGTACGCTGATGTTTCTGATTGTGCTGATACTTCGTTTTACGCAGCACAGGTTTTTGCAGGTCAAATATTTGCTTAAACACCGCTTATACAGGCAAAGCGATACGAGAAGTTGTGCGGGCGTAGAATCCGTCTTATCTGTGTTCCCATTTATGGAGTCAATATTTTCTTTCTTTAACAGTGGATATACACCAGCCCCGATTACTAAACCCTAACTTTCTGATGCTTTAGAAGGGCAAGCGTAATTACAATTTGTATCATTTATTTGGTTTGTTTGAGACTATTTGATACTTTTCTAAAAATGAAAATTACGGCATACAAAAATGAATCCGTAAGAAAACCCAAAGAAGAATCTTTAACAATCAAAGAAGTGCCTGTCTTGCTAAATGTTTCAGAGAGTTCATCAAACAATTCATTTCGAAAGATGTAATTCCTTCAATAAAAATTGAAGGACTAAGCGCATTATCAAGAATGATGCGTGGAATAACTTCGTTGAAAAGATTTACATAGTAATTTTGGATAGCGTTATTACAAACTTATGAATCATGATCGATTAAGAATACTTAAAGAAGGAAAAGAAAGAATTGGTCCGGTTGTTTACTGGATGCAGCGCGACCAGCGCGCACATGATAATTGGGCTTTAATTTATGCACAAAATAATGCCATCGAGAAAAATACTTCTCTTTTAGTGGTGTTTAGCCTTGTGCCAAATTTTCTTGATGCGGCAATCCGCCAGTATGGATTTATGCTGAAAGGATTGCAGGAAGTAGAATCCGAGCTGCACAAGTACAACATTCCTTTTATACTAACATACGGTGATGCCGGAATTGAAATTCCGAAATTTGTAGAATCAATAAACGCCTCTTTGCTTGTCGCAGATTTTAACCCTTTAAAGATTTCCCGCAGATGGAAAAAATCTGTTGTCGATAAAATTGATATTCCGTTCCACGAAGTTGACGCTCATAACATTGTTCCATTCCATCAAGTTTCCGAGAAACAAGAATTTGCCGCTTATACTATCCGACCAAAGATTCACAAACTTCTTCCGAAATTTTTAGATGAGTTTCCATCGCTTCAAAAGATGAAAAGTGAAATCAATTCAGCAAGAGTTGACTGGAAAACTATTCACGATTCGCTTAATGTAAATAGAACTGTTAAAGAAGTTGATTGGATAATTCCGGGAGAAACTGCTGCTAACAATACTCTGCAAGAATTTATTACGAATAAGTTTGCCAAATATGCAGCAGAAAGAAATTTTCCAACTCACGATGCGCAGTCAAACTTATCCCCATATTTTCATTTTGGGCATATTGCGCCGCAAAGAGTTGCGCTCGCAATTCAGCCATTAACCGAATATGGAGAATCTCACAAAGCATTCTTAGAAGAAATGATTATTCGCCGAGAACTTTCGGATAACTTTTGCTACTTCAACAAAAATTATGATTCATTCGATGGTTTTCAACTTTGGGCGCGAGAATCATTAAACCAGCACCGCAAAGACAAGAGAGATTATGTGTATGACTTGGAAGACTTTGAATTAGCTAAAACACACGATGATCTTTGGAATGCCGCACAACTCGAAATGGTTGTAACAGGCAAAATGCACGGCTATATGAGAATGTATTGGGCAAAGAAAATCTTAGAGTGGAGTAAAGCACCTGAAGAAGCTATGCACGCTGCAATTTATTTAAATGATAAATATGAGTTGGATGGACGCGACCCAAACGGCTACGCCGGAATTGCGTGGTCAATCGGCGGAGTGCACGACCGCATATGGTTTGAAAGACCTGTCTATGGAAAAATCCGCTACATGAACGCAAACGGCTGTGCAAAAAAATTTGATGTACAAAAGTATATTCTAAAACATTTGTGGAAATGATAAAATGACGCGTTTACTTTTATTTTCTTTTAGCTTTTTGTTTTGTTTAACAGCCTTCGCACAAACAAATAATGCAAACTACGATTCGACGCTTGCTAAAAGCTTTGGCGCGGATAATTATGGAATGAAGAATTATGTTTTTGTAATTCTCAAAACCGGTCCTGCTGTAATCGAAAAGAAAGAAACCAGAGATAGTTTATTTGCAGGTCACATGAAAAACATAAACAGATTAGCTGGCGAGAATAAACTTATTGTTGCCGGTCCATTTGGAAAAAATGATTTGAAGTACAGAGGATTATTTATACTTGATGTTAAAACAATAGAAGAAGCCAAAGAATTAGTAAATACAGACCCGGCAGTGGCAGCTAAAATTTTTGATGTTGAGCTTATTCCTTGGTACGGCTCTGCAGCATTAAAAGAATATTTGAAAACTGCTGAGAAGATTACTAAACATAAACATTAGCCGGCATTATTTAAGCTGGCTTTTAATTATTTCTGCAAATTCTTTGTAAGTTTTTTTCCCTTCCATAAAGGAGAACATCTTGCCCTCCTGGCTGTAAACTATTGTAGCAGGTATGGCGCCGCTCCAATCTTTGTTTATAAGGTTGATTAGTTCCTCATCATTTTTGAAGCCGGAGATGTAGTTTACAAAATTTACTTTTTGCCTAATCAAAAATGGCATCACTTTTTTATTAACTTCTTCCGGAAAGTCTATGCTGATTCCAATTACTTCTACTTTATATTTACCGAATTCCTTATGAATTCTCACCAAATCCGGAAACTCTTCTCGGCATGGAGCGCACCAAGTAGCCCAAATGTTTAAGAGCAGAACTTTTCCGTTCCGCTCTTTAATAATTTTTTCAAGTCCATGTTTATCAATTTTTTCAACTTTAATTTGCGCATTTATTAAGGCGGCAAACAAAAACGAAATGACAATTAACAAGTACTTTTTCATTGCTTGCTAACTCTTTTGATTGTACAGCCAAAAGCTTTTGTCTTTGGATTGGCAACTTTCTTTCCGCCAAGAATCTCATCTAACGCTGCACTTAAGTCAGAAACTTGAACATCTTGCGTCCTGCGGTTGTCGTCGATTCTTCCGTGGTAAACAATCTCATTTTTGCTGTTTAAAACATAAACTTCCGGTGTAAAAGAAGCTGCAAATTTATCCGCAATAATATTGTTATCATCTTTCAAGATTGGGAATTGCAGATTGTTTTCTGCCGCGTGTTTTTTTATTTCTTCAATATGCTCTGCTTTGTTTGAGTTTATGCCGAGGAACGCAACGTTTTTACCTTTGTAAGAGTCGTACAGCTTAGCCATTCTTTCATTGTAAGCATTAGAAACCGGGCATTGCGTTGAAACATAAATCAATACAACGGCTTTGGAGTTTTTATAATCCAAAAGTGAATGCGCTTTACCATTATAATCCTTTAAAGAAAAATTTTCGGCTTTTTTTGAGTCTTCTGCTAAACTAACATTGACTAAAACGATGACAAGAACTGCTGCTGCAATTAGTGTTGTTATTTTTTTCATTTTTTCTCCTTTTATTTTGGCTCTATTAAAGGAACAAAATATCTATAAATATCGTTTCCTAATAAAAGAGAAAATCGTGAAAAATTTTGTCTCCATTTTTATTTTGTTTCTTGCATTAATTTCCTGCACAAACTCTACGGCACAGTTACAGATAGAGCAGGCTTTTCCGGAATTAACTTTTCAGCAGCCTGTTGATATTCAAAATGCGGCAGATGGCTCAAACCGCTTGTTCGTTGTAGAGCAGCGAGGTATAATTTCTGTTTTTGCAAACAGCCAATCAATAAAGACAAAAAAAGTATTTCTCGATATTGCCGATAGAGTAAGCAGCGGCGGAGAAATGGGCTTGCTTGGTTTAGCTTTTCATCCTAACTACAAGAGCAACGGATTTTTCTATGTAAACTATACTACTAATTCGCCATCAAGAAGAACTATAATTTCACGATTCAAAGTTTCCACAAATTCGGATTTGGCAGATAAAAACAGCGAGTTGATATTGATGCAAATCGCACAGCCTTATTCAAACCATAATGGAGGACAAACTACTTTTGGTCCCGATGGATTTCTTTACATATCGCTTGGTGATGGAGGCTCTGGCGGCGACCCTCAGAACTATGCACAAAATTTACAATCGCACCTCGGAAAAATTTTAAGAATTGATGTTGACAAAACAGATACGGGAAAGAATTATTCTATTCCTACGAATAATCCTTTTAAAGGAAACAGTTTAGGATATAAAGAAGAAATTTACGCTTACGGTTTGCGTAACGTTTGGCGTTTTAGTTACGATTCTATTACAAAAGAATTATGGGCTGCAGATGTTGGGCAAAACGCGTGGGAAGAAATTAACATTATTACTAAAGGTGGAAATTACGGCTGGAGGTGTTATGAAGGTACTCATCCTTTTAACACGAACGGGTGCAATGCCGCAAATTACATTCCACCAATTTTTGAATATGCACATAACAGCGATGGCGGTTTTTCTGTTACCGGCGGATTTGTTTACCGTGGTTCAAAAGTACAGGAACTCTACGGCAAATATGTATATGCAGATTTTGTTTCAGGGCATATCTGGGCACTTGAACTAAAAAACGGGAAAGCGTTTAATAATAGATTGTTTAGTAAAGCACATCCAGTATCTACTTTTGGCGTTGATGAGAACAAAGAACTGTATTTTACAAATTACAGTTCCGGAAAAATTTATCGTTTCAAATCTTCGGGTACAAAATCCGGCAAAGCTAATCTCCCACATAATTTTGAATTAAACTACAACTACCCTAATCCTTTCAATCCAACAACAAATATTAGCTACAATGTACAAGCAGCAAGCCGTGTAACTCTAAAAGTTTATGATGTTTTAGGAAGAGAAGTTGCAGCGTTAGTAGATGAATTCAAGAATGCGGGAAATTACAAAATAACTTTTAACGTAGAGACACGACATGGCGTGTCTCTACAGAGCGGTGTTTACTTCTACCGCTTAGCAACACCAGCAGCAGCTATTACAAAGAAGATGACTTTGTTAAAATAGACCTACATCAACATTCTTGTTTTTATAGTTTCTTTAATTGCCCGCAGCTCTTTTAAAATATCTTCAGAGTCTTCCTTGCTGTCAATATCAATAATAACGTAGCCAATCAACGGATCGGTTTGAAGATATTGTGAAGCGATATTCAAGTTTCGTGAAGTGAAAACGTTAGTAATTTTGTTGAGAACGCCGGGTTGGTTTTTGTGGATATGCAGATAACGCTGGCGGTTAATATTTGGAGCGAGAGAAATTTCAACAAAATTTGTAGCACCTATGGTTGAGCCGATATCACAATACTTAATCAGCTTTTCCGAAACTTCGAGCGCTATGTTGGCTTGTGCTTCTGATGTGCTGCCTCCAATGTGTGGAGTTAATATTACGTTTTGGAATTTTTGCAGCGGTGTGATGAACGGATCTTTATTCGAATTTGGTTCGATAGGGAAAACATCTACTGCTGCTCCGGCTGTATGTTTGCTTTCAAGCGAATCAGCCAAATCATCGATATTTACAACTGCGCCTCTTGCAGCATTAATTAGGTAGGAACCTTTTTTCATCAAGCTCAATTCTTTAGCAGATATTAAATTTGTTGTTGCTTCGGTTTCCGGCACGTGTAATGTAACTATATCCGAGACCGAAAGCAGTTCTTCTAAATTAGTAACAACTTTTGCATTGCCAAGATTCAGTTTCTTTTCTATATCATAATAGTAAACATTCATTCCAAGTGATTCGGCTAAAATAGAAACCTGCGAACCGATGTGCCCATAACCAACTATGCCTAAATTTTTGCCGCGTACTTCGTAAGAATGTGAAGCGTCTTTAAACCATTTACCATTGTGAGCAGAATAATTTTTTTCTGGAATGCCTCGTATTAAAAATATACACTCGCTAATAACCAACTCAGCAACAGATCGTGTATTTGAAAAGGGTGCATTAAAAACCGGTATTCCTCTCAGCTTTGCCGCAAGAAGATCGACCTGATTTGTACCAATGCTGTAACAACCAATACCAATTAATTTTTTAGCTTGGTCTAAAATTTCTTCTGTGAGGTTTGTTTTTGAACGGATTCCAATTAGATGAGCATCTTTAATTTTTTCGATAAGGTCATTTCCTTCCAAAGAACCTTTTACATATTCAATGTTAGTGTATTCATGTTCATTAAAAAGCTGGAGCGCATTTTCGTGCATGCCTTCAAGCAGCAATACTTTAATCTTTTCTTTAGGCAGCGAATAATTCTTAGTCTCTTGTTTCATTGTCCTCTATATCAATTTTACAATTAAGATAATCTCTGCATATTTTTTTCATAGCAGTATTGGCGGAGTTAAAAGCCCAAATAATTGAGCCTCCCTTTGTACCCGCCGTTAAATCTCCGGATAAAAATAAACCTTGAACAGAAGTTTCGTAGTGTTCTTTTAGCACCGGCTCCACGCCGTCAAACTCTATCCCAAGCATTTTCAAAAAGTTTTCGGGTGTTGACCCGCCGAGCGCATAAACTACAAAATCATAAGTTTGTTCACCAAACAATTCTTCTGCAAACTTGATAACAGGCTTTCCATCTTTTTCTTCCAAAGAGATGATATTGCTTTCTCGTAGAATCTTGACCTTATTTTCTCTTTCCAATTCAAGCAAGCTATCACGATTAATCTCATTCATTCGTGCAAAATCATTTCTTCTATAACTCAGAAGAACTTCATTTCCGTTTTGAACTAAGTATTGGCAATATTCGGAAGCAGAATCTCCGCCGCCAACAACAAGAACTTTCGAATCGAGGATATCTACAGATGTTACATCGAACAAAGCGCGGTCTTTAAGTTTGAGTGGAATTTTATACTCCGGCTTATTCGGCTTACCTAATATGCCAATAGCTATGGTTACAATCTTTGTGTGGTATTCAGCTTTATTGGTAGATACAATAAATGTTTTGTCCTCGTTCTGATGCATCTTCCAGACAGTTTCGTTGTAACATACTTTTAGGTTGTTTTCCAAAATCGCTTTGTCTAAGTAAGAAATTGTTTCGTGCTTTGTTAAATCTGGAATGCACATTACTCCCGTGCACTTTGCATTAAACCCTTTATAGTTTGCAGTAACAAGTTTGGAATCCGGGTAATACTTCTTGATAGAAAAAGAATGCTCATCAGCTTTTTCGAGAATAATAATTCTACTAGAATCAATGCCGGCGTGCCTGGCTTCAACCGCCATACTAATGCCAGCAGGACCGGCTCCTATTACTAATAAATCGTACATAATATTCTTTCTTAAAATTTTCTTGCGAAGATAAGGAATCTAGAAATAAAGATTGAATTCCTTTTTGTAATTTAATGAAGAGGAAATTCTATGAATAAATACACATATTCTTTTTTCGGCAAAATTTGGTATCGTTATATCAATATCATAATAACAGTCTTTCTGCTATTGTACACGGCTGGTTCTCTTTACATGGTTTTTCAAAAATGGTACTACATTTTCTTAACCTTATTGAACGTTCTCATAATTTTTGGAATAAACAGTTTTTACATTAAGAGTTACAGATATTTCCCTTTTGTAGTTGTGAGCGATGAAAAAGGGATAACTTGCAGTAACTTTTTTCTCAGTCGGAAAAAGGTGAGAGTTAATTACACTGAAATTACAGGAATTTCGGGCGGTATGTTTAGCGGATGGAATTCGAGACCGGTATACATTCACGATGCAAATCAAGGAATTAAAATTGGATTTTTTACTCATGGTAAGTTTAAAATATTACTAAAGATTATTCTTCAAAATATCAACGAAGAACTTTACAGCGAATTATTGGCGGTAATGAAATCGGCTGCCAACATTAAATAAAAAAGCCCCGATTAAGTTATCGAGGCTCTTCAAAAAGATTTTTTTAATTATTTCTTTTTTGGTGGAACTATAGCGTCTTTAGCTTGTTTAGCAACCCTGAACTTAACAACTTTTTTAGCTGCTATTTTGATTGTTTCACCTGTTTTTGGGTTTCTGCCCATTCTTGCTTTTCTATCAACAAGAACTAATTTACCCAAACCATGAATGACGAAACCTTTTTTAGCTTCTTTGTAAGCAAGAGTTACTAATTCATCTAAAAATTCGCCTGTTGCTTTTTTTGTTAAACCGGATTTTCCAGCTAAATGAGCTAAGATTTGTCCTTTTGTCATTGCCATAGTGTTTACCCTTTATTTTTATGGTTAATATGTTCTTGTGAAAATTAGTATTTTTTTAATATAAAACAAATAATTTTTGCCAGTTTAATTAAACAATTGCTGTAAAATATACTTTAAGATGAAGCAATAAATACATAGTTGTAAGCCGTTTTGATAATTCTAAGTTAGCAGGTATTCTTATGAAACAACCTAATTTTTTACTGTTCATTTTTTTGACTGCTTTTATTGCTTTCACATGCCAGATTAGCAATGCTGATGCTAAACAGCAAAATTTTAATAAAGCAGATTCAACTTCTGTATCGAATTCATCCGAGAGCGATACTGTTAAAATTAAAGCAATCAAACGCGCCGCTAAATTTTTTACAACCGCTTCTATGCTCGATTCAAATTTTATCACTTACAAAGTTTCTCAAAACTATATGGAAACAACAGATTACAGATTTACAGAAGATTTTCTTGTTGGCTCACAAAGCGCTTTTATAAAAAAACTTGGCAACCGTGGAATGCCTGTTGAAGTAAGTTTATACGGACTTAGTTCAAATTCGACCTCTTTTCTAAGCGATGGAATAAGTGTTACAAATAGAATGACTAACTTTACAAATCTGCACTTGATTCAATCCGAAAGTATTGAAACAATTGAAGTGATTCCTTTACCGCGTGGATTTTTGTTCGGTAACTCAAATATAGCTGCAGTAAATTTTATTTTGAGAGAACCATCTGCAAACAAACCATATTCTCGTTTGCGTTATTATCAGGCTCCCGAAAGCGAAGGCTTGATTGATGCTGCTTTCAATATTAATCCTTTAAAGAAACTAAAAGCATACGTTCAACTAGCAAACCACGGCGCTGATTCTTATTATGCAAACAGCAGATTCTCAAACTGGCATGCAAATATTCGTTTGAGTTATCTGCTTTCTCCAACAGAAACAATTCGATTAGATTACAAACATGTAAAGGCTAACTCTGGATTAAACGGCGGAGTTGATCTCGAAGCTACAGGCAAAAGGTATCCAAACCTTTCTATGGAAGATGTAGTTTACGATAACATTACTGCAGTAGTTAGATTTCCGAACAGATACATTACCAATACTAACAATTTTATAGCTGCTACATTATTAACAAAAGCGGTAACAGAAATTCCAGCAGAATTTAGTTTGTATTTTAGAGATGAGCTTTCGGAGTTCCGCCAAAACATTAGCGGCACTCTAAGCGAAAATGTTCTTCCAGTTTCTCGCGATAATAAAGTACAAACTTTAGGCGCAAGATTTAGATTTGACTATGCTAACCAGCTCTTTGATCTTGTATCAATAACTGCTTTCGAAAGGGATAAATACACTTCCGATGTAATATTAAGTAAACCTTCCAACTCATCATTATCAACTTCACTTATAGCAGCTCTAAATTTACCCGGCAAAAGAATTATTCCTTCGGCATTTATTAAGTATTTCTTAACAAGCCAAACATCGGGTTTCTTTGGTTTAGGCGGGGACGTTTTGTTCAATATTAGCGAAGATTTTTCTTTGTACGCGGGAGCAGCCACTTTTCAAAAGCCACATTCGTATTTAAGCAGTCTATCAAGAGCATTGCTTTTCAATTCGCATAAATTTTTATCTAACAGTTCTCAGCAAATCCAAACTACCGAACTTAAAGCAACCGCCGGACTTGGAATGCTCAACCTATCTGCCGGATATTTCCTAATCAATAACAACAATGATTTAATTAGCGCTTTTTATGACAGCGAAAAACTGAATGATGCTGCTTTCTATGTAAACAGCTATGTGTCATCTACACAAGGGCTGTCTTTGCAAGCAGATTTCAACATTTGGAAAATTCATTTGGTGACAAATTCAACTTTATACCTTAACGAGAAAGAACAAAAAATAAATGGTCTCCCTAATTTTAGTTCTAATGGAGGAATCTATTATATAGACACATTATTCAATCAAAATCTGAAAATGAAAGCTGGCTTCAATTACTATAGCGTTGGTTCCCGCTGCGAGCAAAGGTTCGATTTTGAGAAAGGTATTTCTTCATCTTACTTTTTTGATATAACTAACAACTCCCTTTCATTGATAAATAGAACAGAATTTACCCCTTCATTTCGTCTTGATTTTTTCTTTGCCGGCAGAATTCAAGAAAGCGCAATAGTTTATTTTACTTGGGAAAACATTTTTAACTCTAAATTTTTTGATGTTCCACTTTATCCAACCAGCCCTCGCTCTCTAAGGTTCGGAGTAGCGTGGGAATTTCTTGATTAGCATAGCATAACTTACATAAGTTAGCTAAGAAGATATTTCAAATACGAGGCACTATGACAAGCAAAATATTTGTTTTCGCATTACTTTTTCCTTTCTTTGTTTATACGCAAACTATTTTTACTACCAATCCGCAGTTTCCTAAACAAACGGATGTAATTACAATAACATTTGATTTTAAAAATGCTACTCACCCAAATAAAATTGCCGGTTACAGCGGAGCAGTTTACGCACATACCGGAGTTACTATTAAAGCTGTTTCTGGTTCTACAACAAAGTGGCAAAAAGTTATTGGTAACTGGGGCGATAATACCTCTCAGCCGCAATTAACACGCGTAAGTACAGATGTCTATCAAATCACAATTACTAATCCGCGAAACTATTACAAAGTAACCGATGCAGTACAAACAATTACAGAAATGTCTTTTGTATTGCGAAGTGCAGATGGAAGGCAGCAAACCGAAGACATATTTGTTCCGCTATACGAATCTGGAATTTCGATAATTTTTAATAAACCTGTAGTCAATCTTTCTTTTGGAGATCCAATGCGCTCTCCGGTTTTTGTTAAGCCCGGCGGCACAGTTGATATTGATGTTACAGTTGCCGAAGTAGGCACGAAATCCAAATCTGTTAAACTATTTGTAAACGGCGCTGAAAAAGCACAAAGCACAAGCGCTTCTCTAACTTATCAATTCGTTTCAAATAGTTTTCCTAGCGGCAAGAATGAAATTAAAGTTGTTGCTCAAGATGAATCAAACAAAAAAGATTCTTCTTCGTTTGTGATTATGAAAAACCCTAGTGTTAAAAATCTCCCTCTGCCAGCGGGTAACCAGATTGGCGTAAATAGCAGTACAAACATTGTTGCTCTTTACGCCCCACAAAAGGAATTTGTTTATTTGTTAAGTCAAACCAACGATTGGAAAGTTGATACTTCTTTTTTTATGTACCGATACGAACCAAAACCAGATAGTGTTATTTGGTGGATAAAAATGCCAACTGCTCTTTCCGGCAACGGGCACGCTTATCAATATTTAATTGATGGAACAATCCGCGTTGCGGATCCTTATTCGGAAATTATTCTCGATCCTGCAAGCGATCCTCACATACCATCTTCGGTCTATCCAAATCTTCCTGCTTATCCATCCGGCAAAACGGCAAATCCTGTTTCGTTTTATGAATACAACAACCAGCAATATACTTGGAAAACAAGCAGCTTTGTTCCTCCGCCAAAAGAAAAACTTGTTATTTACGAATTGCTTGTCCGTGATTTCACAGAATCACACACATTCAAAGCTCTTAAAGACAGCATAGGTTATTTTAAAAGACTTGGCGTTAATGCAATAGAGCTTATGCCGATAAACGAGTTTGAAGGAAACAATAGTTGGGGTTATAATACATCGTTCTATTTTGCTGTTGATAAATATTACGGAACAAGGAACGACCTAAAAGCATTTATAGACGAATGCCACGCAAATGGTATTGCAGTGCTTTTGGATATTGTACTCAATCACGCCTACGGCTCAAGCCCGATGGTTAGAATGTATTGGGATAACTCAAGCGGCAAGCCCGCAGCAAATAATCCTTGGTTCAATCAGCAATCCAATTTTGCAAATACCGAAGCACATTGGGGATACGATTTTAACCACGAAAGTAAAGCGACACAATATTTTGTTGATCGTGTGCTTCATTACTGGCTTACAGAGTTTAAGTTCGATGGGTTCCGTTTTGATTTTACTAAAGGTTTCGGTAATAACTTTAAATCAATGTCAGATTCTTGGGGAAGCAATTACGATGCGGATAGAATTCGTTTGCTAAAAAGAATGGTTAATAAAGTTAAAACTTACAACACAGCTGCAATAATGATATTCGAGCATCTTTCCGTTAACTCTGAAGAAAAAGAATTAGCCGATGCCGGAATTTTACTTTGGGGCAATATGAACTCTGCATACAATGAAGCAACAATGGGTTATCACGAATCGAACAAATCTAACTTCGAAGGAATATCTTATAAATCGCGCGGATGGGCAAATCCAAATTTAGTTGGTTATATGGAAAGCCATGATGAAGAAAGACTGATGTATAAAAATTTAACTTTCGGAAACGTGAGCGGAAATTACAGCGTGAGAAATCTTCCAACTGCTTTGCAAAGAATGAAAGCTGCCGGCGCATTTTTATTTACCGTTCCTGGACCAAAAATGATTTGGCAGTTTGGCGAACTTGGCTACGATTATTCCATAAATTACAATGGAAGACTTGGTACAAAACCAATTCCTTTTAGCTCTTCACTTAATTATTTAGCAAACATTGATAGAGTTAGATTATTTAAAACATGGAGTGCACTTATAAAGTTGAAAAAAGATTATCCGGCTTTTTCTAGCAGCGATTTTAGAATGAGTGTGAGCGGATATTTGAAAAGAATGTGGATTAACCATTCTTCTATGAATGTTGTTGTAGTTGGAAATTTTGGCACTGCAAAAGACACTCTTCTGCCGGAATTTCAGAATGTTGGTAAATGGTACAATTATTTTACCGGTGCAGAAGTAAATGTTAGCAACATAGATTTACCAGTTGCACTTGAAGCCGGAGAGTTTAAAATTTTTACCACAGTTAAATTGCCTACTCCAGAGCAGGGAATTCTTTCGGATATTGTTTCGGATGAGGAAATTCCAACAGAATTTAAACTAGAACAGAATTACCCAAATCCTTTTAATCCAGCTACAACCATTTCTTATAAGATCGCAAAAGCAGGTCAAGTATCGTTGAAAGTTTACGATGTGTTAGGAAGAGAAGTTGCAGCGTTAGTTGATGAATATCAGCAGGCAGGAGCTTATAATTCTCAATTCGCCATTGTCAATTATCAATTATCCAGTGGAGTATATTTTTACCGCTTGCAAAGTGGCAGCTTCAGTGAAACAAAAAAGCTCGTTTTGCTGAAATAGCAATAACAGAAGTTTCGACAGTTTTGAGCATGAAGTGAAAAGACTTTAACGTATGATTGATGAAAACGTTTAATAACAATTTGCGCTGCCGAATATAATCCCAAATTTTCTTTATGATGTTTGGGATTATTTATTAGTCCAAAATATTTCTCTTGCCTGAATCAGATAAGCCCGCTGATTCATCTTGAGTGAATCTAATTTTTCTTACTTTCTTTAAACTAAAACTCAACTATAGTTATGGAAGAGTTCCATCAACCAATACAATTGAAGATGTAAACACTTTGGTTTCAGCGCCTCTACGGTTTCTTTAACTCCATTAGCCATTCCGTTTATTTCAATTCCACAGTAACAATTTCTTGCTTTGTTAGAACTTTAGTTACAGGGTAGGATAGAAAAGCGCTGCCCCATTGCGGAACGAGATATTTATCCCAGAAATTCCAGTGAAGCAGCCCATCATCGGATTCCGGTTCCAGCAAGTAAGCTGCAACATTTGCAAGCGCTTGAGCTGTTCTAACTACTAACGTTCCAGCGGCAAACTCTTTTTTCTCATTTACATAATCAACTTTAATTGTGTTTGTGTAATGTCCTTGGTTTAAGCGTTGTGCCGGTTTTAATTCTTTTGTTTTAATTGTCTCTACATCTAAAGTAACCGGTTTCACAAGTTTTTCTATTTTAATGCCGTGTGTTTTTAACAAGCCGATTACTTTTTTATCTGGTTGAGTAATTAGGTAGGCAAAAGGAAACTGCACGCTTCGCTTGGGAAAATAATCTACGTAATAAGGAACAGAAACTGTTTTAATTCTTTCGGTTGGTTTGTACCGCTCACTTCCGTTTGCGTCTTTGTAAGGTTCCACTTCATAAGCATTAATTACTTCCGGAGTTGAGCTTGGCTTATTCTCAAACTCAATGGCAACAGAGTCTTGTTCAGAAGGATTCAAACCTCTTGCAATTGTTTTTTCATCTGCTTCTTTTAGCATCTTTTTAATTTCATCTTTGTTTGCTGCGGCATATTCTAAAACCGATTTAAGCAAATAGTATGTTCCCATAACACGAGTTTTGAAATCGGCGTAAACATAATTTTCTGTTAATATAGCTAAGCGGTTTCGCAAGCCAATGTAGTTAACTATGTAGCGCGGTTGAACGGCATGATAAACCCAGCCTTTTTCTGGATAGCGCTGATCAAGAAATTCACCGTAAAAAAGATTCTGCCATTTGTAGTTGATAGTCAAATCGTTCTTTACCCAAGGCATCATCTTATCGCGCATGTAGCTAATTAAATTGCGTTCTGTATTTGGATTAACCATCCAAGTGTAAGTAGTAGGCTCGGTATGATACGAACCATTAGTTGTGTGAATATCCATCGTTAGCGCCGGGTCCCATTTATTCAAAACATTGGTTATTAATCCAGTTACTTCGGGCGTTTCAACTTTCATAGCGTCGCGGTTAAGATCCAGCATTTGCCCATTATGCCTAACGCCAACTCCGTTTAGAGGTCCATTTTGATGGGGACGGTTTTGTTTGCTGATTGGTTCGTTTCCGTCGCAGTTAAAAATTGGGGCTATCAAAAGAATTACATCCTTTAAGTAATCTGGCGTTTCTTTAAGCATTATATCGCGTGCAAGCATCTGAACGGCTTCTTTTCCTTCAACTTCGCCAGCATGAATATTTGCTTGGAGATAAACTACAATGCGCTTCTCTTTTTTTAAATCTATATCAGATTTTGGAAGCGGTTTGCCCATAACAATTAATGGAATATCTAAACCGTTTGTGCTTGTTCCAATATAATCAATTCTAAAACCGCCCGAAATTTTTTTGAGCTGCTTAAAGAAATTTATTACATCTTGGTAGCGGCTGGTTGATTCGAAGCTCGACTTTTCCGCAACTGTTAGAAGTTTTTCTTTAACTGGATTATTTGCAAAACAAATTGTTGAAACGAGCAGAAACAGAAATAGTGTTCTAATCTTCATAAGTTTTCCAACCTTTTTATTTGTGATGATAACCGCCCGGCAAATTATAAAAAATAATCTACGGTAAAAATATGTTTACAATTTGCTAAATTATGACTGAATAAATGCAAGGAATTATATGAGCCTCTTTTCTATGACTCAAGCGGAGATGGTCAGTCATTTTGAAAAGATTAAGGAAATAGTTGTGAAACTATTTAAAGATGTTTCTGTGGAAGAGTTTAACAAGAGACAGCACCAGAAACAGTGGTCAGCTGCCGAGTGTATAGAACATCTGAACAATGCAGCACAAATTTATTTGAGCAATATACCTAAACTGCCAAAGCGCTCTTCTGTATTGATAGATGAGGAAACAAAAATTAGCGCTCGTTTATTTGCGAAGATATTTATTGGCATAAGCGGTCCAAAAGTCAAAGTCAAAATTAAATCTCCCAAAAGTATGATGAGCCAAGAATCGGATTATGGCAAAGATATAATTGATGATTTCTTAGCGCTTCAAGATGAGTTTCTGAAAATATTAGTTTCGGTTGATTCGGGTGAGATGAAAAGAATAAAAGTACCCTTGCCCGCTTTTGAACTAAAGAGGTTTAATCTTGGTGAAGTAATGATGCTTACGATAGCACATGAACTTCGGCATATTGCTCAAGCTGAAATAGCAATAGACAGCCAGTAGAAAATTTTAGCACGCGGGAAACCATCCAATTGACGAGATGCCTTCCACAGAAATTAAGCCGGATTAATTTGTGGCAGCTTTATTTCGCTTCATAATTAACTGATAAAGAGTTGAAAGTAAAATTAAATTCAGTGTACACTTTTTGTTTCAGATTTATCAGCTTCTGCGCCAAACAATTTTATCTCCCTCTTTAATTCCAAACTTATCAGAGTAACCTGCTATAACTTCAACAACATACTTAGCCGGTTTGATGGAAGGAAGCGATTGATTATCAAATGGTTTTGCATTTTTAACAATCTTAACAATTTCCATTTTTGAGTTTACATATATTATATCCAGCGAAAGAATAGTGTTTAACATCCAGAATGACTGCGGTTCTTCAGTATCGAAAATAAAAAGCATCCCTTGAGATTCTTCCATCTGATCCCGAAACATTAACCCTGTTGCACGCTGCTGATGATCATCTGCAATCTCTATATCTATGCTTGTAATTGATTCTCCTTCTTTATTTGTAAAAGAGAGTTCACCTTCTTTAGTAAATGAGTATGCTGTTTTTCCTTTCACTGCACTTTCCAGTTCCGGATTTACCGGAGCTTTTGTTAATAATAAACTAGATAGAACAAAGTAAGCAATAAACGCAACAAGAACTATAACAACGGAAATCTGCATGAATTTGTTCTTGCTTATCTGCTTTTTGTGTAATCGTTTTTTTGTTGACATAGTAGTTAATCTGTAAATTTGTTCTAAAATAATAATGCCACTTACTTTGGAAGGTTTACCGCAAAAGAGGCAGCTGTAATTTAAGGATTTTCAAAAGTAATAGACGATTTCTAAGTTAACTCTAAAAATGCAAGTGAAAACAATTCTTTAGAAGCAATAACTAAAGTATCTGTAACACAACTTCTTTTTGTGTTTTGCCAAATACAATTTTTACTCTATCGTAATTTTTGAGCTGTGCCGGAAACACCAGAACATTTTTTCCTATCGAAAGAGTTTTTGTTCCTAAATGAAAAAGCTCTTTTCCTTTTCCGCCAAACAATTCTACTTGCTCTCCTTCACCGGATTCAATTATAATTAACGCACTATTATCAGATTCCTTAATCAATAACGGTTTAATTAATTCTCTGTTTAATTCGGCTAATTCTTTCATCAACGGAATTTGTACTTTAACAGTGTTGGTTGCCTCAGTACTTTCGTTCCATAGTTTGTTTACAGATTTTAGAGCGAAGAAGTAATTAACTTTTTTAGGTTTATCAACAGCTATCATTAAACTATTTCTAGGAGCCGCTACTACATCGAAAAGAAATTCTTTAGAGTGGCTTGTGTTTGAGTTTGGTAAATTATAAACCGAGTAATAGCTCGCACTGTCATTTCCACTCTCAATTATTCCTTCAGTCCACTTCAAAGAAAAGTGCTTTTTATCAGCATTTAGAACTGCCGTTAAATTTGAAGGGGAAGATGGGTTAATTTCATTTAGCTCTTTAATAGCTGCCGGGAAGACTTTGAATTTATAAGCTGGAAAATTAATATCCTTTATATGCTGGTAACGAAAGAAAGAAACACCATCTGCTTTAATTTTTCTTGCAAGCAGAATCATATCTTCTATATTTTCTTTAACATTATCCTTATAAGCTCCAATTCCTAAAACAACTCTGCTTTCGCCTTCATTGTCTTTCCAATCTTTTGCAAGTAAATCAAAACGTGGGTTTTCATCCAATCCCCAATAAATCTGCGGTGTTAAATAATCGACTATTCCCATTTTCATCCAGCTGTAAGAATCTTGATAAAGATCGTAAAAACTTTCCAGCGCTTTCATTCCGGCAAGGCTTTTATAAACACCAATAGGAGCTGCGCCTATCTTAACAAAAGGCTTTACAGCTTTCACTTGCTGGTAAACATCTTCCACAATTGGAGTAATATTTTTTCTACGAAATTCATCACGGCTTAATCCGCTGCCATGAATTTTATATGAGAAGTCGTCATCAAAATTTTTTCCTGGGTAGCGGATATAATCAAGATGAACTCCGTCAACATCATAATTCTCTACCATTTCCAAAATTAAATCCACGAGATAATTTCTGGCTTCAGGCAATCCCGGGTCTATCCACAAAGATTTTTGCCTGTCTCTAACATCTTCAACAATCCACTCGGGTTTAGTCTGCGAAATATGATTTTTGTTTTTTAACACAGCGCTGTCCGTTCCGTTATTTACTAAGCACGCATTAATCCACGCATGAATTTCTATTCCCCTCTTATGCGCTTCTTCAATTGCAAATTTCAATGGATCGAATGAAGGTTCTTTACCTACAGAACCGGTTAAGTATTGAGAAAATGGTTCGAAAGAAGAATTGAACATAACCGTTCCGATGCTTCTTGCCTGAAAGTAAACTGTGTTAAAGTTTTTGACTTTTAAGTTATCAAATATATCTGTGAGTGCTTGCTTTTGTTTTTCTGCATTGTAGGTTGGCGGCGGCCAATCTAAACGGTGGTTAGTAGCCAGCCAAACAGCACGCGTTTCTCTTTCTACCTGCGCAAAAAAATTTACTGCCGCTAAAAATATTATTATTGATAAACTGCTATATTTCATCAGAATTAAATGAAGTGAGAAACACCATCTTCGAGTGCCTTAATTACAAATTCTTTTTCTGCCTCAAAATCAAGATATAACACGCCTGTACCTGAAAGCAGAACAAACTTAATTTTTCCTTCCCTGCTTTTTTTATCGCGCTGCATAATTTTGTAAACGGTTTCTATGTTGCACTTATCAATTGTTATTTTGTTTTGAAAAGACAAAGGAAGTTTGATATACTCGGATAACTTTTGAGCGCTCAGTAATCCTTTTAAGCGAGAAAGATAAAGCGCACATGTTAAACCAACAATTACCGCCTGTCCATGTTTTATTTTATGATCCTGCTCAACTTCGAGTGCGTGTGCAAAAGTATGACCGAGATTTAAAATTTTACGAAGTCCGCTTTCTGTTTCATCTGCTCTTACTACAGAAGATTTAAGGTTTACACAATCTTCTATAATTTTTTGTGTTGCCTGATGGTTTAATTTAATAATGCTATTCAGTGACGCCTCGATAACAGAATAGAATTTTTCATCGCCGAGAAAAGCATATTTCATTATCTCACCAATGCCGCACACAACTTCTTCCTCTTTTAATGTTTTAAAGAAAGTTGTGTCAATCAAAACAAATTCTGGTTGATAAAAAGAGCCGATAAGATTTTTTGTTTTTCCATAGTTAATTCCGGTCTTACCGCCCACCGAACTATCAACAGCCGCTAAAAGCGTAGTTGGTACTTGTACAAATTGAACACCTCGTCCAAAAGTAGAAGCAGCAAAACCAACTATGTCGCCCGTTATTCCCCCGCCAATTGCTATTATAAGAGTATCTCTGCCAAAATTATTTTTAACTAAGCAATCATACAATTCTTCAACTGATTTACTGCTTTTGCTTTTTTCGTTAGCAATGTATTCAACAACTACTAACCTGCTCATCTTTTCGGTAATTATGTTCTTAATCCTCTTTAAGTGATAACCAAGAACATTTTCATCTACAACAATGAACACATTTCTGTGCAATCTATGTTTTTCAATTAACACGGGTATCTGTTCAAAAACATTTTGCCCGATATAAACCGGATAATTCTTAGACGGGGTTTTAACTTCAATTTTTTTCATGGAATACATACTTTATGCTTTTTGCTATTCTGTCTATTGTTTGTCCTAATGGAGATATTTCTGTATCAATAATAATATCCGCTCTTTCATAAAGCTCTCTTCTTTTTTCCAGAAGGTCTTTTATGCGTTTCAAAAATTCTTCTTCTTTAAAATTACCAAGCACCAAATCGCGGAAAATTGGTCTGTCTGTTTTATGTTTAAGGCGTTTAAGCAGCGTGTTCGGAGATACTTTTAGATAAATTATTTTTCCGGTGTTTTTCATTATCTCAAAATTATGATTGTTTGTAATGGTGCCTCCGCCCAAAGAAACAACAATGTCGTCTTTCTCCGAAAGTACATTTAACATCTTAGATTCAGCTTCTCTAAAGTACATCTCGCCGTGCTTCTCGAAAATCTTAACAACTGATAATTGCTCATCAATTTCAATTTCATGATCAAGATCAAAAAATTCCAATCCAAGTACATTAGCCAAAATAGGTCCAATAGTACTTTTGCCGCTTGTCATAAACCCGGTTAGGTAGATTCTCATTTTGCTGGATTACTCTCTTTTCCAACTAAATATAATTATTCTAAAACGAAAATGAGAGATTAGATTTATGTACTGTGCAAAAAAAATCCCGCCGAAGCGGGATAAATTTCTTACCTAAAAAACAAGTATCGGTTATCAACTATATCTGCCTCTTTCTTTAGCTTTTCTATCCATTGAGAGAGATAGACGTTCTTTTTGTTTTGAAGCAGGTCTTTCTTAATACTTTCTTTAGCAGAATTAAAAGCGTTCTGGTCAAATTGACTTCTTGATTTCACTTTAATCAAATAAGCACTTGTTCTTCCTTTAACGGGCTGAGTCCATTTATTTAACTCGGCTTTATAAGCGGCGTTAGCAAAAGCAAATTCTTGACCGAGCGTACCAATAGTACCAGAAGTAGTAAACTCAACTGTTGTATCAACTACGGCTTGAGCCCAAACAGATATAGCAGCATTTGCATCTCCACCATCGCCAATTTTTGTTTTGATCTGCTGGGCAATCTGCATTGCTTTTTCAAGTTTCTTTTCTGTTGTAACAGAGCTCTTAATCATTTCTTTTACTTCATCAAAAGGTTTCATGCCTGGTTTAATTTCTTCCGTAATCATAGCAGTTACATAACCTGCCGGAAATCTGAAAACATCGCTAATTTCACCGGTGCCATTTTCAAAAGCCCATTTTACAAGAGCGCGATTAATGCCTAAGCCTGCAATTGCTGCCGCTTCTTGATTAAACGGAGGTGTTTCCAACACTTCATAATTCATAGCTTTTGCTTCAGATTCAAATCCATTTTCTTTTGCTAAGTAAGAAAAATCTGCAGCATCTTGAAAAATCTTATCTATAGTAGTAGCAGAAATCTGAATCTTATTAACTACTTTTTCAACAATAAAGTCTTGGTTAGATCTCCCTGTAACTTTGATAATGTGCCAGCCGAACTGTGTTTTTATAGGTCTTTGAACCACGTCAATTTTTCCGCCAAAGCATGCATCTTCAAAAGGCTTAACCATCTGCCCTTTGCCAAACCAGCCAAGGTCTCCTCCTTGCGAAGCACTGCCATCTTGAGATTTTGTTCTTGCAACAGTTGCAAAGTCTGCTCCGCCTGCAACTTCGTTATAAATTGCGTCAATCTGTTTCTTGTCTTCAGCATCGCTGCCTGTAGATCGTATTAAAATATGAGAGGCACGAACTTGTTCGCTGTTCGAAAGCCTCTTGCCAATAAGTTTATAAACTACATAACCTTCAAAAGTGGGAACCGGACCAACAATATCGCTGGCTTTAGCATTAGCAAGTAATGATCTCACTTCTGTAGGAAGCGAAGCTAATCCAACTGTATCTCTTCTGTAAGGCTGCTCAGAATAACTTTCAACATAAGTCTTAAAGGAAGCTGTATCGGCTTTAGCTCTCTTAACAACCTCATCCATATTATTCTTTACCATAGCAGTATCGCCTTGAGAAGCTTGGCGGCGAAAGAGCACATATTTTATCTTTTTTTGATTTTCAATCTTGTAATCTTCTGCGTGCTCATTGTAATATTTCTTCAAATCTTCATCGGTTACTTTTATATCAGAATCCGGAATAAGATAAGAATCAACCTTGATGTAGTCTGCTTTCATTTTAATATTTTGCTTAACGAACGAGTTGTAAGCTTCAGATTCTGAAACGCCAATAGAAGCGGTTAAATAATTCTGAAGTTTCTGCTGTATAATCTGCTGCTTAATTTGTTTTTCAACGCCAACAACAATTTCTTTATTACGCGGATCGCGCATAGCAGTTTCGTAAGCCTGTCTATTAAAATTACCTGTAGAATCAGTAAACTGTCCCTTAAGCATATCGGGCGGGTTTGTGCCCATAATTGCATCTCTTACTTCATCATCAGAAACAACAATTCCAAACTCTGCAATTTTTTTATCTATTAATTTTTGGCTAACCATTGCATCCCAAACCTGATCTCTGAAGTAATCCATTTGTTCTTCATTTATTGGCTGTCCGGTTGCCTGCTCTTGGTTTTTTCTGGCTTGTTCTATCATTGCAGAATAATCTTGGTAAGAAATCTCTTCTCCGTCAACCGACCCGACATTTTGAGTCTGCGTTACTGCAAAATCTAATATTCTGGAATCTGAAAGCACCATAAATAGAACGAACAACCCGCCAACTGTGAGCATAAACCAAGGAGCCATACTCCTCATTTTGAGCATCATACCCATTTAAAACAACCTCCGCTTTGTAGTATCGAAAATTTTAGGCGCTAAATTTAGACTAACAAGGTCTTAAATGCAATTATATATTTCCTCATAACTCATTATTTCTGAATGGCTTTTGAGGCTTTTTTGCCTAGAAATATTAGAAAATAAATTTGCTTGGCTTGGTTTGCTGCCATAACTTTGCCCCGAACTTTATAGGAAATTTGAAATGCAAAGCTTTTCACACTCTTGGCTGCCATTCCTTTATTTATACAGTTTTGGAGGAATTTTCTTTTTTACTGGCATGTATTTAATCCACAAAACTAAAAGCCTTGATTTACGCTTAAATAGAAATAAATGGTGGCGCAAGGTACTCTTCTTTGGGTATTTCTACTTTTTTACAATTCACGCAATTCTAATTTTAGCTGCATTATACTGGTGAGATAAATATGGAATCATTACACGGATTAGGTTCAACTACCGATTGGGTAGTAATGTTTGTTTATTTTATAGGCATAATGCTTTTTGGAAGTTACTTTGCCAAATATAACCGAAACACAAACGATTTTTTCTTTGGTGGAAGAAGATTTTCTTGGTGGCTTATTACAGTTTCTATTGTTGCAACCGGAGTTGGAAGCCATAGTTTTGTTAAATACGCAGCTAAAGGCTTTGAGCATGGTATTTCTTCTACAATGACTTACATGAACGATTGGTTTTTTATGCCATTTTTTCTTTTTGGCTGGCTTCCTATTGTAGTCTATACAAAGATCAGATCTATTCCAGAGTATTTTGAAAAGAGATTCAGCCCAACTGTTCGTTTAATTGCAACTGTTTTTCAACTATTGTACATGATCGGTTATCTCGGTATAGGTCTTTTAACTCTTGGTAAAGTTTTCACTCCACTGCTTCCGGCAGCGTTCGATATTTTCGGTTTAGTTATTCCAGTTCATTTAATGGGGGTTATTATTACAATTGCCATTATAACAGGAATTTATACAAGTTTTGGCGGACAGACAGCCGTTATCTTTACAGATTTAATTCAGGGAGGAATTTTACTTTTTGCCGGATTCTTAATATTCTTAATTGGAATTGACTACGTAGGGGGACTTGATGCATTCTGGCATTTGCTTCCACCGGATTGGAGGCTTCCTCTTGCAGATTTCAACCAGCCTGCAGATTTTAATTTTGTGGGGATATTCTGGCAAGATGGTGTTGCCGGCTCAGTTGGTTTCCTTTTTATGAACATGGGCTTGCTGATGAGATTTATGTCTGCCAAAAGTGTTGATGAAGGAAGAAAAGCAGCTGTCTTTAATGTTTTATTTATGCTTCCACTTTCTGCTATTGTTGTTGGTAACGCCGGCTGGATAGGTAAAGCAATTTTAGGAATGACAAACCCAACATTAAGCGCTAATGTTAATCCCGATGAAGTTTTTGTAGCAGTAACTCACATAATTGCAACCAAAGGGGTTTTCGGATTTGTTATTGCGGCACTTACGGCAACTCTGCTTTCTACAGTGGATTCTTTGATAAACGCTATTGCTGCAGTTTATATGAATGATGTTCACCCTCACGTAAGAAAACTTTATGCTAAAAAAGTTGTTACCCAAGCGCAGGCAACAAAAGAAGAACTAACAACAGCAAGAGTTGCTTCTTTTGTTATTACAGCTGTTGGAGTTTTAGCTACTATTCCGTTTAGCCAGTATCCAACAGTTTATCAAGCACATGGATATTTCCACTCTACTTTAACTCCTCCTTTGGTTACTGCAATTTTCTTGGGAATATTCTGGCGAAAGTTTACTCCGGCAGGCGTTCTTGCTACTTTTCTTGGCGGCTCTTCTTTAATGATTCTTGGCGCAGCTTACCCGGATATTTTAATTGCACCTGTTGCACATGGAACCCCTTATGACCCAATTCATCCATATTCTTACATAAGCGCATTATACAACACTATCGTTTGCGTAGGTGTTGGTGTGTTAGTTACTTTAACTGCCGGCTGGCAGAAAAAAATTGTTGATAAAATCAGAAAGTCAGACTTCCATAATGTGCTTATGAGGATTTTTATAGGAGCAATTATTGTCAGTCTTATAGTTATTTGGATAAACGCTCTGCCTCTTTTTATTTCAGTTGTAATAGTGTTAACTATGACAGTTCTGGTTGCGCTTACAGCTCAGTACTATATTCATTTTGACCCGAAAGTACATTTAGATGGATTAACTGCGTGGTCAATTCATAGAGCTAAAGAAATTTTTAAGGGTGGAAAAATTAATGAACGGGAAGGAGATATCGTTACTGCTCAGTGGTGTTTAAAACAAGATAATGATGATTATGTAAATGTTTCAAAATCTGATATGAAAAAAATGGAAGCAGAAGTTGGCGACCTGGTTTACGTTTGCGATAAAAGAAAATTTCTTGGAGGCTTAAAATCGTTTCACTCTAAATTTGGCGAACCACACAATGAGGATGGTGTAATTTACATTGCCAAAGAACATCTTTTGACGGCACGGTTTAAAGAAGGCATTCCAGTTACTTTAGAAAAGGAAATGTAACCAAAATTATTTGCTTAAGACCCCGGTTTTTGAGGTTGTGTGATAATTAGTTACTCACGAATTTATTCGTGCGGATTTGGAATAAAAACCTAATAACTTTAACCATTTCAACGGTTAATTAAGAGTTATGTGCAAATTTGTCTAAATAGTTTTTTAAAGTTCATTCCATACGATTTGCTAGATTAATAGGTAAATATTGCAAGATTATATGAAGACAATTCACAAATTGATTTTCGGCAATTGTATGGAAATGAATGAGATAAGTGATTCTAGCATTCACTTAATTGTAACTTCACCTCCTTACTATAATGCTCCATTTGATTATGATGGACTTTTTAGCAATTATGGGCAATACTTAGGTGTCTTAAATCATTTTGCCAAAGAATCCTTTCGAGTATTAAACGAAGGACGTATTGTTGCATTAAACATTGATGATATGTTGGTCAATGGCACAAAATATCCTATTGTTGCTGATGCCACAAAAATATTTCAAGATGCTGGTTTTCGCTATCGGGATAGAATTATTTGGAAAAAAGCCAGACGGTTATTTGAGAATAAGTAAAAGAAGTGGTGTGATATTACAAAATCCTTTTCCAATGTATTATTATCCAGATAATCTTTTGGAGAGCATTGTAATCTTTCAGAAAGGTAAATTTGATTATCGTTCTATTTCAAAAGAAGTTCGTGAACTTTCTAAAATTGATAAAAAGGAATTTCAAAACAACAATTGGCATAAAACCCTTTGGGAAATGACAAATGTTTTGCCCGGTTCAACACTTGAAAAAAATATTGCAGCTTTTCCAGAACAATTACCTTATCGAATCATTAAATTGTATTCATACGTTGGAGAAACTGTTCTAGATCCTTTTTTAGGAAGCGGAACAACAATGAAAGTTGCCCGCTTATTAAAAAGAAATTCGTTTGGCATTGAAATAATACGGGATTTAGAAAAAATTATCAGAAAGAAAATTGGCTTTGATACAAGTTCAGATATTTTCCACGACGACGACCATCTTGAAATCATTGAAAGAATAACTGGCAAATATAAGTTTGTCACTCTTGAATATGTTGAAAAGAAAAAATCTATGGGACAAAAATAATATGAACATTTCTGCGAAAATTACCGGGATTAAGTATAATGTAAACTGCACTGATGATTTAACTGAGGTTAGCTTCAAAGATTTCAATATTAATTCTGCACCCTCTTGTTTTTTATTATCCGACAAACAATACAACTATGGAATTTCGAAATGGGTTTCTCCAAAACGAACGAGGTCATATCCTTTCGAAAGAGTTTATAACTCTCTAAACGTTCCCAAAAGAATTACTGTAATTCCAATTATTAAAGATGAAGGGTCAAAAGGTGACCGTGATTTTATTCAATGGGATACAGTTTCGTTGATGAGTCTTTTAGATGTCTATGTTATCCTTGCCTATTACAATAATGCCGTTATCCATCCTTCTAGAGAAAACAAGATTACAGATCAAGAGTTCGATGATTACTATATCAAGAATAAAATTGTGGAAATCAGTAATTATCATAGTTCAGCATTGCATTGAAATTTAAAAGAAATAAATGATACTCTTCCTTCACTAATTGATATTGTTCAAGAAACATATAATCGTCTTGAAAAAGAGTTGAAAGTTTCGTTTCATAATTTGAGAGGGATACAACACTTTAAAAATCAATTTCAAAAAGGGGTAGCTGGCTTTATGGCTACATCAAGAAATAAAGCTAAGGAAGCCCAAAACAGAGAAAAGCAAACTTTACAGCCAAAAGAATTTTTATCAACATCAACAAAAGCAACTATAACAATCGAAAACTACCTTGGCGGCAAATACTATTTTACGACGGATGAAATTTCTATCATTGACAAAAAATTATATTTAATTGAAGGCAAACACTCTAGTAATTCAAAGTTACCAAGTGTTGGGGATATTAAAGATGGTTTATTAAAAATGGTTTTATATTGCAATTTGACAGATGTGAAAGTGAATGATTCAGAATATACTCCTAAACCAGTTTTGAAATTAACATCTACTAATATTACTGGGAAAATAACTTCTCAAAGTTCAACTTCGGAAATAAAAGGATTTAAATCTACTGCTGGTTTTAATGAAAATAATGTTGAGGTTATCGATGGACTTTTCACAGAAGCAATAACAAATAATTTTGAAGTTATTATTGAAGGCGTTTGAAAATGATTAAAAGTCCTCTCAGATATCCCGGTGGTAAAAGTAAAGCAATAGATTCTATTTCTAAGCTAATACCAGATTTTAAGGAATTCCGAGAACCTTTTGTCGGTGGTGGTTCTGTTTTCGTTTATTTAAAACAAAAATATCCTTCAAGAATTTTTTGGATAAACGATATTTATCAAAATCTTTACCATTTTTGGAATGAGTGCAAAGGAAATCCGAACAAACTTATAGATTCAATTCTTGAATTCCGTTCTACGTATTCTGATGGTAAAGAATTGCATAGATTTTTATTGAATAATATAGATTCATTTGATAGCATTAAAAAAGCTGCTGCCTTTTTTATTTTTAATAGGATTACATTTTCTGGTACAACAGAAAGCGGAGGTTTTTCAAATGCTGCTTTTCATAAAAGGTTCACAGAATCAAGTATCGAAAGAGTTAAATCTCTTTCAAAAATTTTAGTTAGTACTAAAATTTCTAATCTCGATTATGAAGAAGTGGTTTCAACTGATGGCAAAGATGTTTTTCTATTTCTTGACCCACCTTATTATTCGGCAACCAAATCCGCACTGTATGGTAAAAATGGAACACTTCATAAAACATTTGAACACGAAAGATTTGCAACTTTAATGAAACAGATTAGACATAAATGGTTAATTACATATGATGACAGCGAATATATAAGAAACCTTTTTTCCTTTGCCAATATCACAGCTTGGGACTTAACTTATGGTATGCGTAACGTTAATAAAGAATCGAATCAACTTGGTAAAGAGTTGTTTATTTCTAATTATTCTTTAAAAGAAGGCGTTACAAAACAATATGATTTTTTCACTTACGAAAAATCAATTGTAAATATTGCTCAATAATAAATTGCACATAACACGCTGCTGCTAATGAACTTACTCATTCAAGAAGCGGTGTATAATTGAAACCATAACGGATGGCTTGTTTCTGCAAGTATTAATACGTTGTTCTTTAACATTTTGTTCGTAGTTGTAGATACCATACTCAACACCTTTTGTCATAACATTTAGGTTTTGGTTTTTTAATCATCTCGGGTAAAAGGAGAGCTAAAGATAAGATACTGGAGGTCTCAGGATATGCTGGCTCGAAGGATGGCTATGGGACTTTTAGAAATTGAAGTGAGAATGAGAAGAATACATAATTGTAAAAAATTATATCTGCTAAGAAAAACATTAAAAAGAGGACTTAAACTAGACCAAAAGTTAGTTGCTTAAATTGGTGAGTCTCTTTTATTTTCAACTCATTTTAATTTATTACCAAGAATTACTTTTGTGATGACATCCGGCAATGTTATTTATTTTTGTTCTTTAGTTTTGTTTCCAATTCATTTAATTCCTTCATCTTAATTTCTAAAATTGACTGCTGTTTCTTCAACTCTTCAATTTGTGCGTTCAGAGCTTTTTCATAATCTGTATGGCTCCAGTAGCCTCGTTGTTCAAAATAACTTTTGAACAGCCAGTTGTGTTTCAAGGCTTCCATGTTTTCTGCAAAACTTACTGTTGCATGCTTTGCATATTCACTTGTTTTAGAAAGATTGGTAATAACAGTTACTATAGAATCCGCCATTTTGGTATCGCTAATCAGTTTTCCCAATACACCTTCACCTTTATCAATTCTATCAATTAGTCTTCTGGCATCAATTATTGTAGTATCAACATGATCGATAACTTTTTTAACGCCTCCGCTTGTGCTTACAATAATGTCGGAAATCTCATCCAGTCGTTTTGTGATTATATTTAAGCTTTTATCGGCAGATTGTGTAAGAGTAACAGTTGAATTATAAAGGTCATCGCTGTAAACAAGTTTACCAATACTGCCCTCGCCTTTATTAATTTTTGCAAAGACTTCCGAAAACTCTTTGCTTAAAGATTTTATGTTGCTCATTATTGCTTGAGTTTCTTCTATAATAGCAGAAACATTAACCGGATTTTTTGATGGAATAACACCGCCATTGTCTATTTCTGGTTTTTCAGGGGAGCCGGGTGAAATAGTTACTATTTTCTTTCCGACTAAACCTTCAGTTTCGATTGCAGCGCGGCTGTCTAAACGGATAAATTTTTTGAGGTCAATATCAATGCTCAAAATTACTACTATGCGCCCTAAGGAGCCGCTTTCCAGCGAAATACTTTGAACGCTTCCAACATTGTAGCCGCTTAAACGAACCGGAGCGCCGGGCTTCAATCCTTCAATTTGGTCGAAATATGTTTTTATTTCTATTGTAGATGTAAAAAGTTTTTCTTTGCTGCCAAGCAAAAAGATTGACATTACAAGCAACACAGTTCCAAGAAAAATAAAAATACCAAGCCGGGCACCTTCTAACTGCTTAAGCATCTAAAAACTCCTTTTCATTTACTAATTCATGACTAAAAAAATTTTTCAAAAAAGGATCTGCAGAATTTGTAAGCTCTGTTAAACTTCCCTGATAAGCTATTTTTGCGTTGTGTAAAAAAATTGCGCGGTCAGCAATAATTTTTGCACATATTAAATCATGAGTTACAACAATCGAAGTCATATTCAACTTCTTTTGCAAATTTATAATCAACTCACTTATTTCTTTAGATGTTATAGGATCGAGTCCGGTAGTAGGTTCATCGTAAAGCATTAATTCCGGTTCTGAAATTATTGAACGAGCAAGACCAATTCTTTTTTTCATACCGCCGGAAAGTTCGCTTGGCATTTTATCAATTGCTTCCTCAAGAGAAACAAGTTCAAGCGTGTTTATAACTTTTTCATCAATTGTAATTTGCTCCATTTCCGGGAAATGCTTCTTCAGAGGGAATTCCAAATTCTCTCTAACTGTCATAGAATCATATAAAGCTGCGCCTTGGAAAAGGAATCCAATATTTTTGCGCAAGCTGTTCAGTTCTGTAACGCTAAGCTTAGCCAGATCGCTTCCTTTAATAAAAATTTTCCCTGCATCGGGTGTCAGCAATCCAATTATACATTTAAGCAAAACGCTTTTGCCCTGACCGCTTCTTCCAAATACAACAAGGTTCTCTCCTTTCGGTACATCAATTGAAATGTTTTCCAGAACGGAAAGTTTTTCAAATCTTTTAGTAAGATTTATAATTTCTACTAACTTATTGTTGGCCATAACCATAAAGAAATTTTAACGAGAACCATATCAAAAATTAAAATTAACAGCGAAGATAAAACAACAGCAGTAGTAGATGCGCGCCCAACGCCTTCGGTTCCACCTTCTGCTGTAAAACCTTTATAGCATCCTACCATTCCAACTATGTAACCAAATACAAAAGTTTTTCCAACGCCGGGTATAAAATCACCGAACTGAACGGCAGATACAACAGAATCAATAAAATATTTTGCTGACATACTTTCTATTAATATAATTGCAATATAGCAGCCAATAAGGGCAATCATAATTACATACACAGTTAGTATAGGCAGAATCATTGTTGTTGCAATAACTCTAGTTACTACAAGATACTTGAATGGATTAATTGCAGAAACCTCCATAGCATCAATTTGCTCGGTTACTCTCATAGAACCAAGTTCTGCCCCTATTCCAGAACTAACACGTCCCGCAAAAATTAGCGCTGTAATTACCGGTCCTAATTCTCTTACTACAGAAATTGAAACCATAGCCGGAAGGAAATCTGTTGCGCCAAATCTTAGCATAATTGGCTGGCTTTGCATTGTAAGTACTAAGCCAATTATAAGCCCGGTAATGCTTACTATGCCAAAAGTTTTAACGCCAAGTTCATCCATGTGTTTTTTTATTTGTCCAATCTCAAGCGGAGTGCGGAAAACCTGCTTAACAAATTCGAAATTAAAAACAGTTAAACCGGTAATAGTTGAAAAAAAGTTATACAGATAGTCGGTGTAAGATAAACGCCTGCCGTATCTAATTTTTGGTATTTTCATTCGAGCTGTAATTTTTCTAAGGAAAAAATACTAAAACTTTAACAGTAATAAATAGCGGTACTAAAAAAGCCTGTCATGTGCCTGCTTTGCGCCTGCTTTTCTTTTGTAATGCTTATTCGTGTTTAATTTTTTTATAAAACCACTATTACAACTTCCTTGAAGTGAGATTATTATCCAACATTATAATAATGATTGATTAACGGCTTACGTTCATTTTGAAGCAATATAGTAATTGCATCTATTCTGCAAGTTTGTTGTGTAATGTTGTTGTTAACCAAATAAGCCGAAGCAACTTTTCTTATTTGTGCTATTTTTTTCTTGGTTATAGCCGTCTCAGGATCGCCAAACTCTAAACTCTTTCTTGTTTTAACCTCAACAAAAACAATTTCGCCGTTGTCTTCTGCTACAATGTCAATTTCACCGTGTCCAAATTGGTAATTCTCTTCAATTATGTTGTATCCAAGATTTATTAAGAATTTGCGTGCTATATTTTCCCCTTCTTTTCCTTTTGTGCGCTGGTTTTTCTTCTCGTTCATTTATTTACCAAAGTTGATTTCTTGTTGAGCTGCGCTTAAAATATTTCCGAGAAAAGTTGTTCTGTGTAATTCTGCAGCTCCAAATTTCTTGATGGCAGCAATATGCTCTTTTGTAGCGTATCCTTTGTTGCGTTCCCATCCATAATGAGGAAACTTTGCTGCCGATGCCCTCATCATTCTATCTCTTGTAACTTTTGCAAGAATAGATGCCGCGGCAATAGAGAACGACTTAGAATCTCCTTTAACAACCGGCTTGGTTTCAGTATTGTGAATAAAAGATTTGTTTCCGTCTATTAAAATTATTTCTGGTTGAGGGTTCAATTCAACTACAGCAAGTTTCATAGCTTTTAAACTTGCGTGCAAAATATTAATCTCATCTATTTCCTGGTGCGCCACAATCCCGATGCCGTAAGAAATACAATTCTCGATAATCCAATTGTAAAGAGATTCTCTTTTTACTTCCGAAATTTTTTTGGAATCGTTAACACTTTCATTAAAAACATCAGCATCAAACATAACCGCCGATGCAACTACCGGACCAGCTAAAGGTCCACGGCCGGCTTCATCTACTCCCGCCAGAAAAGTTTTTCTTTTAGATAAGTAGAATAGATCGAATTGCTTTAGTGATTTCATATCAGAAATATAAGAAAGTGAAAATTCTAAAATGCTAAGCCTTTAAGCTGCTGTTGAAAGTAACAATACAAACATATTTTGCAACCAAATTTTACAACGAATATTTTATGGATATCTTAACAAACGAAGAAGTAAGAATTATAGACTCGTTAATTGAAAACGAATTTACCACGCCGGAGTATTATAGCTTTCCATCAACGCTATCACTTATTCCTGTAATCAAAAAACCAGTAGAAACCTGTTGATTCTTATGATAAGCTTCAAGTAGAGACTACAATAAGAAAACTGCGTGATAAATCTTTAGCAGCAAAATTAGCCGGACAGGATTTTCGCACTCCAAAATGCCGCCAGCACTTTACACAGTATTATAACTTAACTATGCAGCAGATTGCAGTTATGTGTGTTTTATTACTTCGCGGAGAGCAGACTATAGGAGAAATACGAAACCGCAGTTACAGAATTTATCCTGATTTTGACGGGTAGTAGAAGCAAGTTTGTAGCTCATTGATTTGTAGGCACTTAGCT
>CAZNTN010000023.1:33653-51931 GCA_964575995.1 uncultured Melioribacter sp. | reverse complement strand
TGCGACTTCTTGGTCCCAAACCAAGCGCTCTAGCCGGGCTGAGCTACTCCCCG
This sequence comes from uncultured Melioribacter sp., assembly GCA_964575995.1. GTDB lineage: Bacteria > Bacteroidota > Ignavibacteria > Ignavibacteriales > Melioribacteraceae > Stygiobacter. The sequence continues at coordinate 51,878 of CAZNTN010000023.1, read as the reverse complement.
ATGAGGGAATAGAAAACATCTTTTCAAAATTGGGCTTCAAAGATATATTTTCTGTTTTGAAATGTCAATAAATGCGTTTTGTTTCCGCTTGTTCTATATTATTCCTATTTTAATTACAACAATTACTTTAAATGATGAATCTTCTTCTCCTTTTAATAATGCGATTCTTAAGCTCTACCAGAAAAACAAGTCTCATTTCCACTGTTTCGATTATTACTATTAGCGGTATTGCTCTTGGCACTACCGTAGTTATTCTTGCTCTTACTATTTTAGATGGATTTGAAAAAGTAGTATCTGACAAAATAAATGAATTTACTTCGCAGATTAAAGTAACCGGATTTGGCAACAGAAATTTACCCGAAGCTGATTTTGTTCAGTCGAAAATTATGGAAGTTTTCTCTAAGGAAATCTCTACAGTGGACCCATTTTCAAGCAAACTGGCTATTATTAAAACGAAAAATTATACCGATGGAATTAATCTTACAGGAGTAGAAACTGATTTTGCTAATAAATCATTTAAAAAGTTCTTGATTGAGGGGAAAATATTTTCGGGGCAAATGGCATTAAAGGAAATTTTGATTGGAAAAAATCTCGCACTTAAAATGGGCGTAAAGTTAAACGATAAGATTACAATCTTTTGTCTTAAAGGAAATGCTCCGCCAACGACAGAAAACCCGCCAGCAATTGAACAATATTTGGTTTGCGGCATTTATGAAACCGGCATTTCGGAGTATGACGATGGAAACGCATTTATAAATTTAATGGAAGCTCAAAATCTTTTTGGAATGAGCAATGAGGTATCCGGTTATAATATTTCCTTAAAAAACAATTCAGAACTCAGTTCTGTTGCTGTTAAATTACAAGACTTTCTTGGCTATCCTTTTTATGTCCGCTCAATTTTTCAAGTACATCAAAATATTTTTACCTGGATTGAATTGCAGAAAAAGCCGATTCCTATAGTTTTAGGATTAATAATTATTGTTGCACTTTTTAATATTGTAGGCACAATGCTGATGATAGTTCTTGAAAAAACCAATTCAATTGGCGTATTAAGATCACTTGGAATGAAAAGAAGTTTTGTGTTAAAGATTTTTCTTGGTAATTCTTTGTATTTGATTTTATTGGGATTGATCATTGGTGTTATGCTTTCTCTTGTTTTGAGTTTTCTGCAACAGGAATTTAATCTTATTGCACTGCCTGGCGAAGTTTATTTTGTAACAAGTGTTCCCATCTCAATCAGTTTCTGGAATTACTTTTTTGTTGCTGTTATAACTATTACAGCGGCATTTTTTTCTTCCCTTATTCCGGCTTATATAGCCTCAAAGATTTCTCCATCTAAAGCGCTTAGGTTTGAATAAAAATGGTTGAGTTTTTCATAGCAAAAAAATATTCTAGAGCTAAACACAAGTTAAGTTTTATTGGAATTCTATCTGTTATTTCTACATTAGGAATAACAATCGGGGTTGCTGCTTTAGTAATTGTGCTTTCAGTTTTTAATGGGTTTGGCTCTATTGTAACCAAAATTTTAGTAAGCTTTGATCCGCACATTAAAATTGTGCTCACAGAAAAATATACAGAACAAGATTTATCTGAACTACAAAGGAGCTTACAATCATTAGGCGAAGTTGATTCGGCATATCCTGTTCTTGAAGGTAAAACTCTTTTCGTAAACAACAAGACTTACGAGGTGGTTAATTTCAAAGGGGTGGGCATTTCACAAGAAGATCAATGGAGTGTTTCTTCAAAAATTATCAGCGGTGAAAATGATTTAAGCGAGAACAAAATTATAATTGGGCTAGCATTAGCCCTTAAACTTGGCATACGTGTTGGGGATACAATTACTGTTACTTCAGCTTACGATATTGAAAAAACAATCACCTCTTTATCTTTGCCTCAAACTAAAAAATTTGTTATCAGCGCTATCTTTGAATCGAACAACAAAGATTATGATGCAGCCTATGCTTTCAGTTCCTTAACCTCAGCCAAGAAATTATTTGGTGTAAAGAAAAGTTTAACTGGTTTTGAAATTCGTTTGAACGATTTTAATGATGCAGAAAAAGTTAAAGACCAATTAGAAAAAATTGTAAACATAAATTCTGCCGCAGTTCAAACTTGGTATGATCTTCACAAACAATTGTATAATGTAATGCTGATTGAACGCTGGGCGGCGTACATAATACTTTGTTTAATAATTGCTGTTGCAAGCTTTAACATTTTCGCCTCGCTAACAATGACCGTCTTAGAAAAGAAAAGAGATATCGGAATACTTCGGTCGTTGGGAGTTAAGCAAGATTCCATTCAAAAGATTTTTATGCTAAGCGGATTAATGATTGGCGTTGCTGGTACAATTTCTGGGTTGATAATCGGGTTGTTAGTGTGTTACCTACAGATTAATTACAAGTTTTATTCACTCGACCCGATGAAATACATTATAGATGCGCTGCCTATTCAGGTGAAGTTTTCAGATATTTTGGTTATCAGCTTAATGGCTTTATTTCTTTCATATATCGCTGCTTATTTTCCGGCTAAACAAGCAGCAAAAACGGTAATTATAGATTCAATTAAATACGAGTAAAAATGAGCAATATAATTTTATCTGCTAAAAACATTTCAAAATCTTTTGTTAAGACTAATAGTGAAAAACTCGAAGTGCTAAAAAATGTTTCGCTTGAAATTGAAAAGCAGAAAATTAGTATGATAGTAGGAGCTTCAGGAGCCGGTAAAAGCACATTGCTTCATATAGTTAGCGGATTAGATAAAGCAGATTCTGGTTCTGTAGAAATTTCATCTACAAACATTTTTTCTTTAAGTGATGACAAGCTTTCTAAGTTTAGGAATAAGCATATTGGATTTGTATTTCAATTCAACCATCTTTTGCCGGAGTTTGACGCGCAAGAAAACGTGGCAATTCCGATGATGATTGCAGGTGAGTCATTAGCTAAATCAAAGAAGAAAGCAGCCGAATTATTAGATTTAGTAGGCTTGAGTGAAAGACTTACACACCGTCCTTCCGAACTTTCCGGCGGCGAAGCACAACGCGCAGCAATTGCAAGAGCTTTAGCTAATAAGCCGGATATAATTTTTGCAGATGAGCCAACCGGAAATTTAGATTCTGCAAACAGTGAACTACTTCATAAACTAATTTTTGATTTAAGAGATCAAATTTCAGCAACGTTTTTAATTGTAACCCACAACCCGGCATTGATAAAACTTGGCGATGTAGTTTTTGAAATGAAGGATGGAAAAATTTTCAAAGAAGAAGGAGAAAAAGGTTGAGCAGTTCGCGCAGAGATTTTCTTAAAACTTCTTTAATAACCGGCGCTGCAATTGGTATTTCTAATATTTCAACTCTTAGCAGCGAGACAAGCTATTTTCAAACTCCAAAAGCAAAAAATAAAAATGTTGTTGGTCTAGCTTGTGAACCTATTGAAAAAGTAAGAATTGGATTTATCGGATTAGGAATGCGCGGTCCGGGCGTTGTTGAACGTATGATGCTAATTGAAGGTGTTGAAATAAAGGCGTTATGCGATTTGCTGCCTGAGCGCGTTAAAGCTGTAAACGAACTTGTTAAGAAAGCCGGAAGACCTGAAGCAATTGAATTCTTTGGCAGCGAAGATGAATGGATGAAAATGTGTGAACGAGATGACATTGATTTGATTTATTCTTGCACGCCTTGGCATTTACACACGCCAAATGCTCTCTATGCAATGAAGAATGGTAAACACGCTGCAATTGAAGTACCGATTGCTACAACCGTTGATGAGTGCTGGCAGATTGTTGATACAGCAGAAGAAACAAGAAGACACTGTATGATGCTTGAGAATTGCTGTTACGATTTTTTTGAAATGACAACACTCAACATTGTTCGCAGCGGTGTGCTAGGAAAGATTATTCACGCCGAGTGTGCTTATATACATGATTTACGATGGCTTAAGTTCGATAAAGAAAAAGGCTACCAAGGAATGTGGAGGCTTCACTTCAGCCAAAAGCATACAGGCAATCCTTATCCAACTCATGGTCTTGGTCCAGTAGCTCAGGTTATGGATATTAACCGCGGCGATAGAATGGATTATCTTACTTCAATGTCATCCAATCAATTTGGAATGTCACTTTATGCAATTGATAAGTTTGGAGAAGATTCTAAAGAAGCTAAACAAACTTACAAGCTGGGTGATATGAACACTACTTTGGTTCGCACTGTTAAAGGTTGCACAATAATGATTCAGCATGATTCTACAAGTCCTAGACCTTACAGCAGAATTCATCTGCTAAGTGGTACAAAAGGAATGGCTCAAAAATGGCCAGTACAAAAAATTGCTCTTGAACCTAATCCACACCAATGGTTGAAAGAAGTTGAATACAAAAAACTATTAACCGAGTATGAACATCCTTTAACTAAAAGGATTGGAGAAAAAGCTCGGCAAATTGGTGGACATGGCGGAATGGATTTTATTATGGACTACAGACTAATATATTGTTTAAGAAACGGCTTGCCACTCGATCAAGATGTGTATGATGCTGCTTCTTGGTCTTGTATAGTTGAACTGAGCGAGCTATCGGTTAAGAACAAAAGCAATGCAATAGAGATTCCCGATTTTACTCGTGGTGCTTGGAAGACAACAAAGCCGATTGGAATTATTTCGTAATTTTTAATTAAAGAGAATTGCCAATGCAAGTCTTTACTTTACAAATTTTCTAAATAATCCATCATCAATCTAACACCAAACCCTGTATCCCAATTTTTTGTGTAATTATTAAAATCATGTTTAATAGCCGGACCGGCTAAATCAATATGTGCCCAGCTAATTTTTTCATCTACAAAATGCTCTAAAAATTTTCCGGCAGTAATTGCACCACCCCATCTTGGTCCTAAATTGGAAACATCTGCAATATCACTTTTAATCATAGACTTATAGTCATCGTAAAAAGGCATTCTCCACAAACGTTCAAAAGTTTTGTTTCCAGACTCAAGCAAGCGGTTTGCTAAATCGTCATTCTTTGAGAATAAGCCGGCAATAATTACACCAAGAGCTACAGCAATAGCGCCAGTTAAAGTAGCAAAGTCAATTATCTCATCCGGTTTTTGTTTAGAAGCAAAGTGCAAAGCATCGGCAAGAATAATTCTTCCTTCAGCATCTGTATCTTTAACCTCAATAGATTTACCCGAAGCAGAAACAATTATATCACCAGGTTTATACGAAGAACCATTTACCATATTTTCAACGCAAGGAACAACCCCAAGAATTTCAACAGGCAGTTTTAGCAGAGCAGCAGCTTTAATAACACCAACAACAGTTCCTCCGCCCGCCATATCTGCATTCATCTCAAGCATACTTTGCGTTGGCTTAATTGATAATCCGCCGCTATCGTAAGTAACACCCTTACCTACAAGTGCAATTTTCTTTTTAGGCGCTATCGGTTTGTATTCAAGCACCATCATAAGCGGTTCATGTTTGCTTGCGCCTCCAACAGCAAGTATTGCATTCATTTTTCTCTTTTGTAATTCCATTTTTTTCATAACAGTTACTTTAACACCAAGCTTGCTTAGCTCTGCTTTAGTTCTTTTAGCAAACTCTTGAGGTGTTAACGTAATTGCCGGCTCGTTAACCAAATCTCTTGTGAAATATACTGCCGACATTATTTGATTAGTTTTATCTATTATTTTTTGGACAAGAGTTTTATCGGAATAATGAAGTACGAATAGCAAATCTTCAGTTTTTTTCTTTTCGGATTTATACTTATCAAAAGAATAGTTTCCGAGGTAAATCCCTTCAATAATAGTTTGAAGTAAATATTCATCGCTGTTGAAATGACCCGGGAAGTGACTGAAAGCGGGAACTACAATATGAATAGTCTTAATCTGTTTTCCTTGTACAGATTGTACTAACCCAGCCATATAATCACGAAAAAAGTCAGAAGTAAAACTTTTATCAACTTTAACTTTTTTCAAAAAGATTACTGAAGGCTCTCCAAAAGAGGAAAAATAGGTAAGCTCACTATTTTTCTTATCAAGAAAATATTTCTTTTGGATTAGGTTTTGTGGAAAGCTGAAAGAAGCGAAAAAATCATCAACTAATTTTTCTAAATTTTCACCATCTAAAAAAAACTTAACTAAAGCGGATTCATCACTAAATTTAAGAATATCCTTTTCTGCTTTAACTTTAATATTGAAATTCATGAAAGCTCCTATTTTATCAAGTAGTGTTGTGCCTTTGCAATCACTTTTTCTTTTACTTCATCTATAGTAGTGTTTAATAATCTTGAGCCGGATGCATTTTTGTGCCCGCCTCCGCCAAATTCTGCAGCTAATTTGTTAACTGCAAAATCCCCTTTCGATCTAAAACTAATTTTGATTCCATCTTTCAGTTCATAAAAGAGTATCCCAATTTCAACGCTGCTAATTGTTAAGCAGTAGCTAACAAAACCATCAACATCTGCCTCACTTGTGTTGTTTTTTTCTAACATTTCTTTTGTAACAACCATAAATGCTATTTGTTTGCTTTTATCAAGTTGAATTGTACTTAGCGCTTCACCGAGCAGCCTAACTCTGCCAAAATTAAATTGATTATAAACCTTATCATAGACTAAAGCTGGGGTTATGCCGTAGGCAATTAACTCCGCTGCAATTTGATGAACTTCCGGCGTAGTTCTTTCAAAACGGAAAGAACCGGTATCAGTCATAATTGCTACATACAGCTGGTTAGCAATAAAACTATCTATCTCTACAATATTTGTTTCTTTTATAAACTTGAAAAGAATTTCTCCTGTTGCAGAGTAATTTGTTCCACCAACAATAAGATTAAATGTTTCTTCCGGGTCTTGATGATGGTCTATACAAATCTTTATTCCTTTGAACTCGGTGAGTGCGTATTCCATACTTACAGTTCGGGATACATTATTCAAATCTAAAACCACACAAACATCAACACCTGCTAACAAAGAATGGTGAGTTTGTGAATCATATTTTTCAATTAAACTACTCTCATCCATAAACTCGAGATTGTATGGTGTTAGGCTATGGTTTACAATTCTAACCTGCTTGCCAAGTTTTTTAAGTATTGAATACAAAGCCAATTCAGAGCCAAGCGCATCTGCATCTGGGTTAACGTGTGTAGTTATTAGAAACGATTTATTAGCTTCTATTATTCTTTTTAGTTCAGAAAAAGTATTCATCAAGTAAGACCCAGCTTATTATTAAAAAAGAGGCGAAGATAACTTCGCCTCGAAAATGGTAACATAAATTCACATAACCAAAAATGATTAATTAACTTCCCAAGTACCGGATTTTAACATCAGTTTCTCGTAAGTACCTTCTCCCTGCTTCTTTTTTACATCTTCGATCTGTTTCTCATAGTCTATGTCATAAGTCTCTTTAGCGAACTGGCGGAAAACACCAACCGGTGTCGGGAAACCTGGAATATCCGTGAATCGGGCAAGTAAAAATACGCGTGTCGGGTTGTCATCAAACTCATCATGCACCCAGCAATCATTAATAGAATGAACGCCATCGTTCAAATCGATTATTACAGGGTTTAATCCATCCAGTTTAATGCCTTTATCTTTATTAGCTCCAAAGACAAGCGGTTTGTTGTGTTGCAATAAAATTACATTATCAGCTTTAGTTTCTTTTTCAGTTAATGGAAAGTAAGCGCCATCATTAAAGATTGGACAGTTTTGATAAATCTCAATGAATGCAATTCCTTTATGATGAGCTGCTCTAGTAATTATTTCTTGCATGTGCTTAGGGTCGCGGTCTAAAGAACGAGCAACAAAAGAAGCACCCGAACCGGTAGCAACTTTAATTGGATTGAACGGCCAATCAACTGTTCCGTAAGGAGAAGATTTAGTATGTTTTCCCTTTTCGGAAGTTGGAGAGTATTGCCCTTTAGTTAAGCCGTAAATCTTATTATTGAACATCACAATTTTCATGTTTACATTTTTTCTGCATGCATGAATAAAATGATTACCGCCAATGCTCATCATATCGCCATCGCCGGTTGCAACCCAAACTTGCAGTTTAGGATTTGCTAATTTAACTCCGGTTGCAATAGCTGCTGCCCTTCCATGAATGCCATGAAAACCATAAGTATTCATATAGTAAGGGAAGCGGCTCGAGCATCCAATACCAGAAACCCACACAATGTTTTCACGCCTTTCTCCAAAATCCGGCGATGTTTTTTGAACTTGAGCCAAGACTGAATAATCACCACAGCCTGGGCACCATTTAACATCAATACCAGATGAAAAATCTTTTGCTGTATATTTAACTTCTTGTACTTTATCTATTATATTTTCCATTTTAGGCTCCTAACTCTTCATAAATTTTCTTTTCTATTTCTGCAATCTTAAATGGCTGTCCTTGCATTTTGTTCAACTGAATTACTTCTTTCATGTATTTGTTGCGGAGCAGCAATGAAAGCTGCCCCAAATTCATTTCTGGTACTAAAACCTTTTGGAATTTGGAAAGTACATTAGCAAGATTCTTTGGTAAAGGATTCAAGTACTGAAGATGAACGTGAGAAACTACTTTACCAGCTTTGCGAACAACCTTCAGCGATTCTTTAATTACACCATAAGTGCTTCCCCAGCTGATAATTAGCAGCTCACCTTCTCCAGCGCCATCTACAACAACATCTGGAATTATAGTTGCAACCCGTTCAACTTTTTTCTCTCTATTATCAGTCATTATTTGGTGGTTTTCCGGTTCGTAACTGATGTTGCCATAAACATCTTTCTTTTCCAAACCGCCAATGCGGTGCTCTAAACCTGGAGTTCCGGGTATTGCCCAAGGGCGCACATAATTTTCATCGCGCATATAAGGATAAAACCCTTCGGGCTCTGTTCTAAACTTAACGGGGATTTCCGGAATCTCTTCAAAAGTTGGAATTTTAAGCGGTTCGCTGCCAAATGCCAAATAGCCATCGGTTAACAAAATTACAGGCACCATAAATTTGACTGCAATTTTGGATGCCTCGATTGCCATAAAAAAACAATCTGCCGGACTTTGAGCGGCTAATACAACAACCGGCGCTTCTCCATGCCTTCCATACAACGCCTGAAGCAAATCTGATTGCTCAGTTTTTGTTGGAAGTCCTGTACTTGGTCCGCCGCGTTGAACGTCAACTATAACAAGCGGCAGTTCTGTCATAACACCTAAGCCAATTGCTTCAGCTTTAAGAGAAAGACCGGGTCCGGAGGTAGTAGTTAGAGCAAGATTGCCGGCAAATGCAGCACCAATAGCAGAGGCTATACCTGCAATTTCATCTTCTGCCTGAAATGTAACAACTCCATAATCTTTATACTTGCTTAACTCTTGTAAAATTTCGGAAGCGGGCGTTATAGGGTATGAGCCTAAGAAAAGTCTTAATCCGCTTTTCAAAGATGCCACAACCATTCCAAGAGCAACTGCTTCGTTGCCAGAAACGTTTCTATAAATTCCTTTTGGAAGTTTAGCCGGTTTCACATCGTAACGGGTTGTAAATATTTCTGTTGTTTCACCAAAATTATACCCGGCATTCAACACGCGTTTGTTTGCTTCAAGTAACTCTGGCTTTTTTGCAAATTTAGTCGCAAGCCAATTTTCTGTAATATCAAGAGGTCTGTTGTACATCCAGTACAATAAACCAAGAGCAAAAAAGTTTTTGCACTTCTCTTTTTCTTTTAATGAAAGAGAAATATCTTCTAAAGATGTCATTGTAAGTTTAGTCAACTCAATAGCAATTACATTGTAGCCCGAAAGCGTACCATCATCAAGCGGATTGGAAGAAAAGTTAGCGAGTTTAAGATTTTTAGTATCGAAAGCATTTGTATTAACAATAATTGTAGAATTCATTTTTAGATCTTTCATATTCACTCTTAAAGCTGCCGGGTTCATAGCAACAAGCACATCAAGCGTATCGCCAAGGGTTTGAATATCGCTGCTTGAAAAATGAAGTGAGAAACCTGATACGCCGGCAAGTGAACCGGCAGGTGCGCGTATTTCTGCTGGGAAATCTGGTACAGTACTTAAATCATTTCCTACTATTGCAGTAGTATCGGTAAACTGTGTCCCGGTCAACTGCATTCCGTCGCCGGAGTCACCAGCGAAACGGATGGTTACGTCATCAACTACTTGAACTTGTTTTGCCATAATTTTTTTCTCTTTGTTAACCTTAAATTATCTTTTGGTGCCGATTAAAATAATGAATTGTGAAATATTAAACGAATCTATTTGATATGCTTTTTCTACGACCTTTTACAATTTAATTTGAAAAATTACCTTAAATTACTCCAGCCTTGAATTATTGGGAACCTTCTTCCATAGCCAAAAGCCTTTGTTGAAACACGTAAAACCGGCGCTGCCTGCTTACGTTTGAACTCGTTTATATCTACCAATCGTAAAACCTTTTTTACTACACTTTCGTTCCCAATTTTCTTTGAAATCTCTGTAAACTCCTTTTGCTCTTCCAAATACATTTTCAATATTTCATCTAATAAATCATAAGGCGGAAGTGTATCTTGATCTTTTTGGTTTGGTCTTAACTCGGCAGAAGGCGCTTTTTCTATAATCTCAAACGGAATTATTTCTTTCTCTTTGTTGATGTAATGAGCCATTTGGTAAATCTGAGTTTTATAAACATCTCCAATAACAGCAAGAGCACCGCACATATCTCCATAAAGCGTTGCATATCCTGTTGCTATTTCAGATTTATTTCCGGTTGTACAAAGGAGGTATCCGTGTTTATTGCTAAGAGCCATAAGATAAACTCCGCGTAATCTCGATTGTAGATTTTCTTCAGTTACATCTTCTTTTTTGCCGCGGAAAGAATCTTTTAGAACTTCTAAAGTTTTATCTACAGTTTCTTGAATAGCTATTTTTTCTGATGAGATGCCGAGGTTTTCTATAATTTTCTCCGAATCAACAATGCTTCCTTCACTCGAATACTTTGAAGGCATCATTACAACATGAACATTTTCTTTGCCAAAAGCTTTAGAAGCTATACATAGAACAATTGCTGAGTCTATACCTCCGCTTAAGCCAACTAATGCCTGCTTGAAACCGGTTTTACGTGCATAATCTTTTAATCCTAATATCAAAGCCTCTGTAACTTCTTCTGCCAAATTTCCTTCAATTTCATCAATCGGCTTATACTTTTTGCTTGTATCAAACACGAAATAATCTTCTTCAAATTTTTTGCCAAGGATGCAAAGCTCTCCATCTTTATCAAAGCACATACTTGCGCCGTCAAAAATCAATTCTGTTTGAGCGCCTACACAGCATGCGTAAACCAAAGGAAGTTTATCATCGCTTGTAAGCTTAGAAAGCATTTTAAATTTTTCAACTCGTTTGCCGTAAGCATAAGGACTTGCAGAAATGTTAATTAAAACAGTTGCGCCATAGTCATAAAGTTTCTTAATTGGGTCTATGTGGTAACGAAGGTGTTTCCAATAATCAGCATCGTTCCAAATATCTTCGCAGATTGAGATTCCGAGATTTTCACCTTTGAACTCGAAAACAGAAATGCTCTTAGCAGATTCAAAATATCTAACTTCATCAAACACATCGTAGTTTGGTATAAGAGTTTTGTGCTGCACAAACTGAATCTTTCCATCAAAACATAACAAAGCTGAGTTGTAAACATTTGTTCCAATATTGTCTTCAAATGTTTCTGTAATTGAACCGAAGATTAAACCCACATTTCCAGTTTTTGATGCAATTTCTTCCGCGGCTAATTTAACCGCATTTCTAAATTCTTTCTTTTCTACTAAATCTAAAGGCGGATAGCCGCACAAAAATAATTCTGGGAAAACTACCAAATCTGCATCATCATTTATGGCTGAATTGTAACCGTTAAGAATTTTTTCTTTGTTTCCTTTCAAATCCCCAACTATTGGATTGTACTGACAGACCGCAATTTTCATTAAACAATCCTATTCATTTATTTTAGCGAAAGTTAGTAAGAAGCTTAGTATTTTCAAATGCGGCATATTTAGTTTTGTAAAACCTTTTAATTATAAGTGCGTCTTAATAACAGAACAGCAAAAGGTGAAACTATGAAAGAGAAATTATACCGTTCTAGAAGATCAAGAGTTATTGGCGGTGTTGCAGGCGGATTGGCTCAATATTTCAATATCGACCCTGTTATCGTTAGAATACTTTTTGTAGTACTAACAATAATGCATGGTATGGGTTTAGTAGTTTATATCATACTTTGGATTGCCGTTCCAGAAGAACCTTTTGCTCAAGCCTATGGTATTAATCCAGAAGGAACTGTTAATCCAGACGGCACTGAAGTGAAATTTGAAAACTTGAATGCCGAAGGTCTTCAAGCCGGATCTAAAAAGTCCGGAAGCGGAAGAATCATTGCCGGTTCAATCTTAATCTTTATTGGCGCTGTCTTCTTCTTTGATAGATTTGTTCCCTCTTTTGATTTCGGTGATTTATTCCCATTCATTTTGATAATCGCCGGAATAGCATTGTTGATGAACGCAATTAAAAAGTGAGGCTTGGAATGAAAAGCGGACAAATGTTTTGGGGATTTTTTCTTTTAACACTCGGTGCGTTGTTTCTATTAGTTAAGTACGATGTAATAGTAAGCTCGTTCTATTTCATTTGGGATCTATGGCCATTGATTTTTGTTTTTTGGGGCGCCTTAGTAATCTTTAAACAAACTATTGCAAAGCCAATTATAAATGCTGTGTTCGGGGTTTTTCTAGCTCTTTTAATTTTTGGTTTCTTTTACAATGTTTTTGGCGGCTTCGATTGCGAGTATGATAATAACGATAGCTATACAGAAAGTTATAATCAAGAATATGATCCGGCAGTTAAGTTAGCAAACATGCAAATTGATGCCGGCGCAGGATTGTTTACAATTAAAGATACAACTTCAAATCTTGTAGATGCTAAAGCACGCGGTATTCTCGGCGAGTATGATTTTAGCTGCGAACAAACAGATTCAATTGCCAATATAGACTTCAGTATGCATACAAAGAATTTTAATCAGTTTAGGCATAAGACTGCCAATCTGTTTAGAAATAAGGTACGCAATCAGTTGAATATCCGGCTTAATCCAAATGTTGCGTGGGATTTTAATATTAATCTCGGCGCTTCAAAATCTAAGTTCGATCTTACTCAATTTGATGTGCGCAGTTTAAGTTTAGAAACCGGCGCTACTAGCACAAAAATTAAATTTGGTGATAGAAGTGATGAAACTATTGTTGATATTAAAATGGGCGCGGCAAGTTTAACTTTGGAAATTCCTAAGACTGTTGGTGCAGAGATTAACTCCAATATGGCTTTAATTGCAAAAGATTTTGACGGTTTCAACAAAAAAAGTGATGGCTATTACTCCACAGATAATTTTGTTACAGCAAAAAAGAAAATAAAAATTAATGTAGAAGGTGGAGTTTCCTCTTTTAATATTTACAGATACTAAGATTTTTTCTTAGTAGTTATTTTCTCGGCAGCACTTTTGGTGGAATCCAAAGGTACTTTTTCATATCTACATTTCCATCTTTATCAAACTTAACGCCTTCGGTTTTCAGTAAGTTTTCCATCAACATCGGGTCGCCAAAATGCACTTTGCCAGTAAGTGCGCCGAATCTGTTTACAACTCGATGACACGGAAGGTTTGAAGCACTTGCACCATTCAACGCCCAACCAACAGTTCTAGCCGCAGATTTAATTCCGCATGCTTCTGCAAGCAAACCATAAGTTGTAACTTTTCCTTTAGGAATTTCTGCAACAAGTTTATAAACCCTGTCAAAAAAATCTTGTTTCTTTTTCACCTATTAACTCATAACTCAAAATTCATAACTCAAAACCGTCTATTATTCTCCCATCACTTTTATTATCAGTCTCTTTCTTCTTTGACCGTCAAACTCTGCATAATAAACCTGCTGCCAAGGACCAAAATCGAGCTTGCAATTTGTAACGGGAATAATTACTTCGTGATGAACAAGCAGGCTCTTCAAATGTGCATCGCCGTTATCTTCACCTGTTCTGTGATGTCTGTAATCTGCTTTAAAAGGAGCGAGCTTTTCAAGCCATTCGTCAATATCTTGTATTAAACCATTCTCGGCGTCATTAACATAAACACCTGCAGTAATGTGCATAGCAGAGACTAAAATCATTCCTTCTTTAATACCACTTTTCTGCAAAACTTTTTCAACTTCGTGAGTAATATTAATATATTCTCTTTTCTTTGAAGTATTATACCAAAGATATTCAGTAAGCGTTTTCATTAATGACTCCAAATATTTTCGGTTGTTTTAGCCAGGCGCTCTGCAAGTGTTTTAATCAACTTCTTAGAAATATCTGGATACATTCTGATTATTTCATCCAGTTCACCGGAAATGATTAGCACACTGGAATTAGCAAGTGCTTTAATTTCGGCGCTTCTCGGTTTTTTCAAAATCAAACTCATTTCTCCAACAATTTCACCGGGCTTCTCAAACTGAGTAATTTTATTTCCGTTTTTAAAGATGCCTACTTTTCCTTCAACAAGCACAAAAAACACATTTGCTTTTTCACCTTCTTTGGCAATAACTTCACCAGAAATAAAGTGCTTCATCGAAGACATAATTAACCTCGTTAGTTATGAGAGAATTTTAGCAGGAATTCTCTAATAAAAGTATTCAACTCGCCATCCATTACGCCTTGAACATCGGAAGTTTCCCAATTTGTTCTATGATCTTTAACCATGTTGTAAGGATGAAAAACATAAGACCGTATCTGGCTTCCCCATTCAATTTTCATTTTGCCTTTTTCAATTTCGTTAGCTTCAGCCTGCTGTTTCTCTAATTCAATTTGATAGAGCTTTGATTTTAGCATCTTGAACGCATTTGTTTTATTCTGAATTTGAGAGCGTTCGGATTGACATGCGGCAACTGTATTCGTTGGAATGTGAGTGATTCGAACAGCAGTTTCTACTTTGTTTACATTCTGTCCCCCTTTTCCACCAGCACGGTAAGTATCAATTCTTAAATCAGCAGGGTTAATCTCAATTTCAATTGTATCATCCACTTCCGGAATTACGAAAACAGAAGCAAACGAAGTATGACGGCGTTTGTTAGAATCGAAGGGAGAAATCCTTACCAATCTGTGTACACCGTTTTCCGCTTTCATATATCCGTAGGCAAATTCACCGGAAACTTCTATTGTAGCGCTTTTAATTCCGGCGCCATCGCCGTCAAGCCAATCAACAACATTCATTTTGTATCCGTTCTGTTCGCCCCATCGTAAATACATTCTCAATAACATCTGCGCCCAATCCTGTGCTTCAGTTCCACCTGCTCCAGAATGAATTGTAAGAATGCAATTTTTATCATCGTCTTTACCTGCAAGCATACTCTTTAATTCAAAATCACCGTAAGCATTTTCGAGCGAAGATATTTCCTTTTCAATTTCTGAATTTAAGCTTTCATCCTTATCGGCTTCAGCCAGCTCAAGAAACTCCATCAAATTTGAGTATTGCCCGTTTAATTTGTTCCATGCATCAACCCAAACTTGAAGCGATTTTGATTTTTGCAGTAATGATTGTGCGGCTCTTTGGTCATTCCAGAAGTTTGGCGCTTCCGATTGAACCTTTGCAGATTCTATCTCTTTTTCTTTATCATCTAACTTAAAGATAACCTCGTAGATTGGTAATCTTAGTTCCGAAATCTTTAACTCGTTTTAATTGTTCTTCAAACATCTTTTCTCCTTTTGTAAAAAATATGGGCACAAATTTACACTTATCTTTTAATACTTAGAAGCGCCCGGAAATTTGCGATACAATTTTCTCAATATCAGACTTACATTTCATTTGCAGCCAATTTATTCTAGAATCTGCTCTAAACCATGTCATCTGTTTTTTCGCAAGACGGCGTGTGTTTCTCTTTATTAATTCTATTGCTCGTTCTAATTCATATATCCCATCTAAGAATGAAACTATTTCATTGTAACCAACAGTATTAAGAGCGTATAGTTCTTTTGAAAATCCTAACGTCAGAATTTCCTTCACTTCATCAACCAAACCATTTTCAATCATTACATCAACCCGTGAGTTAATGTTGCGGTAAAGAAGTTCTCTTTCCCAATTCAAACCAAATTGTAAAAATTGAAAATCAATTTGCCTAACAAACTCTTTATGATGTTTCCATATCGGTTCACCAGTAAGATAAAGGACTTCTAATGAACGAATAACGCGCTTCCAATTCTGCGGAAGCATTTTTTCTGCACTTAGTGGATCGTCCTTTTTTAGCTTTTCATACAAATATTCACTGCCAAATTTTTCACGCAATGCGTAAAGCTCTTTTCTATATTCGTAATCAGTATCAACGCTGTTCATTATTCCATCAACTAATGCTTTGATGTATAAACCGGAACCGCCAACAACTATTGGTGTTTTTCTTTCGTCAAATATCTTTTTTATTTTCTCTACAGCTTCCAATTCAAACTTGCTTGCGTTAAACTCAACATCCGGCTCAAGTTCATCAACAAAATGATGTTGTACTTTTTCTAAGTCTTCTTTTTTCGGTTTCGCTGTTCCAATAGTTAATCGCTTATATACTTGCCTGCTGTCTGCAGAAATAATTTCTCCATTAATTTTTAGTGCAAGTGAAATAGCAGCATCAGTCTTTCCGGAACAAGTGGGCCCAGTAATTACAATAACTACTCTTTCCATCCTTCATTGCCAATAAGTGGAACAAAAGCAAAATAAGGTGCTTCCTTAATATCAAATTCATCTTCACTAAGTTTTGTTATTATTTTCATTGTTTGATTTGTTTTATCGCCAACCGGAATTATCATCTTACCGCTAATCGCTAATTGTTTCATTAAATTTTGCGGAATAGCAGGGCTGCCAGCAGTAACAATAATACCATCATAAGGGGCAAATTCGCTCCAGCCGATTGTCCCATCGCTGCAACGAGCAGCAACTTTATAACCGAGCTTATCAAAGAGTTTTAATGCTTGGTTGTATAGATCAAATTGCCTTTCAATTGTAAAAACACGAACACCAAGTTCGCACAAAACAGCCGCTTGAAACCCAGAGCCGGTTCCAATCTCCAAAATTTTCTCCCCTTGTTTTGGGTTTAATTCTTCAGTCATATAGGCTACTGTATAAGGCTGAGAAATTGTCTGCCCTTGTCCTATTGGCAGCGCAACATCTTTGTAAGCGTTAAATCTCATTATTTCTGGAACAAACAAATGCCGTTCTACTTTTCTAAATGCTTCAAGCACATTTTGGTTTTTAATTCCTCTGGTTTTTAAGATTTTTATTAGTACTTCCTTTTCTTTCTCAAACATTCTATTTTCTTTTTAAATTAGTGCTGCAATAATAATGATTGTTAAACCAAAAAATTCATTAGGGATGCCGCAATTTATCAAGGAGCCGAAGACCGTTCTTACATTCGGGACGGAGTTAACCCTGCTAAGCAGGGTAAGGTTTTAATAATCTTTGCAGAATTAAAAATTTCTTCATAAACTATTTACAATAAATGTTTAATGCTTGTCGTACTAAAAGACAAATATTCCAAACCTGCCAACGGCAGATAAGCCAGCATGCTTCAGGCAGAAAATAAGGTTTAGAATTATTTAGGAAGAGGGAAAAAATGATTGAGACACTTGGTGGTGCTTTCTTAATAGCGATTATGAGAATTGCAGATGTTACAATTGGTACTTTCCGCACAATTATGGTTGTTCAGGGAAGAAAATATCAAGCAGCAGCTGCTGGATTCTTTGAAGTACTTATTTGGATTTTTGCTATGCGCTACATAGTTCAGCATATGGATAATTTGTACAATTTGCTCGGATACGCAATTGGCTTTGCTCTCGGAAATGTTCTTGGTATCTCGCTGGAACAAAGAGTAGCACTCGGTTATGTTCAAGTAAACATAGTCTCGCGTCAAAAAACCGATTCTATTGCAGCTGCTCTTAGAGAAAAATGCTTTGGCGTTACAATTCTTCCAGGCGAAGGTAAATCAGGTGAGATTTCAATTCTGATTGCAATTATTAAAAGAAAATTTCTTAAAGATTTAATGAGAACTGTTGAATCAATCGACAAGCGGGCATTTATTACTGTGCAAACTTCACGTCCTTATCGTGGATTTATGCACGGCTCAAGAGTGTAAATTTTTCAGAGCAATTTGCTTGGAAAGTTCAACAATGTTATATTTCGCCCGTAAAATTTGCTCATAAATAGTTTGATTGCGGGAATAGCTCAGTTGGTAGAGCGCAATCCCGCCACTGCGGGATTGATGTTA
>CAZNTN010000023.1:0-33553 GCA_964575995.1 uncultured Melioribacter sp. | reverse complement strand
AATACTGTTCTTAAATAGTTTGATATGCGGGAATAGCTCAGTTGGTAGAGCGCAATCCCGCCACTGCGGGATTGATGTTACGCCGGAAGTTAGTTTGTAATAATACTGTTCTTAAATAGTTTGATATGCGGGAATAGCTCAGTTGGTAGAGCGCAACCTTGCCAAGGTTGATGTCGCGGGTTCAAGTCCCGTTTCCCGCTCTCCTAATCCCGATTTTTTCGGGATTTTTTTTCATTGCTTTACTAGGCGCTGGTACTTTATCCCGTCAAAAAACGGGACAAGTGGCTTAAGTTTTCAAAATGTTCTGCAAATGTTGTTAGATTCTCAATTGTGAATTTTCAATTCGTAATTGCTTTACTAGGCGCTGTACCCAAGTGGCTTAAGGGGAAGCTCTGCAAAAGCTTTATTCGTCGGTTCGAATCCGACCGGCGCCTCAAAAATCCCGTTTTTCGCCGGGATTTTTTGTTTTATACCAAACATTTTTTTGAGAATGGATTTTTGAATTCAAATTTATTCTGAAGACACTTCACTGTTTTTCTAATCTACCGCAACAGAAAAAGATAAAAGAAAGTTTCTCGGGAGTCCGGGTTCTAAAAAGTAAGCCTCCCCGGCTATTATATCTGGATTAATAAATGCTGATGAAGCATATTTCGCATCAAATAAATTATTAACAGCAAAAAAAGCCGATAGAGAAATGTAGTCTTTAATTTTTATTGCCTCTTTAAATCCTAAAGCAGCATTTAAAATTGAATAAGCCGGTACACTAATTCGATTAGAATCATCAACAAAGTATCTTCCTACAGAGTGAAAAGTAAGAGAAGCGGTCAATCCAAAAAAGTTTTTGGGAGAATATGAAGCGCCTATATTATAAAAAACTTTGGGGATTCCGGCAGATTCATTTCCGGAATAATCTGTAAACCTATTTGTCTTTCCGTAATGAACCGAATCTACCAAGTACTGATCATAATTACTTTGAGTATAAGTAAAGGCACATTTAACATTAAATCCGCCGCTAAATTCAATTTCACTTCCAATTTCAATTCCGCTGCGGTTTGTTTTAGCAGCAGTAAAATAAAATCTACCGCCGCGGTAAGGAATAATATCATTCTTAATTTCGATGTGATACAAAGCTAAATTGTAATTGATAAATTTAATTATGCGGTTGTCTGTTAATGATAGAGCCTGCTTAACTCCCGCTTCATAAGTTGTAGATACAATTGGTTCCAAGAGCGGATTAAGATGAAAAACTAAATCCTGCCCATAAGTACTTGATGGATCAGTTTCATTTCCGGCTGGCACTTCAATTCCTCCGCCAAGATTTGCATAAAGACTAAAATTTGAATTGATTCTGTATGTTATTCCAGCTTTAGGTGTTATACTTTCAAACGATTTTTCTTGCAAACCAAGCTTTGGATTAATAAAACTATCAGAGTAATAAGTTACTCTATCATATCTGGCGCCAAGTATAAGGCTAAATTTTTCACTAACCGCAATTTCATCTTGAAGAAAAACACCGAATGTATTAGCACCTTCTCGTTTATTGTCTCTTAGCAGTTCTCCTCTGCCGTTTGAAGTAGAAAGTCCGTAGAACAAAATAGCTCCATCTTGATATGCCTCATCAATTCCTGCTACAAAATGATTTTCAATTTTGTTACCAAAAGTTATTTTATTCTTATATAAAATATTTCCGCCGATATGGTAACGAGTAAAATCTCTAAATGTTCCTCTTTCGGACCTTTGCAAATATTTTGGTGATGCAAAAGCCATTCCGCTTAAAGAACTTGATTCTGAAAGCTGATACGCAAGTGTTGCACCTATTCTTCCCAAGCGGTTATGCCTTCTTTCGTCTCTCTGTTTATATGCCGCATTGGATTGTTTAGGATTTGCATCAAACTGTTTTTGAGTTAATGGACCCGGAACGTGAAAAACATTTGAAGCAGCAAGCATAAAAACATTTAAGTCGCTTCTTTCATCAATTTTGCTTGTAAATCCCAAATTAATCAAAGTTCTAAAACTTGAAGAACGCTCACGCCATCCTTCAAAGTTAATATTAGAAACAGAAGCAAAAACTTTTCCATAGGAGAGTTTGTTCATTGCTTGTATTTGAGTTTGCGTAAAGCCGAAACTGCCTGTAAACGCTTTTAGATTGAGAAAAGACTTTTCTGAAGATGGAATAGTTGAAATATTAATTACGCCTCCACTTGCGTTGCCCCAAGTTGCAGAAGCATTGGATCTAATAACCTCAATATTTTCTGCGGAACCTAAATCAATTAAATCGAACGATGTTCGCCCGTCAGGTTCTGTTTCGGGTATCCCATCCAACATTACACGAATGCCTCTTGAAGTACCATAATTTGATCTATCACCTGCACCTCGGGCGCCAAACCCTCTGATTACTAATCTAACATCCTGGTTACCTGCTCTTGATTGAGCTAATACACCTGGTATTGAAGAAACAGCCTCGTCAATTCCATACGCTCTTTTCAGTTGGAGCTGTTGTATGTTTAGCACAGTAACTGCGTAAGGGATTTCCATTAAATTTTCGGTATGCCTTGTTGCGGTTATAGTAATAGGATTAAACTTTAGAAGTAAAGTATCGTTTTGAACTTTGTTTTCTTGTGCAGTTATCAAAGTATTTAAGAAAAGAACGAGAAGAAGTATAGCACGTTTCATATAATCCTTAATAAATTTGTACAAACTTAGTAAGTAGATTATAAATAAAAAAAGCGAATCAGATGATTCGCCTTCTTTTCCCCTCCGTAAAAAACATTTTATAGTTCTTCTATCTGCTCTGGAATAAACTCTAACCAGCTATTAACCTTCTCTGCGCCATAAATGCTCTTAATCTGGTCAATTACAGTATCGGATTGATTAATTAGTGCATTAGCAATATAAACCACTTGGCTAATTCCCAGCTCGCCATTTTTAATGATTTCGGGTTGTTGATGGAAAGCCACAGCCTCAATAAGTTTTTCCGGAAAATTCCAAGTACTTAATAGAAATGCACCGGCATTAATATGCGAAGCTCCAAAACTTTCAATTTCTTTCTCTATTTGTTCTTCGCTGCTAACGTGTTCGTTTGCAAAAGCAAGCCTCTTAACTTTATCATTGCATTGAACGAGTACAATTTTCCCGATATCGTGAAGTAAACCAGCAATGTATGCAGCGTCAATCAACTCTCTATCTCCAGCTTCCAAATTCATAATTGCTTTGGAAACTTTTGCTACATCAATCGAATGATCTCGAACTTTTCTTAAATAGTTCTGAATTTCCACCGGCTGATTTTTAATAATGAATACTTTAATGTAAAGGACCAAACTCTTTATAATATCTAGCCCTAAAAAGTTGATAGCGTGAACCAGATTAACAATGCCCCTTGAGATATTATAAAACGAAGAATATACAATGTGCATAATTTTAGCTACTACAAGGGGGTCGTTAGAAATGATATCTGCAATGCGGCTTATTGAAACTTCTTGACGGTTAATCTCTCTTTCTAAACGAATATAAACTTCTGGCAATGTTGGTATAGCGCCAATACCAAGAATAGCAGAAACTAATATTGAATCTAATTCGTACTTCGTGAGGTTTTGAAAGTAGGTTAATGCTTTTTCAAGTTCTCCATTTTTTAAAGGCTTATTTATGAATCTATGCACATCGTGAGTTGAATATATGGCGCGCTCTCTTTGAGCAGGCTCGGTAAACAACATTCGAAAGGTCTTTGGATACTTCTCCTTTACAAATCCCAAGAATTCTGTGCCGTTTGTAATTTTAAAATTATACTCAACACCAATTATTTGATAGCTGGAAGTACTCAACAAACGTTTTGCTTCGTCTTCCGAAACGGCAAAATCGAATTCCATTTTACTTGAAAAGCCGATTTTTACATTTTGTATTTCACTCTGAAGTTTATTGTCATCTGTAATTATTAAAACTTTCGTATTCATTTTATCACCGTCATGGATTTTAAAATTGTTGTTCAAAACCAACCAATACTCAACCTATTATCGGAAAACCTAAATGATTTTAAATATCAACTTTGTGATTTAAATCTACTTTAATTGGACGGGTCAATCTCTTAATTGATTGCTTCTGCGAAAGTTTTTTTACTCTGCCAAATTAGAGGCAAGTTATTTTTGAAGATCAAAGAGTGGGAAAGCTGTTCCTCTCATTGAATGTACTTTATTAGGGACAGGAAACGTAACTTCATAATTAACATACTTTTCAAATTCATCACGAAAACGTTGAATCATAAATTTAACGGGCCAAGCAGCAGCATCGCCAAGAGCACATATAGTGTTGCCTTCAATATGATTTGCAACATCGCATAATAAATCTAAATCTTGAGAAGTTCCTTTGCCTTGCTTAATTCTTTTGAGAGTTTTCTCCATCCAGCCGGTACCTTCGCGGCAAGGTGTGCACTGCCCGCAGCTTTCGTGATGATAGAAATGTGCAATACGGATTAATACATCAAGAAGGTCTGTGTCTTCATCCATAACCATTACACCGCCTGTTCCAATAGCCGAGCCAACATCGCGCAAAGAATCTGCATCCATCTTTACACCTTCAAGCTGATCACCTCGTAATGGAGGCATTGAAGAACCTCCAGGTATAACACATTTAATTTTTTTACCGCCGGGAACGCCACCAGCAAAATCATTAATTAATTCTGTAAGAAGTGTGCCGGAAGGAAGCTCGTAAACGCCTGGCTTGTTCACGTGCCCGCTAATTCCAAAAAGAATTGTACCGGGATGCTTTGGTGCGCCAATCTTTGAAAACCATTCCCAGCCATTTTTTATAATAGCCGGAATGTTTGTAATTGTTTCAACATTATTAATAGTAGTTGGATTGCCCCATAAACCATTTTGTGCAGGGAAAGGTGGTTTAATTCTTGGGTAGCCGCGCTTTCCTTCAATAGAATTCATTAAAGAAGATTCTTCACCGCAAATGTAAGCTCCGGCTCCTTTGTGAATAAAAAGATCACAGTAAAACTCGGAACCAAAAGCAGCCTTCATTTTTTCACCAAGGAAACCTTTTTCGTAAGCAGCATCAACAGCGGCTTGCATCAACTTAATCCATTTATGATACTCGCCCCGAATGTATAAGTAAGCTACTTTTGCACCAATGGCATAACAAGCAATTAGTGTCCCTTCTATTAATTGAAAAGGATTATCCTCAAATATCTGTCTATCCTTAAAGGAACCTGGCTCGCTTTCATCGCCGTTTACGCAAAGATATTTCGGCTTTGTAGTAGTCTTTGGCATGAAGCTCCATTTGAGACCGCAAGAAAAAGCAGCTCCGCCTCTTCCCCGCAAACCGGATTTCTTTACTTCATCAATTATTTCATCTGGTGTTTTAGCTAAAGCTATTTTTGCTGATTCAAATCCGCCGTTGGCAAGATAAACATCCAGCGTATTAAAATTTTTTATTTGAGGTAAAACAATTCTATCTGTCACTTTAGAGAGTCCAAAATTTCTTCAACTTTTTCTTTAGTTAAGTTTTCAAAATAATCTTCGTTTACAGCAAGCATTGGTGCATAACCGCAAGCACCCATACATTCAACTTCTTCAAGCGAATACTTTCCATCTTCCGATACTTGCATATGACCTAAACCAAGTTTGGCTTTTACTTGATCCCAAATTTCATAACCGCCACGAAGCATACATGAAACATTTGTACAAACTTGTACGTGATATTTGCCCATTAGTTTGGTATGATACATTGTGTAAAATGTAACAACACTTAGTACATTCACTTTGTCAATGCTAAGAACAATTGCAATTTCTTCCATTGCTTCGATGCTTATATATCCGTTCTGCTCCTGTGCAATATAAATAACCGGCATAACAGCAGCCAAAGCAGTAGGATATTTTTTCCTTACTTCTTCTATTCTCTTTAAGTTTTCTTCAGTGAATTTGAAACTCATATAACCTCAGTATAAGAGCATAAAGTATGAGCATGAAATTGAGACCTCATATTCTTTCTCCGGTTCATAAATACGATCTGAATTTTTCTTAATCAATCCAATTATCATCAAAGCAATCTCTTTAAGTCTTTCTCTTCTTTCAGTAGATGCATCATTACCAATTAATTATTTCGCAAACATTAAATCCATAAATTAAGTACAATCTAAGTTAGAGCCTTTGCGATATCGAAAGAACTACAACAATCTTTCCCAAAAATATTTGCCATTTCTTTCAGCTAAGTTCGAACTATTGGATCTGCAGCTCTATCAAACTAATCCATAGCTGGATTCTTCAACTTTATCTTTTAAATATTTGATGAACCCATTTAACAAATTCGTCTAATTTCTTATAAACATGTAATTCATTATAATCAAAAACAATCTCATTCATTTAGTGCACTTTTCTTGATCTTAATCTTGCACTTGATCTCCCTAAATCTAGAGCAAGCTCATGTCAAGAGTAAGAACAAGAGTACTATTTATCTGCTTCACCCATTACTGGGTCAAGAGAGCCTATGATAGCAATTACATCAGAGATCATAGCACCTTCGCAAAGTTTAGCAAGTGCTTGCAAATTGCAGAACGAGGGTGAGCGGATTTTCATTTTCCAAGGGTTCCCTTCGCCTTTACTAACAATGTAAAATCCTAATTCACCTTTCGGATTTTCTGCTGAGAAAAATGAATCTCCAATCGGTGGATTTATTCCAAAGTTTACGAGCATAAAATCGTGAATAAGTTCTTCCATGCGTGAATAAATTTCCGTTTTACTTGGCAGAACATTTTTAGGATCGTTTACCATTACTTCGCCTTGTGGAATTTTATGCAGGCATTGATATAAAATCTTAACGCTTTCTCTAACTTCATCGCCTCTTAAGAAATAACGCGCTAGAGAGTCGCCTTCGGCATAAGTAGGAATCTTGAAATCAACTTCGTTATAAAACAAATAAGGTTTAGCTCTACGAACGTCATATTCAACACCGCTTGCGCGCAAATTTGGTCCAGTAATTCCAAACGAAATAGCATCTTGTTTAGAAAGAATTCCAATACCCTCTAAGCGTTCAATAAAAATTCTGTTGTGAAGAACAAGATTATCCAAATCCTCCAAGACCGGCACAAAAGAATCAAGAAAATCTTTAATCAACTTTATAGAAACATCATCAATATCAGCTGCAACTCCGCCAATGCGTGTATAGCTTGTAGTAAATCTAGCACCGGCAAGGCGGTCAAAAATCTCTTGAATTCTTTCACGCTCGCGAAATGTCCACATCACCATTGTAACTGCTCCTACATCCATTGCAAAAGTTCCTATAGCAACCATGTGAGCTGCAATTCTTCCCAATTCGGCAACAATCATTCTAATCCATTGTGCGCGTTTAGGGGCTTCGATTCCGGCAAGTTTTTCAACTGCTAAGACATAAGCCACGTTGTTGCAAAGTGTAGCAGTGTAATCTAATCTGTCTGTGTGAGGAATGAATTCGATGAAACTCATATCTTCAGCCATCTTTTCGTAGCCACGATGCAGATAGCCGAGTTCTGGAACAGCTTTGATAACAGTTTCGCCATCTAAACGGAGTACTATTCGAAGTACGCCGTGTGTAGCCGGATGCTGCGGACCCATATTGATAATCATTTCGTTATCAAGAGCATCTTCAACTGTTACATTCTTATCTTCAAGAAGTTTTTTATAAATTTTTTCGTCTGAATAAATGTTATGAGTTTTTTCCATACTACTCTGGCTTCTGTGGAAGTGGTAATGAACCCGGGATTCCTAATACAGGAAAATCCTTTCTTAAAGGATAGTATTCAAAACCTTCTGGCATGTACATTCTTCTCAAATCCGGATGATTGAGGAATTCAATTCCATACATATCAAAAGTTTCTCTTTCGTACCAATTAGCGCTTTCCCAGATTGATGAAACGCTTTCAACTTTGTATGGTTCTTCACCAAGATTAGTTTTTACTCTTAGTGTAAAATTCAGCTTAAATGAATAAACATGATAAACTGTTGAGAATCTTTTCTTTCTTAGAGCCCAATCAATTGCAGTTACATCTTTGCACATTACAAATTCCAGATCGCGGCTTTCTTTTAGGAACTTGGCTAGTTCAATGAGCTTTTCTTGTTTAACTACAACTGAAAGGTCACCAATGGCATCAACGAATTCAACGTTAGCTTCGCCAATGTTCTCTTTCACTTTCTGAATGATTAATTCTTTTACTTCCATTTATCGGTTATGTGCTATTGCTAATTTAGGTTGAATAATATCTTGAAAATCACGAGCGCGAGTCTTGCCAATTTTTTCTTGAATTGTGATCAAAGCGTTTAACAAATTTTCCGGGCGGGGCGGGCAGCCGGCGGCGTAAACATCAACCGGAAGAAACTGATCTATTCCTTGAACTACATTGTAGGAACGGTACATTCCACCAGATGAAGTGCATGCACCCATTGCAATTACCCATTTAGGTTCAGGCATCTGGTCATAAATTCTTCTAACAACTTGCGCCATTTTATAGGTTACTGTTCCGGCAACAATCATCAAATCGCATTGGCGCGGGGTAAACCGCATTACTTCGGAGCCAAAACGAGCAATATCGTATTTTGGATCGGCCGCGGCAATCATTTCGATAGCACAGCAAGAAATTCCCATTGGCATTGGCCAAACAGAACTTTTACGCGCCCAAGAAACTATGGCATCTATTGTTGTTGTTATAAATCCATCTTGAGTTAATTTTGCTTCTAATCCCACTTTAAGCCTCCTTTCATCAAGGCGTATAAAAATCCAAGCTCAAGCACAATTAAAAATATTAACATCGGCACAAAAGAAAACATTCCATATACGGCGTAAAGCGATTTGAACTGAACCGCCCACGGATAGACATAAATAACTTCGATATCAAATACAATAAAAAGCATTGCAACTAAATAATACTTGATTGAAATCCGTTCGTGTGTAGTGCCTATTGGGTCTTTACCGCTTTCGTAAGGCATAATTTTTATTTTGTTTGGACGTTTAGGACCAAAAATTACAGAAGAAAAGACAACCGCAGCACCAAAGACTGCGGCAAACGCAATAACCATAATGATTGGTATATAATCTAAAATCATATTTTTTTTCTTATTAATTAAGCGTACGAAAAATAGCCCAATTGTAGTTGTAAGTCAAAAGTTATCCCAATAAATTCATTTCTAATGAATTTTGGGGTTAAATGTATTATAAGAGTTCATTTTCATTCAGTTTATCTCGATGTATTGCTTGACAGAATGTTTAGAAATATCTGTTACTTGGTGAGCACATTACAGCCATCTAAGAGGGGGCTTTTTAAGACTAAAGAAATGCTGAAATAAAAATATGTTTATTTAATTAGAGTCAGTTTTTTAGAATCAGAAAAGTTTCCTGCCTTAATTCGATAAATATAAACTCCGCTTGCAAGTTTGGTACCGTCAAATTTAATTTCATAATTGCCGGGATGTTTTACTTTATTAACAAGAGTTGTTATTTCTCTTCCAAGAATATCGTAAACGGAAATATTAACAAAGCATGTTATAGGAATTGAGTACTTAATAGTTGTAACCGGGTTGAAAGGATTTGGATAATTTTGATGTAGAATATATTCATCCTGGAGAGTTTCAGGTTCATCAACAGCTGTTGCAACATCGTAATCAAACTTAGTCCAACCTTCCAGCCAGTTGTTATCTTTGAAAGCTCCAACATAAGAAGCGGAAGTATCAAAGAAGCCGTTATCAGGCGGTGAAGCAGCGCCGGTTAATGCCGGGGAATCATTACCCGGGAAAGGATTTGGATTAGTTGTATTGAAAGGGTCAATCAGTTTCACTTCATCATTAGCTGCAAAAGTTCTATTATCATTATTTATAAACCATGAATTAATATCAAAAGAACCGTCAGTTTTTGTTGTATCCAAATCTTTAATTCTTGATCCGGCTATAATAGAATTTTTCAGAACCCAGTTGCCTTTTTGAGCCTCTTGTGCAGTAGTTTTTCCGTCAATTAATAATCCTGTAGGCCAGCCCATAATAAGGGTGTTGTAAAAACTGCTTTGCGAGGAGCGGCGCAAGTGCATTCCTCTCCTAAAGAATCTGTTATAATTTGTTTGAGCGTTTTTAATCGGACCAATAATAGTTGCATTATAAACAGTAGGAGAAGTTCTCGGTTCGTTTACAGAACCGGAACCATCATTATCTGATTCAAATCCGTTTGACTCGGGACTAAGGTTGGCTATTTCCGGATCTCTGAGTGCAAACAAAAACTGCAGCTTACCTGAATAACCTAAATTAAAATCAAAATCATCATCCCAAGATTTATATGATACTAAATTCTTACAATTAACGGTACCACCGAACCATCCAAATGAGTCGGCTAATGAGTATGCGACTTGAATATTTTCAATAATAGTTTTATTCCCAACTCCAGCAAGCCCCAATCCATTATATTTATATGAAAGAGAGAAACTCGTTCCAGCGTATTCAATTCTAATATATTTTAGCATTCCGCTGCTATCGTCAATAATATTCCCTCCGTATAAATCTCCTATACCTGTGTAATATTCTTTTCCGCCCGGATTATTAATGGGAGCATTACCTAGAATCACTAATCCACCCCAGTCACCCCACGAAGGTTTAGTTGTTGATCCTTCTTTCGTGTTACTACTTGTAAATATTATTGGTTCTTCAACACTTCCTTCAGCAATTATTTTAGCCCCAGGTTTTATTATTAAGGTACCGCCGGAGAAATAATCTCCATAAATAACAGTTCCTTTTTCTATCGTAAGAGTATATGGCGGATTTACCCTTACATTAGCAAACAATAAGTAAGCGTTTTTGGAAGAAAGAGCCATATTTTCATTGATGTCACCCTTTAAAATTATATCTTGAGAAAACAGAAATGAAGGGAGAAAAATCAATAGCAACAATAATTTTTTCATAAGATTACTTTAACAGTTGCATTTTTTTTGTAATAATTTTATTACTTAATTGTAATTTATAAATTTTGGTCTCAAAAGAATTTAACTTTTCCATGCCTATGACTACACCGACTTTTTTAAGTTTTTTGTTCCCCATTGTCCAAGCATAAACATAATAATCACCTTGTTCTATTACATCAACTTCAAATGTTTTAATAATGTTTTCTTTTTCTTTTATAATTTCATAGTTGATGAGTTTGCAATATTTTTCTCCTGTAAATTGATTTTTAAAACTCTCTTTTACCAATAACTGCGCATTGATTAGTTGTTGTGAAATCAAAAATAATATTACAAGTATCCATGTTTTTTTAGAATTCATATTTTCTCCATATGGTATAATAAATTTTTAGTAGAAGTAATGTATTATAAATTGATATAGCGTATATTATGATAGTATTAATTATCTGTTAAATAATCTTAAATTTATCGAGCTGCTGTCTGAATTCAAGATTTTAAAAGAAAACCCGATATGTAGCTATTCAAACAGTTTTTTGATGAACTGTGAACCAAGATTGATAAGGACATTTTTAAATGATGACAGTACCCGGTCTCCATAAACACTTTTATCTTTGCTGTGTTGAGATAAGCAGCGGAAAATTTTGTTAAAGTTTTGATCGAACAGATATTTATTTGATGCTGATCTTCGTTAATAGCTTTTTGAATTATAAAATTTTTCCTACAACAAAATTTGTTTAGCAGTTAGAGTGTTTAGAATAGCAATTAGTAACAAAAGATAGGTCTTATTAATTGGGTATTGAGAGTTTAGAATTCAGAATGGCGAATTATTCACTCATTCTGAATTCATATAATAATTATGAACTTAAGTAAGCACTTCGCTAAGTTTTTCAACAGCAATTGCCAATTCTTTGTAAGAAATTGTAAGCGGCGGAAGCAGTCTTAAAACCGTTGTCCCAGCCGGTAATGAGAGTATTCCCTTTCCAAGCAATTCAACAATAACCGGCTGAGATTTATCTTTTAGTTCAATGCCAATCATCAAACCGATAACACGGATGTCTCTAACTTTGCTTAATTGAAATGCAGATAATTTTTCTTTGAAATATTTTCCTTTAGCTTCAGCTTGTTCCCACAATTTATTTTCAATCATATAATCAATTGAAGCTGTTCCAGCAGCACACGCAAGTGGATTGCCTCCAAATGTTGAACCATGTTTTCCTTTTTCAATTTTTATTTTATCTGAACAAAGCAGCGCTCCCATCGGAAAACCACCCGCAATTGATTTAGCAACCGTAATCATATCGGCTTCAATTCCAAATTGATCAATTGCAAACATAGTTCCGGTACGGCAGAACCCTGTTTGAATTTCATCTATGATCAGCATAATTCCTTTTTCATCGCACAGCTTTCTAACATTTTGGAAATATTCTTTTTGCCCGATGTTAATTCCGCCTTCACCTTGAACTAATTCCAAAATAATACCAGCTGTTTGATCATCAACAGCAGCTTCAAGCTTTTCGAAATTATTGTAAGGGACAAAACTAAATCCAGGTACAAGTGGTTCAAATGTATCGCGGTATTCCTTTTTATATGTTGCGCTTAACGCACCGTAAGTTCTTCCGTGGAACCCTTTCATAGCTGAGATAAAATTTGTTCTCTTAGTATTTGCGCGCGCAAATTTAATAGCTGCTTCCATTGCTTCCGTACCAGAATTTGTAAGGAAAGCGTGCGTTAAATTTTTTGGAGTTACGCTAAAAAGTTTTTCGAGAAAAATTGCTTTAGCATCATTATAAAAAGTGTTTGCACAGGTAATTAATTTACTGGCTTGCTTTGTTATAGCATCAACAACTTTATCGTTGCAATGCCCAACATTTGCAACCGAAATTCCAGAAGCCAAGTCAATGTATTCTTTACCTTGGTCATCCCATACAGTTGAATCTTTTCCTTTAACTAATACAACATCTCTGCGGGGATAAACATCCAATTCGTATTGTTGAATTAAAGATTTGTAATCTTTCATTTAATCTCCTTTATGAAATTGTTGTGCCCTTTCCATCGAGTGCATCTAAAATTGGATGTTCTTTTCTTCCATCCGAAATGATAACTGTTGTATCACCGCCATCAAATAATTTTCTTATTGCAAGAATCTTTCTTTTCATCCGTCCTTCAACTTTTTCTTCCATTGCAGCTAGCTCAGCTTTAGACATTTTTGAAACAAGTGAAGACGGATCGTTTTTGTCCAAAAGAAATCCCGGAGCTTCAATCAATGAAATAACTTTACTTGTTTTAAATTCAGTTTGCAGTAACGCTACTATGTCATCATTTTCTGAATTAATCGCAAAATTATTTTCATCAATTAGAGGAACACTTAAAACCGGTGTATACTCGTTATCAAGCAATAATTCAAGAAGCTGTTTGTTTATAGCTTTTGGTTTACCCGAAAAATCTCTCAGCAGCAAAGTTTTTCCACCTTCACGCACTTTAATTCCACTGTTGCGCTTCCCTTGAATTATTTTTCCGTCCAAACCGGAAAGTCCAACTGCATTTATTCCATTCTGCTGGCATAATTCAACAATTCGTTTGTTCTTCAAGCCGGCATAAGCCATCATCATCAAATCGATAGTTTCTTCATTACTCAAAACAGAATCATACCCGGAAAGTGAAGTAACAGTTTTTTTTTGCAAATTTAATTTCACAGCTAATTCATCACGCAATGCATTAGCGCCATGTACAATAATAAATTTTTCATTTAGGGCTGCCAGATCAGAAATAATTCCTTTTAGGTTTATTTCCTTTCCGCCGCCAATTTTAATTACAAACATTGGAGCTCCATCAAAGTATTGTTAAGTATCGGCTGCCACTGGTTCTCGCCAATAAAAGGATCAGAACAAACGACAACTATGTTTTCATCTTTTTTCAAACTCATGGTAAAATATTCTTCATTCTCATTGAAATGAGAATAAACAAGAGCTTTATCATGTTCTGTAATAATAATATTCATAGCCCGGATAAAAGAAGATTTCTTTTTAATAATATCAGTTCCTTTGCTAAGCGCCTCGCCAAAATTTCCTTTATCAAAACGTTTGATGTAATTAAAAATCTTTTCTGCGCCAATTCTACCTTCTTCTTTAATTTTTACGCCTCGAAGTTCTCCGTTAAAAACAAAAATGTTTTTATCATCAAAGAAAGGCATATTGTTTTCAACATTAATTCCTTCATCTTTAAAAGCGCTGCGTGCGTGCGCAATCATTCTAAGCGAATTACCGAATTTCGTAAGATCATCCTCCCAAATTGGCTTAACATTTTTATAATAATTCCAAATATTGTTTTGCCAAAAAGCAAAACCCCAGCCGTGTCCTTGGTATTCCTCGCTGCTCTCAGAAATCTCGGCGAACTTTTTTAGATAATACTCAATATTGAATTCATTTTTGGAGTTTAGATAAAGCAGCCTACACATATTATCCTCTTACTCTTGCTTTTACTCTTGTTCTTGATCTTGTTCAGGAGAAATCTATCGAGATTAAGATCAAGATTAAAATTTTTAGATTGGGTGCAGCCCCGGGAATTCGAGTCCTGTTCTTTCATCAAAACCATGGATAATATTGAAAGCTTGTAAAGCCTGTCCGGCAGCGCCTTTCATCAAATTATCAATTGCACTAACCACTACTAAACGATTAGAGAATTCATCTTTCTTAAAGCCAATATCGCAATAATTAGTACCGCTCAATAGCTTTGGTTCAGGATAACGGTAAATGCCATCGTTCTCTTTTACAATTCGAATAAATGGTTCATTACCGTAAACATCGCGATACACTTTCCATATATCTTTTTCTTGCAAGTTTTCTTTTAGAAAAACATGACAAGTTGCTAATAGTCCGCGTACCATATCAATTGCCGTTGCAGAAAAATGCACATGAA
The DNA here is from genome assembly GCA_964575995.1 of uncultured Melioribacter sp. Classification (GTDB taxonomy): domain Bacteria; phylum Bacteroidota; class Ignavibacteria; order Ignavibacteriales; family Melioribacteraceae; genus Stygiobacter. The sequence goes on along the minus strand of CAZNTN010000023.1, from coordinate 18,738 downwards.
TTTTCTTTCCGAAAGAAAGTTCTTGGTGCATCTCGGCAGTATGCCTGTGTTTTGTAGGCATATAAGAACGAACTACGCCGCTTCGTTCCGGATGATGTGAACCATCGTTTACTTTGTTACCACCTTCGCTCGAACCTGCTTTAACTTCAATAACTGTTCTATCTTCTTCAACCAAGCCGGCTTTATAAAGTGGATACAAGCCAAGAATGCTAGCTGTAGCATTACAGCCTGCGCTCGAAATGTAATTAGCTGTTTTCATTACTTCGCGGTGAAGCTCCGGAATTCCATAAACAAATTCTTTAAGTAATTCTGGACGTGCGTGTTTATGACCATACCACTTTTCATATTCAGAAGAATCGTTTAAACGGAAATCTGCACTCAAATCGATAATCTTAGGAGATAATGATTTGTAGTGATCAATTTTAATTTGAGAACTGTTGTGAGGAAGACACAAGAATAAAAGATCACAACTTTCGAGTTCTGATGCAGAAGCAAATTTCATCTGAGTTGATTTGCGCAGGTTTGGATGAACTTTATGCACATACTTTCCGGTATAGCTTTCTGATGTAACTTGCTTCAGTTCAACAAATGGATGAAATAACAATAGACGAAGTAGCTCGCCGCCTGTATAACCTGATGCACCAACTATAGATACTTTTACTTTTTCCATTAAATTCTTCCCTCGGCAATTTGTAAAATATATTCAACCATTTTTTGCGGAATATTAACACCTGTAGTTGAAATACTATTCTTGTATTCCATAGTGTAGTTAACCTCGTTAACCATCAAACCATTTTCGGATTCAAAAACATCAATAGCAACAATACCTCCGCCTACAGCTTTAGCAGCGCGCACAGAAATATCGTTAAGCTCATCTGTTACAATACAGTTTGTAGCTCTACCGCCTCTGGCAGTGTTTGTAATCCAATGAGGCGAAGTTCTATAAATAGCTGCAATACATTTATCACCTACTACAAAACTTCTAATATCTCTTCCAGGCAATCTTTCACCATTTTCAACTCTTGCCTTTTCTACATACTTCTGAATATAGAATATTGAATGATGATAAGAACCAAGAACAGTCTTGTGTTCTAAAATGGCTTCTGCAGAATCTTTGTCATTAACTTTAGAAAGTAATCTTCCCCAAGAACCAACCGCCGGTTTCAAAACAACCGGATAGCCCAGTTCTTCAATTGTTCGCAAAGCAGATTCTTCAGTAAAAGCAACTCTAACTTCCGGCTGTGGAACGTTGTGTTCTGCAAGCGCACACGAAGTTAACAGCTTATCGCCGCATACTGTTGCCACTTGATAAGTATTAACTGTTTTTATACCAGCCGTGTCAAACAGTTTCAAACCGTGCAGTGCACGCGAGTGATTGATGCTGCGTTCAACAACAACATTAAAATCGAAACTATCTTTGCCAATGTTAAAGGAAACTTCTCTGTCATCAATCAAAACAAGCTCCACACCATTTACAGCGTTAAACTCATCTATAAGGTATTTTTCATCTTTACGAATTAATGAATGAAGCAATCCTATCTTCATAGTTATATCTCCGTTTATTAAATGTTTTATTTACAGTTTAATAAAGCGAGCAAGGCTCACTTAGTGTAAGTTTGATGGTGCTTTACTGCATCTACGATATGCTTTAGTTCGGCGAGTTCTACGGCTCTTCCGCGTTGGCCTACAGATTTGACTTCTCTTAAAATATCTTGCTGTAACTCTTCTTCAAGAGAACTCTCATCAATAAGTGCAAGTGCATACCTTAGCGATGCAATACCCGACATATGATCGAGAGAAAATGTTCTTATACGTCCAAGCAGGTCTGGGTTCAGGCTTTCATAATGCATAGGATTGACCGATGCAGCGTGAGTATGAACTCCGGCGCAGTGAGTGAATGCGTTCTTACCTGTTATTGGGAAGTTAGCCGGTATTGGAATTCCAGAATGAAGACTAACAAGTTCATATAGCTCTACTAACTTACTTAAATTCCATCTGTTCTCTTTGTAATCAATAGTAAGAACAGTAAGAAGTTGTGCGAGATCAACAATTCCCGCTCTTTCACCTAAGCCCAAAGCAGCCGCATCAATTATATCAACACCGGCACGGTAAGCATCAAGTGCGTTTGCCAATGCCAATCCACGATCGTTGTGACAGTGAACAGCAACTTTAGGTGAAAGATTTCTTTTTGCAAATTCATCTTTTAATCTTGATATGTAATCATACATGCTGCGGTCTGTACCAGGCACCATATAACCTGTAGTATCAGCAACACTAATAATATCAGCACCTGCATCAACGGCGGCAACAGCGGCTTTAACAACATTTTCAAATTGAGAACGAACAGTATCTTCTGGGGTGTAACGAATAAGTATATCCGGTTTTTGTTGTTTAGCATATTTGATTACATCTGTAATTAGCTGGCATGCAGTATCTAAATTTTTCTTAAATACAGTTTCCAATCTTTCATCGGAAACACAATAAAATATCCCAATGAAACCAACACCGCATTCGAGCGCAAGATCAACATCTGATTTAAGCGAACGTGAGTGAGCGCCAACAATTCTCTTGAATCCTTTCTGAGCAATAGATTTAACTGCCGCATGGATTTCTTGAGTAACCATAGGATGCCCCGATTCAATAATATCCACTCCAACTTCATCAAGCAAGTTTGCAATTGCAAGTTTTATGTGCTTATCGAAATAAACACCGGGAGTTTGTTCGCCTTCTCGTAATGTAGAATCTAAAACCCAAATCAAGTTACTCTCCCCAGTCTTCTTCTTCTTGCGGCGCTTCTTTTACTTGAGGCGGATTACTTGAAACTACTTCAAGTTCAGTTCCGCATTCAGAGCATTCTATTAATTCACCTTGAATTGCATCTGAAGCAAGTTGAATCTGAGCTCCGCATACAGGACATTCAGTGTTCATTATTTAGTTCCCTTAATTTTAAAAAGTGATGCAAAAGTAAAAAACAAAAATTTGTTGTGCAATAAACCGAGAGAAAATAGAAGTATTATTTTTTGTGTAATTGTTAAATGTATAACTATTCAATAATGTGGAATATTATGCAATGGGGATTAAGAGGATATATCAAGACGCTGTTTATATTCAGCAGCAACATTTTTAAAATCGTTTAAGTGTTTTTTGTTCAAAGGCGTTGTTGCATTGCCTTTTTCTCTAAAAGGATCAACCTGTTTTCCATTTTTCCAAAAACGGTAGCATACGTGAGGACCAGTTGCTAAACCTGTACTGCCAACGTAACCAATTATTTGTCCTTGAGAAACTTTTATACCACGCCTAATTCCTTTAGCAAACTTGGACATATGCAGATATTGAGTAGAATATTTGCTGTTATGTTTAATCTTCACGTAATTTCCGTTACCGCTGTTGTAGCCAACTTCAGTAACAATACCATGAGCAGTTGATTGAATAGGCGAACCATGCGGCGCTGCAAAATCGGTTCCTAAATGAGCTTTTCTTCGATGAAGCACAGGATGCAGTCTGCTTTTAGAGTATCTTGATGAGATTCTATATCTAAATTTTAGCGGCGCTGTTAAAAACATACCAACTAAACTTTCACCTTTTTCATCATAGTAACTATTTGGTTTATCTTTTTCATATAAAAATGCATAATAATTCTTTTTGATATGATTCATCTTAGCAGCATAAACCTTACCAACCTTTACAGGCTTACCTTCAACATAATATTGGTCAAAAATAATATCAAAGGTATCACCCTCTTGAAGACGCATAAAATCTATTCTGCTTTCAAACACATCTGCAGTATTATATCCAACGTCTTCATGAAATCCGAGTTCTTGTAAGTCTTGGATCAATCCGCTTTTTATTTTGCCGCGCACTTCAACTTGTTTAACATCATGCTTTCGCTGACTTTTATAAATATTAATTGAATCCCTAAAATCAAATACCAAGTGATCAATTTCGTCAATAACATAAACCATATATTTAACGGTTTCAACAGAATCCCACTTAGCATAGATGAACAATTCCTTTTCAGCTCTAAACTGACTTAGAGGAAAAACCTTTAATGCTTTCATTTCTAGCTTATGTATGAACTGTGGAGTTACTCCGTGTGGGGTTAAAATATCGCTTACAGTTTCATTTGCCTTTATAGTATCTCGAACTTCAATTAAATTATCAATTTCATCTAGATTAAATGGATTTGGTTTTGGTACTTCTTTAACTACGCCGGTTTCATTGTTCATGCAAGAAAATGCAGCCGCTGCAAGTAAAACAAGCAGTAATAATCTGGAAATAGAATTAAGCATTATATTTTATAGTTGAGCTAATCTGTTGATAATATCCACAGATGTAATGCCTTCAGCATCTGCTGAAAAGTTTGGAATAATTCTGTGGCGTAACACTGGTTGTAGAAATGATTTTACATCGTCTATAGATGGAGTAAACCTGCCATCCATAACGGCTTTAGTTTTAGAAGCTAATATTAAATACTGCGAAGCTCTAGGACCGGCTCCCCAAGCAACACGTTCTTTTACAAATTCATTTTTGTTGTTATTAGGCCGAGTAGATTCAACAACCTTTACCGCATACTCAATAACATTATCTGCAACTGGAACTCGCTTAATCAGTTTTTGAAAAGCAATTAATTGTTCGGCGGTAACAACTTTGTTCAAGAGTGGAGTGTAATCGCTTGTAGTAGATTTTATAATTTTAATTTCTTCGTTAAATTTTGGATAATCTAACCAGAGATTAAACATAAAACGATCTAACTGTGCTTCGGGTAATGGGTAAGTACCTTCTTGTTCAATCGGGTTTTGAGTTGCTAAAACAAAAAAAGGCTCATCTAAAATATGAGTAACACCTGCTGCCGTAACTTTATGCTCTTGCATAGCTTCCAATAACGCAGCTTGTGTTTTTGGTGGAGTTCTATTTATTTCATCAGCAAGAATAATATTTGCAAAAATTGGTCCTTGTATAAACCTAAAGCCCCGCTTTTTAGAGATTGGGTCTTCATCAATAATTTCTGTTCCTGTAATATCGCTCGGCATCAAATCCGGTGTAAATTGAATTCTGCTGAATTTAAGATCGAGGACTTCCGAAAGGGTTTTTATCAGAAGAGTTTTGGCAAGGCCCGGAACGCCAACAAGCAAGCAATGTCCCTTTGCAACTAAGCTAACAAGCAAATCATTAACTACTTGTTCTTGCCCAACAATAACTTTTGCAATTTCATTTTTTACATTAGCAATTGCTTCTGAAAGCTGCTCAACTGCATTTACATCACCAACTGAATTATTTTTCAAAACACTTCCAAGATTATTTCAAATTAAGAACGAATTTCCCAAAAAATTTTTTCTTTTATTTCTTTGATCCATTCAGCATATAGTTTTTGTTTCTTTGCATAATCAGCAAGTCGTTTAATTTCCGGGTAATCCAAATCAAGATTTGCTTTATGCTCAGGAATTCTTTTTGCCAACTTTACAATATGATATCCATACGAATTACGGTCAATTTCAATTCTCTTTGGAAAGCTTATATCACCTTCTTTCAATCTAAATACTACGTCGGAAAGGGATTTATCGAGCTGGCTGCTTTCAAAAATTCCTATCTCACCGCCAAACTTGGCATTCTCTTTATCATCGCTGTATTTTTTTGCATAGTATTCAAACGTATTTACATTGCGAACAATACTGTCGCGTAAATCATTTAAGAATTCGATACTGCGTAAATCTGCTTCATCATCAGCTTTAATTTTAACTAAAATATGCCTGGCGTGAATTGCATCCCCTCTTCGTGCAATTAATTGAATAATGTGAAACCCAAATGGAGATTCGACTACATTAGAAATCTGATTTGTGGCTAAAGCGTATGCGGCGGCTTCAAATTCTGGCACAAGTACGCCGCGCTTCTGAAAACCTAAGTCGCCTCCATTTGCCTGGCTGCCCGGGTCATCAGAATATTTTTTAGCTAACTCGGCAAAGTCTTTCCCAGCTTTTATAGAATCAATCAAAGATTTTGCAAAATCACGCGCCTTTTGTTTTATCCGTTCGCCTGTTTTGGGGTTTTGAAAAATATGGTAAATATGAAACTTTTGTTGAACTACTGGCAAAGAGTCTCTAATCGATTCAAAAAAATCTTCCACTTCTTTTCTGGAAGATTCAACCTGCCCAAATTTTTTCTGCTGAAGCAACTGTGCCATTATGTTTTTTCTGGTATCGTCTTGCAACGATCTTTTGATTTTTTCTAATGGCATTCCATAAACTTGTTCTAATTTTTCTCTTGAACCGTACTGCTGAATGAAATAATTAATTTGATATTCTAACTGCTGTGTTACTTGTTCATCTGTAACCTTTATTGTATCTATCTCGGCTTGAGCATACATCAGTTTTTCTTCGATAAGAGAATTAAAAATCATTCTGCGCAAAGTTGTATCTGATGGACTTATATTTCTCTGTGCTGCTTCCATAGCCACACGAAAGTCAAGTTCGGATTTGAGAATAATTTCATTATCAACAACTGCAATAATTTTATCTAAAACTTGAGCGTAGAGCGATATTGATAAAAACAATAACATAAATATTTTTTTCATTCAGTGTACCTCTCAATTTCCAAATTGTTTTCTTCTACTAATTTTTTAATGTGTTCTTTAATAAAATCGTTTTGCTGCAATGCGGTTAACAGGTTTTTAGCCTTGTCTTTTGCTACTTCGAAAGGGGGAATCGAATCCGCTGCATACTTGTCTTCAATTGATACTATACTAAAAATACCTGGTTCAGTTTCAAGAATAATGCTTGTTTCCTTAGTTATGAGTGAATTAATTACTCTTAATAAAACTACAGGCTCAATTTCACTTTTGTAAAGATTTTCGGTGCTAAAGACCAAAGTTGAATCAGTTCTGAAAAAATCTTTGGCTTTATTCCAACTGCTTTCAAGTATTTTAGTTCTTGCTTGTACTGCTTTTTCAAAAGTTGGAGTTCTCATAATATTCAGCTTGAACAAATCATCTTTTAATTTAAAATCTTCTTTGTACTCATTAAAGTATTGCTCAACTTCACTCTCAGAAGGAATCAATTCGTTTTCCGCAAGAATCTTTTTTAGATAAAGAGTACCTGCAAGTTCCTTTTTACTTCTGTTCAAGAGAGAAATATAATCCGCATCATCCTGAATCCCTTCTTTAACAGCTTGACGGTAAAGTACTTCGGTCTCAATCCAATCACTAATAAACTCTTCTTTTAACTTAGCGCTGTTGGCATTGGAAGATAAAGCAGAATCTAACATCGTTTTTGTAAGAACGGATTCTTTTAGCTTAACAACAATTTTATCGCTCTTTTGTTCTTCACTGCAAGCGTAAGAAACAATTAGCGCCAAAAAAACAATACCAAGTTTATTTTTTGAATGCTTGCTCGAGCTCTTCATAGTCCAATTTTGGTTTATATAAAACTTTCAGTTTTTTCATATACTCATCATCAAGTCTTTTGCTCTCTAATTCTTGAAGCATACTAGCAGCTTCCTGCTTAGCTTCTTCGTAAGTTTTTAACCTAGCCGGTTCCTTCTTAACTAACTTTACAAATGACCAGCCATCTTCAAATTTGAACGGCTCGGAAACTTCTCCTTCTTTGTTAAGTAGATTAGCTTCTGCTGCTAATTCATTTATACTTATATCAACTAAACCGGAATATCCAGGCTTGTTTTCATAACCGGTGCGCATGTTATACTTAACCAATAGCGTGTCAAATGATTCTCCGTTAGCTAAAGCAGTGGCAACTTTGGCTTGTAAAGAATCTTGATTTAAATAAATCTCTTTAAATTCCACACGGTTTCCCCATTTGAATTTTTCTTTGTTCGCATTCCAGAAATTCATTGTCTTGGCAGAATCTATATTAATTTTCTGCCATACTTCTTCTTCAAGAATTTTAAATAAGTACATTCCATTTTTATATTCAGCCATAAGGTTTGCAAATTCGGGGTCTATCTTATCATAATTCATCGCTTTTTCTTTTAAGGATAAATCTCCGGCATATTGAGCAATTCCATCATCAATAGTACTTTGATCTACATTTCTACCGAGATAGTTAGCATTTCTTAAAAGATGGTTAAATAAACTATCTACATTAAAAGACTTTCCAGCTAATGTAAAAAGAACTTCTTTTCCAATAGACTTAGCAATTTTGCTATCAGGGTAACCTTGTGTAATTTTAGTAGTATCTGCATTAGCAACAATTTTTTTAGCAGCATCATTATTTAAAGTATAGCCGTATTCTTTCTTCAAATTCTCAACAAATTTATCATACTCAATTTTGTAACGGCCTCTAAGAATCAAATCGCGGAGCTCTTCTTTATCTTCTTCGTAAGGTTTGGGCTGTGTTTCATCTGTTAGCTTAATTAAGTGATAACCAAACTGAGTTTTAACAATTGGAGAAATATCTCCAACTTTAAGATTGAATGCAGCTTGGTCAAACTCTGGAACCATTCTTCCACGGTCGAAGAAACCAAGATCACCTTTCTTTTCTTTGCTTCCAGGGTCCTCAGAAAATTGAAATGCTAACTCATTGAAATTTTCACCTTCTTTAATTCTCTTTTCAATATCCTTTATCATGCTTAATGCTTTTATAGTATCAACAGCTCCGCTCGTATCACGCGAAGAAATCAAAATATGATCTGCACGAATAGAAATTCTTCTTGGTCGTATTTCAGTAGCTTTAAGAATATGAAATCCGTGTCCGGAAAAGAGAGGCTTCTGGAAAACTTCTCCAACTTTGAGGCTGTATATAGCATCTTCAATTGCCGGCATGTTAATCATTCCAGCAGTAAAGTAGTAAACATCTCCTCCTCTTTGAGCAGTATTGACATCTTTTGAATATTCGGCAGCTAACTTAACAAAATCTTCACCTTTGTTAATTCTTGCAATGAGGTCATTAGCAAAAGATTCTGCCTGCTCTTTGTTTCTTAAGCTATCAACCGGTATAAAAATATGGCTGGCTCGGTATTCAATTCTTCTGCGTTCATACAGTTGTTTCATACTCGGTTCATTAATTTCTTTTTCGAGTATAAGCGTTGAACCTATGTTTGCTTTGTAATCTTCATACTCTCTTTTCATATCAGGGTCTGAAGCAAATCCACGAACTTCCCCATCGCGAAGTTTCATTTTATAATTAACATAGAGATCAAGAAACTTCTTATAAGCGGCAACTGAATCCTTTTTAGCTCTTTCAATTCCACCGGAGTTCTTTGCATAAGCTTTTTCAAATTCATCAAGATAAATTTTGTCTTTGCCATATTCGGCAACTACAATTCTTCCGCTTTGTGCAGAACAAGAAATAAAAACCATTATAGCGGCAAAAACCATAAGCAGCTTTACAAAACGCATTAAAATTCCTCCAATTTGGTATTTTTTTTAGTGTGCTATTTTATCCAAAGGACTCTGAAAATCAAGGTTAGTATTTTACCTTCAGCTTGCTTTTACTACCTTATTCAAAAGTTTGTTTCAATGAGACATTTAGAACTTTATCCCAGATTTTTCATTTGAAATTTTGGTTGAAAGAAATTTTGCTAAGCAGTGTGCAAAACAAGTGCTTAAGTTTTATTCTTCCGGTTTAATTCTATCATATTACATTTAGATTACCAAAGTAATTTTGTTAATCAATATAACCGCATAATAACTCACTACGGTTTATCCAAAGCTATCAAGAGTTATAAACCTTTGTAAGCTGTTTATTTGTGAGCGTGAAAAATTTTTATCAGTGGTACATTACATTCAAAGAACTATTCTGTTAAAACGGGCTTTAAGTTTATTTTGCAGTCTTACCAAGTCCAATTGTTTCATCAATTTCTATAAGTTTAACTTTTCCTTCTTCATTAGAATCGAGAGCTAACACCATTCCTTGCGATTCAACTCCAAATAGTTTAGCCGGTTTTAGGTTGGCTACCATTAAAATTTTCTTGCCAATCAATTCTTGAGTGGTATAACTCTTAGCTATTCCGGCTACGAGCTGGCGCTTTTCAGTTCCCAAATCTATCTGCAGTTTCAAGAGTTTATCACTCTTCTTAACATTTTCTGCTTCAATAATTTTACCTACTTTCAGCTTAGCTCTTTTGAATTCCTCAATAGTAATTTCTTCAACTGTCTCTGCAGCAATGCTTTCAACTGATTGCGGAAGTTTATTAATTTGTTCTTCAATCATTTTGTCTTCCAATTTAGTGAAAAGGAGCTGCGGTTCGTTTAGAATATGACCTTCGGCTAAATTAGTTTCTCCAGAGTTAATCCACCGGGTTTGTTTTGCGTTCAGCATATCGAAAATCTTAGCACTTGTAAAAGGTATTACCGGTTCAAAAACTTCTGCTAAAGTGTAAATGATGTTCAAACAGATATTAATTGTTACTGCGCATTGCTCTTTGTCTGCTTTAGAGCTTTTCCACGGTTCAGAATCGTTGAAATACTTATTACCGGCACGGGCAAGGTTCATCATCTCAAAAATTGCATCTTTTATTTTGTAGCGCTCAATTAGGTATGCAATTTTAATAGGAGACTCTTTCAACTGCTCTAACATCGCTTCATCAATCTTTGCAAGCGTTCCTCTTGCCGGAACTTTTCCTTCAAAATGTTTATGCGTAAAAGTAAAAGTACGGTTTACAAAATTTCCTAATATGTCTGCAAGCTCGCCGTTAGTACGAGCCTGAAATTCTTTCCAATAAAAATCTGTGTCTTTTCCTTCAGGCAAATTGGCGCCGAGAGTATAACGAAGAGTATCAGCCGGAAATAATTCTAAAAATTCTTCAACATCAATTCCCCAGCCGCGTGATTTAGAAAATTTTTTCCCTTCAAAATTCAAGAACTCGTTTGCCGGTACATTTTGAGGCAGGCAATACTTAGATTCATTAACATCATTCCAAGCCATTAAAATTGCCGGAAAAATTATTGTATGAAATACAACGTTATCTTTGCCAATGAATGCAATGTATTTTGTTTTTTGATCCTGCCAATAATTTTTCCAGAGTTCCGGCTCGCCTCGTAATTCAGATAATTCTTTAGCAGCAGAGATGTAACCAAGCACAGCTTCGAACCAAACATAGAGTACTTTGTTTTGTACATCATCGAGAGGAACTTTAACGCCCCAATCTAAATCGCGTGTAATTGCACGGTCTTTAAGAGCATCGTTAAACCAGCCACGGCAATACTGAAGAACATTCTCTTTCCACTTGTAATCAGCATCCATTTCTTTAACATACTTTTCTAATCGTTCTTGAAACTTACCAAGCGGGAAATACCAATGAGATGTTTCTTTCCAAACTGGCGTTTCTCCTGTCATTTTACTCTTTGGGTTTTTTAATTCAGTCGGGTCGTATAGAGAGCCGCACTTTTCACATTCATCGCTTCTTGCTTCTTCGTTTCCACATTTTGGACAGGTACCTTCCACATATCTATCGGGCAAAAACTTGTTCACTTTTTCATCGAAGAACTGCATAGATTTTTTTTCGACGAGTAAATTTTGATTGTGAAAACAAGTAAAGAATTCTTGTGCAGTTGAATGATGAACAGCAATGCTGGTCCTAGAATAAACATCGAAACTCATTCCAAACTTTTCAAAAGCCTTTTTATTAGCTTCGTGAAATCTATCGATTACTTCTTTAGGAGTAATTTTTTCTTTATCTGCAGTTACAGTAATTGGAACGCCATGCTCATCTGAGCCGCATATGTATATTACATCATCTCCATTTAATCTTTTGTACCTAACGTAAATATCGGCTGGAAGGTAAGCACCGCTCAAATGTCCAAGATGAATATTTCCGTTTGCATAAGGCAAAGCCGATGTTACGAGTACTTTTTCTTTAGCCAAAACTAAACTCTTTGATGTTTTAAGTGGCGCAAATATATGAAAATTCCTCTTTAGGATTCACCCGCCACAAATATGAAATTAGCATCATATTTAATAAACTGGAAACTTAGAATTAAACTCTCGGTGCAATTCTTTATCTAAATACTTATCCGCCTCAGAGTCTAATTCAAGTTCGGTATAGCCGGAATGAATGTATTGAACAATAACTAAACGAGTTTTTTCATCAACTTCATACACAATGCGCCAAGTGCGGTACGCTAAAGTAAAACTGTCTATGTTGTATGTAATTCTCTTTCGGCTATCATCTGTAGGGAAAAATTCTAACTGCAGCCGTGCAAAATTGGGAAGATTAATATTGGCTTTTTCTTTAAGCCAATTTGTTTGCTTCTCAGCTAAAAAACTAAACTCCACTTTGTATTTTTCATCGATGTTGTAATTTACCCAGCCGGTTACAGACTCGGGGAAAGAATCTGAATATGGTAAGTATGGTTTTATATCAAAAACCGGTGAGCCATCGAGAATATCTGACTGCGAAAAGTAGATTTTGAGTCCGGCTACTTTTATAAGTTTTACACAGCTCAAGCCTATTTGGTTAGGACGGTAAGGAGCACGAGAAGCAAATACACCTACTTTCTTACGAGAATGACGAGGAGGATTAACAAGCGGTTTCCAGTTCTTGTTAAGATGGAATTGGTAGATGACCCATATTCTTTCAAATCCATCTAATTTAGAAACCGCTTGTTCAAAATTATTATGAGGCAGCAACTCTATTAAAGAGATATCTTCGCCCGAAAGAACTCCCTGCCTCGGAGTTTCGTAACGGTAAGTTAAATCAGACTTTACAAAACCAATCGGAGTAAGAAATATTTTCAAATGCAGCATCGTTTTAATTCATAATTCATCTACTTACTCTATCTTGTTCTTACTATAGAACTTGTTCTTAATTTTGTTCTTGCTCTTGTTCTTACGCTTACTCTTGCTCTACATTTTTGAACAAGAGCATGCGTAAGATCAATTATTGTTAGCCTTCGAGTCCCTTGTACATATCTTCAATCAAATCTTTGTAACGCTCTTCAATAACTTTACGCTTAATTTTAAGCGAAGGAGTTAATTCGCCCGTTTCAATTGTAAAAGGTTTATCAAGAATAGCAAACTTACGAACTCGCTCAAAGTTAGCAAGTTTCTTTTGGAATTGATCGAGGTCTTTATCAAGCAGTTCATAAATCTGTTTCATCTCAACTAACTCTTCAACGTTTTTGTATTGAATTCTGTTAGCATCGGCGTATTCTTTAAGCGCTTCATAATCTGGAACAATTAATGCGCTTAAAAACATTCTTCTATCGCCAATGAGAATGAACTGATCGATGTACTTGCTTGCAAGAAACATATTTTCTATTGGAGTAGGAGCAATATATTTTCCGCCGGAAGTTTTAAATAAGTGTTTCTTCCGATCGGTTATAATCAAGAAACCTTCTGCATCAAAAACGCCAATATCGCCTGTGTGTAGCCAGCCGTCTTTAATAGTTTCATCGGTTTCCTTTTTATTTTTGTAATAACCCTGCATAATATTTGGACCGTAAGCAAGAATTTCTCCATCCTTAGCAATTTTAATTTCAACACCTGGATAAGGTTTGCCAACGGTGCCGAATTTATAATCGTTTAGTCTGTTACAAGAGAGCACGGGTGAAGATTCTGTCAATCCATAACCCTCAATAATTAGAATGCCAACAGCTTCAAAGAACTGGCCTAATTCTCTTGAAAGAGCAGCACCGCCTGAGATGAAGAAACGCAGCTTGCCGCCGGTTGCTTCGCGCAGTTTATGATACACAAGCTTATCTGCCAACTTTCTTTTTAGTGTAAGAAAAATTGGAATTGGATGACCCGATTTTTTTGCAACTTGGAATTCTTTCCCAAGTTCAATTGCCCAATTAAAAATCTTTTGCTTTTTCTCAGGCTGACTATCAACATTACGCTTGATTTTAGAATATATACGTTCAAACAAACGAGGAACGGCTGTCATAATTGTAGGCTGTACCTCTTTCAAATTCTGGGCAACTTTTTCAATGCTTTCAGCATAAGCTATCATAGAGCCGGCAGAAAAAGCAGTATAATAGCCCGCCATTCTTTCAAAAATGTGACAAAGTGGAAGAAAAGAAAGGAATGTATCACTCTCTCCAATTTCAAAAACTTCATGCGCACCTTTTACATTAGAGATTATGTTCTTATGTGTAAGAACAACTCCTTTAGGCTCGCCAGTTGTTCCGGATGTATAAATTATAGTGCACAAATCATTTTCCTGGCAAAGCTTCATATTATCTACAAAATGGGAAGGATTATTCTTCTGAAATTCCAAACCTTTAGATTGTACATCCGAAAATGTAAATACATCCTTTTCACTGCTGCTTTCATCATTGTTCATTACAATAATAAAGCGAAGTGTTTTACAATTTCCTCTAACCTTTAATACTTTGTTTAACTGAAATTTATTTGAAACAATAATTCCAACGGATTCAGAATTATTAACACAAAACTCAATTGTTTCGGAAGTAGAGATAGGGTAAAGCGGAACATCTGCAGCACCAAGACCTAAAACAGCAAAATCCGAATAAACCCATTCCGGTCTGTTTTCTGCTATGATTGCAATTTTGTCGTTACGTTTAACTCCCATAGACGATAAACCGAGAGCTAACAGTTCTGTTTGCTTAAATAATTCATCGTAAGAAATTCCAACCCATTGTTCACCCGTTTTATATTTCAGCGCCGGGCGTTCTTTCCCCTTTCCAAATTCCAAAGTCATAATTTGGAACAACTGCGAAATAGTTTTGAACTCTTTATATATTGCCATGCAACTCTCCTCAGAAGTTTAAATCCAAGATAAGGCTGGTGCGAAAAAGAAGCAACTATTAGATTCTATAATTTCTGTCTGCCGAAAACTACGCCATCAACCACAGGCGTTACGCATATAAGCGGATTCTGTGGAACTCTGAACTTCTCAAAAATTTCTTCAAAGAGCTGATACTGCATTCCTTGTTTTTCGAGTTTTGTAAAATTCTTGTACGTCATAAACTCTCCCTTTTTGTTTTTAGGAGAATCAAAAACAAATGCAGTATCGTAATCATAGGGAGCTTTTTCTTTCAAGTAATTAATCTTGGCAGAATCATCGCCTTCCATCATATAAGATTTTGCTCTAAATGATATAACTGTACCTCTTTTAATTTCTAAATAAATATTCAGAATAGTTTCATTCATCTTATATCCTTGTCATTTATATTTTTGTTTTTCATTATAAATAGAGTAGAAAAAGTTGCGAATATGAATCCCATTTTGCACAACAAACTTTCAACAGCAGTTACAAAAGATGGAACAAACAAAGCAATTATCATTGATGGAATGAATGTAAAAAGGTAACCAAAAAACAATAAGCGTGTATTGGCTTTCTTTATTGTGTCTAATTCCCCGCCCCATTTTTTGTTAAGAATTATCATAGAACCAATTATAGGTAAATAATAAAATGTTGCATATAAAGGACCGAGCGGATAATTGTAAACTGCGTAAAGAACTGTGCATTTTGTTACTGCAAATTGATCGAGAACAAAGAAATAATAAAAAATGAAAAATACAGCCGGAATGAAAATTAGTTTATGATGCCTGCCGAGCTTGCCTGCAAATGCTAAAACAGAATACAAACCGAGCGGCGGTAAAAGTGTAATATCTAAGAAAGCAAGATAAACTACAAATTGGCTTTTCAATCCTACAAAGCAGATTAGAAATTCGAAAAATTGATAGCCAAACAATAGTACAATTGTACCAAGCACAAGTTTGTTTACAAAATTTTTTTCTGCAAAAATTAAAATGTTAACAATGTAACCTAACTCCAAACAGGCAATTAGTAACGAAATAATTCCATCGTACGACACCATATTTACCTCAAATTAATTCTTTTGAATATGAAAAAAGGGAAGGTGCACCGCCTGTATGCCAGAACAAAATTGTTTCATCCTTAGAAAATTCTTTATTCTCTATCATTCTTATAATTCCGCCAAAAACTCTTCCTGTATAAACCGGATCAACAAGAACTCCCTCTTTCTCTGCTAATAATTTTATAGCGCTTCTTTCAAGATCGCCAACAACTCCGTACTCGTTTTCTATAAAATCACTGCGGAGAATTACATCCATTTGAGTATGTGTTTTTTTAATTAATAACTTGGATGAGACTTCATTTGCCAAATCAATTATGAGTTGGGTAAAAGGCTTATCGCCGGCTTCATCTTTATCTATCTGCACGCCAATCAAATCTGAACCTAAATTATACAGAGTTTTGCCAGCAATCATTCCCGCGTGAGTTCCGCCGGAGCTTGATGCAAATATTGTGTGGTCTATTTTAATTTTTTGTTCAATAATTTGTTTAGTGATTTCGTTAATTGCCTCAACATAACCAATGGCTCCAACAAAATTTGAGCCTCCGTAAGGAATTATGTAAGGATTCTTTCCAAAGGCTTTAAGTTCTTCTGCAATTAATGGAATGTTTTCCCCTTTTCGGTACTGCTTAGACCAATGAAACTTGGCATTAAAAAGTTTATTGAGCAAAAGGTTGCCCGTATATTCTTCTGGTTCTTCGCCACGCAACGCTAGATGGCATTCAAGTCCGCTCATTGCAGCAGCGGCGGCTGTTTGTCTGCAATGATTTGATTGTTCGGCTCCACCAGTAATTAAGCAGTTACAGTTTTGTTTAAGCGCATCACCAATCAAATATTCCAGCTTGCGGGTTTTGTTTCCGCCTAATGCAAGTCCGGTCATGTCATCACGTTTAACATAAATTTGGGGACCGCCAAAGTAACGAGTTAAGTTTTCGAGCTTATGTAAAGGAGTTGGGAAAAAGCCCAACTGTATGCGAGGGATTTCGGTATTTTTCAATTTTCTCCGTAATAATTTTTAGTTCAATTCTTCCACATTAATCAACTCTATTATTATTCACCGCATATGCAAATTAAGTAAATCGTTTCTATCTGTGAAAGCAAATCCTTTTGGGTTCAGATGAAATTCTGTAATAGCACAACAGAAATATCAGCATGCCTGCCTCTTTAGAATTATCTGAAATTAACAAAATGGGACCTAAATTTCGAAAACGTTCCATAGCCAAAGAATTTTTGATTGAAAACAAATTTGATGATCGATTTTTGTTGTAGAGTCTACTGTAACTTTGGGAAAATAAAAGACAATAATTTTAGTGATATCAAATGCAGTCAAAGTACATTACAAGATTCTTTTAAATATTGCCTCCACAATTTTACTATACAGATAAATTTTGTAAGAAATTTATTTCATTCATTCTAAACCCTTACATAATACTTGATGCTAACAATTATTCTTACAATCTCAGTTTAGAGATTACATTATGTTACATATAGAACAATTTCTCATTTGAAAATTTATCACCTTTCCATAATTTGTTCGTGAAAAATAACAACTTGGAGACACAATGGAACACCGCATCGAAACAGACAGCATGGGCGAAATACAAGTACCAGCCAATAAATACTACGGCGCTCAGACTGCAAGATCAATAATGAATTTTAAGATAGGGGGAGAAAGATTTCCGTCAGAGTTTATCTGCGCTATGGCAATTGTAAAAAAAGCCGCCGCAATAATTAATAATGAACTAGGAACACTTCCAAAAGAAAAACTTGATTTAATTCTTTTAGCTGCTGATGAAGTGATAGAGGGGAAGCTGAATGATCACTTTCCGCTTGTTGTATGGCAGACCGGAAGCGGCACGCAGACAAATATGAACGTGAATGAAGTTATTTCCAACCGCGCCATTGAACTAGCCGGCGGTGTTATTGGAAGTAAAAAACCAATTCATCCGAATGATGATGTAAACAAAGCTCAATCAACAAACGATGCTTTCCCAACAGCAATACACGTTGCTTCTGTAATGGAAATTCACCGCAGATTAATTCCGATGGTAACTAAACTTCGCGATGCACTTGACACAAAAGCCAAAGAGTTTAAAGAAATTATCAAGATCGGAAGAACTCACTTGATGGATGCAACTCCTCTAACCTTAGGACAAGAATTTTCCGGTTATGCTCAGCAGTTAACAAACGGGTTAGATAGAATTAAAGATGCTCTCAAACGCTTGAGTGAAATTCCTCTTGGCGGAACTGCAGTTGGAACAGGATTAAATACTCATCCAGAATATGCTGTTAAAGTTGCAGCTAAGATTAGCGAGCTAACTGGAAATCGATTTATAACTGCTCCAAACAAATTTGAAGCAATGGCTGCAAAAGATGCTTTGGTAGAAATGAGCGGCGTACTCAAAACTTTGGCTGCTTCATTAATGAAAATAGCAAACGACGCACGCTGGCTTGGAAGCGGACCTCGCTGCGGTATTGGTGAAATCTCTTTGCCGGAAAATGAACCGGGAAGTTCTATTATGCCCGGTAAAGTGAATCCTACTCAATCCGAAGCTATGACAATGGTTTGCACGCAGGTTTTCGGCAACGATGTTACAATTAACTTTGCCGGTTCCGCCGGAAATTTTGAACTGAACGTTTTTATGCCTGTTATAGCTTTTAACATTCTGCAGTCAATTAAATTAATTGCAGATTCTTGCGAAAGCTTTACCGATCATTGTGTTGTTGGAATTGAAGCTAATAAAGTAAATATTAAGAAACATCTCGAAAATTCTTTAATGCTTGTAACTTCGCTCAATACTGTAATTGGTTACGATAACGCAGCTAAAGTGGCAAAGAAAGCTCACAAAGAAAACAAAACTTTGAAAGAAGCTGCAATGGAACTTGGCTTGCTAACTTCAGAAAAATTTGATGAAGTAGTTCGACCTGAAAAAATGGTTGGGCCTAAAGTATAACCTAAATTTCTAAAACGGATATCGAACTGAAGAATTAGGGTTTACTCTTTTTTT
>CAZNTN010000022.1:0-54347 GCA_964575995.1 uncultured Melioribacter sp. | reverse complement strand
TGTACATACTTTTAGCTCACAATTCTGCCGAAGGATGTATATCATAATGCTATTTGTCAAATAAGGTAATAAGGTTAATTAACTTGTGGTTAGGTATGCTGCTAAGGTAAAAAAGACAAAATAAAGTTTTTGATTAGTCTGTATATTTAATTCAACAGAAGGAAGAAAACCTTATTCATTTGAGAAACCTTAGTAACTATAATAAACAGTTATGAATCAACCTTATTATCTTATGTGAATGACAATGTGTAATGCTTAAGTTGGAAATGGACTTTTATTTTATACAACGAAAGCCGCCATTAGGCGGCTCTCTTATTCAATTGTGCATTACATATTAACTAGCGTTGTTAGATAAAACCAAGTTGCAGAGTCTTTACCCCGTTTTTCCTTAAATATTTCGCCGGGAGAAAAGTAGCCGAAGCCGGCTTCAAACCCAACTGCATCAGAATATTTGTAATTAGCAAGCAGGTTTATTTCTGATCCAAACGAGTTTGTCTTAGTTTTATTTTGCAAAGTATATTCTTCAACAGAGCCGAATAAGTGGAAGAATAAACTTAGTTTTAGTTTTTCAGTTGCATTAATACCGGCTTTTGCAATTATATCCATAATACCTAAGCCATAAGTATGTGCAGGTATATCGGTAAAATAATCCATATAGCCTAAAAACTTATGAGCTGTTCCATATAAACCGTTAAATGTTTTTACTTTGTTATCGGCTAAATTGTTATCACCACTGTAGTAATCTATTCCGGCGCCAATCATTGGTTTGCCTTTGTGGTTAAATGTGTATCCTGCATTAATAGCCATAAAGTAAGCCGATACATCAAATTTCTTTAATGCTTGGGTATATTCACCTCCTTGATAGATAAATTCCGTTTCGTGAGTAAGCCCTCCGCTCTCTCCCTTAGCATAAACGCCCATGGTATAACGGTTCATATTTGTTGAAGGCACACCTCTTTGGTAGAAGAGAAAAGGATTAATGTTGAACTTATCTATTAATTTGATTTCTGTAAAGAGTGCGTATAATGTTTGATCTAAATCATCTCCGGCAGCAAGTTTTTCTGCTTCTTTCATAACCAAAAAATCGGCGTTAAACTTACTTGTATTGTAGCCCAGAACAACACCGTTAAAACTTCTTCCTACATTAGACCAATTGGAAGCACCGAGAATGCGTTCGTTGTTATAAAGCAACTCCATTCTTCCAATTTTAATATCTATTGGTGTCTCAAAGGCATCGCTCAATACAAAATATGCTTGGTGAAGATCAACATTTTTCATATCGGCTACAGTACTTGGTTCTGTTCCCCATATTCTGGAGTCCTGCATTTGAATAAACGCATTGACTTTGTTTGAAGAAAATGCAGCGTTTAACCTGGATCGCATATAGGTTAAGTTGCTTGCCGCTTTAGCCGAGTTAAAATCTCTATCATCCATCTCAAATCGAGGTCTAATTTGCCCGGTTACTTTAAGTGTATTCTGTGCATAAAGGCTTTGCGAAACAACTAACAAAAATATTAGAGCTATTACTGTTTTCATAAAACTTTCCTGTTTGTTATTAATATTGTTTAAGAGTTCCTTGTCTTTCCTTTGCTTTTTTATCCCACTCAACGACAGTGGTTCTAAGAAGTTCTGCTTTGTCTTCTTTGGCTTTTTGTACATCAAACCCTATAAACTTTTGGGCTTTTTCTTTTGTAGATATATCCGGGAATGCGATAGGATACTTAACGCCCTTTTTGGTTAAAAGAAGCGCGAGTTCTCTTCTTGCTTCTTCAGCTTTTTGAATAGCCGTTCCTAAAACTCTAAATGCTTCAACAGGCGCATGAAAGCCGAGCCCGTTTGTAGCGGCAACATAATCCCATCTCCATTGAGAGTGTCTAATTAATTTAAGAATTGGTTTCATTTCTGCTTCGGTAGCGCCATTATCCCAAGCAGCTTTAGCTTCAATATGTGCCTTAGCTAAAGCTTTTTCTGTAATCTTTCTGTTTTCTTCTAATTTATCTTGTGTTTCAACAACATCTCTAATCAAGTTTTCAGTTTTTTCTCTGTGGCAAACCATGCATGAGTTTTCGATGTTAGCAAGCGGACTTTGAATATGGTGGTCTGTAAACTTAACGCCCCCTTCTGTTTTGTAAGGCATATGGCAGTCTGCACAAGAAACACCTCTTTTTGCATGAATGCCTGTTTTGAACATTTCGTACTCCGGATGTTGTGCTTTAAGCATTGGCGCTTTGCTTAATGAGTGTGTCCAATCCGAAAATTCAATGTCATCGTAATACTTTTCCATATCCTCAGCGGTAAAACCATTATCCCAAGGAAAAGTTAAATATTTAGCTCCCTCTACTTTTTTAGAATCAAAATAATATTCAACGTGACATTGAGCGCAAACTAAGGATCTCATTTCATTATGAGAAAAATCTGACATTTTTTTCCCTTGTCTTTCAAAAGCTTCTACAAGTGCTGGTCTTGTAATTCTTAAGTGCATTGTTTTAGGATCGTGGCAATCTTGACAGCCGATAGGATTAACAAAATCGTGTCCAGTCTCTTTCCACGAGCCTGTGTAATAACCAGCAACACCTTTGCTGTTCATAACTCTTGGAACATCGGTACTCTTGCAAGTCCAACAAGTAGCTGGCATAGTGCTTTGTTTTTCACCGCCTGTTCTAAGAGAATTTCTAGTATCTTTTATTGCATAAGCATGTCCGCGTCCCTGTTTGTAATCTCTAGAAAAACCAAATCCCGCCCAAAGAATAACTAATTCAGGATATTTTTCTAGATAATCAATTGTAGCGGCGCCGCCATGTTTACTAGCAAACGAAGTATCAAGCGTGTTCATATAAGTTTCAAATTGTCTTGGATAGTTTTCTCCCCAAACTTCATTTCTTGGTTCCCATTCTGCTATTGGCTTCACTTGTTGTAGTGTAAAGGACTCATTTCTTCTTTCAACAATTGATGAAGCAAAAAGCCCAACAAGAAATACTACTACAACTGTAGCTCCAAAGAGTGCCCAGCCGAGTATCGGTTTTTCTTTAATTCTTTCTTGAATAGTTTTCATTTTTACCTCTCTTCAGTTTCTTAGTTTTCTTTGTTGTTAATTTTTTCCAGCCATTCCGGTACAACTGGTTTTAACTGCGGCACGGCTGCATGCGGAGTTGATGATAAACTGTGCACTCTTCCATGCGGCGTTTCGCGATGACAATCCCAGCAATACCTTTCTGTTTGGTCTTGTACATTCCGGTTATCAATTGCTCTTAAAGCAACCGGATGAATTAAATTAGAATGACACCTGATACAATTTTCCTGTACTGCTTTTTTCCCTGCTTCTTTGATTCTAATTACCTGTGGTTCCCATCTCATTGTAAAATATGTGGCGTGCCTTAATCCATCATTTGCTTTGAACCAATATTTTCTTACTAAATTATCCTGAGGCACATGACAATCATTACAAGTTGCAACTTTACCATGACTTCCCCTTTGCCAAGTTGCAAATTGCGGATTCATTACGTGGCAGTTTACGCATGTCTTAGGATTATCTGATAAGTATGATACAGCGTTAGAGATATAAACAATATAGAAACCAAGTCCAAAAAAAATGCCTATTGTTATTAACACCGGTATTTTCCATCTATCCGGCGGAATAAACTTTAAGGCAAGTTTCTTTAGGATATTAGCTTTGGCGGATTGGTTATCTTCCATTCTCCACTCCTTTTTCTGATTCTTTATTTAGTTTTTCGATATCCGAAATACTTCTTGGGTGCCCAATCGAATTTATGCTCTTGTAAAGTTCAATGTAGGCTTCTTTAGGAACCTTGTTATGCCAATTGCCGGTTACCATTCCAAAACCTGTTATGGCTACAAACAAAAGAACTACTCCAAAAGCTACTATTTTTTTATTAAATTTTTTCTCGTTGCCTATAAGTTTTAAATCAAGAGTATCTTTTACCGGGCAGACATCAACACAGTTCAAACAGGTTGTGCATTCGTCTGAGTAAACCGTAAGCACTTTATCAACTTTTATAAAAGAGGGACAAGCTTTAGCACACAGAGCGCAGTCTATGCAGCTAACCGGATTGCGTTTAATTTTTGCGGGGCTTAATAAACTTGCAATTCCAAGCAGAGCGCCGTAAGGGCATAAATACCTGCACCAAAAATTTCTGTACACAATAGAGAGAAGAAAAAGAACACCAATAACAATAAGCGAGAACTGAGATATGTTGGCAAAAAAATACCACATTTTAACATCCGCTATAATATTGTAAGCTCCGTCTAGAAAATATTCTAAAGCTAAACTCGTCATAGAAAAAATAGAGAACGCAAAAAAGAAAAGCAGCAAGTATTTTAAGGAGCGGAGCAGGTAATCTAAATACTTCCAAATTTTTATTCTTCTCTTAAAAATTTTCTTATGAACTTTTTCACCAAAATCTCCAACCAATTCTGAAAGAGTACCAATAGGGCACATCCAACTGCAAAACGATTTGCCAAAAGCTAAGGACATACCAACTATTGCTATAAAAATAAAAAAACCAGCTGGATGAATTGGATGAATGTTACCACTTAGAACAAAATAATAAACACTCATTAGTGCACTGATAGGAAGAAATCCTTCAACCCCCGGCGGTCTAACTCTAACCTCTGTTGAGCCTCCGGATTCTAAATAATACACAAACTGAGAAAACTCTACTCCTATCCAAATACACAACAAAGCAAATAGCGTTTGCACAATAAAGCGGATACTCTGAATTGGCTTCTCTCTGTTCTTTATAATCTTTTCTTTCTTTTCCATCGAGTAACTTTCTATCTAATCAGAACAATATTTCTGATTAAAACATAATAAGATATTATGGTATTGTCAATCAGAAAAATTCATCTGCTTAAATATTTTTCCTTGCAACTTAGCATAATTAGGCATATTTTTAATCGGAATAAAAATTCTTTTTATAAAGGAGTCTATTATGCTTAGAAAAATCATACAAATTGAAGAGGAAAAATGTGATGGCTGCGCTCTTTGCGTTCCCGAATGCCATGAGGGTGCATTACAAATTATAGATGGTAAAGCGCGATTAATCAGCGATCTGTTTTGCGATGGATTGGGCGCTTGCTTAGGGCACTGTCCTACCGGCGCTTTAACAATTGTTGAAAGAGAAGCAGAGCCTTACGATGAAAGAAAAGTAATGGAGTACATTGTTAAGGGTGGACCAAATGTAATTAAGGCTCACTTAAAACACTTACGCGAACACAAAGAGTTTGAGTTTTTAACTCAAGCTATAGATTACTTAAATGATAATGGAATAGCTGTTCCCGTTCTCGGAGAAGGTTCAGAAGAAAAGCCAACTTCGCACGGCTGTTCCGGCTCTCAAGCACAATCTTTTGAAAGAAGCAAAGAAGAAGAAGAGGGACAAAGGCAATCACATTTAACGCAGTGGCCTATACAAATGCATTTGGTAATGCCAACTGCTGCATATTACAGAAATTCGGATTTGTTGTTAGCTGCCGATTGCTGCGCATTTTCTTACGGCGATTTTCATAAAGATTTTATGAAGGGAAAGTCCGTTGCAATTGCATGCCCAAAGTTAGACAGCAATAAACAAGTATATCTCGATAAGCTGATTACTATGATCAATGAGGCAGATATTAAATCGATTACGGTTGCAATTATGCAGGTTCCTTGCTGCAGCGGTTTAGCACAGTTAGCACAGCAGGCTGCAGAACATGCGGGTAAAAGTATTCCTGTTTCGGTTGTGGTTATTGGCGTTCAAGGTGAAATTTTACAAACAGTTGAATTATAGAAAGAAAGGTTAGATATGAGTGAATTAATTAACAACAGCAGAAATAGAATTGATGAATTAAAGAAGTTAATTCTTGAGCTGCACGAAGGTAAAGATGCAGCCGAAACAAGTGAAAAACTTAAACAGGTAATGGGAAGCGTTCCTTACGGCGAGGTTGTGCAAGCAGAAGAAGAGCTAATTAAAGATGGTCTTGAACGTGAAGAGATATTGAAGTTTTGCGACCTTCACTCTGAAGCGCTGAAAGCAAGCCTTGATACTTCGCAAGCTAAACAAGTACCGGAAGGACATCCAGTTGATATCTTCAAAAAGGAAAATGGTGAGCTCACCAAGCTGATAGCTCAAATAAAGCATTTGTTTACAGAATCTTCTTCGAGAGATAAAACAAGCAGCGCAGGAGATCTTATTCTTAAAACAAGAGGTTTGTTCAATTCTTTAATGGATGTAGAAAAACATTACCTTCGCAAAGAGAATTTGGTTTTCTCTTACATGGAAAAGTATAATATAACCGGGCCGCCAATGGTTATGTGGGGCAAGCACGATGAAACACGCTCTTTTCTTAAATCCTCTTTTTCTCTTTTTGATGAAGCCCAGAACGTTGATGTACAGAGTTATCTCGATTTTGTTGATATGATGTTTCTACCTACTCTTAAATCCATTGAAGAGATGATTTACAAAGAAGAGAATATTCTTTTCCCGATGTGTATGGATACGTTTACAGAGATTGACTGGTATGAAATATTGAAACAGAGTGAAGATTTTGGCTACTGCTTGTACTATCCAGAAACAAAATGGAAACCAGCGTTTGCAGAAAATGAAACCGTTGCACCAGATTCGAGTGATAGAATCCGCTTTGAAACAGGTTCTTTTACTCGCGAAGAGTTAGAAGCCGTGATTAATACTCTTCCTGTTGACATAACTTTTGTTGATAAAGATGATAAAGTGAGATTTTTCTCGAACGGGAAAAGCAGAATTTTTGCACGACCTAAAGCAGTTTTAGGAAGACAGGTTCAGTTTTGCCATCCGCCTTCAAGCGTGCACATTGTAAATCAAATTGTAGAAGATTTCAAAAGCGGAAGGCAGGATGCTGCAAAATTTTGGATCAACATGCACGGTAAATTTATCCACATAGCTTATTATGCAGTAAGAAGCAGCAATAATGAATACTTAGGGACAGTAGAAGTATCTCAAGAGTTAGACGAATACAGAAACATTTCTGGTGAAAGGAGAATTTTGCAGTATGACAAATAAGTTAGACATCACGCCGCAGACCATTGTTGGAGATTTGTTAAACGCCTACCCCGAGCTTGAAGATAAGCTGATTGAAATAGCTCCGGTTTTTTCGAAACTAAAGAATCCAATTCTTAGAAGAACCATTGCAAAGGTTACTTCTTTAAAGCAGGCTTCAGTTGTAGCAAATATTTCTGTTGCCGTATTGATAAACTCACTTCGTAAAGCAGTAAACCAAGATGAAATAAAATTAACAGAAGAAAACAAAATTGGTAACAACGTTCCAAGCTGGGTTTCTATGGAGAAAATAAAAATTGAATATGATGCTTGTATAGATTTGGAAAACGGAATACATCCGGCGGGCAAAGTAACTAAAGAGATTCTTTCTTTAGAAAACGATGATATCTATTTGCTGATAACTCCGTTTGTTCCGGCTCCCTTAATTAAAATAGTAGAAGAAAAAGGTTTTAAAACTTTTTCTATAAAGGCGAGTGAAACTATAGTTTATAATTACATATCAAAAAAGTAATAGAAATGTTAGATAACAAGAATTTTTATAACAGTGCATCTTCGTTTTACGATCAGATGATAAACTTTGAGGCTAACTTAAAAGCCAGAAAAGATGCATTTGAAAAATTATTCCCTTCAATAGGTGAAGCAGCAGATCTTGGCTGCGGTACAGGTGTTGATTCAATTGCCTTAGCTTTGAATGGAAATATAGTTACTGGTTTCGACCCATCGCCTCAAATGTTAGAAACTGCTAAGAACAACGCAGATAAATTTTCTTGTAAAATTGAGTTTGCAGAAAGTTCAATTTTATCCATTCCGGTATGTTTTAATTCTCACTTCGATTATACCATTTCTCTTGGAAATACTTTTGCTAACGTTGAAGGAACTACTATTTACTCTACTGTTCAAAAACTGTACGACATCTTAAAACCAAACGGAAAATGCTTAATACACATTCTAAATTATGCACTTATTGCCGAACAGAAAGAAAGAATTATAAGCATAAAGCCGGACGAAGATAATTTCTTTGTCCGGTTTTACGATTTTATTAACGGACAAATCAATTTTAATATTCTTCGCTTTAGTAAAACAAACAATTCGCATTATACTCTACTAACTACGCAAGTTTACGGTTATAAAAAAGATTTGCTTGCTAAGGTTTTTGAGTCTGTTGGTTTTAAGGATATTAATTACTGGTCAGACTTAGAAGGTAATTTGTTTAATATTTCATCTTCTAAGGACTTGTTTATAATGGCATCGAAATAATTATAGACATTCAAAAAGAGGAAGTGAAAAGTTGAGCGTTTGGGTATAGCCTGCTTAATGTCTTAAAAGATTTTCTATTTGCCCAACTTCAGTTTACGGCATAGTTTCCTCAGGCAGTTGGGTTTATTATTCCTAATATTTTCGTTCTGCCTCTTACCGCACTGTAAACAGAAGATTTACTACATCATAATTGCTTTTCAAATTCACAGGTTTCTTGATGCAGTCGAGAAATCTTAACATAGTTAGCTTTGTGCTTCAGTTGGCGATTTAGTACAATTTTCAGTGCTCTAATTAATTAAGTTGGGTTAAGCTGCGCCTGCTAACTTTTTCTCATTTTCACGCAGCGCAGAAGCATTGGGTTCATACAAAAAAGAGTTAAAAGCCGCCCTAAATGTTTACATACATATCTTTTCGATGAGCCAAAGCAGTACCAAAGATTATTATGGGGTTAATTATTTTACTCGTTGTTCTCTTTCCAATTTAAACATATTTTTGCCCCTACTTCATATCAAGAGGAACAAATGAAAAGAAACATACTGCTCATTTTCTTAATTACTGTACAATTAATCTTTGCACAAGATAATTTATTGCTCCGCTTTCCAGCCTTAAATAATAATGGAAGCCAAATAGCTTTTTCATTTCAGGGTGATATTTGGACTGTTGCCGCAGCCGGCGGAAATGCAGTGCGTTTAACTATTCACGAAGCTTATGAGGCTTATCCAAAATATTCTCCAGATGGAAAACAAATTGCGTTCAGCGGCGCCCGCTTCGGAAATAATGATTTATTTGTAATTCCAGCCGAAGGTGGAACGACAAAGCGTTTAACATTTCACTCGGCAGCAGATAATATTTCAAGCTGGTCTAATTACGGAAACATACTTTTCTCAACCAACCGTGAGTTTAATCAAATAGAAAGACCAATGGAAGTTTATTCAATTTCTTCTAAAGGAGGAACTGAATGGAGAGTTTTAGATGCAGTTGGTTTTGAGCCGGCTGCATCGCCCGATGGAAGATTTATTGCCTTTGTACGAGGAGATATTAACCCTGTAGCGCGCGAAGATTACCGCGGTCCATCAAACAGAGATATTTGGCTCTTTGATACAAAAACTAAAAAGTATTCCAAACTTATTGGCTTTGAAACAAATGATGTTATGCCTCAATGGATGGATTCAAAAACCATTTTCTTCTTGAGCAGCAACGATGGCAATTATAACATCTATAAAATAATTATTGATGAAAATGGCAGCGCTGTTTCTAAACCGGAACAGTTAACTAAGTTTAACGACCATTCGATTCGCCATCTTAGCCTTTCTAACGATGGCTCTACTTTGGTATTCGAAAGAGGTAAAGGAATTTATGTTTCCAAAACTTCCAAGATAGACCCAAAAGAAGTTGAAGTTCAGATAAATGCAGATGACCGCTTCGACCCGGTTGAATTCAAAAATATGACAAACGGCATGACAGAATATGCTGTTTCTCCAAACGGTAAGCTTCTCGCATTTTCTGTTAGAGGAGAGGTGTTTGTTAAAGAAGCAGATAAAGATAAAAACAGAAGTGTAAATTTATCTAACTCCCCTTTCCGAGATATTGATGCTGCGTGGCTTTCTGATACAACTTTAGTTTTTGCTTCTGATAGAGAAGATAGTAATTACGAACTTTATCTTGTTAAATCCGCAGATAAATCTCAACCTAATATTTTTAAATCTCTTAAACACGAAATTATTCGCTTAACAAAAACAGATGAAGAGGAGACTGGTCCGGTTATTTCTAGCGACGGCAGAAAAATAGCATATTCACGCGGAACGGATAAAAAGAAGTTTGTTGTTGCAGATATTGATTCTGATGGAAAGCTGACAAACGAAAAAGTACTAATTGATAGCTGGGCATCGCCAAGCGGAGTGGCTTGGAGCCCGGACAACAAATGGCTTGCATACTCACTTGATGACTTATATTTCAACGAAGAAGTATTTATTCACGCGGCAGATAATTCATCCAAACCAGTTAATGTTTCTATGCATCCGCGCGGAGATTCAAATCCTTTCTGGAGCGCCGATGGAACAAAACTTGGCTTCCTTTCTTCCCGAAGCGGACAAAATGCAATAACCGGGGGTTTAAGTTTTACGCGCGATGTTTGGTTTGCTTGGCTCAAAAAAGATGACTGGGAAAAAACAAAATCGGATTGGGATGAAAAAGAACCTGTAAAAGAACCAGGCGCTGCTCCAGAAAAGCCGGCTGCTGCTAAAGATGAAAAGCCAAAAGAGGGCACCGCAAAAAAAGAAGCCGCTAAAGTCAAACCAACTCAAATTGATTTTGAAGATATTCACAAACGTTTAGTACAAGTAACTAACTTCCCCGGCGATGAAACCAACGTAGTAATTAGTAAAGATGGTGAAACATTCTTTTACGTTGGCAGCAGCAGCACGGCTAAAGGCGGAAGAGATTTGTACAGCGTTAAATGGGATGGAAAAGATTTGAAAGAACTAACAAAAGGCGGTTCTAATCCGGGCAGCGTAACTATAGATAAAGAGGGTAAATATTTATACTATTCAAAAGTGGGAGGCTCTTTAACACGACACGATATTAAAGGAGATAAATCCGAGCAGCTTCCTTATTCAGCTAAACTCAAAATTGATTATCCGGCTGAACGAAAACAAATTTTTGAAGAAGCATGGAGAACAATACGCGATGGATTTTATGACCCGCAATTCCATGGACACAACTGGAATAATTTAAAAATGAAATATGAGGAGCTATGCTTAATAGCTTCTACCCAAAATGATTTACGCGATATGTTCAACAACATGCTTGGTGAGCTAAACTCAAGCCATATGGGATTTACAGCAGCAGAGCGTGCTGAAACACAACGCGATGCAACCGGCTTGCTTGGCGCAGAATTAATGCCCGCTAAAGAAGGAATGAAAGTTCTTCGTATAATTCCACAATCACCGGCAGATAAAATGAACAGTAAATTAGCAGCAGATGAGCTAATTACTTCTGTAGATGGAAACTCTTTTGAAAACCAAAATTTTTATGAACTGCTTAACAACAAAGTTGATGAAAAGACTTTATTAACTGTAAAAGGCAGAGATGGAAAAGTAAGAGAAGTTGTAATTCGTCCTGTAAACATACTTAGGCAGCAGCTTTATCAAGAATGGGTAAATGAGAGAAAGAATCTTGTTGAAAAATATTCTGGCGGAAGGCTTGGCTACATTCACATTCAAGGAATGGATTATGGTAGTTTTGAAACTTTTGAACGAGAACTTACAGCCGCTGGTTACGGCAAAGAAGGATTAGTAATTGATGTTCGTTACAACGGCGGCGGTTCAACCACAGATTATTTGATGGCTATTCTAAACTACAAACAACACGCATACACAATTCCACGCGGTGCAAGCCAGAACCTTGAAAAAGATAAATTGAAATACCGCGATTACTATCCAACAGGCGAGCGCTTGGTATTTGCAGCTTGGATGAAACCATCTATTGCTATTTGTAACGAAGGGAGCTATTCCAATGCAGAAATTTTCTCGCACGCTTACAAAACTTTGGGTATTGGAAAGCTTGTAGGCATTCCTACTAACGGCTCTGTTATTTCAACTGGCGGAAGAGGAATGATTGATGGTTCGTTTATTCGTTTACCATTTAGAGCTTGGTTTACAAAAACTACCGATATGAACCAAGAACTTGGACCCGCCGTGCCGGATATAATAGTGGAAAATTCTATTGATTGGATTACAAAAGGCATCGATGAACAGCTTAAAACTGCATGCGATGAATTGCTAAAACAAATCGACTCGAAAAGATAAAAAGAATGAAGGCGTATTCTCATATTTAGAATCTTCTGAAAAATTATTGATCAAGAAAGCGAAGTCATAAAGAAGTTAGAGTTTACCAAAGCCTGCGTTCATGATTAGGTAATGTTTGATTAGTTGGCAGATTATAACGAAGAATCTGTTTCTGCCGATAATGGATATGCCAACAAAGCAAGAAGAGAAAAACTTGAGAGCAAAGGAATCTTCGGCGGCATACTTGAAAAAGAATATAGAAATAAAGTGCTTAGCAAAACCGAGCTGAAACTAAATCGAATATTATCTACATTCAGAAACAAGGTTGAACGACCATTTGCATACATGAAAAGAGTACTCGGTTACTCAAGGTATAGTTACTAGTACCATGTGCGAAACCAATTTGAGTTTATTTTCAAAGCATTAGTTTAAAACATAAGGAGAATGATTACGCTTACTGCCTAAGGCAGTTGACCCTTGTTTAATTTTAGGTGATGATTACCAAAATCACCTCTCATTAATGCATCATCATTCTATCAAAGAACATTATTTTATAAAAATAAACAGTCAGGACTGGTTCACTCAAAATTTTACGCAAATTTTTCAGACGTTTCAAAAAATCAATAACCATCCAATTTTTGGTTTGTCCATTTATTTTTTAGGCGGATAAAATTTGTGTTAAACATAAAGACGCACGTTCTTAGCCGGGCTTTTCTTGGCTTGCGCCCTGCTGCTCTTACATAACTGCTGAGTGTTAAATACTTAATACTTGGCGTTTAGAGTTATTGAGGATTTCACACCTATTTTCCATCTTACCAAAAGAGACTAAGCAAAACTCGGCACAAAGTTTTATCAAGGGCTTATATAATTCATCAAAAAATATTAAATTCATCTGCGATTTTTGATTGCGTTACAATTCTAACTAGAACTTACCAGGCTGCAATCAAGTTAGTAGGACTGCACAATGCTCTGCCACAAGCGGACGTGTGGAATTGAACATTTCGACAACATTGAATTGTGTTAGAAATATCTGCAATTAGTTTGGCAAAACCCTGCCGGCAGATTATAAGGCTTTTCAAAGAATGTAAATTGATGAAATAAAACAGCAGGAGATCACTATGTGGTTTGGAATAATAATAATTGTTGCGGTATTAATTTTTCTTTACGAGTTCAGATTGAGAAAGCCAGATCAGTTGGTTCTTAAAGAAACGGACGGAAAAATTGCTCTTAGAAAAACCCGCTTTTATCCAAAAGACTTCAGTCTTGTACTACCAAAAACAACGCAGCCAATGCATTTGAGTGTTGAATCTACAGCTAAAGGTAATCTCGATATAAAAGTGAAACTCGCGGTTACAGTATCTTTGGCTGCAAGTAATATTTCGCAGATAATAAAAGTTGGCGGTTGGAATTCTAACTCTGTAACAAAAGCCGCTAAAGAATTTGAAGTTGTTCTGCAAAGCTTTGTTAAAGAGTTTACCGAGAAATATGAAATTGAGGAGCTCTCTTCCGAAAAGATTTACAATAGTTTAATAGAAAGAGTTGGCGTAAGTAAAGAGCAATTCGGTTTGGATGTTATTTCTGTTTCTGTTCAATCATTTGAAGTAGTTGACCAAAAAATAGCCGAGGCAATCCGCCAGCAGGAATCTGCAAGAATTCTCGAGCAGACAGAATTGCTGAACCAGAAGGCAAGAATTACCGCGGCAAAAGCAAAGCTAAGCGCCGATGAAGAAATCGCATTCTTAGAAAATGAACTCGAACTAAAAAAATTTGATTTAAAACGCACCGTGCTTGATAAAGAATCTGAGCTTGCCGATAAAAGAATGAAGGATGAACTAAAGCGCAAGAAATTGAATCTTGAATTTGAAAAAGAAGAATTAGAAATGCTGAAGAACAATCCGGAATTATTGATACTTTCTCCACAAGCAGCGCGTCTTGCAGAAGCAAGCCAGGCTTTGAAAAACGCACGCACTGTTGTTAATCTTTCTCCAAATGAAATTGTTCAAGGTTCCGACTTGCTGAATGTTTTCCAGAACTTTTTGCAAAAATCTATAAGCGGCTCTTCTAATAAAGAAGAGAAGAAATAATTTTATTAATGATGATAAACGAAAAAGATCCGTTAGAATACTTTGCGATAAAACCTGTAAAGGCGGCAACAGTTTCTGAGATTAGCGAGGCAACAGCATCATCGCCTGTTCCGCCGGAAGAGCGTGTAAACTTTCACATTGGCAATCCTGTGCAGGATATACAGCTTTCTTCTGCTTATCTGCGTATGATAAACGGGATAGATATTACGCGTGAAGAACTAACCGATAACAATCTTGATGCATTAATTAGCGAATTGGGATTAGCAGCAGAGGCCAGAACTGAGCTTGAATTTTTTAGAGATTTAATAACAAAGAGTGCGCCTTACACTCCACGCGGCGGTTTTAATAAAAACGCACCTAATTTTTTGATAAAACATTTTAACGAGTGGCTTACAAAAAACCAGCAGGAACCTCTTGCTTACGATCTTGGCGAAAAGACCGGAAGACGCGAAGTTATAATTGCAACCGGAGGAATTAACGAAGCGCTTAGAATGCTGCTTCACGCTCTTTCAAGTTTTCTGATACACAAACCTGCGAAAATATTTACTTATGGAATTTCTCTGCCGTCTCATATTAAAAATTACAACGCTCTTAGTTTTTCGGTTTTATCTGATGATGAAGAAAAACTTGTTAGCGGGCTTAAAGAAGCCCTTTCAGAAAAGCAGCGCACACCTTCCTTTCTTATTCTAGGAAGCAACACAAAAGAAGAAACAAGAAGAGAGCTTCGTCAGCTAAGTTTACAGCTTCCTCTGTTTTTTGTTGAAGTAAACGATGCGCCTAATCATCTTTCGCTTGCACGCGAAGCCAAAATGATGAACCGCGTGCTGCGTGTTTTAACTCCACAAATTTTTTCTCCTGCGCTTAAAAATATTTCTACTATGTTCTTTGCCGGCAATCCAGACTTCATAGAAATAATTGAGACAATTCATTTTCAGTTAAAGGGAACTCCCTCGGCTTCCGAAATTGAATTACTATCTTACATCTTAAAGAACGATCTCGTAAAACAGTTTGAAAGCAGGAGAGAACCGAACATTACTGTTGAAACCGAATACGATGGCTATATATCGGGAGGAATTAACGAAGAGGCTTTTGCTTTACACACAAAGTTTTACGAAGAAAAATTCAATTCGATTACAAACAATAATGCAGAGCGTTTTGGAAAGATTGCAGAAAGCTTTCAAGAAAAAGCAGGGTTGTGGTTTAATAAAGCATGCAAGCAGACTAATACTTATAAGTATGATCTTTTTGGCGGAATAACAGCTTCTGAACTGCTTAGAAAACTTGTTTCCAATATACACCACAAAAGTTTTTCAGATGAGCTGGTTGATAGCTTCCTTCACTCGTTTTTAGTTCATCATAATGAATACAGAAAAAAGAACTGCTATGTAATAAGCGGGTCATCCAGAACCGGATTAGGTCTGCTCGGTTTTCATTGCGGTATTACAGAAGTAATCTTTCCGGATTTAAGCTGGACCTACGAGCACTGCTTTCCAAAAGTTACTGTTGTGCCTTTAACAGACGAGTTTGAATTAGATATTGACGCAATTATTGACGCTGTAAAAAAGAAATTATCTGCCGATCCAAAATGGAAAAATTATGGTGCTGTTGCGCTTAACAATCCACATAACGCAACCGGACAGGAATTTAACAAAAATGAATTGAAGAGACTTCTTAAATGGCTTCTCACTAATAAAGTTTTTGTGATAGATGATTTGTCTTATCAAAACGTTGCGCCAAAAGATTCGCTTGATGTAATTAAAACAATACGTCAATTAACCGATGAGCTTGTTGAAGAGGGTTACATAACCGAAGAGGAAGCCTCGTACGCAATTACTGTTCATTCTGTTTCTAAAACAGATTCTCTTGCCGGCGCGCGTTTATCGGTAATCGAAATTCGTCACAAGGAGATAGCCGAAAAATATAAAGCCGTTTTATCATCTATCGAACTGAATCTCGGCGCAATATTTTTGACTTACTTGTTTTACAGAAACAAAGTTGAAATTGTTAATGCTTACTGGCGTTTGCGAAACAGAATCTTCAAAGAAAGAAACTCCGCTCTCGAAGAAGCCGTAGAAATTTTACCTGAAGTAAGAAACCGTTTTGAAATTTACATTAAGCCGCCAAATGGAAGTATGTATCCGCAGATGATTATTAACAAACTTCCGGCAGGGCTTTCTTTGGATTGGCTTTCTACTGGATTGGCGCGGCAGGGTATTGGACTTGTTCCTCTTTCAACTTTTGCGAGAACAGAAAAAGGATTTGAGGCGGGAAGAAAAACTTTCCGCCTGACACTTGGCGGAGCAGACAATGCAGAGATTCTTAGAAACAAAACGCGAAGAGTTTTAATCGATTTGAACAGAATGATAGCCGAAGAAGCGGCGCAATACAACAAAAAGAATTTTTCTGTTAAACCGCTCGCTGTAAAAAAATCTAAAATAAGAATTGATGCCTCTTCTCAATGGAAATATGTTGAAAGCAATCTTAGTAATTGTTTTGATGTTACACTAAGCCGTTTTGCTGCACAGTTTAACGGCGAATATTCTGATTCGGATATAATTAAAAAAGATTATCTAAATGATAGGCTTGCGCTGTTTAAGCAGCGCTGCTTTGAAAGAGCTAATTTAATTTCAGATTTATCTGATGTAATAAATGCTGATAAAGGAAAGCGCTTAGCCGATACTTTAGAAAAAGAATTCTTCAAAGATAATCTGCTTCGCAGAGAAACGGCGTTTAAGAAAAGATTGTATGATAGAACAGTTCACCCGACTCAAATGTATTCCTTGAAAGCCGAGTGGGCGTTTGAAAAGCTGATCGAAAAATTAATTCGTGGAAAAGAATTAGCGCAATCGCATTTTGAACAGCTCGCCTTAGAATTGGCAAAAGAATATCTTGGGTTAAATGTTGCAATTGTTTCCAATGAAGAATCTGAAGAATTGATTTTAGATTTGAATTCTGTAGTAGCCGCAGAAAATTATTTTCAGCTTTATTCTGATAAGCCGTTCGAAACATTTCTATCTTTTTGGGGCGATTGGGATGGCAGTAACAGACCAAGCGGGCAAGGGCACCGTTTAGTTGCTTCGGTTCTGATGGAAAACGTTGCGCGGCAGGCTAAAATTGTTCGGCTTCTGCATAAGCACGATAAATCTATCAAGATAGAACCGGCTGTAATAAACGAGATAGAAAAACTTCCTAAGAACAATAACCGCTTTACAGAATTGTTAAACGAAATTAACTCGCTTACTCATCAGCTTGAAAAGCGTTACAGAGGAATTCTTCCCTTTAATGTTAAAGCAGGAAGTTTCCGTAAAGTTGGAATGAAACTGCACATTGCCCAAGATCCACTTACGCGCCTGTGGCATCATAACGATAGAACCGAGCGCAAAATGCTTGAGCTGCGGCAGCATAGAAGAGAAACACTTGAGTATTATTTTTCACTCAACAAACAAATCCGTAAAACTTTGTTTGAATTAATTCCTGCAATTCAAAAAAATATTTCCCATCCGGATCTGTTAATTGAAGCCGGTTCATACAAAGATTTACTCAAACGTTTTATAATTACGCCACGCATTCATCAAAAACTTATTACAAATCAAGACCCGTTTGCAATTGATACTACCGTTCACAACATAAATGAGATAAACGAAATTGCCGGCAAGTATGGAAACCCCGGTATGGTAATGGCTTTGCAGGTAAGCATGTCAACCAAGCCGGATGCACTAATTTTGCTCGATAGAAAACTTCGTGCAAGCCGCGAGCAGATACTAAGAGAAAACCCAAAGGCTGACATTCCTTGTGTTTGGAGCATTCCTCTTTTTGAAGATTTAGATTCTGTGAAAAAGGTTGGCAGCTTCTTAAATAAAATTTGGGAGTACTCGCTTCAAAGCAGAAGGCTAAATCAAGAAACAAGCGAGCGTTTTACAGAAATTATCACAGAAGTTTTTGTTGCAGGCTCCGATTTAAGCCAGCAAATTGGGCAGGCTGCCGGTATGAGGTTTTTCAAAGAAGCCAAATACGAAGTAACAACCTGGCTTGCCGAGCGTGGCTTGATAGGAAAAATTAGAATGAAAATGGGAAGCGGCGAACCAATGCAAAGGCAGGGAGGCTATTACTCTACCGTTGCCGGTGCACCCGCATTTATTCAATCTAACGATTCTGCAAAAAGATTTTCTGTGCACCTTCAAGAATCAACAAAGAAAAGCACAGAGTATGCAACCACACCGCTTGTTGGTGTTTTTGCCGGGGGCGATTTAAGAACTTTCCAAAGCAATATTTCCGAGAAGCTGCGCTATCTGCCCGTTAATGATTTTGCACAGCTTCTTTATCATGTTAAAGAATCTCAAAAGTTTTACGAAACGGAAATTCACCGAGCTGGCGAGCCTATTGTTGAAACCCGCTTGCAATTTAAAACGCGAGGCTTAAAAGAATTGGAACGGCTTACTCTTGGTAAAAAAGATATAGTCTTTGATGAGTTTCTTCCTATTCTAACAGAAAACTTTAGACAGATTCTCTACGGTAGAGAAGAAGATGTAGTCGGCATTCACATAATTTCCTACTTCATCGGAAGAACAACACCGCCGCTGAGAGACCGCCCAACTGTTCGTCCGGGACAAGGTGTTGGCGGAAGCGCCGGGCAAAAGATTCTGGAGAAAATTGCCGGAACAATTCCATTTTCAAAATATGGAAGTTTGCTTCGTGCAATTTCACATAATCAATCTCAAACTGTTGTGCTGGGCATTAATCAACTTACAACAGGTTTGTTCCGCTCGCTTGATGAATTTTCTCAAAGGCAGAATATAGAAGCTTCTTGGCTGATTGCTGATAGAATTCTTCCAAACCTTCCGGTTTACGAAATTCTTCACTCGCTTCGTATTTATCACGATGTTGATTTGATTTATCTAAACAAGCTCGAAAAAGCCTTTCCGGCAGGAAACTCGGCTCTACTAGCTTTGCGCGAAGATATCGACGCAATTAAAAAATATCTGCCGCTGTTCCAAAGAGAGCTTTTGCGCCGGCACGGAATTGATGTAAACGACTTCTTTGAAAAAGATAAATTTATTATTGATCTGCTTCCAACCCTTCGCGCAGATATTGCGGTTCTGCTTCAACCCGATTTGTTTAACACAAGTGTAGAAAAGCTGTTCTCGCAAATAAACGGTAATGTTAATAATAATTGGAAAAATGAAATTTGGGCTCTTCTCGAAATGCCAGAGAAGATTAAGCAGTGGCGCGCCGGAATTTGGAACTTGCTTGAGCGCCCGGTTTTTCAACGTGTTGCAAGTTTTGTTGAGCTCGCTGTTGCGCTTCATTCTCTTTCTGCAAATAGTTCTTCAAAAGAAAATATGTTTTCTGCAAAGAAAGCAAAAGCTCCGCAGATGCCAACTCTTTCGCAAGCTTCGGTTGATGAAAACATGCATCAGTTTTTAGCTGCTGCTATGGAATATCTTTCTGCTGTCTCTCAAGAAATGGTGGAAGTGCCTATTAACATTATCCGTGCACTTAAAGAAGCTGAGAGAATTATCAAAATTGAAGAACAGGCTCTCACTTCCAAACAGCAAGACTTGCTCAGATTTTATTTAC
The DNA here is from genome assembly GCA_964575995.1 of uncultured Melioribacter sp. Classification (GTDB taxonomy): domain Bacteria; phylum Bacteroidota; class Ignavibacteria; order Ignavibacteriales; family Melioribacteraceae; genus Stygiobacter. The sequence continues at coordinate 34,616 of CAZNTN010000022.1, read as the reverse complement.
TTCAGATTGCGCGCCTAACTGGAGAAAATGGATAAAACATAGAACTCAGATTTGTTATGATGATTATATTTTTTTAAGATCATAAGAAAACAATACATCTTATAGAGCAGCATTCTGTTTTTGTTTGCGAATCGTTGTACAAGAAAAAGCATCAAACCGAATAAAAAATAAAGGTAAAGTTATGGCTGTAAAACAGGCAGTGGTTAAGCATATTAAAGGCGTTACATTTATGGGTAAGGCAGATTCTAATCATTGGGTTTCTATGGATGGACCAGAAGAGTTTGGCGGAAACAACGCAGCAATACGACCAAAAGAATTATTATTATTGGCACTTGGCGGTTGTACCGGAAGCGATGTTGCAGTTATTTTGAAAAAGAAAAAAATAAACATAGATGGATTTGATATTTTCTTGACCGCCGAAGTACAAGAAACTCATCCGCAAGTTTATACTAAAATTAATGTGGAGTATGTTTTTTACGGAAATGAAATTCCTTCCGAAGCTGTAGAGCGTGCCATAGAACTATCTCAAAAAACCTATTGCAGTGTTACGGCTATGCTGCAAAAATCTGTTGAGATTACCCACTCGGTTAGAATTGAAGAAGCAAAGTGAATTGTTTTTTAGATTACAACCTAACACCGGGGCGTGCGGTTGATGAATTGGAGCGCGTAACTACTGCCGATAATCATTATTAGATTTCCATCCTTGATTCACAAGATTGAAGCGGCATTCGAAAACTAAAACGTTAATTATAAATACTCTTGCGGAATTAATTTCCTTCCGGCAAACCCATCAAGCAAACCATGATAATGCGTGATATTATCTTCATCGCTTCTCCAGCAGAGTAGAACTTCGCGCCCATTAATTATCGATGGAAAATCAACTAACCCTATTTCAAAATTCCAATCTTTATATGTACAGCCCAAGTCTTCAAGTTCGCTCATAAAACTATGGACTTCTGCAGTAAGAGATTTTACTTCTTTAGATTCCTCAAAACCATCCCCAACAGCTTCTGCTAGGTCTTTAATTTGATTAGCTGTTTTTAGAATGTCTTTAACAATCTGTTTAACAAGGGGCAGTGTTTTTTGAGCTTCTTGAGGCGTAAAGTATTTAACTGCTGCTTGAGTCACTTGCACTCCTTTCTCTTTCAGGCAAATTTAGCTTTATTAATTCAACTTGACAAACCAGAGGAGAAAAATTATTTTGAAGTCGTAATAATTGAGTTAGTGATAAATATGAAAACAACAAAAAAATATGGCAAAAAAACAGATTTAGCTCTTTCTACTTGGGTAAAATTAGCGCGTGCTTATACTTCATTTAGCAAAAAATCCACCGATAACATAAGAACATTTAATTTAACGCAGACTCAATTTGCGGTTATTGAAGCTCTTGGGCATTTGGGCCCATTAAAAGTAGGAAAAATTTGCAGCAAAATGCTTGCAAGCGGCGGAAACATGACTTTGGTATTGGATAACATTGAAAAGATGGGCTTTGTTGAAAGAACCAACAGCAGCGACGACAGGCGTGCAATTCTTGTTCGGCTTACTGCAAAAGGAAAGCTCCTCTTCGATGATGTTTTTATTAAACACGCCGTGCAGCTTACTAAGTATATGTCTGTGCTTTCTTCAGAAGAGCAAAAAATTTTAGGTGACTTGTTAAAAAAATTAGGCACTTCTGTTGGCAAAATTTAAGGTTGATTTGAGATAAGCTTTTAAAAATAATCGGGAAGCAGATGTTGGAAATACTTAGATCAAAAGAACGTGGTAGAACTAAAATAGATTGGTTGGAGAGCTATCACAGTTTTTCTTTTGGTGAATATTATAATCCAAAGAGCATGGGTTTTGGACCAATCCGTGTAATTAATGATGATCTAATTCTTGCGGGTGGCGGATTTCCAACCCACAGGCACCAAGACATGGAAATAGTTACAATAGTAACCGAAGGCGCGGTTGCTCACCGCGACAGCTCCGGCGGCGAAGGCGTTATTCGTGTTGGTGAAGTTCAAAAAATGACAGCCGGCAAAGGAATTTTTCACTCGGAGTTTAATGCCTCCGATAAAAATATTTTGAAGCTCTACCAAATCTGGATATTGCCAAACCAGCTAGGGTTAAAGCCATCTTACGAAGATATCCGCTACAATATTGATGAGAAGAAAAATAAATTGTTATTAGTTGCCAGCAGCGAGCATACTAACGGCGTAATTTATCTTAACCAAGATGCAAAAATTTATTTAGCAGATTTAGAAGCAGGCAAAACTTTAGCTTACATAACAGAAAAGAAGCGGGGAGTTTACTTGCACGTAACCGAAGGAAAAGTAATAGTTGATAGAACAGAACTTTCGGGCGGAGATGCTGCAAAGTTAACCGGGATAAATAGCCTTGCAATTACTTCTAATCAAAGCTCTAGTTTCATCCTTTTTGATGTTGTGCTGGATTTTTGACAAACACTGCATTTCTCATAACCTTCAAAATGCCCGCTTTTTAGACGGGCATTTTACTTTTAGGGTTTTACAATAATACCTTTAAGTGCTAATTTGACCAACAAAAATTTTAATATCTGGAGAAAAAATGGCTATAATTCGTCCTTTTCAGGCAGTTCGTCCAAACGAAAAAGTTGCGCATCTTGTAGCAAGCGTACCTTACGATGTTGTAAACAAAGAAGAAGCCGCAGAACTTGCTAAGGGAAATCCAATTAGCTTTTTGCGTGTAACGAGATCTGAAATTGAATTGAAAGATGAAATTGATGTGTACTCATCGGGAGTTTATGCTAAGGCAACGGAAAATTTTCTTCGTTTAAAAGATGAAGCTCCTATGATTCAAGACTCTGTACCGTCAATCTATATTTACAAATTATCAATGGGTGAACATACACAAGTGGGGCTAGCTGCAACTTTTTCTGTAGAAGATTACAACAAAGACTTTATAAAAAAACATGAGAAAACCAGAAAAGTAAAAGAAGATGATAGAACAAACCACATAATTACAACCGAGGCACAAACCGGACCCGTGTTCTTAACATACAAAGCGGTTCCGGAAATTGATAAAGTTGTAAACGAAACGATGAAAAAAACTTTGCCTGTTTATGATTTTACAGCCGTTGATGGAATTAAACATACGGTTTGGATTTTGCCGGCAGAACAAAACGAAGCTGTTATAAAAGGAATTGCTAAGGTTAAAAACTTATACATAGCGGATGGACACCACAGAGCAGCAAGTGCAAGCCGGGCTCAAAAAGTTAAAATGGGAAAAAATCCGGCGCACAATGGAACAGAAGAATACAATTATTTTCTTGCCGTTCTTTTTCCGGCAGAGCAGCTTAGAATTATGCCTTATAACCGCGTTGTTCACGAACTCAAAATGAGTGAGAAAGAATTTGTAGATAAAGTAAAACAAAATTTTTCTGTTCAGGAAGCTAATTCAGCTAATCCTTCAGTTAAAAAAATATTTGGAATGTATTTAAGAGGAAAGTGGTATTCGTTACAGCCAAACGAAGTTGTTAAACCGGGTAATACAGTTGGCGATAATCTTGATGTAAGCATTTTGCAAAATTATTTACTGCATCCTGTATTGGGTATTGAAGACCCGAGAACAGATAATAACATTGATTTTATTGGTGGAATTAGAGGCACGGAAGAATTAGAAAGATTAGTAAACAGCGGAAAAGCAGCTGTTGCCTTTTCGATGTATCCGGTTACGTTAGATGATTTAATTAAAATTTCTGATGCAGGAGAAATAATGCCTCCAAAATCAACTTGGTTTGAACCAAAACTGCGCGATGGTTTGTTAATACATATAATATAGACTATAAGATGATGAATTGTTAAGAACAACGCACATATTTTCTATTCTTAGCCGCTTAAAGTATTTGCTTGTAGCGGCTTTGCTTACTAGCTCATCTTTGTTTTCTCAAGTAAGCCAAGTAGCAGAATTAGAAGAATTACTTCCGAAACTTACCGGCACACAGCGTGTTGATGCACTTAATTCACTTTCTAATCTTCTAAAAAGAAGCTCGCTTGAAAAATCGAAATCTTACGCGGAAGAAGCGCTTAAACTATCGCGCGGGATTGACTATAGCAGCGGTGAAGCAAGATCTCTTGTTAATTTGGGGTTTGCAGAATATACGAACAACAATCTTGATAAAGCCGAGAACTTATATTTAAATGCGCTTGAAATTTTCAAAGAGCGCGAGAACGATATTGAAACCGCACGTACACAAAATCATATTGGATTAGTCTACTGGCGGCGCAATCAATTTGTTTTAGCATTCAAACGATACCGCGAAGCTCTCAATTTGGCAAACGAAGCAGGCGCAGAAGATTTGGCAGCAGAAGCACTTAACTACATGGGCTTAATTTATTGGAAGTGGAGTGATTATGATAAGGCTATAGATTATTTCTTTAGTTCGCTCAAAATTAAAGAAAAACTTGGCGATAAGTTTGAAATAGGCTTAACGCTAAATAACATTGCCTTCGCTTACAACGAAATGAACCAAGTTGAGCAGTCAATAGCTTATTCCAGCAAAGTTTTGGAGATGGTCCGCACCTTGAAAGACAACTATGTCTTGGGGCGCGTACTCAATAATTTAGGAGTAAGTTATTACAAGAAAATGGATTACTCTAAAGCCGCACATTATCAAAACGAATCGCTTAAAATTAAAGAGCTGGCGGGCGATAAAAGCGGTATGGCTTACTCTTATAATGATTTAGGAAATATTTATTTAGCTCAAAAGAAATATGATGAGGCATTGGTTCAGTATAACCGTTCGCTTGATATCAGAACTCAGTTCAAAGATAAATATGGAATAGCTTCTGCTAAGTTCAGCATTGCTAAAGCACAAAAACTGAATGGAAATAAAACCGAAGCGCTCGCTTCTTTTAACTCGGCACTTAACTCTGCCGCTGCAATTGGTAATAAAAGATTAGAGGCAAATATTTACAAAGAACTTTCGGAGTTGAGCAGAGAATTTGGCAATAATAACCTTGCTTTTAGATATCTGAAAAAATACTCCGTCATTATTGATTCTGTTTGGAGCAAAGAAGCAAGAGATAAAATTCTGGAGCTTTCGGTTATTTATGATGTAGATTCAAAAGAAAATGAATTGAGAATCAAAAATCTTGAAATAGAAAAAGAGCAAACCAGAACATATTATAGTTACATTGTTTTTGTCTTCTTCCTAATAGCTATTGCAGTTTTATACACAAGATATGCTTCTGTTAAGAAAGTCAAAAAGCAATTAGAAAAAGTAAATAGAGATTTGGAAGAGAAATCCAAAACTCTTGAGAGTACAGTTAAAACCCGCGATAGATTCTTTTCGATTGTAGCGCATGATTTACGAAGTCCTTTTTCTGGTCTAAAAGGCTTAGTAGAAATAATAGCAGAAGAGGGTGATGAGTTAACCGAGCAGGAAAAAAAACTCTTCTTAACAAAATTAAGCAGAGCAGTAAAAGAAATAAACATGCTGCTCGAAAACCTGCTCGATTGGTCCCGTTTACAATCAAGAAGAATAGAGTACAGCCCAGAAGTTTTCGATCTGCATACAGAAATTACACAAACGATTTTCCTTTTATCGCAAAACGCAGAGCGTAAACTAATTAAGCTGATTAATAAAATTCCTGATGGAACTTTTGTTTTAGCAGATAGAAGAATGATACATTCTGTAGTTCAGAACTTAATTTCAAACGCAATAAAATTTACATACGAAAAAGGAAAAGTAGAAGTAACATCGCAAAGTTTAGAGAATGTTGTAATTGTAAATGTAATAGATGAAGGAATAGGAATACCCGATGAGTTTAAAGACAAATTGTTCGAGATAAATAAACAGACAACATCGCGTGGAACAAACGATGAAAAGGGAACCGGGCTTGGGCTTTTAATTTGCAAAGAACTTATTGAAATAAATGGCGGGCAAATTTCATTTATCAGTACAGAAAACAAAGGAACCACATTTACTTTTACTTTACCCAAAGCAAAGGTTCAAATTTGATTTGAGGGTACCTCTAAAAATTACTTATTTTATAATAGCACACTGATAAACGCAGATTAAACAGATTTTCACGGACCCGTATGCCATACTTTAACAAATAAATGGGCGGCATGTTATTGTTGAGTTTTTAGATGTACCCTTGAGCCGATTCAGAATTTCTACTAAGTTTCACCTACCCAATTTTACACATAAGAGGAAAAACATGGAAAAACGTATTTATAACTTAAGCGCGGGACCAGCAATTTTACCTGAAGAAGTTCTGTTAGAGGCTCAGAAAGATTTGTATTCTTACAAAGGAAGCGGAATGAGCGTAATGGAAATGAGTCACCGCGGAAAAATTTTTGATGGAATTATTAAAGAGGCAGATGCCGATCTCAGAAAACTTTTAAACATTAGTGAAGATTATTCAATTTTATTTTTACAGGGTGGAGCTACACTTCAATTTTCGATGGTGCCGCTAAACTTAATGCCGCCGAAAAACAAAGCCGATTATATTGTAACAGGCGCTTGGGCAGAAAAAGCTGTAAAAGAAGCTAAACGCGTTGGCGCTGTAAATATTGCCGCTACAACAAAAGCAGATAATTATTCCAGAATACCAAAGCAATCCGAAATGAAAGTAGACCCTGATGCTTCTTACGTTCACTTTACATCCAACAATACAATTTTTGGAACGCAGTTTAGAGTTGAGCCGGAAGTTGGTAATGTTCCGCTTGTTTGCGATGCCTCTTCCGATTTTCTTCACAAAAAAATTGACATTAACAAATACACATTAATTTATGCAGGCGCTCAAAAAAACATTGGACCATCTGGCGTAACCGTTGTTATAATTAGAAAAGACATGCTCGAGCGCAGCAGCGATTCATTGCATACCTATATGAATTACAAAATTCACGCAGAAAACGAAACAATGTATAACACACCAACTACTTTCGGAATTTACATTGCAGGTTTAGTTTTCAAATGGCTGTTAAACATTGGCGGGTTAGATGAAATGTATAAGCGCAATCTTGATAAAGCAAAAATTCTTTACGATGCTATAGATGGCAGCGATGGTTATTATAAAGGTACAACCTCAGTTGAAGACCGATCTTTAATGAATGTAACCTACAGACTGCCGAGCGAACAGCTTGAAGATAAATTTATTAAAGAAGCTAAAGGAAAAGGATTTGATGGATTGAAAGGACACCGCTCGGTTGGAGGAGTTCGAGCTTCTATTTACAATGCCTTCCCACAAGCCGGCGTAGATGCACTAACAGAATTTATGAACGAATTTAAAAAGAATAACTGAGGAAACCAGCGAGTGTAGAACGAAGAGCGCAGTGTGATTTACAGTCCGTTTGTATTTATAAACTAACTCTGCAGCTTCTCTTCCAAATACATCGTAAACCTTCAGAGTTACATGGTTTGCTGCTATTTACCAGCGTTGCAGATTCCCCCTTTAAAAGCCCCTGTTAATTCCACAGAGGCTTTTCTACTAAATACTCAATACTAAAGCAGTATCTCTTTGTAATTACAGCAATTGGCGTTGTTAATCGGTAGAAGTGAACCCAGCCATGTAGAGGCACGCTGCGCTCTTGCTCAGTGTTTTATTCGGAGGCGTTTCTTTACGCCTGCAAAGATTGAACCTTGCCGCTACTTTAAAAGCAGCATCTTCTTTGTAATTGTTGAAGAAGGCGTTGTTAAGCGGTAAAAGTAAACACCGCTCTGTAGAGACACGCCATGGCGTGTCTTTACGTTAAAAGTTATTTTGTAATTTCCCGCATTCTTGTATTCATCAACTAACGATGCAACTTCTCTTCCTAAAATATCGTAAACTTTTAGTGTAACGCGGCTTGCTATTGGCAGCTGGTAGCTTATAGTTGTAGTTGGGTTAAACGGATTTGGATAGTTGTTGGATAATGATAAATTAAGCGGAAGATTTGCTTCATCGCTTATATCAGAAATTATATTATTGAAAACTTCAAATTCGTAAATGGAATAACCATAAACTGTTCCACGCTTAGTACCTGTTAAACGAATATATCTTGCATTTTCTGTTACGTTCCACTTTTCAATATTGCCCAAGCCGTTTTTTTGCTCAATTGCTTTTTTCCAGTTAGCAGCATCGTTCGAAGTTTCTATGATGTATTCTTTACCATAAGCAGCTTCCCAAAAAATTCTAATTTCATTAAACTTCTGCTGCGAGCCAAGATCAAGCGTAAATGTCTGTGGATCCGTAAACAAAGAAGACCATCGTGTTGAAAAGTTTCCATCCACGGCGTAATCTTCAATATAATCTAGCGATTCTATTGAAGATGCGGATACATTTTTCTTCATCGCCATATTTACCGCCGGCTTATCATAAACGATAAATGTTAAAGTTTTAGAATTATTATTCTCAATAGTTTCTGTAATTGAGCTTTTATCATCAACAATTGCTTCAATTGTATATGTACCCGGTTTTTCAGCAATCCAATAATTAATTTGACTTTCCGAACTTTCACCAAAGTTTGCACAAACCAAAGCCATTCCGCCTTTAGAAATTGAATCTGCAAATTGAATTGATCGGCTTACATTTTTTCCGTTTACCTTAAAAGAAACTTCATGGAAAGTTGAAGCTGGGCTTGGACCTGTTCCTCTATTCAAAATTGTAGCAAGAAAAATTACCTTATCTCCCTCAAGCGGATATCGTGGAACGGTATAAATATTTGCTATTTGCAAATCCGGTTTCGGTGGTCTGTTGATAATATCGAACTTACCAGTGAAAATTAAATTATCAGATGAATTACCAACGTAAAAAGTGTATGGACCCGGATCAATTTCGTAACTGTTGCTTTGCTGTCTAAAATAGTAAAGCTCATTTGGAGTAACTGTGAATGTAACTGTTTTGGTCTCTCCCGGTTCCAAATAAATTTTCTTAAAGCCTTTTAAATCTTTTTTGTTTCGCGTAATAAAACCAGTGCTGCCGGAGATATAAAACTGAACAACTTCTTCGCCGGCTCTATTTCCGGAGTTGGTTACATCTACAGAAAACCAAATATTGTCATCCCAGTAAGCTCGACCGTTGTGAGACATTCTGAAATTATTAAAATTAAATGTTGTGTAGCTTAATCCATATCCAAAAGCATACTGTGGAACGCTGCTGTTTTTATCAAACCAGCGGTAACCTCCGCCAGCATTGTTATCCAGGTTGTTAGAGTTTCTATCAGGCAGTTGAGAGTCTGACTGAGGCATTGATACCGGAAGCTTTCCGCTCGGGTTATATTCTCCAAACAAAACTTGTGCGATTGCGTTTCCACCTTCCTGTCCAGGATAAAATCCGTAGAGCAATCCTTTAATATCATTTATAAAAGGTGCTGCTGTGCAAATTCCCCCGCTTATTAAAACCGCAACTATATTTTTATTTACTGAAGCAAGCAGCTTTATTAAATCTTTTTGTTTACCTGGAAGCTCAATCGAATTATTTGCTCTGTCAAATCCTTCACCTTCTTGAGTTTTATCGAGACCGCCTACAAAAATTACTACATCAGCTTCACTTGCATAAGAGAGAGCGTTAGAAATATCGCTTGCGTATGTGTTTCCGGAAATTTCGCATCCCTTAGCATAAAGTACATTCGAAGCACCAACATAATTTTCAATTCCCTCTTTTGGAGAAACTTTATAGAAAGGTTCAACCCAGCTGCTGCCGCTTCCATCTGTTTGCATTTCTGCAGCATTTGGTCCAATAACTGCAATTTTTGTAATTGTGCTTTTGCTAAGCGGTAAAATGTTGTCCTTATTTTTAAGCAGCACTAAACTCTTTTTACCGGATTCAAGAGTCAGCTGTTGATGTTTAGTGCTGTTTATATCACTTGGGTTGCCTTGCGGGTAATAACCAATCATACCGGATAAAAATTTTGTGCGTAAAATTCTTCTTACAGCGGTATCAACAACGCTTACATCCAGTTTGTTAGTATTTACTAAGTTCAAAATTCCAGTTGCCGGGTCTTGATAAAGAGTAGAGCCCATTTCAATATCGCATCCTGCTTTAAGCGCTTCATCTGGATTAGAGTAAATAGAATTCCAATCGCTCACAACATAAAATGGAAAGCCCCATTTGATTCTTAAATTAGTGTTAAGCAGTGTAGAATTTTTTGATGCGCTTTTTGCGCTATTTGTACCGGTTAGACTTAGTGAATTGTAAGAGCTCATTACGCTAAATGCGCCGCCGTTTTGAATTGCTTCTCTAAATTGCAGCCCATGCTGTTCTAAAAGATTTCTTTGCGAGAGAGTGTAATTGTTAGTTGTTCTTCCCGCCTGCCTGTATTCCGTATAAAAATGTTTTATTGTAGCAAGTGTTGGGGTTGATTGAATACCCTGAACAAAAGCCACGTTGATTTTTGAATTGAGAAATGGATCTTCGCCGGTAGATTCGGGGGAGCGCCCATTGCGCGGATCGAGTGTTAAATCCAAACATGGACCGAGCGCTTGATGAATTCCTTTACCGCGGAATTCTTTTCCCATAGCTTCGCCAACCCTGTAAGCAATATCAACATCCCAGGTTGCGGCTATTGCCATTCCAACCGGAAAAGAAGTTGCAAATCCGCTTCTAACCCCGTGAGGTCCATCTGCCATTATAAAACCCGGAATATTTAAGCGCGCGTTATCCTGTGTATTAAAAGAACCTTCTTGATGAAGCTGCTTCACCTTTTCTGCTAAAGTCATTTGAGAAATTAATTCTGTGATTTTTTGTTCAAGCGTTTGAGCAGATATGTTTGTTGCTGCTGTAAAAAATAAAATAAAGCACATTGATAGCAGTAAACCGTTTTGCCGAAAATGAATCATTAACAACTCCGTTAGAATTAAAAATTCCGTTTCTAAAATAAGAGAATATTTAATTTAATACAGGCCGCTAAGCTAAATTCAGCTATATGCAAAAACTATTTGTTATTGATTTTCAACAGTTAAGCAGGCATTGAAGGGATTTAATTTAATAATTTTTATAAATCACGATTTAAAATGATATATTTGAGACCATCGATCAATTTCGATCGTCATCTCTCACATTTAAGGAATTCTTCAATGAAAAAAGTTATGCTTACTTTAGCTGTAATTGCTTTATTAGCCTCATCAGCTGCGTTGGCGCAGGGCTACAATCAAAAAGGAAAAGTATTGAACGTTGGTGCCGGGTTTGGTTTTGGAGTAGAAGGTGATGCTACACTGCCCCCGTTAAGCGTTGGTTTGCAATTTGGCTTAACAGATAAAATTTCTGTAGGCGGCATTGTTGGCTATGCAGGTTCGAAGTATGAGTTAGCCCTTTTAGGCAAACCATATGAATGGAAATACAGCTACATAATAATTGGCGCAAGAGGCGAGTATCACTTTATGGAACCTAACAACAAATTAGATGCATACGCTGGCGCAACAGTTGGATACAATGTGGTTAGCGTTACAGAGCCGAGCAATTTGGGGCTGGGTGTTTCATATTCTGCGGCATCAAGTGAGCTGCTTATTGGCTTTCACGTTGGCGCGCGCTATGCAATTGATAAAAACTGGGGCGTTTTTGGTGAACTTGGTTATGGTATTGGGTATGTAACTGCAGGCGCTTTCTTCAGATTATAATTTTTCCTCTTTCTCATACATACTTTAATAGAACCCCCGATTTTATCGGGGGTTCTATATTTAAAAGAAAACCGCTTTACAGTTGCCTGTAAAGCGGATAGGGGAGTATGTATGGGTTTAATTATTAATCTTAGGCTTCTATCAATTCTATTATGCTTTTATGTACCACTAGTGCTTAATTATTTTGGTTTTGTTGAACGATCTTTCTTCTCTCGAGTTCCTTTTGTTTCGTACATTCGACACCTACTCTGCCACAAAGGTTTAACGAGAATTAGCACATAGCTGTTTATGCTATATCAATTTTGCAAAACAATATTTAGGTGTATTTTGTCTAATTCTCCCCCTTCTTACAGCGAAATAGTACACGCGGCTCTGTATAAAAATAAAGTATGTAACTTCTGTAATTTACTATACCGGCATTTTTCGTTATTTCAGCATGGTCATCTTCTTCGTTTGAACAAAATTTCCGGCTTGTAACCTGTAAAAATATATTCCACTGGTTAATTGAGAATTGAGAATGGAGAATTGAGAATTATAAGTTCCGGCTTGTTTGTATTCATCAACTAACACTGCAGCTTCTTTTCCTAAAACATCATAAACTTTTAGAGTTACATGGCTTGCTGATTGTAACTTATAACTTATAACTGTACTTGGGTTAAATGGATTAGGGTAGTTCTGGCTTAATGAAAAATCTTCAGGCAGCGTTACACTGTTTTTAACGGAAGTAGGTGTTATGGTTGATTTGTAAACGCCAGTAGATTGAACGTTTACTGCACCACCTGTAAGCAGATGATTATATAAATACAAGTTTGTATTGCTAGCCGCCATAAATCCAAATGCAGAGGCTTGCTGAATATCTGGTAATCCGGTTTGTAAAACTGGGGTCCAAGTTTCTCCTTCATCTTTAGAAGAAAGTATAGTTGTCTTGGTACTTATTAATCCTCTTGTTGCAGCCAAAATATTATTGCCCGATGAAAGCATTGTTGTGGGAATCTGAAATGAGCCTGCATCTGGAATTCCGTTATTTATTGCCTCCCATTCTTTTTTGGTTTTATTCCATTTAAACAAGCCGGCACCAAAAGATAAACCATAAATTGATCCTTTATGTTGAAACAAACCGGATATTGCAGTTTGAGGATTCTTTACGTTCCATGTAAGTCCATCATCCATAGAAACCAAAGCGCCTGTTCCAAGTATTACTGAAACAATTAGCTCGCCGGATGCCGCAATGCTAACTAAGTTTCCTCCAGCGGTTGTGTTAATAACTGTTTCTTTCCAAGTAATGCCATTATCAATTGATTTGTAATAGGATTTTCTATTTGAAGATGCGTAAAGAATATTTCCGTCCGAGCTTAAGCCAAGAACAGCACCATTACCTGTTATATTAGAAATAGTTGACCTATGGCTCCAAGTTGCGCCATCATCTTTAGAAACATAAAAGTGGAAGCTGTTTCCACCTAAGGTAGTTGTTACTGCAAAGATTTCGTTCTGGTGAACGTGCATATAATAAACATCATAAGGAAACTTGTTTGCAATGTCCGTCCAGTTTACGGCACCATCGGTAGAACGGTAAAGTTTGAAACCGTTCTGGTTTCCGTACAAAAAAAGAGCAGTGTTATGAGCGAGCAGTTTGCCTGTGTTGCCAACATTTAGACCTGTTGCTTTTACCCATTGAGCATTTATATTTATTGTTACCGCTATAATAAAAATCAGAATTTTTGCTTTCATACTTTTTCCTTTGAGCTGCAATTATTTGACACAACTTTTTGGCAATTGCCGGTTGAATTTAGTATATCTGTCGAAGATACCTCTCCAGTTGAATTTCCCATTTTCTACATCTTATTAAAGCAAGTACAAATTATGATTCAACAATTTAGATGCTTCATTGGTCTCACTTTCTATTTACAACTTCAATTTCTCTTAGACCAAGATCAGCTAGGTTTGTAATCACATATTCAATTTTAACTTTGCTGCAAATGCTCAACGCTGATTCACGGTCTGTAACAGTTATAATATTTAATCCCTCTTTAGAAAGAATTTCCCGCAGCTTTCTAATCTTTACTATATCAGCCTCTATAATTAAAACTTGATCGTTCATTTGTCGTCTTTCAATTGCATAGGATAGTCAAATGATATGCCGTATCCTCATTAGGCAAATATCAAATTTTTTCATTGGCTGAACGTGGGTATGTTGTAAAAATGCAACTCTCCTTTGTTAGTTTGTTGTTAATTGACAACGATAAAAAAATTATATGTGATTCTTACTAACTCACATTACGCGGATTAATTAGAGAAACAATAGGAGGATAGTTAGCAGTTTAACTTGCGGCTTTGCGTCTTGGCAGAAACCCTTTTTATCTCGTAGAGCCTCAAAGCCGCAAAAACTATTAAAGTTAAGTTCCGCAGGGACCTGTTTTAAGACGATAAGATTTTCTTGCGTAATGTAAATTACTAATTGAGACATCTGATAAATAGAAGTGTACATAACCGTTACGTTTTTTATAGAGTGCAGATAACATGAATTCGGCTGATTTTCGCAGATTAAATCCGTGTTAATCAGTGCAATCTGTGTCATTACTGTTCTATTTTTAAATTTTTATGGAGTTTCTAATTTGTGTTACGCGGATTAAAAACTTGTGGAACATGACGTTTTTTCTTACGAGAGCGCTGCCTTCTATATAAGAAAAAAAATACACTTAAAGGCGGCTAAGCAACGTTAGGGTCGCAAAGAAAAGACAGCGGCAAAACTTCTGTGGGTAACGTGAATTACTAAATTGGTTAGAGTGAGATTTCTAACTGCGAAATAAGTTTGTGTAAATGACTTCTGTTAATTTTTAAAATCTTTGCAGCTTCACTTTTTGAACCGGCTTTTCGGATAATTTTTAACAAATACATTTTTCTAAATTCATTTTCGGCTTCTTCGAGAGACATTTCTTTGCTAATGGAAAAATTGTTGAAGTTATCTGTGAATATTTCGGGCGGCAAATCACCCGGCGTTATAGTGTTACCTTTAGAAAGAATAACGCAGCGCTGTATAACGTTTTCAAGTTCACGCACGTTGCCGGGCCAATTGTATCTTTCTAAAATAAAAAGTGCTTCCTGCGAAAAGTTAAACTCCTCACTTCCACCGGCAAATTTCTTTAAAAAATATTTAGAAAGCTCTTCAATGTCTTCTCTTCTTTCTCTCAGCGGCGGTAAAACTAATTCGATAACTTTTAGCCTGTAGTATAAATCTTCTCTAAAAGATTTTTCGGCTATCATAGCACTCAAATTTCTATTTGTTGCTGCTATAAAGCGCACATCAATTTTTTTAGATTCTATGCCGCCAAGTCTTTCAATTTCTTTATTCTGAATGACGCGCAATAACTTTGCCTGCAGGCTTACGCTCAACTCACCTATTTCATCTAAAAAAACTGTTCCTCCTTCAGCTATTTCAAGCCTTCCGGGTTTACTTTTTACAGCACCTGTAAAAGCCCCGCTTTCGTAACCAAATAATTCAGATTCTAAAAGATTCGGCGGAATTGCTCCACAATTAAGAGCTACAAAAGGCTTATTAGCACGGGCGCTGTTATTGTGTAGTGCGTAGGCAAGCAATTCTTTTCCGGTTCCATTTTCTCCAAGTATTAAAACAGATGCATCTGTACCTGTTACTTTTGATGCGAGATTCAGAACATTGAAAAGTTTAATGCTGCTTCCTATTAACTCTTCGCTCTTAAACTTATTGCGCAGAAGAGCAAAATCTTGTTTTGGCTTATTTTCTAATTTTTCTTCAAGTTTTCTTATCTCTAAAGAAACTTCGAGTCCTTTAACAATTTGTTTTGCAAAAGCAGTTAAGAATAGTAAGTCAGAATCTTTAAACGGACGCGTTTTGTTCCTTCTATCTATGTAAACAGCGCCGAGCACCTTTTGTCCGGAAATAAGAGGCACACAAACCGCTGCCGTTAATCCTAAAGTAACCACACTGTGTTTCAAAGAAAACGCTTCTTCTGCTTTAAGATCATTTAGTTGAAGTGGCTCCAGAGAAGCGATTGTGTTTTTAATAATGCTTGTACTCATTTCTTTTGCGCTGTGCTCAACTTCATGATCCATATTTTTTGCAACAATAGTATCAAACATCTGCTGCTCATTTACCAGCACAATAAATCCCTCGTCTGCTTCCAATTCTTTAACTACTGTTTCAACCGCCTTTTCCATCAACGATACCATCTCTGTTTCCGATTGAAACAAAATGCCGGAAGCATACAGGCGCTCGAACTTAGATTTTTCGTTATTCAGCTTTTCAATTGTAGAAGAAAAAGAATCGTAGCCATCCAAAAGCTGATGAACCTCTTTACTCAATGCTTTGTTGAAATCCATAATCCTGCGAAAAGTATTATCAACAAGTTCTGATTTCAGCGAATCATTCTTGTTTTCTTTAGCGCCCGCAGAAAGTATCATAAAATCTTCTGAAATCTTTGCGGTAAATTCACCAAGAAGTTTATTTAGCAGCTGCCTTTTGGAATTAGAGACTAACATAATGCCACAGTATAAATTTTAAGTTTTTGCTCCAGAATAATATCTCTGAAATCTTTCTTTTGCAACAAGAGCTGCTGATTTTCTCAAATCCGATATAGGGCTTAAAATGGAGCAAAGGAACAGGATAAAAATTGGATTTTATAGAAACAAGAGAGTTTAAAATGATTTATAGCTTTGCTTCTTAACCAATAGTTCTCAAACCGATTCAATTCTCGCATATATAACTTCTTTACTACCTCTTCTATTAATTGTAAACCTATTCTGTTACTTAGTTTTTCTTTACTCTGTATAATCTTTATTGGCTTCTCATTTCAGCCACTTATTTTTTCCTTAAATTTATTTCTCACCCATTAGGTGTTTTTTCTAAGCAAAAACAAATATGCTGGCGCTCTAACCCGAAACTTTTTTCTGTCTCTATGTATGATTCAAGATAATTCCATTTAGCACGTAAACATTATGAAGTTTCTTTTTAGTTGGTTATCTTGAATAGGCTTCATTTTATCATTATCAAAACTATCTTTCTAATATGAAGACAATAATAATCATATTGTTTCCACTTACTCTTCTTTTTCCACAAGAGGAGGCATATAAAAAAGAACGAGAGAAAATGGTAAGCTATCAGATCGAAACCCGTGGAGTTGAAGATGAAGCCACACTTAGTGCGGTGCGAAAAGTTAAACGACATCTTTTTGTTCCCGGGAGTTTGATGGATGCTGCTTATGATGACAGACCGCTGCCGATTGGTTATGGACAGACAATCTCGCAACCGTTTATAGTTGCATATATGACAGAGCAGGTAAAGCCGGAAAAGAATTCAAAAATATTAGAGATTGGAACCGGCTCCGGGTATCAGGCAGCAGTACTGGCAGAAATTATCGATTCAGTTTTTTCGATTGAAATAATTACAGAGCTTTGGCGTTCCGCTGATTTGCGATTAAAAAATTTGGGGTATAAAAATATCTACACAAAAAATGGAGATGGATATTATGGCTGGCAAAAACACGCTCCTTTCGATGCTATAATTGTTACGGCTGCCGCAGAATTTATTCCACCTCCATTAATTGAACAGCTGAAAGATGGCGGAAGAATGGTAATTCCTGTTGGTTCACCATTTCAAACACAAATGCTGATGCTTATCGAAAAAAAGAATGAAAAAATTACCACAAAGAGTTTGATGCCTGTAATTTTTGTCCCATTCAAAAGAAGCAAGTGATAAATAATGATATTACTTTTATGCTGAATTTCATTTTCAGAAAAAGAATTTACATTTCAATTTCTCTTCTATCGGCTTCTTTAATTTCCTATCAACTACTTCTGATGCAAATATTTTCTATTGTGCAGTGGCATCATTTTGCATTTATGGTTATTTCGGTTGCGCTGCTCGGTTTTGGTGCTGCTGGTACTTTTTTATCTTTATATAAAGTTAGATTTGCAAAGAAACACGGTTTTTTTGTTCCGATGTTTATGCTGACTTCTTCATTGTTACAAACAACTGCTCTATTTCTTTCGCAGCTTTCCTTTATTCAATTCGATTCATATTTAATCTTTTCCGATTACTCTCAGCTTGTTAATCTAATTTTTACTTATCTGATTTTTTTACTTCCTTTTTTCTTTGGTGCACTATCAATCGGTATTATATTTTTTATTAGTGTTGAAAATATTGGGAAGCTCTATTTCAGCAATCTGCTAGGTTCTGGTTTTGGCGGAATTATAGCATTACTTCTATTTTGGAATGCGCTCCCTGAAAAAATTGCACCTATCGTTGCTTTGCTTTCAACATTTGCCGCTGTAATTCTCTTCCCCAGAGATAATTCTAAATTACTAATCTCAGTTTTAATATTGAGCTTAGGACTTACAATTTTCTTTTTCTTCCAACCAGTCCAAATAAATAGGTCTCAATTTAAAAGTATTAGTAAAACACATAACCTGCCCGAAGCAAAAGTTGTTTACCAGCAAAATAGTCCATACGGATTAATAGAGGTTGTTTCTTCACCAGCGCTAAGATACTCTCAGGGATTGAGTTTGCTCTATAAATCTGAAGTCCCAAAAACTAAAGCTCTATTTATTAATGGTGATTGGTTTGGAGGGATAACAGAAGCAGTTAATAACACTCACAATTATTTAAACTATTCTACCGATGCATTCCCTTATGCAATGGGCAAAAGAAATAATGTTCTTGTGCTTAATGCCGGCAGTGGACACTTAATTGCACAAGCGCTAAGTAATAACGCAAGACATATTACCGGTGTTGAACAGATAACTCCTATAATTTTGATGATGAAAAGAGAGTTTGCAGAAGCATCTGATTCTTTATTTCACAAAAAAAATGTGGATATTAAAAATATAGACTCACGAACATTTCTTAAATCGGACACAAGCAAATACGATTTAATAACACTTCCTTATACTAACTCATTTGGTGGAAGCAGCGGTATGTATGCTCTTCAAGAACAATATTTGTTAACTGTCGAATCGTTCGAGGAAATGTTCAAGAAACTGAATATGAATGGAGTAATTTCTGTTTCCTGCTGGATCGATTATCCCTTCCGTAACCCGCTGAAAATCCTTTCAACGCTTATCGAAATGCTGAAGAGAAATAATATTACAGATTATGGAAATCATATAGCAGCTATAAAAAGCTGGGGCACAATTTCATTTGCTGCTAAAAAATCACCAATTGCTGCAAGCGAGGCAGCTGATATAAAATCTTTTTGTGATTCGCTTATGTTTGACCCGGTAATTTTACCATCCATAAACAAAACCGAACAAGAAAAGTATAATAAACTGCAGGACGGTAAATTTTATGATTACATATCCAACATCATTTCGAGCAGCCCGAGCAGCCGCCAAAAGATTTATGATGAATATGATTTTAACATAAAAGCTGCAACCGATGATAGACCTTATTTCTCCCAATTTATAAAGCTCGGAAGCCTCCCATACTTACAAGAACTATATGGAACACGAAATACACCATTTATCGAAATTGGGTACATAATAGTAATAATAACATTTATACAAGTTTTGTTTCTCGCGCTTATTTTAATTCTCCTTCCGTTAAGAAAAACTAAGTGGAATGTAAAGAACAAAATAGAAACTCTTTTGTATTTTGGTGCTATCGGGTTAGCCTATATGTTTATCGAAATTATTTTCATCCAGAAATTCATCCTTTACTTTGGAAGTTTCGTTTATGCCGCCGCTGCGGTTATTTGTTTTATGTTGGTATGTTCTGGAGCCGGAAGTTTATTTTCAAAACACATAATCAGTAAAAATATCAGCCTTTCATTAATAGTTGTTTTAATTACACTTTGTTTGGTGCTCTATTATTTTTTTCTGTCGATGATATTAAACGAAACCATTGGGCTTGATCTTTACTTAAAAATAATTTTAACATTTATCTTGATTGCTGTTCCCTCTTTCTTAATGGGAATGCCGTTCCCAATTGGATTAACTATGTTATCTGAAAAAAACAAAAGCGCAATACCTTGGGCTTGGGGTATAAACGGATATTTCAGCGTTATTGCTTCACCTTTAGCAATAATAATCGCGGTTGAATCAGGATTTTCCATTGTTATACTCGCTGCGGGGCTGCTTTATTTAACAACAATATTTACTAAAAGATTTGGAAAATAATTTCCCCAAATTTTTTTGCATAGCCTCGCTGCTCTCTGGTTATGAGGCGAGCCGATTTGTCATTAGGTTCTCGCTTAGGCTGAAAGACATATATATTCAAACAGCTACTCAGTTTTCTTACTCCGTATTTCTTATTAGCTTAAACTCTTTTCCATTCGCATAATAAATTTTCTCTTACTATCACTAATCAACTTAACTAAACTTTTTACGGACTTAAGAACCTGCAGCAGATGATAAATGTGTGATGAACCAAGTTTTTCCTCCCGCGGCGGCGGGTTGGTTTGCCTGCCGTAGTTATGAAATTGTTGGATAACCCGTTTCCTGTACCGAAAAAGTAAGTTCGAAAATTTTAGAACTCCTCTTGATTTTATGATGTCAAAATGATATCATTTCGATAGCAATTTTAAGGAGATAGTAAATGGAGACGATTAAAGAGAAAGCTGCCACAACATCAAATGGATTTTTAATGCTTTTTGTAATATTGGCAATTATTGCGCTGGATATTTACATGTTTGTTGGCGCTATTCTAGCAGATGAGCCTTCGCGGTTGGCTTACATAATTCCAGTTTTAATTGCTGCGTTAATTATGTTTAGAGGTTTAACAATTATTCAGCCAAATGAATCTGTGGTTTTAATTCTTTTTGGCAGGTACAACGGAACTATTAGAGAATCGGGGTTTTGGTTTGTAAATCCATTTACAACAAAGAAAAAAGTTTCGTTAAGAATTCACAACTTTATCAGTGAAAAAATTAAAGTTAACGATCTTCATGGCAACCCGATAGAAATTGCAGCAGTAATTGTATGGAGAGTAGTTGATAGCGCTCGTGCTTTGTTTGATGTTCAGAACTATGAGCAGTTTGTAGCAATACAAAGCGAAACAGCAATACGCGGTATTACATCTCAGTATGCTTATGATTCCACCGAGCACAATGCAATGTCGCTTGTCGGCAATCAGCACGAAGTTGCTGAAGAACTGAAGAAACACACTCAGATACGTTTAGAGATAGCAGGAATAGAAATAGTTGAAACAAGAATAAGCTACTTAGCTTACGCACCAGAAATAGCGCAGGCAATGTTGCGCCGCCAGCAAGCGCAAGCTGTTGTAGCCGCTAGAACAAAAATTGTTGAAGGAGCTGTGGGAATGGTTGATATGGCGCTTAAAGCATTAAGCCAGCAGCACATTGTTGTTCTTGATGAAGAAAAGAAAGCAACTATGGTTAATAACCTGCTTGTTGCTTTGGTAAGTGAAACACAAGCACAGCCTGTTATTAACGCCGGAAGCCTTTATTAATGTAAAGAACGCCCTCCCTGCCTCCTGCTACGAGAGGCACGTAGAGCTATTATCTTAATTCTTGATAAACATTAATGAATCGAATGAATAACTATTTCCGCTTTGTTTTGGTTTGCCGGCTTAGTACTATAAAGAAAAGAAATAGAAGAAAATGAAAAACCTTACAGAATATATTGGACAAGAACTTGAGATAGTTAGCACCAGCTTTTTCAAGTTTAATTACGATTTACGAGCCGGCGGAACTACACTATTTTCGATTAGAAGCACAGATTTTTGGGGGAAGAATTTTGAGCTGACCGGGATTGATAAAAAGTGGTTAATAATAAAACCAAGTATTTGGAGCAGTAATATTGAAATACGAGAAAAAAACAGCGGTATGGTTGCTGCAAAGCTAACCAGCTCGGCTTTTAAGAACAACTGCGTTTTACATTTTGCTAAAGGTGAAAAACTTCACATTACAATGAATATATGGAAATCAACGTTTGAGATTAAGAACGAGTTTGAAACGACATTAGTCAGCTTTAAGAATAAGAAATGGTACTCATCGGATGTAATAGCAGCTATGCAAATAAAGAACGAAACACTTGATAAGTATCCATTTGCTATTATGTTGGCATTTTATATTGTAACAGAAAAAAGACACCACGCAGGTGCAGTAGTATAGTTTTATGACAGAAAAGAAAAAATTTTTATTAAGAATAGATGATAAACTTTACTCATCTTTAGAAAAATGGGCGGCTGATGAACTGCGAAGTATCAACGCACAAATAGAGTTTCTTCTTAAAGATACACTGAAAAAAGCGGGCAGATTAAAAGACGCTAAGGAAGAGATTAACGAAGAAGGTAATACAAATACTAACTAAGGTATATTATGAAATCTATACTATTATTCTTGTATGGCTATATGCTGTTACTTTCTAACATTAATGCACAAAAAATAGAGACTACCATAGAAACTTTAATTAAAGACCAAATTGCAAGATATCCTAACTTAGAAGCAAGAGACCTTTATAAGTTTCTGCATCAAGCAGCTATGGGAAGTGAACACGCCGTTAAGGATACTAATGCAGTTAAAACATGGTTGAAAAACGAAATTGATAGTTTGGATACATCCATAACAAATGATTTGATTGAACCGCTTTCCCCGGATGGAAATTTAGTGCGCATTAATTTAAGACCATATATAAAAAGCGGGTATAATTCCGAAGACTTATTGAAAGCATTTATCTCTACCGCTAATAATCACAGAGGCAGCAAAGACACTTTGGTAAAGTATCTCAACACTGCCAAAGAATTAATTAAGCGTAAAGAAATTCCAGTCGATGAAACCATTTTCTCGGCTTTAGTAACCGAACTCGGAAAATCTGGTTATCCGGCAATACATCATTCAACAGCCTACGCAAAACTCTATAAGCCGGCTTACAGGGTTATTTCTAAAAAATATTTGATAACGAAAAAATAATACTCTTCTCTTACTTAGCCGGCTTAGCCGGGTTATATTTACACCACTCAAAATAAAGGGTTCTTATGAAACTGAAATTTATTTATTTGATAGCAGTTCTAATAATTTTATCACTACAGATAAACGCCCAAACAGTTAAACTAAAAATAATAGAAAGCACGGATGAACATGGCGCTATCTTTCCATATGATTTTACCGAACAAAAAAGAACTAACAACTCACTTGCAAATGTTTACACATACGTAAAACAAGAACGAGCTAAAAAAGATCAAGAAGTAATTCTTCTAAACGGAGGCGATATAATACAAGGAACGCCGGCTGTTTACTATTACAATTTTGAAAAACCTAACGCTCCACATCTTCACGCCGAAGTATTAAATTATATGAAGTACGATGCCGCAGTTGTTGGCAATCACGATGTTGAACCTGGGCATTCTGTTTACAACAGATTTAATGCGCAGCTAAATTTTCCGTGGCTTGCAGCTAATGCTATTAACGTAAAAACCGGCGAACCTTACTTCAAGCCTTATACTGTTTTAATTAGAAGCGGCGTAAAGATTGCTATACTTGGGCTAATTACGCCGCACATTCCATTCTGGCTGCCAGAAAATATATGGAGCGGAATTGAGTGGGAAGACATGATTAAATCAGCTAAAAAATGGATTGAAATTATAAAGAGAACTGAAAAGCCGGATTTGATGATAGGCTTGTTTCATAGTGGAATTGACTACACTTTTGGAAACCAGACGGCAGACCAAGAAAAAAATGAGAACGCTTCAAAATTAGTTGCACAGCAAGTCCCCGGGTTCGATATTATATTTGTCGGGCACGATCACCGCGGGTGGAATTACTTAGAAAAGAATTCTTTGGGCGAAGATGTACATATTCTCGGCGGAACTAACGGCGGCAGAGATGTTGCAGTTGCTAACTGCTTACTAACTTATGATAATGAAAAGAAAGAATGGAAAAAAGAAATTACCGGAGAAATTGTTTTATCAAAAAACTTTTTACCAGATGAAGAGTTTTTAAAAGAATTTAAGCCGCAGTTTGAAGAAGTTAAAAACTATGTTTCGAGACCAATTGGTACATTTGCCGAGCAGTTGAACTCTCACCCGGCTTTGTTTGAAGACAATTCGTTTTCAGATTTTGTGCACGACTTGCAGCTTTCAATTACAGGAGCGCAAATATCTTTTACTGCACCATTAACACTCAACACAAAAGTTGAAAAAGGAGAAGTTAATGTTGGCACACTTTTCAAACTATACCGTTACGAAAATTTTCTTTACACAATGAAGATGACCGGTAAAGAAATAAAAGGCTATCTTGAATTTTCTTACGGGCTTTGGTTCAACACAATGAAGGATGCCGATGATCATCTTTTACTTTTTGCTTTTGATAAAGAGGGCAAAATAAAATATGATACACGCAGCCGCTCACCACGTTTACAAGAGCAGTTTTATAACTTCGATTGTGCAGCCGGTATCAACTATACTGTTGATGTATCCAAACCGGTTGGCAGCCGAATTACAATTTTGTCTATGAGTGATGGCTCCAATTTCGATTGGAACAAAACATATACGGCTGCAATTAATTCTTACAGAGGTAACGGCGGCGGAAAACATTTAATTGACGGCGCCGGCATTCCTAAAGACCAAATTAATAATAGAATTATAAACTCTACAGACAAAGATTTGCGCTACTATGCAATTAAGTGGATTGAAGAGATGAAGGTTTACACTCCTAAAACTACTGAGAACTGGAAAGTGATACCGGAAGAATGGCACTTAAAAGGCAAAGCAAAAGATTACAAAATTATGTTCGGAAATTAGAGAGTTATGTTTTAGCCGCCTCTTCTCATTCCACCCAAAACAGAATTGAAGCGAGAGCTTGGCTGCTACAATGATTTAATCTAAAACTTAAAAAAATAAAAGAGGAAAACATGAAGAAACTGTTTCTTTTCACATTTGTGCTTTGCTCTGTTGCTGCGGCACAATCTTTAAAGATTCCATACACACGCTACGTTTTACCAAATGGATTGAATGTAATCCTGCACGAAGATCATTCAACACCTACGGTAAGTGTAAACACTTGGTATCATGTTGGTTCCAGCCACGAAAAAATTGGAAGGACCGGCTTTGCACATCTATTTGAGCATTTGATGTTTGAAGGAAGCAAGCACGTAGCCGAAGGTGACTTTGATAAACTTCTTGAAGCAGCCGGCGGAGAAAACAATGGCTCTACAACTCAAGACAGAACAAATTATTATGAAGATGTTCCATCCAACGCTCTCGAACTTGCGCTTTACCTTGACAGTGACAGAATGGGATATTTGATAGAAGCAATGACGCAAGAAAAACTTGACGGGCAGCGAAGTGTTGTAAAGAATGAAAGAAGACAGAGTTACGAAAACCGCCCTTATGGTTTAGCTTATGAAACTATTCTTAAACATTTGTTTCCGCAAAATCATCCTTATAGTTGGCCTGTAATCGGTTCAATGGAAGATTTAGCGGCAGCTTCTCACGAAGATGTAGTTGAGTTTTTTAGAACGTATTATGTGCCAAACAATGCATCGCTTGTTATCTCCGGAGCTATTGATCCGAAAGAAACAATTAAATTAGTAGAAAAATGGTTTGGTGGAATTCCGGCTGGCAAACCGGTCCCTCCGCAAAATCCCGCAGCAGTAAAATTAAACGAAGAAAAAATTGTTATACTGGAAGACAAAGTTCAGCTACCAAGATTATACATTGCTTGGATTACACCTCCGGGTTTTACACCAGGCGATGCAGAAATGGATGTGCTTGCTAATATTTTAAGCAGCGGAAAAAATTCGCGGTTGTATCAAAAATTAGTTTACGAACTGCAGATTGCTCAGGATGTTTATGCTTATCAAGCTTCCGGCAAACTTGGTTCTCAATTTCAGATTGTAGCAACTGCAAGAAGCGGGCACAATTTAACCGAATTAAAAAACGTTATTGAACAAGAATTAAATAAGATCAAAAATGAAGCGCCTGCTCAAAGAGAACTGCAAAGAGTTGTAAATCAATACGAAGCAAGTTTTTTAGAACAGCTTGAAAGACCGGGCGGATTTAGAGGAAAAGCGGATTTACTAAACTCTTATTACTACTTCACCGGAAATCCAGATTACGCAAACGAAGATTTAGCTCGATACAAAGCACTGGCGCCGGAAGATATTCAGTTCGCTGCTCAGAAATATTTGCCCTATGGCGGTCGTGTTATTTTAAGCATAGTGCCAAAAGGAAAAACAGATTTAGCAATTCAACCTAAGACCGAGGTGAAGTAATATGAAACCAATATTTAAAATTACTTTCGTGTTTGTATTTCTTCTTTTTACACCAGTACAAAATTTTACGCAGGAAGTTGATAGAACAAAACCGCCTGTGCTTCCTTCGCCAAAATCATTGCAGCTTCCGGCTATACACAAATTTACACTTTCAAACGGGTTGCAGGTTGTGTTGATGGAAAAACATCAGGTACCATTAGTGCAATTGAATTTAACTATCAAAGCTGGTAGTGTAAACGATCCGGCTGATAAAGTTGGATTAGCAAATTTAACTTTAGATATGATTGATGAAGGCGCTGCTGGAAAAACTTCTTTAGAATTAGCAGATGAAATTGATTTCCTCGGTGCTTCAATTAGAACCGGAGCAGGAGCGCACTCCTCTTCGGTTATGCTGCACTCTCCTCTAAGCAAATTTGATGAAGCTCTAAAAATTATGAACGATATTGTTCTTCGCCCCGATTTTCCTTCTAAAGAATTAGATAGGAAGAAGAAAGACAGATTAACTTCGCTTATGCAGATGCACGATCAGCCAACTGCTATTGCAGGAGCTGCTTTCAATAAAATTCTTTTTGGCAAAGAACATCCGTATGGAAGAATGACAGATGAAACCACTATCAAGAATTTTTCTGTTGAAGATTTAAAATCATTCTATAACAAATATTTTGCTGCTAACAACGCATACATTGTTGCTGTTGGAGATATTAAGGCTGATGAACTGAAGATGAAATTGGAAAGCGTTTTTGGCAAATGGCAGAAAGGAACTGTTAAAGAGGAAAAGGTTAAAGAAGCTGCACAAGTTTCAAACAGAGTTGTTTACTTGGTTGATAAGCCGGGCGCCGCTCAATCTGTTATTTCTATTGGAAGAATTGGTGCTTCCCGCTTAACCCATGAATACAATGCGTTGGTTGTAATGAATACAATTCTCGGCGGTTCTTTTACTTCACGATTAAACAACAATTTGAGGGAAGTTCACGGCTACACTTACGGCGCATCTTCTCGTTTCTTGTTTAGACCAATTCCGGGAAGTTTTACTGCAAGCTCTTCGGTGCAGACAGAAGTTACAGATAAAGCCCTTGTTGAGTTCTTTAAGGAGTTCAATGCAATAAGAGAAACAATTCCAGCTGATGAACTTAACAGAGGAAAAAATTTAGTTGCCCTAAGCTATCCAGGTAATTTTCAAACCGCCGCAGAAATTGCCACTCAAATTGATGAGATGGTTCAATACAATTTACCAGAAAGCTATTTCGGAAATTATGTTCAGAATATTTTGAAGGTTACTAATGCAGATGTTACTTCTGCCGCAAATAAATTCGTTGTTCCAGATAAGATGATTGTTGTTGTAGTTGGAGACAGAGCAAAGATAGAAGAAGGAATTAAAAAGCTAAATCTTGGCGAGATTAAGAACATGACAATTGAGGATGTACTTGGTGCGTTACCTAAAATAGATTAATCGTAATAGCCCAAAAAAACCCACTGTTGATCAGTGGGTTTTTTATTTCTGTCAGCTTCAAAAACTCCATTTCTCACATCCTTTATATTACACTTCAGAAAGTATTTTCGCCATTTCAGCCAAAAACAAACTTCATACTTGCTTTTACAAATCTACATTTGCACCATAATATTATTCTTGGAGTGTTATGAAAAAGAATTTAATTGTTTGGATTGTGTTGGCAGTTGTTGTTGTAGGAACCGCCGCAATTTTAATTAGCAACAAAGCGACTATGGACCGCCGGATTGTAAAGGATGAGATTACGGAATATCCGGTCGCTGTTGAAATAGCTAAATATGAAAAACTTAGCCAAGATATCAAATATGTTGGATCGACACAGGCTTATAATGACATTGAATTATTATCCGAAACACAGGGCAAAGTGCTTGATGTTAAAGTTGAAAATGGATACTATGTTACTAAGGGTAGTGTAATTGCGCAGGTAGATGATGAACTGCTGCAAGCAAATTTTAAGATAGCCGAGTCTTCCTATGAAAAAGCGAAGCGTGATCTTGAACGTTTCGAAACTCTTTTCAAAGAGAATAATATTTCTGTTAACGATTTGGAAAACGCACGCATCGGATTGAAAAACGCCGAAGCACAATTTATTATCGCAAAAAAGTATTTGGAAAACACACGCATTACTTCTCCAATCAACGGAATAATATCTACAAGATATATTAACGTAGGTAGCACGCTTACACCAGGCGCTCCGGTTGCAAACATTGTTGATATATCCCGTTTGAAAGTTACCGTTCCAATTCCGGAGAGAGTAATTAAAAAAGTAAAGAAGTATCAAAACATAATTATTACATCATATCTTTATTCCGGTAAAAGCTTTACTGCAACCGTAACAAATGTTGGTGTAAAAGCTGATGCCTCTCATAATTACACAGTAGAAGCATTGTTGAATAATTCCGCCTCTCATTTTAATGCCGGAATGTTTGTTTACGCCGGCTTCAATTTTAACGGAGACGAGGAAGCTCTTGTGATACCACGCGCTGCTTTAATTGGGAGTATTAAAGATCCAAAGATTTTTGTTGTAGAAACCGGCAAAGCAATTCTTAAACAAATTTCTATTGCCTCGGTTATGGAAGATAAACTAATTGTTCTCTCAGGTATTAATGCAGGAGATAAGATTATTGTGAGCGGTCAAAATAATTTAGACAACGGTGTTAATGTTTTTACTAAAGAGAACTAAAGGTTGAGGAGAAGACTAAAATGACAATCACAGAAATTTCTATTAAAAGACCTCCGTTAGTAATTGTAGTGTTCACGTTTTTAATTGTGCTTGGAATTATAAGCTACAGTTATCTTAACTATGAATTAATACCGGATGTTACACCGCCAATAATAACAGTAACAACTATTTATCCTGGCGCATCTCCAAAAGAAGCCGAAACTTCGGTCACAAAAATTGTTGAAGAGTCTGTTGCCAGTATCGAAAAGATTAAACGGGTTACTTCTTTCTCACAGGAATCCATTTCGATTGTAACGGTTGAGTTTACTCAAAAAGCTATAGGCTCGGCTGCTATGCAAGATGTACAGCGAAAAGTAAACGAAGTGCTTGTTCGTCTGCCAAAAGAAATTGAAGTTCCTATTGTTTCTAAATTCTCTCTAACTGAAATGCCTATTATGCGAATCGGGTCAACAAGTGAAATGAGGGAAAAAGAGTTTTATCAATTTATGAAAGAGACTATTAAGCCAAGATTAGCCCGCATTGATGGAGTTGGTTTAATAACGTTGTTTGGCGGCGTTGAAAGAGAAATTAAAGTTAGTGTTGATAAAGATAAGTTGAAGAGTTACAACTTATCTATTCTAGAGGTATTGGAAACGGTAAAAAAATCTAATCTGGATTTCCCGGCAGGAAAAGTAAAAGATATAACGGGTCAATTCACCGTTCGCTTAACCGGAAAGCTGCAATCTACCGAAGCTATAGGCAATCTGGTAATTAGAAATTCCAAAGATTACGGAAAAGTTAAAATTAAGGATGTTGCCGATGTTTATGATGGAGAAAAGGAAATTGAGTCATTAAGCCGGCTTAACAAAAAGAACGCAATTGCGGTGTTTGTTCAAAAACAAAACGATGCAAACACAGTTTCGGTAAGTAATCTTATTAAAGAAGAGTTAGCAAGAATTGAAAATGAATTTGCGGATAGTAAATTGAAATTTAACGTTGCACAAGATGCCAGCGTTTTTACAATGGAATCCGCCAATGCAGTTAAGTTCGATTTGATGTTTGCAGTTATACTTGTTGGAATAACGATGCTTCTCTTTTTACATAGTATTAGAAACTCATTAATAATCATGGTTGCAATTCCTTGTTCTCTTATTTCAACTTTTATTGCAATGTACGTTTTTAATTTCACTTTAAATCTCATGTCTCTTCTAGCACTTTCTTTAGTAATCGGTATTCTTGTTGATGATTCAATTGTTGTACTCGAAAACATTTACCGCCATCTTGAAATGGGTAAAGAACAAAGAAAAGCAGCATTGGACGGAAGAAATGAAATTGGATTTACTGCGCTATCAATAACGCTGATTGATGTTGTTGTGTTTCTTCCTTTGGTATTAATAAGCGGTATGATAGGCAATCTTGTAAGAGAGTTTGCTGTTGTAATTGTTGTTTCTACATTGTTAAGTTTATTTGTTTCTTTTACAATTACTCCAATGCTGGCATCCCGCTTTTCAAAGAACGAGCATCTTTCTAAAGTTACTTTAATGGGACGCTTTGCGGTTTGGTTCGAAAGCTTATTTACACGCTTTGGACAATTTTACTCTTCTTTTCTGGCAAAAGCATTAAACCGAAAAGCTATGGTGATTGTTATTCCAACTTTTCTTCTAATTGTTTCATTTTCATTAATTCCAATGGGATTTATTGGAAGTGAGTTTATCACACTTACTGATAAGGGCGATCTATCGATGATTCTTGAACTTGAGCCTGGGGCTAAACTTCAGGAAACAAATGCGCTCGCTCATAGAATTGAAAATGAGATTCTAAAAAGAAAGGATGTTACAAAAGTATTAACAAACGTCGGTTCCTCCGAAGAAGATTTTATGGGGATGTATTCAAACAATATCGCCGAGCTGAATATAACCTTGGTTCCTAAAAATCAAAGAAGTCAAAGCGTTAACGAAGTTGGCGTTGAACTAAAAAAGATAGCACAGCAATACCCCGGCGTTAAACCACGTGTTGCACCAATTATAATTTTTGGTACTACCGATATGGCTCCGGTTGCAGTTGGTGTTAACGGATCAAATTTGAATGAGGTAATTGCCGTTGCGGATAAAATAGAAAAGAAACTCAAGGAAATTGAAGGCACTGGTGATGTTCGTAAATCAACACAAGTCGGAAAGCCGGAGCTGCATATTCAAATTAATAAAGAAAAAATGGCGGCGCTTGGTCTTTCTTTGGATATGGTCGGCGCCGAATTACGTGTTGCGTTAACCGGCGATAATTCTTCCAAGTATAGAGATGGAAACACCGAAGTTGATATACGCGTACTTTACGATGAATTAGATAAAAACAATCCTGCCGAAATAGAAAATTTTTCTTTTCTAAACTCTATGGGACAAAGTATTTTTCTGAATCAATTTGCCGATGTAGTTTATTCATCGGGGCCAAGTAAGCTCGAAAGAAAATATATGAACAACTCGGTAACTGTAATGTCTCGTGCGGTTGGCCGCCCAGCCGGAGATATTGGCGAAGAGATTAGAGTAGAAATCGAAAAGATGAATATTCCAAATGGAATAAAGATTACTTATGAAAACGATTTGGAAAACCAGGCAGAGGCATTTCGCAGATTAGGTTTGGCTTTTCTTTCAGCCATTGTATTTGTTTATTTAATTCTTGTTGCTCTTTACAATTCGTTTATCTACCCGTTTACAGTTTTACTTACAATTCCTCTAGCTATTATTGGCGCACTATTCAGTTTGGCTTTAACTATGAACTCAATAAATATAATGTCTTTGCTTGGTATGATTGTAATGATAGGATTGGTTGGAAAGAACGCAATTCTTCTTGTAGATAGAGCAAACCAAAACCGTCAAAGCGGGATGAACATTACAGACTCATTGTTGGAAGCGGCGAAAACAAGACTGCGCCCAATTATTATGACTACCGCCACATTAGTGCTTGGAGTTGTTCCAATTGCCGTTTCAAAAGGTGCGGCTAACGAAATGAAAGCCGGATTAGCAATTGCTTTAATAGGAGGTTTAACTAGTTCACTTTTTCTAACATTAATACTTGTGCCTGTTATGTACATTAAGATGGAGCAGTTCAAAGAATTTTTAATACGCCAGCGCGATAAGTTTTTTAAATTCATTGAAGGAAAAGAGAACAAATCAAGAAGCGGAGCGTCAAGTTCAATCTCAATAATTAGTCTGTTAATTGGAACTGTTCTTATATCATCAATGAGTATAAGCGCTCAGTCAATAAAAATATCTATGAAAGACGCCGTTCAAACTGCTCTTGAAAATAACCGCGAAATTAAAATAGCATCGCTTTCGGCAAATCAATCTCAAGTAAAAGTTAGAGAAGCTTACGGTAATTTAATGCCGGAAATTTCTGCCGAAGGAACATACATAAGAAATACAAAGCTGCCTGTATTCTATCTTCCATCGGCATTCTTTGGAAATCCTGATGGTGGAAGTATTCCAATACAAATAGGAGAAAAAAATATTTACGAAGGTTATCTTAAATTTCAAATGCCTCTTTTTAATGCGGCTATTTATCCCGGTATAAGGGCTGCTAAAACCGGCGAGTCAATTAGTCAAGAAATCCTGAAGGGCGCAAAAGTTAAAACTGTTGCAGAAGTTAAGAAAGCTTATTTATGGGTACTTGTTCTTAAACAGCATCTTAATCTTGCCGAAGAAAGTTTTAAAAGAGCCCAGCAAAGATTGGAAGATATTAAAAGATTATACCGTCAAGGATTAGCCGCCGATGTTGACACTCTTACGGCTTACATTGGCACAACAACAATAAAGCCTGTGATTTCGAAGTTGAAGAACTCTGCAACAAATTCTTTAAATGGATTAAAGTATTTGATGGGATTTTCTTCCGATAAGAATATTGAACTTACCGATTCTCTTTCATATACAATCGAAACAACATCTGAAAGTTTAGACGAAGCATTGCTTACCGCACTTGGCAACAGATATGAACTAAATGCATTGCGTTTTTCAGTTGAAGCCGCAGAGGAATTAAAGTCCGTTGAGTATTCCGGTCATCTTCCTTCTTTAAGTGCTTTTGGTAGAATTAAAATTGAAGCTCAATCAAGTAATTATAGATTTGCCGATTACCAATGGCCAACAAGTTCATTTATTGGGCTGCAATTATCCGTTCCTATTTTTTCCGGTTTCAAAATTAATTCCAAAGTTGAGCAAGCAGAAATTGAAAAGAACAAAGCGGAAGAGCAGTTAAAAAATTTTAAGGAATATTTAACAGTTGAAGTAAAAACATTTTTGTCCGCATTGATTGAATCCCAAGAAAATGTAAAGGTACAATCAAAAACTGTTAAGTTAGCAGAAAGAAATTATTCCTTAATGCAAAGCCGGTTTAAGAACGGTCTTTCAAAATTAAGCGATTTGCTTGATGCCGAACTTGTATTAAAAGAAGCAAATACAAATTATACAAACGAGGTTTATAATCTTTTAACAGCCAAAGCCGAGTTTGATAAAGTTATTGGCTCAGTTTCTGTTAAGTAAACGAATCTGTATTTTATCAACAAGAAAAAGAGGTGATTTTGTACCGGGTTAATAGAATAACAAAACTTAAAAAAGTATTTTTTGTTTTTATTGTTACTCTACTCATTTATGTTTCTTTCTACATGATCCTTCCGGAACAAGCTCTGCATATGCATTACGAACTTGATCCTATTCTGTATTTTATACTTTTGGATTTAATAGCCCTAAATGCAAGTTCATGGTGTATTTTAATTTTTAACGGATGGTTCTTTAAACTGCTAGATAGAAAACTACCCTGGGAAAAAATGCCACTGCTTCGTTTGTTTACCCAAGTTAAAGGTTCTTCTATTGCGGGGTTTTTTATCGTACTCTTTTTTATGGTAATCAACGCAGTTGTATCTACTTTTCTTCATCCTAAAATTATAGAAACTATTAAAACAGAAGAATGGATAAACATTGCAGAGCGTTCACTTTATTTCTTTGTTGCGGTGTCTCTTTTATATCACGCGGTTTATATCAGTGTCCATTTCTATAATAAATGGAAAAAAGCACTTGTGGAATCAGAAATGCTAAAGACAGAAAATCTTCATGCCCAGCTTCATACTTTACAAAGCCAGGTTAATCCCCATTTTCTCTTTAACAGTTTGAACACATTAACATCCGTAATTGTTGAAGATAAAAAAACCGCGATAGAGTATGTGCAAAAGCTTGCCAACTTTTATAGAACCCTTCTTCAACGGCAGTCTGATCACCTTGTGCTTTTAAATGACGAGCTGAATCTTGTTGATTCATATGTATACTTACAAAAGAAACGTTTCGGTGATAATTTCAATGTTGATATAAATATAGATGAGCACCAAAAAAGAAAATTCATTCCAACCTTAGTGCTTCAAATACTTCTAGAGAACACCGTTAAGCACAATGTAGTATCTTCGGAAAAACCACTATATGTAAAAATGTTTATTGATTCCGATAACAACTTGATTGTTGAAAATAATTTGCAAAGGAAAAACTTTATTAAACCATCTACCAAGCGTGGTTTACAAAATATAAAAAACCGTTATGCAATATTATCTAAGAAAGATGTTCGGATTATTGAGGCAGATAACATATTTAGGGTTATACTTCCTATGATGGACGAGCGAGGACATTATGAAAGCCATAATAATTGAAGATGAATTACCCGCAGCAAAAAGACTTAAAACCGTTTTGAATGAAGTTGATGATTCAGTTTCTGTTTTGGAAGTTATAGAAAGCGTTAGCTCTGCTGTAAAATGGTTTCAGCATAATTCTTTACCGGATATTGTGTTTATGGATATTCAACTTTCTGACGGACTCAGTTTTGATATTTTCAAATCCGTGGATATTAAATGTCCAATCATTTTTACAACCGCATTCGATGAATATGCTATTCAAGCCTTCAAAGTAAATAGCATAGATTATTTACTAAAGCCGATTGAAACCAAGGATATGGAAAGAAGTCTAAATAAGTTAAAGGAGTTGAAAAGCAGCTCCGATTCTTCTTGCGATACCGAAGACATAAAAAAAATAATAGCCAGCATACGCCAAAACAAACCGGCTTATAAAACACGCTTTTTAATTAAGAGCGGACAAACATATTTTAGAACCTAAAATTCTAAAACGAAAAGCAGAAAAAGTGGCGTAAGTTGTTTATTTTTA